>NZ_ANFX01000027.1 GCF_000331285.1 Porphyrobacter sp. AAP82 | reverse complement strand
GGGGGGGGGGGGGGGGGGGGGGGGGGGGGGGGGGCTCGGCGGTTGAGGGGAATGAGCGACCTTCCAGCGCCGCCCCCCCATCCCCAACCCCTTCCCCAAGGGGAAGGGGCTCTCCGATCACACTGTCCAAAGCCCGCGCCAGAACGTCGCACTTCAACACCATCCCCGCCCCGCCGCCCGCAGGGGTATCGTCGACCGTGCGGTGCTTGTCGGTGGCGAAGTCGCGGATCTGCACCGTCTCGCAGTCCCACTTGCCCTCAGCCAGCGCGCGCCCCGCGATGGAATGCCCGAGCGGCCCGGGGAACATCTCCGGGTAGAGCGTGAGGATGGTGGCGGCGAAGGTCATGGTTTTGCCAACCGCCTGGCGACCACGACCCAGCAGATGACGAAAATGACGATGTAGAAGGGCAGCCCGAACACGAACGCTATAACTGCACCGGCGCCATCCAACCGGCTTCCGCCCGCTGCGAATCTGGGAGCCTGTCCAGCAAGGTCGAGGCCATATAGCGCCAACAGCACTGCGACCACGGGCAAGGCCAATGCCATGAGCAAACGAAGCACCTTCGGCACACGCTGCAGATGCCGGGAAAGAAGGTAGGCTCCTAGGAACGCGGTTAGCAAACCGAAGGCAAGTGGAACCAAGAAGAGCGAAGCTACCGCCCTATCCATTCCAAGTCACCCCATCCTTCGCCCGCGTATCCACCGTCAGTTCAAACACATCTGGCCTTGAATAATGCCCGTCGGTATCGAGGTTTGTCAGCCCCTCGGCCACCTCGGCAAGATCGAGCTCGGCGAAAAGCGTCTCCTCACCCTCGCCCGCCTGTGCCAGCACGCGGGTGTCGGGGGCGGCGATCAGGGAGCCGCCGCGGTTGAGCACCTCGGCGGGGATCGCTTCGAACAACTCGCGCGCGGCGGCATCGCCACCCACCCGCTCCAGCCCCTCGAACAGATCGTCGCGCGTCTGCACCAGCCCCGCCGCCAGCACAAAACACCGGCCCTCCATCGCATAGCGCCGCGACGCGATCGCGTGGCTCTCGCGCACCGTCGGCCAGGCAGCGACGTGCACATCCTCGCCGAGATTATGCATTGCCGCGCGGGCGAGCGGCATCCAGTGCTCCCAGCAGATCAGCGAGCCCAAGCGGCCCCATTCGGCCTGATGCACCCCCAGCGTCGAGCCGTCGCCGCGCGTCCAGATCAGGCGTTCGCCGTGGGTCGGGACCAGCTTGCGGTGATCGAGCACCGGCAGGCCCGGCCGGAAAGTCAGCTGGTTGTTGACGAGGCTGCGCCGCACCCGTTCATGCGCGCCGATGGAGATGATCGCCCCGCTCGCATCGGCCAGTTCCTGCAAGGGCAGCAGCCGCTCGTCATTGGCCACCACCGCCTGCTCGAGCATGATCCGGTGCAGCGCCTTCGCCCCCGGGTGATCCCACAAGGCCGCGCCGGGCGCCTCGTCAAGCCACAGCGGATAGCCGCCCAGAAAGGTCTCGCCGAAGGCGACGACCTTCGCGCCGCTCTCCACCGCTTCCCGCGCAAGGCGGACGGCCTTGTCGATCCCGCCCTGGAAATCGAGCGGGACAGGCGCGGCCTGGACAACGGCGACATTCAATTTCGTCATTCCCGCCGCTTACGCCGGGAAGTCAGCCCCCGCAACCGCCGCAGCCGCCCCCGCCGCAGCCCGATCCGCCATCGCTGCTGCCACCATCGCCCCCGCCGCTGCCACCATCGCCTTCCTGCCTGCGCATGGCATGGACCGGCTCCCACGGGGTGCCGACCAGAACGCCGGTGCCAAACAGCGCGACCGCCATCGCCGCCTCGTCAGGCTGCGGCGCGCGGGCGGAGCGATCCTTGCGCGCGCGCAGATCGCGCACCGCCTCGATCCCCGCAATCGTGCGCGGGTCGACGGTGAAGAAGCGCACTGCGGCCAGGATCGCGGTGACGATCATCAGCGCCACCAGAAAGCCGGTCGGCTCGCCCAGCGCGTCACCGGCCCGCTGGCGGTAGAGGCCGAGCAGCAGGAGCGCGGCGAAGGGCGTGACCGAAAGCCAGCGCAGCCGCGTGAAGTCGCTGTCGCGCATCAGCAGCCCCGCACGCTGGAGCTTGGCCGCGATCCGGTCGGCATGGATGCCCAGCGCCTTCCTCGCATCGGCGAGGCTGAGCGGCTCGCGCGCCGCCTGCAATATCCTGGCCGCCTCCGAGACCGGCACAGTGCGGTCGGCGAACAGCAGCTTGCCCTTCTCGCCCTCGGCCAGCGCGCCGTGGACGTAGAGTTCGGCCAGCACCGAATCGGCAAGCCGGCTCTGCCCGCCGGCGAGCAGCGCGACGCTTTCGCTGTCATCGGGACTGGCGCGGCGGCCCGGCTCGCGCAGGAGCGCCGTCATCCACCATGCTCCCGCCAGCGCAAAGGCCAGCAAGACGCTGTAGAACAGCAGGAAATCGCTGCCCGTCCAGGACGAGAACAGCTCCATCACATTATCCTTCCTGCGAGCCATCCCCCGGCGACGAGGAAGAGGCCCAGTGCCTGTGCGACCCGGCGTTCGAGAACAATATCATGCCAAAGGTTAATGCGCACTCCCCGCGGATCGACGGCAAAGCGCCGATGCGCGCCCGGCCAGATCGCGGCAGGCGGCGCGCTGCCGAAAGCGGCCTCGTAAGCGGCGAGGGTTGCGGCGTATTGATGGTAGTAGCGGTCCCGCTCGACCGGGCCGCCTTGCGTCGGGCCATGGTGCAAATCGCGCCCGAGCACCTCGGGGCAGAAGGTCTGCCAGTAATCGCGGCTGTAGGTGAGGTGGAGATGCCAGGCCTGATCGACCGCATCGGACGGCGTCACCTCGCGGCCCGCCGTCATCGCCAGATAGCAGAAGCGCTTGTATTCCCCGATCACGCGCTCGGCGTGGGCGGCGCTCCAGCGGTTTTCGCGCGCGAGACGAGCGGTAAAGGAAAGCGATGCGTCCGCCGGGCCGATGTGGTGGTCGGCGATGCGCTGCCAGAGAGTCTCGTCGACGGGCGAACTCACGCCGTCAATTATCGGCGAAATCCGCGCTGATGACAAGCTTGGTGTCGTCCCACGCGATCACCGCCGCGGGGACCATCGGGACCATGAAGGTTTTCGGGCCCTTGGCCGGGGCGGGGTCGAGCGCGATCTCGATGATGTCGGTCGCGCCGAAGTTCTCGATGGCAAGCACGCTGCCGATCGCGTCGCCCGCGTCGGTCACGACCGGAAGGCCGAGGAGGTCGGCGTGGTAGAACTCGCCCTCGCCAAGCGGGGGCAGCGCCGCGCGCGGGACGCTCAGCACTGTGCCGCGCAGGCGTTCTGCATCGGCGCGCGAGCTGCTCTGGGCGAGCCGGGCGATGGCCCCGCCCTTCCCGTCCTCGCGGATCTTCACAAGAGTAAGCGCGCCGTCATTGAAGCTCTTCTGCTGGGCGAGGGTCGCAATGCCCTCGCCGAACAGCTTGAGGCGCACCTCGCCCGCCACCCCGTGCGCGCCGGCGATGGCGGCAAGGGTGACGGGCTTGGGGCTCATGGCTTAGCCTTCGGCCTGCTCTTCGGCGGCAGCTTCTTCGGCGGCAGGCGCTTCTTCAGCGGCGGGCGCTTCTTCCTCGGCAGGCGCTGCGGCAGCGGCCTTGGCTTCTTCTTCAGCGGCGCGCGCGGCTTCTTCGGCCTCGGCGATCTTGGCGGCACGCTCTTCGGCGCGCTCCTTGGCCTTCTCGCCCGGTTCGCCCTTCTTGGGGTTCACGCGGGCCGCACGCTCCTTGATGCCGGCGGCATCGAGGAAGCGGGCAACGCGGTCGGTCGGCTGCGCGCCGACGCCGAGCCAGTAGCGGGCGCGGTCTTCGACGAGCTTCACGCGGTCGGCCGAATCCTTGGCGAGCAGCGGGTTGTAGGTGCCGATCTGCTCGAGATACTTGCCGTCACGCGGGCTACGGCTGTTGGCGACGACGATGCGGTAATAGGGACGCTTCTTGGCGCCGCCGCGCGAGAGCCGGATGGAAATGGACATGAGATGTTACCTTTCGAGTGAATTGAACTTTAGAACTGAACCGATTGACTTGAAACTATTTCTTGAACCGCGGGGGGCCGCCGAGACCGGGCAGGCCGCCCTCCAAGCCGGGCATGCCGCCGGGGCCGCCAAGGCCCGGAAGGCCGCCGGCGCCGCCACCACCAAGACCGCCCATGCCGCCCATCGGGCCGCCGCCTCCCATGCCGCCGCCGAACATCGCGGCAAGGCCCTTGAGGCCGCCCATCTTCTTGATCTGCTTCATCGCACGGGCCATTTCCTGGTGCATCTTGAGCACCTTGTTGACCGTCTGCACATCGGTCCCGCTGCCCGCTGCAACGCGCTTCTTGCGCTTGGCGTTCATCAGATCGGGATTGGCGCGTTCCTTGGCGGTCATCGAGGAGATGATCGCCTCCATGTGAATCAGCACCTTGTCGTCCATGCCCGAGTTGGCCATCGCGGCCTTGGCCTTCTTCATGCCCGGCATCAGCCCTGCGAGCATCCCGATCCCGCCCATGTTGCGCATCTGGCGCAGCTGCATGGCGAGATCGTCGAGGTCGAACTTGCCCTTTTCGAGGTTGCGGGCGAGCTTTTCGGCCTCTTCCTCCTTGATCGTCGCCGCCGCGCGTTCGACGAGGCTGACGACGTCGCCCATGCCGAGGATGCGGTCGGCGACCGAGCCGGGGCGGAACGGCTCGATCGCGTCGAGCTTTTCGCCGGTGCCGGCAAACTTGATCGGCTTGCCCGTCACGGCACGCATGGACAGCGCCGCGCCGCCTCTGGCGTCGCCGTCCATGCGGGTGAGGACGACACCGGTCAGCGGCACCTCGCCGCTGAAGCTCTGGGCGACGTTGACCGCATCCTGCCCGGTCAGGCTGTCGACCACCAGCAGCACTTCATTGGGCGCCGAGACGCTGGCGACGGCCTTCATCTCGGCCATCAGCGCATCATCGACATGCAGACGGCCCGCGGTATCGAGCAGCAGCACGTCGAAATTCTGGAGGCGCGCCGCTTCCATCGCCCGGCGCGCGATATCGACCGGCTGCTGGCCGGCGATGATCGGCAGGGTCGCCACATCGACCTGCCCGCCCAGCACCGCCAGCTGCTCCTGCGCGGCCGGGCGGTTGACGTCGAGCGAGGCCATCAGCGCCTTCTTGCCATGGCGTTCGCGGATCAGCTTGGCGAGCTTGGCGGTGGTGGTGGTCTTGCCCGAGCCCTGGAGGCCGACCATCATGATCACGACCGGGGGCCTGGCGTCCAGCTTGAGGCCCTCGACCTCCATCCCACCCAGCGTTGCGACCAGTTCGTCATGGACGATCTTGATGACCATCTGGCCGGGCGTAACCGACTTCAGGACATCCTGGCCGACCGCCTTTTCGGTGACGGCATCGATGAAGCGGCGGGCGACGGGCAGCGCGACATCGGCTTCGAGGAGGGCAATGCGCACCTCGCGCATGGCATCGCGCACGTCCTGCTCGCGCAGCGCACCGCGACCCTTCAGCTTGTCGAAAACGCCTCCCAGACGGTCGGACAGCGTGTCGAACATCGCTCACTTCTCCTCGCGCCGCAGGTGCAGGCGCATAATGCGAAAAACGCCGGCGGACGAAACCTCGTCGGCCAGCGTTGCGAAAAGCGTCCCCCCGGGGGAACCGGACCTTTCGACTTTGATCAATGGTGACTGGTGGAGCCTAGCGGGATCGAACCGCTGACCTCAACACTGCCAGTGTTGCGCTCTCCCAGCTGAGCTAAGGCCCCGAGCCAGTCATCATGCGAGCAAGGCGGGTGCCCTGCTCGCGGGAGGCGGCCATTAGATGGGCCGCCCTCCCCTTGCAAGCGAAATTTGATCGACCCGGACCAAAATCCGGAAACGGGATCAGTGGCGGTGACTTCGGTCGCAAAGCGACCGCGAGGCCACGCGGCCGAGCCGCAGGTGCCATCGCCCTCAAGCAGCAAAGCGGTAGGGCAACAGGAACGCACCAAGGATGGGCCTGCGGAGGCAGGCCCACCAACATCAGCTTTCGTCGTCCTCGTCATCGCCCGAGGTGGCAACGCCGAGATCGTCGTCACCGCCGAGGTCGACGTCACTATCGGGCGAATCGCCGTCCTCGTCGATGTCCTCGATGTCTTCGAGATCGCCCAGATCATCGTCACCGCCGAGATCCGCATCCGCCTCGGCATCAACCTTCTTCTCGACTTCCTCGAAGGGAATCGGCTGCTTGGACTTGAGCACCGGCTCGGGCGTCCAGGTCTCGCCGCATTCGATGCAGGCGACCGGGTCTTCCTTGCCGAGATCGTAGAAACGTTCCCCGCACTTCGGGCAGGTACGCTTGGTACCCCATTCGGGCTTGGCCATTGTCATTCCTCAATTCGGGCCGCCCGTGGCGCGGGCGGACATATCGGCTGCGAGAATCGCAGGCGGCTTGATCGCAAAAGGTGGGCGCGGCAAGCCCTTTATCAAGAGCCCGGCGGCGACGCGCGGCGCGCCTTGCCAGAAGCGCGGGGCGCTGTCAAAGACCGCCGCCTTATGACCAGCCCCCAGACTAGCCACCGCTTCACTCCGCTCGGCCCCCTGACGGGCGCGATCCGCGTTCCGGGCGACAAGTCGATCAGCCACCGCTCGCTGATGTTCGCAGGCCTCGCGGTCGGCCGCAGCCGGATCACCGGGCTGCTCGAGGGCGAGGACGTGCTCGCCACGGCGGCCGCGATGCGCGCCTTCGGGGCGCAGATCGCGCGCGGCGAGGACGGCACCTGGGAGGTCGACGGCGTGGGCGTCGGCAGCCTGCTCGAACCGAAACAGGCGCTCGACATGGGCAATTCGGGCACTTCGACGCGGCTGCTGATGGGCCTCGTCGCCAGCCACGCCATCACCGCCACCTTCACGGGCGATGCGAGCCTGTCGGGCCGTCCAATGAAGCGCGTGATCGATCCGCTCAGCCTGATGGGCGCAAGCTTCGAGGCGAGCGCCGGGGGCACCCTCCCCCTGATGCTGCGCGGCGCTTCGCCGGCCGTGCCGATCACCTACCGGCTCCCCGTGGCGAGCGCGCAGGTCAAGAGCGCGGTGCTGCTCGCCGGGCTCAACACCCCCGGCATCACCCGCGTGATCGAGCCTGTCCCGACCCGCGACCACACCGAACGGATGCTGACCGGCTTCGGCGCGCGGCTCGAAGTGGGCGAGGAGAACGGCGAGACCGTCATCGCCATCCACGGCGAGGCGGAACTCGCCCCGATGGACGTGACCGTGCCGGGCGATCCTTCTTCCGCCGCCTTCTTCATGGTCGCGGCCACGCTGGTGCCGGGGAGCGATCTTGTGATCGAGAACGTCGGCCTCAATCCGACCCGCGCCGGGCTTCTCCACGTGCTGCGTCAGATGGGCGCGGACATCGCGGAGATGAACCCCCGCGAAGTCGGCGGCGAGCCGGTCGCCGATCTGCGCGTGCGCCATGCGCAGCTCTCCGGCGTCGAGGTCGACCCGGCGATTGCCCCCGCGATGATCGACGAGTTTCCGGTGCTGTTCGTCGCCGCCGCCCTCGCAAGCGGCACCACCGGCACCACAGGCCTTGAAGAACTGCGCGTCAAGGAAAGCGACCGCTTGGCCGCGATGGCCGCCGCGCTCACGGCTGCGGGCGCTCAGGTTGTGGAGCACGCGGACGGCCTCACCATCCACGGGACCGGCGGCGATCCGCTGCGGGGCACCGGCAAGGCCCACGTCAAATCGCTGCTCGATCACCGCATTGCGATGAGCATGGCCGTCGCGGGATTGGTGAGCGAGGGCGGCGTCGAGATCGACGACATTTCGCCGATCAACACCAGCTTCCCGACCTTCATGGGGCTGCTCGACGAGGCGGCGGCGGCGTGAACACCCCGCTCGACTGGCCGAGCATCATCGGCCTTTGCGGCACGGCCTGCATCATCGGGGCCTATGCCTATCTGACGCTCGCCCGCGCGACCAATCCCTTCCTGCTCCACGGCACCAACCTCTTGGGCGCGGCGCTGCTGACGGTCAGCCTCGTCTTCCACACCAACTGGGCGAGCCTGGTGCTCGAATTCTTCTGGGCCTCGATCGCCATCATCGGCCTGGTGCGCGCTTGGCGGGCGCGCGGAGATACCGAAACGGAGCCGCGCTAGCGGCACAGGCCCTGTTCGCCCCCCTGCATCGGCGGCATCGCGCCGCGGGTCCAGTGCAGGCGGCTGAGGCCCTGCGTGTCGGTGGTGACCGAGAGCATCAGGCTATTCCCGTCCTTGCGCGCCAGCACCTGACACAGGCGCGCGCTGCGCGGCGGGACTTCGGGCAGCGCGACCGTCAGGTGCATCGGGCGCACCTCCCAGCCCGCCGCCGCGAGCTTTTGGGCATAGGCCGCTTGCAGTGCCGCCGGATCGTCGAAGCCGCCAAGTTCGGCATAGCCCGTCTCGGCCTGGCTGGCGGCGGGGCCGAAATGGGCGCGCACGGTAAAGCGCGCGCCATCGGGGCGCAGCGCCCATTGCGGCCAGAAGCTTTTGGGCCCGATCTCGGCCTGCTGCACGCTGCCGTCGGCGAGCCCGACCCCGAATGGCGAAGCGCCGGTCTCCATGTCCCACAGCACCTTGGCAGCGGGCCACGCCCCGCCGAGCACGCCTGCGGCAATGATCAGCCCCGTCACCCAGCGCATCGCCCGGCCCTCCTGTCGCTTGCCCGCCCGCATAGCCCGCGCGGCGTGAAGGAGGGGTAAACCGGGCGCGCGGGCGCTTGCCAAGCGCGCCCCGCTTTGCCACGCACCGCCACCATGATCATCGCAGTCGACGGCCCCACCGCGTCCGGCAAGGGCACCATCGCCAAGGCGCTCGCCGCGCATTTCGGCCTGCCGCATCTCGATACCGGGCTGCTCTACCGCGCGGTCGGGCGGCAGGTGCAGCTGGCGGGCGGCGACCCCGACGATCCGCACGCGGCGCTCGCCGCCTGCGACTTTCCCGAGCGCCTGCTGGATGACGAGATCCTGCGCTCCGAAGAGGTCGGCGGCTATGCGAGCCGCGTTTCGGTCCACCCGGGCGTGCGCCATGCGCTCTACCAGCGCCAGCGCGCGTTTGCCTTGCAGGAAGGCGGCGCGGTGCTCGACGGGCGCGATATCGGCACGGTGATCGCGCCCGAGGCCGGGGTGAAGCTGTTCGTCACTGCCAGCCCGGCCGAGCGCGCGCGGCGGCGCTGGCTGGAGATGAGCGCGCGCGGGATCGCGGTGGAGCTTGCCGCGATCGAGGCCGACATCGCCGCCCGGGATGCGCGCGACACCGGCCGCAAGGATGCGCCGCTGCTTGCCGCGGCAGACGCGGTGGTGCTCGACAACACCGAACTCGGCCGCGATGCGGCGATTGCCGCCGCGCTAGCCGCGGTGCGCCGGCGCGCGGGCCTGGGCTGAAAGCACTTTCCTACACGCCGCCAATGCGCGATGATGCGCGGATGAAGAGCCTGCCGCCTTACCCCCCGTCATACCCTTGCCGGGGCGATCTGCGGGCAGCGGGCTTTTTTCGCTCCTGGACAGTGTCTCATTGTCTCCTACAGACCCGCCCCCGCTGGCGCTGCGGGCGGGCCCCAAGGGGCGTTTCTCCTTGCAATTCGGGCAAGCCTCGCCTAGGCGCGCGGCCGTTCTCACCAATCATCACTGGTTGTACGGAACCCGCTCGCCAGCATGGGGCTGCGCGCGGAAGTCTGCCTCTTGCCCCGCCAGCCCGCGCAATGGTGCACGGGAAGCGGTGAAAGACCCCGGAAAAACCGGTGGCCGGTAGCACAACGAAACAGGACTGCTGAACCTATGGCGAGCACTGCCAACCCCACCCGCGCCGATTTCGAGGCGCTTCTCAACGAACAGCTCGGCGGCGCCGGCGAAGACGGCTTCGAAGGCCGCGTCGTCAAGGGCACCGTCACCGCGATCGAGAACGGCTTTGCCGTGATCGACGTCGGCCTCAAGAGCGAAGGCCGCATCTCTCTCAAGGAATTCGCCCGCGGCGATGACGACCACGGGTTGACCGTCGGCGGCGAAGTCGAAGTCTTTGTCGACCGCGTCGAGAACGCCGATGGCGAAGCCATGCTGTCGCGTGACCGCGCCCGCCGCGAAGCCGCGTGGGACAAGCTGGAAAGCGAATTCGGCGAAGGCAAGCGCGTCGAAGGCCGCATCTTCGGCCGGGTCAAGGGCGGCTTCACCGTCGACCTCGATGGCGCCGTGGCCTTCCTGCCCGGCTCGCAGGTCGACATCCGCCCGGTGCGCGACGTCACCACGCTGATGGACGTGCCGCAGCCCTTCCAGATCCTCAAGATGGACCGCCGCCGCGGCAACATCGTTGTCTCGCGCCGTGCGGTGCTCGAGGAAACCCGCGCCGAACAGCGCAGCGAGCTCATCAATGACCTCGTCGAAGGCCAGGTGATCGACGGCGTCGTCAAGAACATCACCGATTACGGCGCCTTCGTCGATCTCGGCGGCATCGACGGCCTGCTGCATGTCACCGACATGAGCTACAAGCGCGTCAACCACCCCAGCGAAGTGATCGCCATCGGCGATACCGTGACCGTGCAGATCGTGCGCATCAACGCCGAAACGCAGCGCATCAGCCTCGGCATGAAGCAGCTCGAGAGCGATCCGTGGGATGGCGTGGCCGCCAAGTACCCGGTCGGCATGAAGCTGACGGGCCAGGTCACCAACATCACCGAATACGGCGCCTTCGTGGAGCTGGAAGCCGGGATCGAGGGCCTTGTCCACGTCAGCGAAATGAGCTGGACCAAGAAGAACGTCCACCCCGGCAAGATCGTCTCGACCTCGCAGGAAGTCGACGTGATGGTGCTCGAGGTCGACAGCGACAAGCGCCGCATCAGCCTTGGTTTGAAGCAGGCCCAGCGCAACCCGTGGGACGAGTTCGCCGAGAAGCACCCGGTCGGCAGCGTCGTCGAAGGCGAAGTCAAGAACGCGACCGAGTTCGGCCTGTTCGTCGGCCTCGATGGCGACGTCGACGGCATGGTCCACATGTCGGACATCGCCTGGGGCATCTCGGGCGAGGACGCGCTGGCGCTCCACCGCAAGGGCGAGATGGTCAAGGCCGTCGTGCTCGATGTGGACGTCGAGAAGGAGCGCATCAGCCTCGGCATGAAGCAGCTCGAAAAGGGCGCGCCTTCGGCTGAAGCGGCCTCGACCGGTTCGAGCCTGCGCAAGAACCAGACCGTCACCGTGACCGTGCTCGAAGTGCGCGACGGCGGCCTCGAAGTGCAGGTCGGCGAAGACGGCGCGACCGGCTTCATCAAGCGCTCCGACCTCGGCCGCGACCGCGACGAACAGCGCCCCGACCGCTTCCAGGTCGGCAGCAAGCTCGACGCGATGGTGATCGGCTTCGACCGTTCGAAGAAGCCCAACTTCTCGATCAAGGCGCGTCAGATCGCCGAAGAGAAGGAAGCCGTGGCGCAGTTCGGCTCGTCGGATTCGGGCGCTTCGCTCGGCGACATCCTCGGCGCCGCGCTCAAGAAGGGCAGCGAGTAAGGCGTTCCGGTGGCGCTCCCGCCTCCGCGGGAGCGTCCTCGGCTCGGCCGCGTGGCCTTGCGGCCCCTGCGGTGCCGCAACAGCGCTGACGATCCGATCTTGTAGGAATTGAGGCCCGTTTGCTCACCCGAGCAGGCGGGCCTTTCCTATTCGGGATCGCAGGCGTAAACCCGCCCCCATGATCCACGTTCACCAGTTCCCCTGTCTCAGCGACAATTACGGCTATCTCCTCCACGATACCCAAAGCCACGAAACCGTCGCCATCGATACGCCCGATGCGAGGGAATATCTGCGGCAAGCGGACCTCAAGGGCTGGCGCATCACCCAGATCTGGAACACCCACTGGCACCCCGATCACGCGGGCGGCAATGCGGCGATCCAGGAAGCGACCGGCTGCACGATCCTCGGGCCGGCCGAGGTCGCGGGCAAGTTCCCGCTCGACCGCGCACTCGCGCATGGCGAGGTCGTGACGATCGGCGCGGTGCAAGCGCAGGTGATCGACGTCTCGGGCCACACCAACGGCCACATCGCCTTCCATCTTCCCGCAGCGGGCCTCGCCTTTGTCGGCGATTCGGTGTTCGCGCTGGGCTGCGGGCGGATGTTCGAGGGTGAGCCGGGGCAGTTCTGGGAGAGCCTCAGCCGCATCAAGGCGCTGCCGCCGGAAACCCTGCTCTACTGCGCGCACGAATACACCGCGTCGAATGCGCGCTTCGCGCTCCACGCCGATCCCGGCAATGCCGCGCTTCAGGATTACGCCGACGAGATCGCCGCCAAGCGCGAGCGGGACGAGCCGACCGTCCCCGCCGCCCTCGCCCGCGAGCTCGCCACCAACCCCTTCCTGCGCGCCGACGACCCCGCCATGCAGGCCCGCTGGGGCGGCAGCACCCCGGCCGAGACCTTTGCCGCCCTGCGCGCCGCCAAGGACAGCTTCTGAACCATGCAGAATACGGGGGCGATCCGGGGTTTTCACGCCCACATCTACTATGACGCCGACGAGGTGGAGACCGCCAGAGCCTTCGCCGAGCGCGCGCGGGCGCAGTTCAAGATCGCGGTCGGGCACTTCCACCTCGCCCCTGTCGGCCCCCATCCGCGCGGATCGTGCCAGCTGTCGATGGCGCCGGAGACCTTCGCTGCCTTCACCTTGTGGGCGCTGCACGAGCGCGGTGATCTGACGATCTTCGCGCACGGCCTATCGGGCAACGATCTGGCCGATCACACCCGCTACGTGGTGTGGCTGGGCCCTTCCGAACCGCTCGACCTGTCGATCTTCGGCTGATGCAGGCGCTCGTTGTCGAACGCCTCTCGGGCGACCTGTCGGGCGTGATGCTGGCCGACGTGCCCGCGCCCCTGCGCGCTGCGGGCGAGGTGACGGTGCGGGTCGCGGCGGCGTCGCTCAACTTCCCCGACCTGCTGATGACCCGCGGCGAATACCAGTTCAAGCCCGAGCCACCCTTCACCTGCGGCCTCGAATTTGCCGGCGAGGTGCTGGAGGCCGATCCTGACAGCGGCTTTGCGCCCGGCGACCGGGTGATGGGCGGCAACAAGACCGGCGCCTTTGCCGAGGTCGCCTGTGTGCCGGCGGGCAAGCTCTCCCCCGTGCCGAAGGGCATGGACTTTGCAGCCGCCGCCGCGATGGGCGCGGCCTATTCCACCGCCTTTACCGGGCTGGTCGAGCTCGGCGGCCTCGAGGAGGGCCAGTGGGTGCTGGTCCACGGTGCCAGCGGCGGGGTGGGCCTTGCCGCCTGCGACCTGGCCCGCGCGCTGGGTGCGCGGGTGATCGCCACGACCGGCTCGCCCGCCAAGGCGGGAGCCATTGCCGCTCTCGCCCGCCCCGAGGCGGTGATCGCGGCCGAAGGACGCTTCCGCGAGGAAGTCGCACGGCTCACAGACGGGGCGCTCGCCGACATCGTGTTCGATCCTGTCGGCGGCGACGTGTTCGACGAATCGATCCGCTGCGTCGCCTTCGGCGGCAAGCTGGTGGTGGTGGGGTTCACCAGTGGGCGGATCGCCAACATACCGGCCAACATCCCGCTCATCAAGGGCTTCGCCATCATCGGCCTGCGCGCCGGAGAATATGCGCGGCGCTTCCCCGAGCGCGGCAAGGCGATCAACCGCGCCGTCGCCCGGCTGGCCGAAGCGGGCGCGATCACCCCGGCGATCGGCCGCACCCTCCCCCTCTCCCGCTGGCGCGAGGGCTTCGCGGCAATGGCGCGGCGCGAACTGGTGGGGAAGGTCGTGTTCGTGCCGGGGGCATAAGGGCCAAGCAAAAAGGGCGGCCCGGCAGGACCGCCCTTGAATGTTCCCTATTTTTGGCCGGTCAGAGCGAGGCGATGACCTCGTCGGCGAGCTTCTTGTCGGCCTCACCATCATGCGCCTGCGCGATGAGCACCTTCGAGGCTGCCGCAGCGGCGGTAACCGCGCGGACCTTGACCTCGGCGAGCGCGGCGCGTTCGGCCGCGGCGATCTTGTCTTCGGCCATCTTCTGGCGGCGGGCGACCATCACTTCGCTGTCGGCCTCGGCCTTGGCGAGGATCGCGTCGGCCTCCTGCCGGGCGCCGGCCAGCATCGCTTCGGCATCCTTCTCGGCGCCCGCGATCTTGGCGGCATATTCGGCGCGCAGGGCCTCGGCCTCGGCGCGCAGGGTCTTGGCCTCTTCGAGTGCGGAACGGATCGCGGCGATCTTGGCATCGAGCCCGCCGGTGATGATGCCGGGGACCTTCTTCCAGATGAACACGCCGATCAGCACCGCCATCGCCAGTGCGACCCACTGGTAGGTGTCGATGCCGAAGACGCTGGGCTCGGCATGGTGCCCTTCGGCACCGCTGGCGAGCAGGGTCAGGATATCAGCCATGCGCCATCACCTTCTTGACCGCAGCCTTGGCGGTTGCGGCTTTGATATTGGCCCCGGCGACGCGTGCGACGATGTCGCGCGCGGCATCGGCGGCGACGCCTTCGATCTCGGCCATCGCGCTGCTGCGCGCGGCGGCGATGGCGGCCTCGGCCTCGGCAAGCTGCGTATCGAGCTTGCCCTGGGCCGCGGCGAGCCTGGCCGCGCTCGCGGCGGCCGCCTTGGCCTTGGCTTCGCCGATCAGCGCCTGCGCGGCGGCACGGTTGGCGTTCTCACGCGTGCGCCATGCCTCTTCCTCGCCCGTCGCCGCATCGCGCGCAGCCTGGGCCGCGGCGAGATCGCCCGCGATCTGGTTGTCGCGCAGCTCCACCGTGCCGAGGATCTTGGGCACCATCCCCAGTCCGACAAGGACGAAGGTGAGGCCGAAGAACACCAGCAGCCAGAACACCTGGCTCGTCAGGGTTTCGGAGAGTTGTTCGATCTGGGGCATGTCGGACCTTTAGCCGGAACGCGGGTACTGGTGGCCCCGCGCCGGGCAGGAGGATTGCCCCCTGTCCGGCGCGGACCTCACGTCTGGTCTTAGCTGAAGATCAGCAGAACCGCGATCACGAAGGCCAGCAGGCCGAGAAGTTCGGCAGCCGCGAAGCCGATGAACAGACGGCCCTGCTGGCTGTCGGCAGCACCGGGGTTGCGCAGCGCGCCTTCGAGGAACGAGGCAAAGACGTTGCCCACGCCGAGCGCGGCAAGGCCGGCGCCGATCGCCGCGAGACCGGCACCGAGAAGAGCTGCTGCAGTAGCGTCCATGATATTAAACTCCGTTGAAATTCCGAGTGTTGTCGAGGGTAGTGAAGAGTGCCTGTCAAAGGCCCTCAGTGAAGGTTTTCCGCGTCGTTGATGTAGAGCGAGGTCAGAAGCGCGAAGACATAGGCCTGGATGCCGGCGACGAGGATTTCGAGCGCGCTGATCGCGACCATCAGCACGAAGCTCGGCACGCCGACCAGCACGCCAAGCCCGAGGCCCGCGCCGCCGCCGGCGATCACGAAGCTCGCCAGCACCTTGAGGAGCACGTGCCCGGCCATCATCGCCACGAACAGTCGCAGCGCCAGGCTGAAGGGGCGGACCATGAAGGAGACGAGCTCGATGAGGCTGATCGGCGCGGCCAGGAACCACGGGGTGTTCGCAGGCCAGAACAGCGAGAAGAAGTGCGGGCCATGCTTCCAGAAGCCGACGATCAGGACGATCGAAAAGCTCATGATCGCCAGCACGCCGGTGGCGGTGAAGTGGCTGGTGAAGGTGAAGGCGTGAAGGCCCGGGATTAGCCCCACCGGCACGAGGCCCAGCAGGTTGCCGAACAGGATGAACATGAACAGCGTGAAGATGTAGGGCACATACTTGCGCCCGGCCTTGCCGACATTGGCTTCGAGCAGGTCGTCGATGAAGCCGGTCATGGTCTCGACCGCCATCTGCCAGCGGCCCGGGACGAGCTGGCGCTTCATGCCGCCCGCGACGAACACCCAGACCAGGACGGCGGTGATCGCCATCCACAGCGCGGAATTGGTGAACGCGATGCTGATCCCGTCGCCCAGCTGCCAATCGGACCCCAGCAGGGGTTCGATGGTGAACTGCTTCATCGGATCGACCTTGCCTTCTTCGGCTGCCACGATCGAAAGATCCCCAAATGGTTACATCAAGCGCGCCCCAGGGCGGGGCCTCTCGCCGGGAGTTGCGGGGGCCTAGCCCTCGCGGTTCCGGTCTTCGGCCTCGTCTGCGGGGCGCGTATTCGCGCTCAAAATAATGCTTCTGAAAGCCGATGCCGTTCCGAGGAACAGCCCGCCTAACAGGCCCCAGGGCGCGATATCCAGCAATGCGTCGATCGCAAAGCCGATCACCAGGCCGCCGATAATCCCGCCCAGGAGGCTGGCCAGAGCGCGGTTGCCGCTGCGGTAATTCGCATCGACACCCTTCACCTGTGGCCGGTTGCGCTGCTCTTCGCGCTCGCGTGCGGCCTTGAGCCGCGCTTCGAGCGCGTCGATCCGCGCATCCTCGTGAATGGGTTCTCGGGCGGGTTTCTCGTCGCTCATGCCATCGCCTCTAAACGCAAGGCCAAGCCACATGCAACAAGGTGCCCGCCGAGGGCGCCGCCCCCTTAGAAGGGGGGCACATATGTGTCAACATCGGCAGGGGAGAGATTTGTGCAGGTGCGAAGCTGTTCGCATGCCCGCCTGTGCTAGTCCCTGATTTCCGCAGCGCCTGCGCGCTGCAGAATCCTCGCTCATGCGGCAGTTGCTTGTTTTGCGTCCGCGCCTGCGCGCGGACATCCTCGGCGCTGCCCCTCCGCTTTGCTCCGGGCACCTGCGGGCGGCCGGTCGGCCTTGCGGCCCGTCCGCTGGCGGGCCGGCCGACGGCAACCCTCAAGGTTGGGAAATTGTATCGGTCGCTTAGCGACCGCGAGCGCACGGCGAGAGCCGCAGGCGCCCCGGAGCGAAGCGGAGGGATTAGCGCCGAGGACGCAGCCGCGCAGGCGGCTGCGCAGTCAAATCACGGACAACGCGCGTCCCGGATCGGCGGGGCGCTGGTGCGGGTTTGCCAGCTGCCGTCAGGGGCGCGGTATTTCTCGCCCGGGACAGTCCGCGCGATCGCCTGACAGCCTGCGGTCAGCGCATAGGCTTCAAGCGTCGCGCTGTTTTCCTTCGCCTTTTCGGCATAGACCGCGCGGCGCTTGATGTTGATGTCGTCAACCAGACGCTGCAACGCCGGATCGCTCGCGCCGACGATGCCGAGATAGCCGTCGGGCTGTTCGCCCACCTTGCCGTCGGCACGGGCAGCGGCATAGGCGGGATCGCGCTGCTGGGCGAGCGCGGGCACGGCTGCCGCGCCGGCAAGGGCAAGAGCGGTCAGTCCGGCAACAAGGGTCTTGCGCATCATCTCTTCTCCAATTCGCGGTCACGCCCCGCCTCAAGCAGCGAAGCGTTAGGGGTCAGGGAAATCTAGAAGATATCCCCGTTCTCCTCGATCGTGTTGGCCGCGTCCTCGGCGAGCCGGTAGATCACTTCCTGCCGGATGTTGATGTTGAGCTCGATCACGATCGGCTCGTCGGGCGCGGCGATGTTGATGCATCCGCCAAGCCCCGCCGAAAGCATCGCCGCCCCGGCCATCATCGCCCGGCGCCTTGCCTGTGCTGTCCGCCCCATCGGCGCTGCCCCCTTGCCCGTTGTCCGCGGGGATGTGGCAGCGCGCGCCGGAGCGGTCAATTCGTCATGCGTCATGGCTGGTCTTCGCTTTCGGGAGGTTGAACGGGTTGTTTGGCTGGCGGACGGATTGGCACGAGCCGCCCGCTGTCCTGCCGGAACAGGCCGAGATCCTCGGGCCTGCGCACGTAGTTCGCGTCCCAGAACGAGCGGACCATGGTGGCAAGGTCGTAGAAATTCTCCGACCGGACATTGACCTTGAAGAGGATCGGCAGCTTCGCGAGGCGGCGGGTCACGAAGTTGCGGCTGGCGCCCGCGCCCTGGCGCACCCCGTCGAATTCGAAGCTGGTGACGATCTCCCCGTCGAGCTGCCCGCCGAGGCCAACGCGCATCTGGCGATAGTCGAGCGAGCGCAGCGCCGCGAAGGCGTAATTGCCCATCGTGCCCAGGTCCTCGTAGCTCAGTTCGCCGATATAGGCGATGTTGCCCCCGCCTTGGCGCGCGACAAGAACGCCGTTGTCGATCCGCCCGCGGCCGGTCTTGTCGAAGACGATCGGCACGGTGCCGTCGAAGATGCCGGTGGCGGTGAGGTTCGAAAGCTCCATCTGCGTCACGAACTTGGCGGCATCGAGCCCGGCGATCTCGAAGACGTAGCGGCGTTCCTCGGGCTGGCTGAAGTCCATCACCAGCGGGCGCATGGCAAGCGTGCCGCCCATGAAGGGAAAGCGCGCGTCCTCGAGGGAAAGGAGGGTGCCGTCCTTGACCTCGAACTGCACCGTGCCCGCCAGCACCTCGACCCCCGGGTTGATCGCGGCGATGGCGACGCGCTGGTCGGGGGCGGTGGTGAGGTTCAGGAGGTCGGTGAACACCACCTCGCCCTGCAATCCGCGCACCGGGCCGAAGGCGGCGGCAAAATCGAGGCCGGCGGTGCCGAAGGTGCCGCTGCTGGTGAGCTTGTCGCCCTGCCAGTCGATCCGCCCGGTGCCGGTCACGGTGCCATCGGCAAAGGCGACGACACCCTTGGCGAGCCAGGAGAGGTCCTCGGGCTGGAAGCCCTTGTCGAAGACCAGCGCGGGAACGGCGAGGCGGGCGCTGCCGGCGGCGGTGTCGAGATCGTGGGCGATCGCCACGGTGGCGACGGCGCGGCCCGATTCGCGGTGGACGAGCCGCGCGTCGGCGGTGATGCGGTTATCGGCGAGCCGCAGCGTCGCGCCGCTGGCCACCAGCGCAGTGAAGCGCGGTTCGGGATTGGCTTGGCCGGTGCGGTCGGAGAGCGTGAAGCTCGCGCCGGCAAGGCCCAGCGCGCCATCGGCGTAGGACCAGCTCCCGGCGATGGCACCGAGATCGAAGGGCACTGCGGCAAGCCTTGCCGAGCCCCCGGCAAAATCGCCCGCAATCGCCGCGCCGAAGCGGCCCGTCAGGCTGGCAGCGGCTAGGCGCACCTCGCTGTCGCCCGTGCCGATCCGCGCCGCCAGACCCTCGACCGCGAAAGGCTGCGGATAGCGCAGGCTGACGCCCGCCGCCTCGAAGCTCGCCGGATTTTCGCCGAGCGTGCCCGCCAGCTTGAGCGGCCCGGTGCGCGCCGCAAGCCGCAGGTCGCCGCCATAGGCGAGGATCGGGGCGCGTCCCTCGGGACACAGCGTGATCTGCTCGCCCGCCAGCGTCAGGCCCGACAGCGCGAGCTTGCCAAAGCGCAGCGGCGTGCACGCCGTGCCCAGCGCCAGCCCCGCGCCTTGCGACCACGTGCCCTCGATCGGCACGGTGAGGTCATTGACCCCGCCGCCGGGCAGATCGCCGCTCGCCTTGACCAGCCCCTCGAAGGAAAGCGCACCTCCCGAGCCGCTGCGCAAGGTGAGGCGCGGGATGGCGAGGCGGTTGGCCCCTGCGGCGTAATCGGCCATGGCAAGGCGCGCGCTCCAGCCCCCGCCTTGCTCCTGCGCGATCCGCCCGTTGACGGAAGGCAGGCCCTCGCCGCCCGCGAGAAGATTGCCGGAAAGCCCGCTCACCCCCGCCGGGCCGAGGCTTGCCCCGAGCCGCGAGAGGGCCAGCACCCGGGTGCCGCGCGCGCTGGCAAGGCTGGCCTCGGGGATCACCAGCGAGGCGGCGGCACCCTTGTGGCGGACAATCGCATCGCTGCGGAAGCTCGCCCCCTCGAGCGCCTTGCCAAGGCCGGTGCGCGCGCGCGCCACCAGCGGGGCGATCAGCGTGCCGGCCGCGCCGCGTTCGATGGCGGCGAGGCTGGCGGCAAGATCGCTGGCCGGCGCAAGGCCCGCGCCGCGCAAGCTGCCCTCCCACTGGCCGCTCGACCCGTCGGCAGCGCCGCGCCAGTCGCCTGTCGCTCCGAGCCGCGCAAGGCGCCCCTGCGGCGCAGCAAGGCCGGTCAGCGCCAGATCATGCCCGAACGCGAGGCGGCCCTCAGACCAGCCCAGTTCGGCGCTGCCGCCAAACCCCGCGGCGGTCACGCCGCCGGCCGCGATCCCCCCGCCCTCGATCCGCAGATCGGCGCGCGCGGCGGCAAAACCGGGAGCAAGGCTCGCCGTGGTGCCGATATCGGCCCGCGCCAGACGCGCGCCGCCGCAGGCGAGCTCCGCAACCCGCAGCGGTCCGGCAAAGGCAGGCGCGCCGCCTGACGTGGTGAGGCTGCCGTAAAGCGTCACGCTCCCGGCGCGGCAGCCCGCGGTGCCGAGGCCCGGCGCGGTCGCGGCGAGCACGCCGGCAAACCCGTCGTCGAGCCGGCCCTTGCCCTCGAGCTTGAACCCGGCACGGCCATAGTCGCTCTCGATGAGCCCGCGCGCGTCGGTCAGCACCACGTCGATCGCGGGCAGCGCGGGGGGCTCGGCCGAACCGGTGAAGACCAGCGGATCGAGCTTGCCGAGGCTCAGCCTGCCGCCCTTGTATGTCGCAAACACCCGCGCGCCTGCCAGCGACACGCGCCGCACCTCGGGCCCCTGCCAGCCCGCGCCAAGCTCGATCACCATGCGCCGCACCGTCAGGTCGGGCCGCGCGGGATCGCCGATCACGAGGTTCTCGATCACCTGGTATTGCGGGGTCAGGCTGACGATGTCGTAGGTCGCAGGCACGCCGCGCTGGCCGAGATAATCGTCGATCAGGTCCTGCGCGATTCGCTCGCGCGAGAGCCATGCGGCCGATCCCGCCACCAGCGCCGCTGCGGCAACGCCGAGCCCGGTCGCGGTGCGCCAGCGGCGCGGGCGCGAAGGCCCGCTCAAGCCGTCCTGCGGCCCCTCCACCATGTCAGCCTCAGCCTGCCGCATCGTCTCCAACTCTTGCGCGTATCCCCTTCCAAAGGCAATGAGACACGCAGAAGCAAACGCTTTTCCGGGGGGCCGCATTGCCGGAAGCTGAAGACAGTTTCGATTTCCTCGACGGCGCGGTGCCCGATTGGGACGCGGGCAAGGCCGCGGGCGACGGACACCGCGCAAGGCTGCGCACCCGGCTGCTGACCGGCGGGGCCGAGGCGCTCGCCGATTACGAGGTGCTCGAATACCTCCTCTATGCCGCGATCCCGCGCGGCAACACCAAACCGATGGCCAAGGCCCTGCTCGCCCAGTTCGGCAGCCTTGCAGGGGTGATGAACGCCGATCCCAAGGCCTTGCAGCGGGTCAAGGGGATCGGCGAGAACTCGGCCGCAGCCTTGAAGGCGGTCGCCACGGCGGCGCGGCGCATGGCGCGCGGCGAGATCATGGGCAAGCCGGTGCTGTCGAGCTGGCAGGCGCTGATCGACTATCTCACCACCGACATGGCGCATCTCACCATCGAGCGCGTGCGGGTGCTCTATCTCGACACCAAGAACCGCCTGATGGAGGACCACCATGTGGGCGACGGCTCGATCGACGAGGCCGCGATCCACCCGCGCGAGGTGATCCGCCGGGCGATGGACGTGGGCGCCTCCGCGATGATCCTCGTCCACAACCACCCCTCCGGCTCGCCCGAGCCCTCCCGCGCCGACATCCAGATCACCCAGCGCCTGGCCGAGGCCGGGCGGCACATGAGGGTCACGGTCCACGATCACGTCATCATCGGGCGCGAGGGGCATGTCAGCCTCAGGGCGAAGGGCCTGATCTGAGATGACCGCGCCCGCGCCGCCGGGGCCGCCCGCAGGCGGCCACCGGCCCGAGATCGACGGGCTGCGCGCACTCGCCATCGTCCCCGTGGTGGTGCACCACGCCGCGCCCGCGCTGCTGCCCGGCGGCTTTGCCGGGGTCGATATCTTCTTCGTCATCAGCGGCTATCTGATCACCGCGATCATCCTGAGGGAACTGGCCGAGGGGCGCTTCACCCTCCTCGCCTTCTGGGAGCGGCGCGCGCGGCGGATCGTCCCGGCGCTGGCGGCGATGCTGATCGCAACCCTCGCGGCCGCATGGGCGGTGATGACGCCCGAGGATTTCGCGCGCTTCGCCAAGGCGCTGGTCGCCGCCTCGGTGTTCGCTTCCAACGTCCACTTTGCGGGCGGCACCGGCTATTTCGACGGGGTGGAGGGCGCGCTGCCGCTGCTCCACACCTGGACGCTGGGGGTGGAGGAGCAATTCTACCTGCTCTTCCCGCTGATGGTGCTGGCCGCGTGGCGCTGGCGGCGGGCCGCGGTGCTGCCGATGATCGCGACCGCGGGGCTGGCGAGCCTGGCGCTGGCGCTGTTGCTGGCGGTGTGGCTCGCCCCGCGCATGCCGCTTGCCGCCTTCTATCTGCTGCCGACACGGATGTGGGAGCTGATGCTGGGCGCGCTATGCGCCGCCCTGCCCCGCGCTCCGCGTGCCAATGGCCGGCTGGCGGCGGGAGGCGTCGCGCTGGTCGCGACGGGCTTTGCGGTGATCGGCCCGGCCACCCCCGCGCCGGGGCCTGCGTTTCTCCTCCCGACACTGGGCACCGCGCTGGTGCTGCTGTTCGCTTGCGGCGAGACGCGCACCGGCCGGGCGCTGGCATGGCCGCCGCTGGCGGGGCTGGGGCTGATCTCCTTCGGTCTCTATCTGTGGCACCAGCCGGTCCTGGCGCTGGCGGGCTATGTCCACTTCGGCCCGCTGCCGCCGCTGGTGCTGGTCGCGGCGATCGCGCTCGCGCTCGCGCTGGCGGCGGCATCGTGGCGGTGGATCGAGCAGCCCGTCCGGCACCGCCGCATGCTCGAGCGCCCGGCGCTGCTGGCAGGCGTGTGTGCCGCTGCGCTGGCGGTGCCGCTGGCGGCAGGCGCGCTCGGCTTTGCGCGGGTGCTGCTGCCTGCCTCTGCCGCCGAGGCGCAGCTGCTCGGCGCGCTGCGGCCCGCGGGCGCGGACAACACCGTGATCGTGCCCGCTTCCGGTAGGCCCGCCTTCGTGCTCTACGGCGACAGCCATTCCGGGCAGTATCTCGCAGCCGCCGAGGCGCGCCTGGGCACCGGCGCGCTGCTCAGCGAGGCGGGCTGCCTTGCCGCAGACGGCATCACCAACTGGCACCCTGCGACCGCCAAGGGGCGGACGTGCACGGCGCAGGTCCGCAAGCTGATCGAACTGATCCGCGAGCGCCGGATATCGACGCTCATCTGGGCCCAGCGCTGGGACCGCGACCTGCTCGATGCGGCGAGCGGGGCGGCGCTTGGCGCAAGCTCGGGCAGCGGCGAGGCGGCGCTGCGCGCGGGACTGCTGCGGACCATCGACCGCCTGCCGCCGGGCACGCGGGTGATCCTGATCGGCAACGCCCCCACCTCGGCGGCCGGGGGCGCGGCGGTGGCGCAAGGCTGGCTGCGCTGCCGTGCGTGGCGCAATACCGCTTGCCCGGAAAGCTACCCCGCAACCCTTGCCGAAGGGCGCAAGGTCAGCGCCATGCTGCGCGCACTTGCCGCAAGCGATCCGCGCATCACCTATGTCGATGCCGCCGCCCCGCTATGCCCGGACGGGCGCTGCCTGCTGATGCAGGAGGGCAGGCTCAACCACTGGGACGCGAACCATCTCGCCTCCCACGCCGCCGCGCGGGTCATCGCCGCGATCCCTCGCGCGCCGATCTTGCCTTGACCGGTCCCCTTCCCTAGGCGCCGCGGCGAGTGACAATCCCTCTCGTCCGGAGTCGAACATGGTCCCCCGCTACGCCCGCCCTGCCATGACCGCCCTGTGGGAGCCGGAGGCGAAGTACCGCATCTGGTTCGAGATCGAGGCCCACGCGACGCAGAAGCTCGCGGACCTTGGCGTGGTGCCGCAATCCGCGGCCAAGGCGCTGTGGGACTGGTGGGCGACGTCCCCTGCGATCGACGTCGAGGCGATCGACGCGATCGAGGCGGTGACCAAGCATGACGTGATCGCCTTTCTCGACTGGGTGGCGCGGGAAGTGGGCGAGGAAGCGCGCTTCATGCACCAGGGGATGACCTCCTCGGACGTGCTCGACACCACCTTGTCGGTGCAGCTGGCGCGGGCGAGCGATATCCTGCTCGCCGATCTCGACGCGCTGCTGGCCGCGATCAGGACGCGTGCCGAGGAGCACAAATACACTCCCACCATCGGCCGCAGCCACGGCATCCATGCCGAGCCGGTGACCTTCGGCCTCAAGCTTGCCGAGGCCTATGCCGAGTTCAGCCGCTGCCGCGCCCGGCTGGTGGCAGCCCGCGCGGAAATCGCCACCTGCGCCATCTCGGGCGCGGTCGGCACTTTTGCGAACGTCGATCCGCAGGTCGAAGCCTATGTGGCCGAACGGCTGGGCCTCGCAATCGAGCCCGTCTCCACCCAGGTCATCCCGCGTGATCGGCACGCGATGTATTTCGCCACCCTCGGCGTGATCGCGAGCAGCATCGAACGCCTCGCCACCGAAATCCGCCACTTGCAGCGCACCGAGGTGCTCGAGGCCGAGGAATATTTCTCCCCCGGCCAGAAGGGTTCGAGCGCTATGCCGCACAAGCGCAATCCGGTGCTGACCGAGAACCTCACCGGCCTTGCGCGCGTGGTGCGCAGCGCCGTCACCCCCGCGCTCGAAAACGTCGCCCTGTGGCACGAGCGCGACATCTCGCACTCGTCGGTCGAGCGCTACATCGGGCCCGATGCCACGATCACGCTCGATTTCGCCCTCGCGCGGCTGACCGGCGTGGTCGAGAAGCTGCTGGTCTACCCTGCGCGCATGGAGAAGAACATGAACCGCATGGGCGGGCTCATCCATTCGCAGCGGGTGCTGCTGGCGCTCACGCAGGCCGGGCTGACCCGCGACGAGAGCTACCGGCTGGTGCAGCGCAACGCCATGAAGGTGTGGGAATCCGACGGCGCGCTTTCGCTGCTCGATCTGCTCCAGGCCGACCCTGAGGTGACCGCCGCCCTCACCCCCGAGCAGCTCGCGGAGAAATTCGATCTGGCCTACCACTTCAAGCATGTCGACACGATCTTCGCGCGGGTGTTCGGGTGAGCCCGGCGATGCTGGACTTGCGGGCCGAATGGCCTAGTCTTCCCCCGACAAGGGACGCAGGGGAGAGCCACGCCTCGTGAAAACGCTTCGCACCATCATCTGGGTTCTGGCCGCGCTCGGCTTTCTGGTCTTTGCCATCTACAACTGGCAGCCGGTCGAACTGCGGCTGTGGCAGAACCTCGTGCTCGAAACCAAGGTGCCGGTGCTGGCGCTGCTGGCCTTCACCGCCGGCTTCCTGCCGATGTGGGCGGTGCACCGCAGCATGATCTGGAGCCTGAACCGCCGCATCCGCATGCTGGAGAACTCGCTCAAGAACACCGCGATGACGCAGCGCGCGGACATTGCCGCTGCGGCTGACAGCCCTGTGGACAAGTCCGGCAAAGACGGGGGAGAAGGGCCCGACGCCTTCGACATTACGGACGCAGACGCCGGTTCGGCAGGCGATGGCGGGAGCGGCGGCGAATGAGCAATCCCATCTATCTGGCGCTGGACGTGCCGCAGCTCGAACCGGCACGCGCGCTGGTCGAGAAGGTCAAGGCGCATGTCGGCGGGGTCAAATTGGGCCTCGAATTCTTCTGCGCCCACGGCGCGCACGGGGTCCACGAGATCGCCCATTGCGGGCTGCCGATCTTCCTCGACCTCAAGTTCCACGACATCCCCAACACCGTCGCCGCCGCGATGCAGGCGATCCACGTCTACGAGCCCGCGATCGTCACGGTCCATGCGAGCGGCGGGCGCGCGATGATGGAGGATGCCAAGGCGGCCGCCGCCAACGGCACCAAGGTGGTCGCGGTGACGATGCTCACCAGCCTCGATGCGAACGACCTCACCGCCACCGGCGTCTATGGCAGCGCCGAGACGCAGGTGATGCGCCTCGCCGAGCTGGCCCATGCGGCGGGATTGGACGGGATCGTGTGCTCGGGGCAGGAGGTCGGCATGGTCAGGAAGGCATGGAAGGACGGCTTCTTCGTCGTCCCCGGCCTGCGCCCTGCGGGGGGCGGCACCGGCGACCAGAAGCGCGTCGTCACGCCCAGAGCGGCGCGCGACAATGGCGCGAGCGTGCTGGTCATCGGCCGCCCGATCAGCCGCGCCGAGGACCCTGCGGCTGCCGCGCGGGCGATCGAGGCGACGCTTTGAAAGAGGGCCGGTCAATGCAGAATCGCGCGAAATTCCTCCTGCTTGGCGCCGCTTTCGCGGGTCTCGGACATGCCGCGTCAATGGCGGCGCAAGTGAACGAGGTTGCCGTGCTCCCGGCCGCAGAGGACGCCCGGATCGCGGATCTCGCCCGCGACTTTTTCGCTGGCATGGCGAAGAATGGCATCGAGGCTGCGATGCGCGCCAAATTTGCCGGCAGCGACGAAGTGGTGTCGGCCGCGAACCTCGAAAACTACCGCCTGATCGATGCGCAATGTGGCCGCCTGTCGGACGTGGAACTGATCGAGCGCAAGGATTTCGGCTCCCGGGCGGCCCGGCGCAGCTATGTGTCGTCGCACGGCACGTGCCTGCTCAAATGGGATTTCACTTTCCAGCGCACCGAGAAGACGTGGTCATTCGTCGGCTTCTCATTCAAAACGCTGGACGGCAACAACTGGTAGGCCTGTGGCAGACCGCGCCACTCCCAACCTGCCCGCGCGCGATTTTGCCGCGACGGCAGGGTTCTACGCCACGCTCGGGTTCGAGGAGGACTACCGCTCGGACGGGTGGATGATCCTCTCGCGCGGTTCGGCGAGGCTGGAATTCTTCCCCTACCCCGATCTCGATCCCTACCAGTCGTCCTTCAGCTGCTGCCTGAGGCTCGATGATCTGGGCGCGATGATGGCGCTGGTCGAGGCCAGCGGCGTGCCCGATGCGCGCACCGGCATCCCGCGCTATCATCCGCCCGCGCCCGATCCGAGCGGCCTCACCATCGCCTACCTGATCGACCCTGACGGAACGCTGCTGCGCCTGATCCAGAACGACTGACCATGCCCGACACGCTCGCCATCGCCGCCGCCACGCCCGCCGACGCGCCTGCCCTCAAGGATCTGCTCGAAGCCGCCTATCGCGGCGATTCGGCGCGGGCCGGGTGGAACCACGAGGCCGACATCCTCGACGACGAACGCATCGCGCCGGGCGAGCTGGAGGCGATGCTTGGCGATCCGGCGGTGACGATCCTCGCCGCGCGCGATGCCGGGGCGCTGGTCGGCTGCGTTGCCGTCACCCGCAAGGACGCGAGCCTTGCCTATCTCGGGATGCTGTGCGTGCTGCCCACGCTGCAATCCTCCGGGTTTGGCCGAAAGCTGCTCGATGCGGCCGAGGACCACGCCCGCGCCATCGGCATCGCGCGCATGGAGATGACGGTGATCGACAGCCGGACGAGCCTCATCGCCTGGTACGAAAGGCGCGGCTATAGCGTCACCGGCGAGACCCGCCCCTTTCCCGTGCCGCGCGATCCGCCGGTCACCTTCGTGGTGCTGGAAAAGCCGCTTCTCCCCGCGTAAGGCCCGCCGCATGGCTGGCACACTCGTGAAAATCTGCGGGCTCTCGACCCCCGAAACCCTCGCCTCCGCAGTGGGCGCGGGGGCGAGCCATGTCGGCTTTGTCCATTTTCCCAAAAGCCCGCGCCATCTTGCGCTGGCCGATGCGGCGATGCTGCGGCGGCAGGTTCCCGGCCACGTCAAGGCAGTGCTGCTGCTGGTGAATGCGGACACGGCCCTGCTGGCCGAAGCGGTGCGCACCGTCGCGCCCGATGTCGTCCAGTTCCACGGGGCCGAACCGCCCGAGACCCTCGCCCGCTTCCGCGCCGAGACGGGGCGCGAGGCTTGGCGCGCGCTGGCGGTCCGCGATGCCGAAAGCCTCGCGCAGGTCGCCGCTTTCCGCGGTGCGGCGGACCGCGTGTTGCTCGATGCCCCCGCCACCGCGCTCCCCGGCGGCAATGGCACCGCCTTTGACTGGAGCCTGCTGGCGGGCTGGCAAGCGCCGCTCGCCTGGGGCCTTGCGGGCGGGCTCACCCCCGCCAATGTCGGCGAGGCCATCCGCCTGACGGGCGCGCCGCTGGTCGACACCTCCTCCGGGGTCGAGCGCGGCCCGGGCATCAAGGACGTGGACAAGATCGCCGCCTTCTGCAAAGCCGCGCGGCTATGAACACGCCCCTCAACTCCTTCCGCAATCTTCCCGACGAACGCGGCCATTTCGGCCAGTTCGGCGGGCGCTATGTCGCCGAGACGCTGATGCCGCTGGTGCTCGATCTCGAGCGCGAATACAGGAAGGCGCAGCAAGACCCGGCGTTTCAGGCCGAGTTCGACGACCTGCTCGAACACTATGTCGGCCGCCCCAGCCCGCTCTATTTCGCGCCGCGCCTCACCGAAGAACTCCGTTTGTTGGCGGCTTCCCAAGGGAAGCCTGAGTGCGGCGCACAGGTGTGGTTCAAGCGCGACGAATTGAACCACACCGGCGCGCACAAGATCAACAACTGCATCGGCCAGATCCTGCTCGCGATCCGCATGGGCAAGACCCGCATCATCGCCGAGACTGGCGCAGGGCAACACGGGGTGGCGACCGCAACCGTCTGCGCGCGCTTCGGCCTGCCTTGCGTGATCTACATGGGCGCCGAGGACGTGAAGCGCCAGTCGCCCAACGTCTTCCGCATGAAGCTCTTGGGCGCCGAGGTGATCCCCGTCACCAGCGGCGGGGCGACCTTGAAGGACGCGATGAACGAAGGCCTGCGCGACTGGGTCGCCAACGTGCACGACACCTTCTACATCATCGGCACCGCGGCCGGCCCCCACCCCTATCCCGAGATGGTGCGCAACTTCCAGAGCGTGATCGGCAAGGAAGCCCGCGCCCAGATGCTCAGCCGCACCGGACGCCTCCCCGACCTGCTGGTCGCGGCGATCGGCGGCGGATCGAACGCGCTGGGGCTGTTCCATCCCTTCCTCGATGATCCTTCGGTGAAGATGCTCGGCGTCGAAGCGGCGGGCCACGGGCTCGATGGCGACGAGCACGCCGCAAGCCTGCTCGGCGGATCGCCCGGCGTGCTCCACGGCAACCGCACCTATCTGTTGCAGGACGAAGACGGCCAGATCACCGAGGGTCACTCGATCAGCGCCGGGCTCGATTACCCCGGCATCGGGCCGGAGCACGCGTGGCTGAAGGAGAGCGGCCGCGTCGATTACACCGCCGTCACCGACGAGGAGGCGCTGGATGCGTTCCAGCTGCTGTGTGCGACCGAGGGGATCATCCCCGCATTGGAACCCTCGCACGCCATCGCGGCGGTGAAGAAGGTCGCCCCTACGATGCCCAAGGACAGCATCATCCTCGTCAACCTGTGCGGGCGCGGCGACAAGGACATCTTCACCGTGGCCGAGAGGCTGGGGGTGGAGCTGTGAGCCGCTTCGCTTCGGCTTTTGGCAAGCCCGCTCCCGCGCTCGTCTGCTTCATCACTGCGGGCGATGGCGACACCGCGGCCAATCTCGATGCGCTGGTGGAAGCCGGGGCGGATGTGATCGAGCTGGGCATGCCCTTCACCGATCCGATGGCCGATGGCCCCGCGATCCAGAGCGCCAATCTGCGCTCGCTGGGCGCGGGGACGACCACGGCGGACGTGCTGCGCTACGCCGCCGATTTCCGCGCCCGGCACCCGCAGGTGCCGCTGGTGCTGATGGGCTATGCCAACCCGATGGTGCGGCGCGGCCCCGAGTGGTTCGCCGAGGCGGCGGCGGCGGCAGGCGTTGACGGCGTCATCTGCGTCGACATTCCGCCTGAAGAAGACGACGCGCTCGGCCCGGCCCTGCGCGCGCATGGCATCGCCCCGATCCGCCTTGCCACCCCCACCACCGATGCGGCGCGCCTGCCGCAGGTGCTCGAAGGGAGCGAGGGCTTCCTCTACTACGTGTCGGTCGCCGGGATCACCGGCAAGCAGCAGGCGCAGATCGCCAGCATCGAAGCCAATGTGGCGCGCATCAAGCAATCCACCGGCATTCCGGTCGCGGTCGGCTTCGGGGTGAGGACACCCGAACAGGCGGCCGAAATCGCGAAAGTTGCCGACGGCGTGGTGGTAGGCTCCGCGCTGGTCGAGATCTGCGGCCAGCATGGCGCCGAGGCTCCGCAGCACCTCAAGGCCCTCACCGCTGCGCTTGCCGAGGCGGTGCATTCGGCCCGCTGAGGGAACTGCAAAGCCATCCTGTGGATTGCTCCCATGCCCGCCCATCTCGCCATGACGGGGAAACCCGGCTAAGGACTTGCCCATGAACTGGTTCACCCGCGTCCGCAATTCGCTGGGCTTCGCGCCCGAGAAGAAGTCCACCGAGAAGGATCTGTGGATCAAGTGCCCCTCCTGCCAGGAGATGCTGTTCGTCGCCGATTACGAGGCGAACCTCAGCGTCTGCCCCAAGTGCGAGCATCACGGCCGCATCGGCGCCGATGCGCGGCTCGCGCTGCTGCTTGACGAAGGCTTCGAGGTGCTCCCGCTCCCCAAGGTCACCGAGGACCCGCTCGGCTTCAAGGACACCAAGAAATACACCGACCGCCTCAAGGCCGCGCGCGCCGCCAACCCGCATGAGGATGCCTTCGTGGTCGGATCGGGCTTCATCGACACGCAGCCGGCGGTGGTCGGGGTGCAGGACTTCAGCTTCATGGGCGGCTCGATGGGGATGGCCGTGGGCCAGGCCTTCTGCAACGGCGCGCAGAAGGCATTGGATCGCGGCTGCGCCTATGTGGTGGTGACCGCGGCGGGCGGCGCGCGGATGCAGGAGGGGATTTTGAGCCTCATGCAGATGCCCCGCGCGACGGTGATGACGCGGCGGCTCAAGAACGCAGGGCTTCCCTATATCGTCGTCCTCACCGACCCGACCACCGGCGGCGTCACCGCAAGCTACGCGATGCTGGGCGATATCCACATTGCCGAGCCGGGCGCATTGATCGGCTTTGCCGGCCAGCGCGTGATTCAGGACACGATCCGCGAGCAGCTGCCCGAAGGCTTCCAGCGCGCCGAATATCTCCACAAGCACGGCATGGTCGACATGGTCGTCCCCCGCCACGAGCTGAAGGCGACGCTGGCGCAGGTGCTGGGCTATCTGGCGCCCGTGAAGGCGGCGTAAGCTCTCCCCTCCCGCTTGCGGGAGGGGCCGGCGGTGGGCAAGTGCGAGCCATGTGCGCGCGTGATTCGTTCCCACCCCAAACCCCTCCGGCAAGCGGGAGGGGCTTCCTGTGAGAGACTTCGGCACATCCGACGACCCGCGCGTCCAGGCGCAGCTTGATCGCCTTGGCCAGCTGAGCCTGCCGCAGGGGCGCTTGGGGCTCGACACCATCCGCGCACTGATGGAGCGCCTCGGCAATCCGCACCGAAGCTTGCCGCCGGTGTTCCATGTCGCGGGGACCAACGGCAAGGGATCGACCTGCGCCTTCCTGCGCGCAATGCTGGAGGCGCAAGGCTACAAGGTCCACGTCACCACCAGCCCGCATCTGGTGCGCTACAACGAGCGCATCCGGCTGGCGGGCGAGCTGATCCCGGACGCGATGCTCGCCGATGTGCTGGAGGAGGTGCTCGACGCGGGCGAGGACCTGGGCCCGAGCTTCTTCGAAGTCACCATCGCCGCCGCCTTCCTCGCCTTTGCCCGCACGACTGCCGATGCCTGCGTGGTCGAAGTCGGCATGGGCGGGCGCTTCGATGCGACCAACGTTCTGGAACCCGACGCGCTCGCCGCCTGCGGGATCGCGGCGCTGGGCCTCGATCACGAACGCTTCCTGCTCGCGCCCGAGGAAGGCGTGCCGCAGGAGCCGATGGCGCGGATCGGCTTCGAGAAGTCGGGGATCGCCAAGCGCGGCGTGCCGCTGGTGACGATGGGCGAACTCCACCTGCCGCAATCAAAGGCGGCCATACAGGGTGTCGCGGCTATCGTCGGCGCGCCGCTGTTTCCGGCGGGCCTTTACGGCGCATGGGCCGCCAAGCCGACCGGCAGCAACTCCGTGCTGGTCTACGGCGAAGGGCAGGCGTGCTACTTCCACGCCCCGCTGGGCCTGACGGGACGGCATCAGGTCCAAAATGCGGGCCTCGCGGTCGCGATGCTGCGGTTTCAGGACAAGGTGACGGTGAGCCAGGCGGCGATGAAGGCGGGCCTCGCCGCGGCCCGCTGGCCTGCGCGGATGCAGCGCCTGTCCCCCGGCCCCCTCACCGGGAGCCGCGAAGTGTGGCTCGATGGCGGACACAATCCCGATGCCGGGCAGGCGATCGCCCGCATGTTTGGCGCAGGCGCGCCCGATCCGGCCAATCCCCTGCGCCGCCTCCACCTTGTGCTCGGCATGCTCGAGGGCAAGGACCCCGCCTCGCTGATCGGTCCGCTCGCCCCCGCCATCGCCAGCATCACCGCCGTTCCGGTGCCGGGGCACGACTGGCACCCGGCGTCCGCCTTCGGCCCCTCGGCGCGCGCGGCGCCCGATGTGCCGAGCGCGCTGGCGATGATCCCGGACGAAGGCCTGCCGATCCTCATCGCCGGATCGCTCTACCTTGCAGGCGAGGTGCTGCGATTGAACGACGAGCTGCCGGACTAGGGCCCCCGGCTCCAAAGCGTTTTCATACACAGCCCGGGCGCGGTAGAACCGATGCTGCTCTTTCGCATCGTCGGCCCCCTTGGCAGCGCGCCGGCAACGCGAAAAAACGCCGCGCATTGTGTGAACTTCGCTTTTGCCAGGCAACCCACAGGAATTAATATGGAATTCCTGTAGGATTGCACAATTTGCAATGTGAACTTCGTGAACTTCGCGCGGCCTCAGCCCTCGCCCCCTGCGGTGCCCGCCGTGCCGATCGACGCATCGATCAGCCCCGCGCGCATCATCAGCCAGAACAATACGATCCCCGGCAGTGCGACAATCGTGGTGAAGATGTAGAAGTTCACATAGCCGAAGCTCTCGACCAGCGCGCCCGCCGTCGTCCCGGTCAGCACCCGGCCGACGATGCTCGCCGCCGCCGAGATCAGCGCATATTGCGACGCGGTAAACCTCAAATCCGTCAATGCGGCGAAATAGGCGACCACCGTGACCCCGCCGATCCCGCTCGCGACGTTCTCGAACAGGAAGGTCGCGGCAAGGCCCGCATTGGTCTTGTCCGCCATCGCCAGCAGCGCGAAGCTGAAGTTGGAAACGCCCATCAGGACAAGGCTCAGCAGCACCGATCGCTTCATCCCGAGCCGCGTGTAGAGCACCCCGCCGATGAAGATCCCGATCAGGAAGGCCCAGAAGCCCACGCCCACATCGTACAGCGCGATCTCGTCATTGGTGTAGCCCTTGTCGTCGAGCAGCAGGCGCACGGTGAGGTTTGCGAGCGTGTCGCCGATCTTGTGGAGGAGGATGAACAGGAGCACGAGCAGCGCGCCCTTGCGCATGAAGAATTCGGTGAAGGGGCCATAGATTGCCCGAAGCGCCTCGCCGATACCCTTGGCGCGTTCAACCACGCGGCGGCGGGCGGGCTCGCCCAGCACCAGCGCGGTCAGCATCGCCGGGAGCGCGAAGGCGGCGCAGGCCAGGTAGGCGACCTCCCACCCCGCGCGCGCCGCCACCACCAGCGCCAGCGCGCCCGCGCCCGCCGATCCGATGCGCCAGCCATATTGGGTCATGCCCGATCCGACGCCGAGCTGGTCGGGGCGCAGCGTCTCGATCCGGTAGGCGTCGATGATGATGTCGAAGGTCGCCCCCGCGATGCCGACGAGGATCGCCGAGGTCGCGACCCAGGCGATGTCCGCCGCCGGATCGACCAGCGCGAGGTTGGCGACCGCTGCCATCACCAGGACGCCGACCAGCAGCATCCAGGAAACGCGCTGCCCGAGCGCGCCGATCACCGGCAGCCGCACGCCGTCGATCACCCAGGCCCATAGCCACTTGAGGTTGTAGGCGAGGAACACCAGCGTGAAGGCGGTCACGGTCTTCTTGTCGATCCCGTCCTGCGCGAGGCGGCTCGTCAGGGTCGCGCCGATCAGCGCGTAGGGAAAGCCCGAGGACACGCCGAGAAAGAAGGCGGCGAGCGATTCCTTCTCCAGATAGGGCTTGATCGCGCTCACCCAGCCCTGCTGCGGGGCGGCTGCGGTCTCGGTCATGCGTGGCGGTCCTTTTGATTGGTCGCGAAGTCTGCCACACTAGGCAGGGATGAGAGGATGAGAAAAGAGCGATGAACGCTGCCACAACAGATATGCCCACTTTGCGACCCACACCCGGGCAACTGGCGCTCGCCGAGGCGATCGGCGAGGGCCGCGCCAAGGTTGCGGGCGGGATCCAGACCGTGCCCGCGTCGAACTACACCTGCCCCGATCACTTCGCGCGCGAAAAGGCGGCGCTGTTCGACCGGTTGCCGCAGGTGATCTGCCCCTCCGCGCTGCTGCCCGAGCCCGGCATGGCCGTGCCGCACGATGCGACCGGCCGCCCGCTGCTGATCACCCGCGACGCCGGGGGTAAGGCCCACGTCTTCCTCAACGTCTGCCGGCACCGCGGCACGCGGCTGGTCGAAGGCAGCGATGTGCAATGCGCCCGGCGGCTGGTGTGTCCCTATCACGCCTGGACCTACCGGCTCGACGGCGGTCTGATGGCGCTCCCCCGCCCCGAGACCTTCCCGGGGATGGACAAGGCCGACTTCGGCCTCGTCGAACTGCCCAGTCTCGAGGCAGGCGGCCTCATCTGGTTCGCGCCGGCCGAGGGTGCGGATTTCGGCGCGGCCCAGCAATTGGGCAGCGACTTCGACGCCTTCGGCCTTGGGGCTGCGCACCTGTTCCGGCGCAAGCTGCACACGGTGAAGGGCAACTGGAAGCTGATCATGGACGCCTTCCTCGAAAGCTACCATGTGACGCGGCTGCACGCGGCGACGATCGGTCCGTTCTTCAAGGACGGGATCACCGCCGGCGACCAGATCGGGCCGCACCAGCGCAGCGCGGTCGGGCGGCTCGAGGAAATGGAGGGCGTCGATCTCACCGACATGGCGCAGCTCAGGCGCGTGGTGACCTTCGCCTACCAGCTGCTCCCCGCAACAGTGATCGTGCCGAGCCCTGACTATGTGAACATCATGGTGCTCATGCCGCAGGCCGCCGACCTGACGCTGGTCGAGGACTTCATGCTCATTCCCGAGGCACCGGCGAGCGAGAAGGCGCTGGCGCATTGGGAGAAGAGCTGGAACCTGCTCGATGGCGGGGTGTTCGCGGGCGAGGATTTCCGCGCCGCCGAGCTCGGCCAGCAGGGGCTGTCCTCGGGCGCGGTGGAGCATGTCACGCTCGGCACGCTCGAAGGCGGGATCGCGCGCTTCGATGCGATCGTGAGCGAAGCCTTGCGGGCAGCCCCGTGAGCGCCTAGGCGCGGCCCCCATGCCCACCCAGCCCCCCCGCTCAGACAATCGCCCCGAGGGTGACCGCCCGAAAGGCGAAAGAATAGCCAAGCTGCTCGCCCGCGCCGGGGTTGCCAGCCGCCGCGAGGTCGAGCGGATGATCGCCGAGGGCCGCGTCGCGCTCGACGGCAAGGTGCTCGATACGCCCGCGACGATCCTGCCGAGCCTCAGGGGCGTGAGTGTCGACGGCAAGCCCGTGACCGCGGCCGAGGCGACCCGGCTGTTCGCCTTCCACAAGCCGACCGGCCTGATCACCGCCGAGCGCGATCCGGCCGGGCGTCCGACGATCTACACCGCGCTGAGGAATGCCCTGCCCAAGAATGCCGGGCGGGTGATGCCGGTCGGGCGGCTCGACCTCAACACCGAAGGGCTGCTGCTGCTCACCAATGACGGGGCGGTGAAGCGGACGCTCGAACTGCCCGCCAGCCGCGTGCCGCGAACCTACCGCGCGCGCGCCTTCGGCGATGTGACGCAGGCGCAGCTCGAGGACCTGATCGAAGGCGTCGAGATTGACGGGATGCGCTACGGACCGATCGATGCGAACCTCGAACGCTCCTCGGGCCGCAACCTGTGGATCGAGATGACCATCACCGAAGGCAAGAACCGCGAGGTGCGGCGCGTGCTCGAGCATCTGGGGTTGCAGGTGAACCGCCTGATCCGCGTCGGCTACGGCCCGTTCAACCTCGGCGATCTGCCGCGCGGTCAGGCCGTGGAACTGAAGGGCAAGCCGGTCGACCGCTTTCTTGCGGAGCTTGCCAGAGGCCCGCTCAAGTGAGGATCATCGCCGGACAGTGGCGCGGGCGAAAGCTCGCCGCGCCCAAGGGCGAAGCGACGCGGCCGACGGCGGACCGGGCGCGCGAGACGCTGTTCGCGATGCTCACCAGCCGGCTGGGCAATTTCGAGGGTCTGGCTGTCGCGGATCTCTTCGCGGGATCGGGGGCGCTCGGGCTCGAGGCCCTGTCGCGCGGCGCCGAAAGCTGCCTGTTCGTCGAACAGGACCGTGCAGCGGTCGACGTGATCCGCGCCAACATCACAGCGCTCGGCGCCGGTGCGCGGGCCCGGGTGGAGGCGGGTTCGGTGATGGCCCTGCGCGCAGCCGCCAAGCCGCTCGATCTCATCCTTGCCGATCCGCCCTACCGGTCGGGTGCCGGCGAGGTCGCGCTCGACCGCCTGATGCGCCTCGGCTGGATCGGCCCCGAGACGTGGATCGCGCTCGAGACTGCCTTTACCGAGGACATCGTCATCAAGGGCCTCGTTGCCGATACCGAGCGCCGGGTCGGCAAGGGGAAGCTCCACCTCTTGCGGCTGGATGCTTCCCCTGCGGCTGAGCCCGATCCTGACGCCTAGCCGCGCGGCGGAGTGACCCGGGCTTCGATCTGCGCCCAGGTCGTTTCGCGCTGGGCATCCGGCATCTGGCTGAGCGTCACCTTGTCACTGTCCGACAGTGCCCAGAAGATGTCCTGACGCTCCTTGCTGAGCGACCAGAAATAGCTCTGGGTCTCGGTCGGCCAGGCCTTGAACCCGGCCTGACGATCCGCCGGCCAGGCCTTCATCATCGCGTCCTGCTCGGCAGCCGGCGGGGTGCTGGCGGGATCGGCGGGCGTGGTCGGTGTGGTGGGTGTGGTGTTCTCGTCCCACTGCTGCTCGGTCGAGGGGCTCGTATCGGGCATCGAGGGCGATGTGGTCTGCGGCATGCCGTCGTTGGTCTGGCCGGGGCTTGTCTGATCCGGCGCGGTCTGATCCTGGGTCTGCCCGGGCATCTGTTCCTGGGCAGAGACAAGCGCCGGGGTCATGGCAAGCGCCATGGCCGAACCGGCAAGGACGAGGGTTTTGAGAGACTTGTGCATGGGTAACTCCATCATTGACTGACCCAAGCACGACGAACGCGAAATCACCTGTCAGGCCGCACGACCCCTCGCAAACCGGACCCCTTCAATATGGGGCAGCGCCCGGCCGGGGCAATCACGCGAGTGCCTGCGCGTCCTGCCAGCGGCCCGCCCGGGCGGCAAATGTGGCTGGAAGACGGCAGTCCGAAATTCGGCCCACCGCAAGCCTGTGTCCGCGGGAGCCTCGCGGCTTGCTCCGGACGCAATTGTTCCCTACCTGTTCGCATGAAGCGATGAGCAAGACCTTGCCCTCCCCTGCCACTCCGGTCGAGTCGGTGCCTGCCTATGCCGCGCGATTGAACCCGCCGCAGCGCGCCGCCGTGCTTACGACCGAGGGCCCGGTGCTGATGCTGGCGGGCGCCGGGACCGGCAAGACCGCCGCGCTCACCGCCCGTCTTGCGCATCTGGTGGCAACGGGCCGCGCCTACCCCTCGCAAATCCTGTGCGTGACCTTCACCAACAAGGCGGCCCGGGAAATGCGCGAGCGCGTGGCGCACCATCTCGGCCCGGCGGCGGAGGGGCTGCCGTGGCTCGGCACCTTCCATTCGATCTGCGCCAAGATGCTGCGCCGCCATGCCGAGCTGGTCGGCTTGCAGCACAATTACACCATCATCGACACCGACGATCAGCTGCGGCTTCTCAAGCAGCTGATTGCCGAGGCCGAGCTTGACGAGAAGCGCTGGCCCGCGCGCCAGCTCGCCGGGCTCATCGACCGCTGGAAGAACCGCGGCCTCGGCCCGGCCGACCTCGATGCCACCGAAAACGAGGCCTATGCCAATGGCAAGGGCACCGCGCTCTACGCCCGCTATCAGGAGCGGCTGCGGCAATTGAACGCCTGCGATTTCGGCGATCTGATGCTGCACATGGTCACGATCCTCAAGACGCACCGCGACATCCTCGCCGATTACCAGCGCCGCTTCCGCTACATCATGGTGGACGAATATCAGGACACCAACGCGGTCCAGTACCTGTGGCTGCGGCTGCTGGCGCAGGGGCACAGGAACATCTGCGTCGTTGGCGACGATGACCAGTCGATCTATTCATGGCGCGGTGCGGAGGTCGCCAATATTCTCCGCTTCGAGAAAGATTTTCCGGGCGCGGAAGTGATCCGGCTCGAACAGAACTACCGCTCCACCCCGCACATCCTCGGCGCGGCATCGGGGCTGATCGCCGAGAATTCGCAGCGCCACGACAAGACCCTGTGGACCGAGGTCAATGGCGGCGAGAAGGTCAAGGTGATCGGCGTGTGGGATGCGCCCGAGGAAGCGCGCCGGGTGGGCGAGGCGATCGAGCGGCTGGAGCGGGAGGGCGCGGGGCTCGACCAGGTGGCGATCCTCGTGCGCGCGCAGTATCAGACCCGCGAGTTCGAGGACCGCTTCATCCAGATCGGCATCGCCTACCGCATCATCGGGGGTTTCCGCTTCTACGAGCGCGCCGAAATCCGCGATGCGCTGGCCTATCTGCGCCTGATCGCGCAGCCGCAGGACGATCTCGCCTTCGAGCGCATCCACAATGTCCCCAAGCGCGGGCTCGGCGCCAAGGCGCTGGAGGCGATGCACACCCACGCACGGCGCACCGGACTGCCACTGGCGGCGGCCGCGCTGCAACTGGCCGACAGCGACGAGCTGCCCAGGCGCTCCGCCATCACGATCGGCGGGCTGATGCGCCAGTTTCTGCACTGGCGGCAGCAGGCCGAAACTCTCAGCCCGGCGGACCTGCTGCGGCTGGTGATGGAGGAGAGCGGCTACAACGCCATGCTCGCCGCCGACCGTTCGCCGGAAAGCGCAGGCCGCGCCGAGAACCTCTCCGAACTCGCGCGGGCGATGGAGGAGTATCTGACGCTCGGCGATTTCCTCGAACATGTCAGCCTCGTCATGGACAATGACCGCGCCAATGAAGGCGAGACGGTGACGATCATGACGATTCACGCCGCCAAGGGCCTCGAATTCGACAACGTGTTCCTGCCCGGCTGGGAGGAAGGCGTCTTCCCCTCGCAGCGCGCCATCGACGAAGGCGGGCTTGCCAGCCTCGAGGAGGAACGCCGCCTCGCCTATGTCGCGATCACGCGGGCGCGGCGGCATTGCACCATTTTCCACGCCGCCAATCGCCGGATCTATGGCCAGTGGACCAGCTCGATCCCCTCGCGCTTCATCGACGAATTGCCCGCGGAGCATATCGACAGCGAGACGACACTCACCGGCGGCGCATCGCTGTGGCGGGCGAACTGGAGCGAGCAGGACGACCCCTTCGCACATGTCGCGCGTGACCGCCCCGAGCGCGCCCAGCAGCGCGGCCCCGGCTGGCAGCGCGCGATCGCCAGCGGATACGACGCGCGGCCCGCCCGCATTCCCGAAAGCACGCGGTCAGCGGCCAGCTTCGCCGCGCCCGCGCGCTCCGACATCGCCATCGGTGCAATGGTCACCCACGCCAAGTTCGGCACGGGCTGCGTGATCGATCAGGAAGGCAACAAGCTCACCATCCTCTTCGAAGAGGCGGGCGAGAAGCGGGTGCTGGATTCGTTTGTGACGGTGTTGGGCTGAAGGCTCAGCCCGCCGGCTGCTCGGCCGATGGCGCTGCGGCCTTGCGCCAGTAGCGCGCCTCGAACGGGCGGGCGAGTTCGCCCAGCGCGTCGCGGGTGCCTTCGGCGATGCCGGTCTCGCAGTTCACGTAAGGCTTGGGGTCGACATAGGTGCCGAACACCTGGTCCCACAGGGTCAGCATGTTGCCGTAGTTGCTGCCCATCAGCTCCTCGTCGCGGATGTGGTGCAGGCGGTGTGCGGCGGGCGAGATCAGCACCTTGCCGAAGATGCCCAGCGTCCACGGCACGTCGGCATGGATGAAATACCCCCACCAGCTGCGCAGCAGGAGGCCGACCCCGATCGCCCAGAACGGCAGGCCGAGGAGGATCACCGCGAGATTGTCGATCAGCAGCGCGATCGCCTCGCCCAGCGGGTGCTTGCGGCGCACGCTCAGCCAGTTCATCGCCTCGTCCGCATGGTGCGTGGCATGGACCGGCCAGAGCATCGGGATATGCTCGAGCCGGTGACGCCAATAGGCGGCAAACTCCATCAGCACGATGGCGCCAAGGATCGCGGCCCAGGCGGGCACCTGCTCCCAGAAGACGACCAGCACGCCGGCGCGCGGCAGCAGCGAGTGTCCGGTGAGGATCGGCACTGCGATGAGCGGCACCACGATCAGCGCGTTGACCAGCAGCAGGACAAGATTGGTGACGATCTCGGGCCGGGCGCGCCGGACCGCCGCAACCAGCGCATCGCGCTTCGTGACATAGGCAAGCGCGCCGAACAGCACGGCGAGCGGCGCGACATTGCCGATTTCGGTGCGCAGGGCTTCAAGAAGGGTCTCGATCACGCGCGGATGTTACGCCCGGATCGACCAAGAATTGGTTAAGCCCGAACTTGCGCAGGGGCAGCTCAGGCCCAGAACAGCGAGAGCGGATACAGCGCGATCAGCCAGCAGATGCATCCCAGCACGATCCCCCGCTCGCGCGCGACGATCGCCACTAGGGTCACCGGAAGCAGCGACCACGTGATGACGATCTGGCGCGCGCCGAAGAGGTTGTCGGTGCCGACGATGCTCGCCACCCACGCGATGAGCGCCATGTTGCAGATCATCACCCCTGCCAGCACGAAACGGTAATTGGCGGCAAAATGGGCCTCGTGATCCTCCTCGGGACTGGCGGGAAAGATCAGCGATGCGGCGACGAAATAGATGCCGGTGACAATGAAGCCGGCGAACATCACCGGCCAGCTTGCCGTGACGAACTGGCGCATCTGCCAGCCATAGACCCAGAAGGTCACGACATCGCAGGCGACGAGAATGCCGAGCAGCGCGGTCGACCAGCCGATCCGCACATGGTGCCGGGATTTGAGGGCACGGGCGAGACCCGCCAGCGCCTCGGTCAGCGCGAGGCCCAGCAGCAGTCCGAACAGCGTAACGGCATAATCGAACTCCTGCATCGCGGGAGGGGCCTCAGCCGAAGCCGATGTCGAGGAAGCTCGGGCGCGGGCCGTTCCATTCGCCGGCGGGGACGGGTTCGTCATCCTCATGGTAGCGGCGCGGGCGGCGATCGGCGTTCCGGTCAGGGCGCTCGGCGCGTTCGCGGCGGGGGCGGTCCTCGCGGGGCTCTTCGCGCGGGGGACGTTCCTTGCGCGGGCGCTCGCCGCGTTCGAGGCGGTCCTCGCGGGCGCGGCGGGGCTTGCGCTCCTCGCTCACGGCTTCGTCGGCGTCATCGGCGGGCGTGGCAGCGGCAGCGGCCTTGGCGGCTTCGGCCCGGGCCAGCACCTCCGACAGGTCGACGCGCACGTCGTCCTTGCCGAACACCTTGATCGCGCTGCCGGTCAGCTTCTCGACATTGGCGATCGCCTCGGCGTCTTCTTCCGCGACGAAGGTGAAGGCCCGCCCCTTGGCTCCCGCGCGCCCGGTGCGGCCGATGCGGTGGACGTAATCGTCAGGGTGCCACGGCGTGTCGAAGTTGAAGACGTGGGAGACGCCCTTGATGTCTAGCCCGCGCGCGGCGACGTCGGAGGCGACGAGGATGTTGACCTCGCCGTTCTTGAACCGCTCGAGTTCCTTGATCCGGCTCGACTGGTCCATGTCGCCGTGGATTTCGCTCGAACGGAAGCCGTGGCGGTTGAGGCTCTGGTTGAGCTCGCGCACCGTGGTCTTGCGGTTGGCGAAGATGATCGCGTTCTCGACCAGATCGTTCTCGAGGAACCAGCGCAGCGTCTCGCGCTTCGAGCGCGACTTTACCGGCACCTTGAAGGCGGTGATGTCGGCATTGGTGGTTGCCGCGCGCGCGGTTTCGATGCGCTTGGGGTTGTTGAGGAACTTCTTGGCCAGCTTCTCGATCGGCGCGGGCATGGTGGCCGAGAACAGCATGGTCTGGCGGGTTTCGGGGAGCTTCGAGCAGATGAACTCGATATCGGGAATGAACCCCATGTCGAGCATCCGGTCGGCCTCGTCGATCACCAGCAGTTCGCAACCGTTGAGCATGATCTTGCCGCGTTCGAACAGGTCCATGAGCCGGCCCGGGGTGGCGATCAGCACGTCGACGCCGTCGGACAGCGCCTTGAGCTGGTCACCCATCTGCACGCCGCCGATCAGCAGCGCCATCTTCAGATCGTGGTTCTTGCCGTATTTCTCGAAATTCTCGGCGACCTGCGCGGCCAGTTCGCGGGTCGGCTCGAGGATCAGCGAGCGCGGCATCAGCGCGCGGCGGCGGCCGGCGGCCATCACGTCGATCATGGGGAGCACGAAGCTCGCGGTCTTGCCCGTTCCGGTCTGGGCGATGCCGATGAGGTCCTTCATCATCAGCACGGTCGGGATCGCTTGCGCCTGGATCGCGGTCGGCGTGGTGTAGCCCGCATCCTCCACGGCTTTGAGCAATTCGGGCGAAAGGCCGAGATCGGCGAAGGTCATGCGGTTTGTGGTGTCCGAGAATAGCGGGCAGGGTTGCTGCCGGGATTGCCGGCCTGCCGCGCGCGAAGGCGCGAGCGTTGAGGCCGCCGCGCCTTTCCCGCAAACGGGGGCAAAAGTCAAGGAATCGCGCCTTGCGGCCCGCTGTATCAGCCCCGGACAGCGACGAGCTGGCGCATCGTCTCGATCTCGCAGCGCGCGCCGGTGCGCGATTGCAGCTTGTCGCGCGACACACACAGCTGCCCGTCCTTGTTCTTCTCGACATAGAAGCCGGCATAGAAATCGCGGGCGCGGCACGCCTTTTCGAGGTTCACCGACAGCATCTTGCGATCCCTCAGGAACAGCACCAGACGGTTGCCGCTGCCCGTCTGCACCCCGGCAATGCCCTGGAGTCCGACGCATTTTTCCTTGCCGCGCTCCTCGAACCGCGGGGCCGAAGCGCGCGGCGGCAGATCGGCGGCGAGGTTCTGGCGGGCGGCGGGCGGTGCCGGCGCGATGCGGATCACCACGCGCTGATCGATGCGCACCTGCTGGGCAACCGAGGACTGGCGCAACGCGACCAGCGGGTTGATCCCGGGCCGCGCGTCCCCTCCTCCAGCATCCGGGGCGTCGGACCGAGGCGCAGCGAATTCCTCTGCACTCGCGGGTGGATCGGCCACGTCCACCGCTTCGGCCACCAGCGGCAGCATCAGCGCTACCGGCGCTGCGAAGGCGAACAGGCTGTGCATCGGCGAGGGTCGCTCTCTCCTTGCGCGAAAGGCGGATCGGTCAGGCTGGCCGGGGAACCTGCGCGCAGGCTTCGGTCGGTGTCACCTATCATCCGCGTTTGAACCATGGCTTAACTGGCGCGCGAGGGGCCAGCGAAAGGATTGGCAATTTCCTCGGCCACTGTGGCATGGAGGCAACAATGAATCACCCCGCCCCGCCTCCTCGCCCCGCCCTTTGTGCCGACACCTTCCTTGCCGATGCGCAGGCGCTGTTGGGCGATAGGGGTCTGACCACCGATCCCGACCGGATGGACGCATGGCTGACCGACTGGCGCGGGCGCTATACCGGCCGCGCGCTGGCGCTGGCCGCACCGGCCTCGACCGAAGAGGTCGCAGCGCTCGTGAAGCTGTGCGCTGCGCACGGCGTGCCGATCGTCCCGCAGGGCGGCAACAGCGGCATGGCAGGCGGCGCGACCCCCGATGCAACCGGCACCGCCATCATCCTGTCGCTGCGGCGGATGAACGCGGTCCGCAGCCTTTCGGCAGAGGCCGGACAGGCCGTGTGCGAGGCGGGCGTGGTCCTTCAGACCCTTCACGAGGCGGCGGAGGCGGCGGGCTTGCGCTTTCCCCTTACCCTCGGCGGCAAGGGTTCGGCGACCATCGGCGGCCTCATCTCCACCAATGCGGGCGGCACGCAGGTCCTGCGCCACGGCACGATGCGCGCGCAGGTGCTGGGGCTGGAGGCGGTGCTGGCAACGGGCGAGGTGCTCGACCTGATGACCCCGCTCAAGAAGGACAACCGCGGCTTTGACTTGAAGCAATTGCTGATCGGCTCGGAAGGCACGCTCGGCATCGTCACCGCGGCGTGCCTCAGGCTGCTGCCGGCCGCCACCGGCCGCGCGACCGCCTGGATCGGGCTTGGCGGGATCGTTGAGGCGCGCACGCTGCTGCGCCGGATGGAGCGGGGCCTGCGCGATGCGCTCGAAGGGTTCGAGGTCGTGCCGGCCCATTGCTTGGGCAGCGTGCTCGCCCACCAGCCTTCGGCCCGCGCCCCGCTGGGGGAACGCCATGCGTGGAACGCGCTGATCGAGTGTGTTTCCAGCGCGCAGGATTCAGCCACCTTGCGCGAGATGCTGGAGAGCGCGCTCGGCGCGGCGCTCGAGGACGGGCTGATCGCCGATGCGGTGATCGCCGCCAATCACACCCAGGCCGAGGCCTTCTGGGCTTTGCGCGACGGCATATCCGCCGCCGAGCGCGCGCTTGGCCCGGCGATGCAGCACGATATCTCGGTGCCGGTCGAGGCCATGCCCGAATTCATCCTGGCCGCCGTGTCCGATGTCGAGGCCGCCTTCCCCGGCACGCGCGCGGTTGCCTTCGGGCATCTGGGTGACGGCAATGTCCACTTCCATGTCCTCGCCCCCGAAGGCGCAGTGCGGGGCGTGTGGGAAGAAGCCGATGGCAAAGCGGTCAGCGCGCGGGTCCATGATCTGGTCACCGCCTGGGGCGGATCGATCAGCGCCGAGCACGGCATCGGGCAGATGAAGATCGACGAACTCGCCCGCCTCCACGATCCGGTGGCGCTGGCGGTGATGGGGCGCATCAAGGCCGCGCTCGATCCGGACGGGCTGCTCAATCCGGGAAAACTCGTCCGCCTGCCCGGCCAGGCCTGATCGCCCCGGCTTGCGCAGGCCTGCACAAGGCCCTAAGGGCCGCGCTTTCGGCGGGGGAGGATTTTTTCCGCTGAGGGGATCATCCACTACCGTTTCTCGGAGACTTCGTCATGGCCAGCGCGCCGCAACCCCAACTTCCGCTGTTCTACAACGACCTTCTGCCGCTCAACAGCCGCGACCATGCCGACTGGCGTGTGGGCTCGCTGACCGATGCCTCCTATCTCGCCAAGACCCACGCGATCCCGCTGACTTCGGACGAATTCGTCGATGCCCAGCGCGATTTCCCGATCGTCTTCACCGCCGGCGACAGCCCCCTGCCGATCGCGCTGTTCGGCCTTAACGAAGGCGTCAACACCTTCGTGGGCGATGATAACAAGATCACCGATCCGGTCTATCTGCCCGCCTATGCGCGCCGCTATCCCTTCATCCTCGCCAAGCTCCAGCAGGGCAGCGACGACATGTCGCTGTGCTTCGATCCCTCGGCGGGTCTGCTCGGCAAGACCGAGGAAGGCATCGCCCTGTTCAATCCCGCCGGCGAGCCGACCGAATACACCCAGAGCGTTCTCGATTTCTGCCGCCGCTTCGAGGAAGCCGGCCAGCGCACCAAGCTGTTCATGGACGAACTGGCCAAGCTCGACATCCTGATGGATGGCGAAATCGCGATCACCCGCAACGACATGCCCGACAAGCCCTTCGTCTACCGCGGCTTCCGCATGGTCGACGAGAACAAGCTGCGCGAACTTCCGGCTGCGACGCTCGAGGAACTCGCCAAGAACGGCATGCTGATGCTGATCTACGCGCACCTCTTCTCGCTGAACCTGATGCGCGTCGTGTTCGAGCGCCAGCTGGCGCAGGGCAAGGTGCCGATGACCGCCGACGGCTCGCCGGCCCCGGCGCTCAACTGATCCTGTCGCAATGACACACGGCGGGCGGGTGGACTTCGGTTCGCCCGCCCGTTTTGCATCCTGCGCCTACTCGGCAGCCTGGCGAAGTCCGTCGGCTCCGCCCAGCAGCGCAGCTTCCGCGCCCAGCTCGCGCACCAGATCGGCGAGCATCGCGGCAACCGCGGGAAGGCCTGCGCCGGGCTCTGCAAGGTGCCGGTCAAGATAGGTCGCGCGGCACACCTCGATCTGCACGGCATGCACACCGGCGCGCGGCACGCCATGCCGGTCGAGCACATAGCCCCCCGAATAAGGCCGGTTGAGCGCCGCCGGTACGCCGTGCGCCTCGAGATGCGAGAGCCCGCGCGCGACCAGGGCATTGTGGCACGAGGCACCGAAGCGGTCGCCGAGCACCACCACCGGCGCGCGCGTCTCGCCCTCGCCCGCGCGCAGCGGCGGCATCGAATGGAGATCGACCAGCAGCGCTGCGCCCCACTCACCGCAGATCCGCGTCAGCACTTCATCAAGCGCGGTGTGGTAGGCGCGGTGGATGCCCTCGATCCGCGCGGCCAGCTCTGCCGCGGCAAGCCGCCCGCGCCAGATCTCGCCCGATCCCGGCAGTCGCCGCGGCACCAGCCCGAGGCCGCTGCGCGCGCGGGCATTGCTGCGCTGACCCGACTGCAAGGGCGCCATGTCGGCAGGACGGCCGCCTTCGATCATGTCCCAATCGACATCATCCTCGGCGCGGTTGAGATCGAGCAGGGCGCGCGGCGCATGGGCGACAAGCAGCGCCGCCCCCGTCTCGCGCGCGATGGCAACGCCGAGCCGGTCGACATGACGATCCTCGAGCCGCAGCTGGGCAACCTCCGCTTCGCGCATCCGCGCCGTCACCGCCGGGGGATAGGCGCGCCCGGCATGCGGCACCGCGACCAGCACCGGCAGCCTGAGGCGCGGCGGCATGGTCAGCGTGAAGGCGGGCGCCATGTCGAGCCCGGGCACGACGCCGCCGCTGGAGGCGGTGCGCTGGGCCGCTTGGCCGGTCCGGGAGGGGCGCTCTGGTCGGGACATCGAGATACTAGCTGACGGCTTTGCGCGAGGGTGTCAAAGCCTGATCGCTCCGCCAGCGCCGCAATCGGCACAGCCCCCGATGCGCTTCGTGCAAGACGGACAAAGATTTCTTAAGCCGGGTCTGCTACACCCCCACGCATGACAGCGACACGCACCCCCCGGATCCTGCTCGCCGAAGACGAGCAGGCGATGCGCGCCTATCTCGAACGGGCGCTGACCAATGCCGGCTACGAAGTGAGCGCGGTCGATCGCGGCACCGATGCCGTGCCCCTGCTGGCAACGGGCGATTACGACCTGCTGCTGTCGGACATCGTGATGCCGGAAATGGACGGGATCGAGCTTGCCCAGCGCTGCGCCGAGATTTCCCCGCACACCAAGGTGATGTTCATCACCGGCTTTGCCGCCGTCTCGCTGCGTGCAAGCCGCGAACAGCCCGCCGCCAAGGTGCTCTCCAAGCCCTTCCACCTGCGCGATCTGGTGCTCGAAGTGGAGCGCGTCTTCGAAGAAGCGGACGCGGCGCGCATGTGAATTGGGGGTGGGCTCGAATCGCTTGCACCTTCCAGAGGGCTGCGATAAAGGGCCGCTCCGCGCTCGAAAGGGCGCATCTCCGATGGTGCGGGCGTATAGCTCAGTGGTAGAGCACTATGTTGACATCGTAGGGGTCGCAAGTTCAATCCTTGCTACGCCCACCATCGGCCGAACCGAAAGCGCCCGCCCCTCACGGCGGGCTTTTTTGTGCCTGCGCCGCGGCGCAACGGCTGTTGCGTTTCATTCGCAGCCCCCGCGCTTGCAAGCCCCCGCGCCTCTGCTAAAGCCGCGGCGGGATCTATGGGCCTCGGACGGGCCCGCACACTTCCTGTCGATCACACCTAGCCGCGCATCAGACGTGGCAAGAAGGATAGGGCAACACGCATGAACAAGATCAAAGTCGCCAACCCCGTCGTCGAACTCGATGGCGACGAGATGACGCGCATCATCTGGCAGTGGATCCGCGAAAGGCTGATCCTGCCCTACCTCGATATCGACCTGAAGTATTACGACCTGTCGATCGAGAACCGCGATGCGACCGACGACCAGGTCACCGTCGACAGCGCCAATGCGATCAAGCAGTATGGCGTCGGCGTGAAGTGCGCGACCATCACCCCGGACGAACAGCGCGTCGAGGAATTCGGCCTCAAGAAGATGTGGAAGAGCCCCAACGGCACGATCCGCAACATCCTGGGCGGTGTGGTATTCCGCGAACCGATCGTGATCGACAACGTGCCGCGCCTGGTGCCGGGCTGGACCGATCCCATCGTGGTCGGACGCCATGCCTTCGGCGACCAGTACAAGGCGACCGACACCCTGATCCCCGGCCCCGGCAAGCTGCGGCTGGTGTGGGACGGCGAGAATGGCGAAAAGATCGACCTCGACGTGTTCGACTTCCCCAGCGCCGGCGTCGCGATGGCGATGTACAACCTCGACGATTCGATCCGCGACTTCGCCCGCGCGAGCTTCAACTACGGCTTGAACCTCGGCTGGCCGGTGTACCTTTCCACCAAGAACACGATCATGAAGGCCTATGACGGGCGCTTCAAGGACCTGTTCCAGGAGGTCTTCGACAACGAGGGCTTCGCCGAACAGTTCAAGGCCAAGGGCATGGTCTACGAACACCGCCTGATCGACGACATGGTCGCCAGCGCGCTCAAGTGGTCGGGCAAGTTCGTCTGGGCCTGCAAGAACTACGACGGCGACGTGCAATCCGACACCGTGGCGCAAGGCTTCGGCTCGCTCGGCCTGATGACCTCGGTGCTGCTCTCGCCGGACGGCAAGACCGTCGAGGCCGAAGCCGCCCACGGCACCGTCACCCGCCACTATCGCCAGCACCAGCAGGGCAAGGCGACCTCGACCAACCCGATCGCCTCGATCTTCGCCTGGACCCGCGGCCTGATGTATCGCGGTCGCTTCGACGGCACCCCCGAGGTCGTGAAGTTCGCCGAAACGCTCGAGAAGGTCTGCGTGGCGACGGTCGAGAAGGGCCACATGACCAAGGACCTCGCGCTGCTGATCGGCCCGGGCCAGGCATGGCAGACCACCGAGCAGTTCTTCGAGACCGTGGCGCAGAACCTCGAGAAGGAAATGGCCGGCTGGGCCTGATCCTCACGCAATGAACGGGAAGCCGGGCGGCCTTGCGGCCCGCCCGGCTTTTTATTGTCCGCCGCAAGGGTGACAGGCCAGCCCCCGCCCGTTAAGCCTTGGGTGTGGCTGGCGAACTGACCTTATCCCCCGTCCTGTCGGACGCGCTGGTGATCCTCGGCTCGGCGGGCATTGTCATCCCGCTCTTCGCCCGCTTCCGCATCACCCCGATCATCGGCTTTATCCTGATCGGGGTGCTGGTCGGCCCGTCCGGCCTCGGCTCGCTGGTCGACGAGCATCCATGGCTATACTACATCACGATCACCAACGTGGTAAGGCTGATCCCCTTCGCCGATTTCGGGATCGTGCTGCTGCTCTTCGCGATCGGGCTGGAGCTGTCGTTCAACCGGCTGTGGCAGATGCGCCGCCTCGTGTTCGGGCTCGGCGCGCTCGAGGTGATCATCAGCGGCGCTGCCCTTGCGCTGTTCGTCGGGCTGGCAAGCGGCCTCTCTTTTACCGCAGCACTGGCACTGGGCTTCGCGCTCGCCTTCTCCTCGACCGCGATCGTCCTGCCGATTTCGGGCACCCGCTCGCCGGTCGGGCGCGCGGCGCTCTCGATGCTGCTGTTCGAGGACATCATGATCGTGCCGATCATCTTCGTTCTCGGCGCGCTTGCCCCCAATGCCGCCGATGAAGGCTGGGCGGGCATTGTGCGCACCCTGTGGCAGGGGGGCCTCGTCATTGCCGTGCTGCTGGTGGTCGGCCGCCTCGCCCTGCCCCGGCTGTTCGCGCAGGCCGCGCGCACCAAGAGCCCCGAACTGTTCCTCTCCACCTCGCTGCTCGTCGTCATCGGCGCGAGCCTTGCCACCGCGCTCGTCGGGCTTTCCCCCATCGTCGGCGCGCTGATCGCCGGGCTGCTGATCGCCGAGACCGAATATCACACCGAAGTCGAACTGATCATGGAGCCCTTCAAGGGCCTCGCGCTCGGAGTGTTCCTGATCACGGTCGGCATGAGCATCAACCTTGCCGAAATCGCCGGCGAGATCGGCGCGATCGCCTTGGCGGTAACCGGCGTGGTGGTGTTCAAGGCGCTGGTGACAGGCGTGTTGCTGCGCCTCATGGGTGCGCGCCGCAGCACCGCGGCCGAGACCGGTCTGCTGATGGCCTCTCCGTCCGAGACAACGCTGATCATCCTTGCTGCGGCGACCAGCGCGCTGGTGCTCGACGCCGAGACCGCGCGCTTCTGGCAGACGGTCACTGCGATCGGCCTCACCATTACGCCCCTGCTCGCCAAGCTCGGTGCGGTGATCGCCCGGCGGGTTGACGGCATCATGCACGTCCCTGCCGAAGACGAAGTCGACGCCGCGCGCACCATCATCGTCGGCGGCGGCCGCGTCGGCCGGCTTGTCGCCGACATGATGCGCACCCACGCCCGGCCCTATGTCATGATCGATTCCAACCCCGATCTGATCGAAGCCGCCAAGCGCGACGGTTACCGCGCGACTTTCGGCGATGCGGCGCGCGGCGATACGCTGGCCCGGCTCGGGGTCGAAACCGCGCCCGCGGTGGTGCTCACCATGGACGAGCCTGTGCTCGCCCAGCGGCTGGTGGGCAAGCTGCGCCGCGATTATCCCGACCTGCTGATCGTCGCCCGCGCGCGCGATCCCGATCACGCCGCCGCCATGTACCGCGCCGGCGCGAGCCATGCCGTGCCCGAGACACTGGAAGCCTCGCTCCAGCTATCGGAAGCCGTGCTGGTCGACATCGGCGTGGCCATGGGCCCGGTGATCGCCTCGATCCACGCCAAGCGTGACGAGTTCCGCGAACAGCTCGAGCGCGACGGGGGGCTGAGCGAAAAGCCGCTGCTCAAGACCAGCAGCTTGCGCGAACATGGGGCCTAGCCTCAGGCCGTCGCGGCGAGCACCGCCTTCACCGCCGCCAGCGCGTCTGCCGCCTTGCTGCCGTCCGGCCCGCCGCCCTGCGCCATGTCGGGCCGGCCGCCGCCGCCCTTGCCGCCGAGCGCTTCCACGCCTGCGCGGACCAGTTCGACCGCGCTGAATCGGGCCGTCAGGTCGTCGGTCACCGCCGCAGCGATGCTCGCCTTGCCGTCATTGACCGCGATCACCGCCGCCACGCCGCTGCCGATGCGCTGCTTGGCCGCATCGAGCAGCGGGCGCAGCTCCTTGGGGTCGAGCCCTTCGAGCACCTGCCCGCTGAAGGTGATGCCCGCGACGGCCTCGTCGGCGGTGGCCGCAGCGCCGCTTGCGCCGCCGCCGAGCGCGAGAGCCTTCTTCGCCTCGGCCAGCTCCTTCTCGAGCCGCTTGCGCTCGTCGAGCAGCGCGGCGAGCCTGGCGGGGACTTCCTCCGGCGTCGCACGGATCACGCTCGCGGCGCTCTTCAGCGCTTCCTCGCGCGCGACCAGCCACTGGCGCGCGCCCTCGCCGGTCATTGCCTCGATGCGGCGCACGCCCGAGGAGACCGCGCTTTCCGAGACGATCCGGAAAATGCCGATATCGCCGGTCGCGCGCACATGGGTGCCGCCGCACAGCTCGACCGAATAGTTGCGCCCTTCCTTGCCGGCGCGGCCCATCGCGAGGACGCGGACCTCGTCGCCATATTTCTCGCCGAACAGCGCCAGCGCGCCTGCCGCCACGGCATCGTCGGGGGTCATCAGGCGGGTCGAGACCTGCTCGTTGGCGCGGATTTCAGCGTTCACCTCGGCCTCGATCGCGGCGATGTCTTCCGGGCTGAGCGGGACCGGGTGCGAGAAGTCGAAGCGCAGGCGGTCTTGCGCGACCAGCGAGCCCTTCTGGGTGACGTGGCCGCCGAGGCGTCCGCGCAGCGCGGCGTGGACGAGGTGCGTGGCCGAATGGTTGGCGCGGATACGGTCGCGCCGCTCGGCATCGACCTTCAGTTCGACCGTGTCGCCGACGCTGACCGCGCCTGCCTCGATCCGCACCTGATGCGCGTGGAGGCGGCCCAGCGGCTTGGAGGTGTCGGTGACATGCGCGCGCAGCCCGCCGAGGCTGGCGATGGTGCCCGCATCCCCGGTCTGGCCGCCGCTTTCGCCGTAAAACGGGGTCTGGTTGGTGAGGATCACGACCTCGTCGCCGGCCGATGCGCTGGCGACTTCGGCCCCGCCCCTGACGATCGCGACGACCTTGCCCTCGCCGCTGGTCGAAGCGTAGCCGGTGAATTCGGTCGCGCCTTCACGCTCGGCGATGTCGAACCACACTTCGCCCGAAGCCGCTTCACCCGAACCCTTCCACGCGGCGCGCGCGGCGGCCTTCTGGCGCGCCATCGCAGCATCGAACCCTGCGCGGTCGACCCCGATGCCGCGCGCACGCAGGGCATCCTCGGTAAGGTCATAGGGAAAGCCGAAGGTGTCGTAGAGGCGGAAAGCGACCTCGCCGTCGAGCTCGCCGCCGGTGGCCAGATCGCCGGTCGCCTCGTCGAGGAGCTTCAACCCCTTGTCGAGCGTGCGGCGGAACTGGGTTTCCTCGCGCTCGAGCACTTCGGCGATCAACGCCTGGCCGCGCACCAGTTCGGGATAGGCCTGGCCCATTTCGGTGACGAGCGCAGGGACGAGGCGATGCATCAGCGGTTCGCTCGCGCCCAGAAGGTGCGCATGGCGCATCGCGCGGCGCATGATCCGGCGCAACACGTAGCCGCGGCCTTCGTTGGAGGGGAGCACGCCGTCAGCCATCAGGAAGCTGGTCGAGCGCAGGTGGTCGGCGATGACGCGGTGCGAAGCGGCGGTCTCACCCTCGGCGGCAACGCCGGTGAGGCTTTCCGACGCCGCGATCAGGGCCTTGAAAGTGTCGGTATCGTAGTTGTCATGGACCCCCTGGAGCACGGCCGCGACGCGTTCGATCCCCATGCCGGTATCGATCGAAGGCTTGGGCAGGTCGATCCGGGTGCCGCCGGCCTGCTGCTCGTATTGCATGAACACGAGGTTCCAGATCTCGACGAAGCGGTCGCCGTCTTCATCGGGGCTCCCGGGAGGTCCGCCGAAGATGTGATCGCCGTGGTCGTAGAAGATTTCCGAGCAGGGCCCGCAAGGGCCGGTATCGCCCATCGACCAGAAATTGTCCGAGGTCGGGATGCGGATAATGCGGTCTTCGGGGAGCCCGGCGATCTTCTTCCACAGATCGAAGGCCTCGTCATCCGTGTGGTAGACGGTGACGGTGAGCCGGTCCTTGGGCAGGCCCCACTCGCTGGTCAGCAGCGTCCAGGCGTGGGTGATCGCCTGCTCCTTGAAATAATCGCCGAAGGAAAAATTCCCCAGCATCTCGAAGAAGGTGTGGTGCCGCGCGGTATAGCCGACATTGTCGAGGTCATTGTGCTTGCCCCCGGCGCGCACGCATTTCTGGGCCGAGGCCGCGCGCGGTGAGGGCGGCGTTTCGAGCCCGGTGAAGACATTCTTGAACGGCACCATCCCGGCATTGACGAACATCAGGGAGGGATCGTTGTAGGGCACGAGCGGCGCGCTCGGGGTCGCGGCGTGGCCGGCCTTGCTGAAATAGTCGAGGAAGGAGCGGCGGATTTCGTTGGTCGACGTCATGGCCGTGCAGTTAGGCAAAGCGAAGGGCTAAGGCAATGGAGCGCGCGCAATCGAGGGCGCTGGCCGGGACGCAGGAGCCCGGAAACCCGGATAAGCGATAGGCCCCGGACGCGAAAGGCCGGTGCGTGCCTGGGGAGAGCACGCACCGGCGTTCCGCTTGTCCGGGCGCTATTGGGGACAGCCGGGCCGGAGCGGGACACTCCGGACGCAGGCAGCGCCCGCTTGGGAATCACATGTCCGTATCCGCGTCCGGCCCGGTCATCATCTCCCCGGCGACCTGATCGGTGCGGCTGCGGATCGCAGCTTCCAACCGGTCGCAAACTTCAGGATTGTCCTTTAGATAGGTCTTGGCGTTCTCGCGCCCCTGCCCGATGCGGATCGAATCGTAGGAGAACCAGCTCCCCGATTTCTCGACGAGGCCCGCCTTGACCCCGAGATCGAGGATCTCGCCGATCTTGGAGATGCCCTCGCCATACATGATGTCGAATTCGACCTGCTTGAAGGGCGGCGCCACCTTGTTCTTGACGACCTTCACCCGGGTGGTGTTGCCGGTGATTTCGTCGCGTTCCTTGATCTGGCCGGTGCGGCGGATGTCGAGACGCACCGAGGCGTAGAACTTGAGCGCATTGCCGCCGGTGGTGGTTTCCGGGTTCCCGTACATGACCCCGATCTTCATGCGCAGCTGGTTGATGAAGATCACCATGCAGCGCGAGCGGCTGATCGAGCCGGTGAGCTTGCGCAGCGATTGGCTCATCAGGCGCGCCTGGAGGCCAACGTGGCTGTCACCCATCTCGCCTTCGATTTCCGCACGCGGCACCAGCGCCGCGACCGAATCGACCACCAGCACATCGATCGCGTTCGAGCGCACCAGCGTGTCGGTGATCTCCAGCGCCTGTTCACCGGTATCGGGCTGCGAGACGATCAGCTCATCGATGTCGACGCCGAGCTTGCGGGCATAAACCGGATCGAGTGCGTGTTCGGCGTCAACGAAGGCAGCGGTGCCACCCGCCTTCTGCGCTTCGGCGATGACGTGCAGCGCCAGCGTGGTCTTGCCCGAGCTTTCCGGGCCATAAACCTCGATCACCCGGCCGCGCGGCAGGCCGCCGATGCCAAGCGCGATATCGAGGCCCAGCGAGCCGGTGGAGATCGCTTCGACCTGCATCGTCTCCTTCGAGCCCAGCTTCATCGCCGAACCCTTGCCGAAAGCCCGATCGATCTGCGCGAGAGCTGCTTCCAGAGCCTTTTGACGGTCCACGGCCTTCTTGTCCTCTTCCACCAATTTCAATTGGGTAGCCATCGCACGCGCTCCTTCGCTTGCCTAGAGGCAGAAAGCAGTTTTCCGCCGCCTGTTAAGGAGCATGTATCGCATTTGTTCTCATGGAACAAGTAGGGAACATAAAATTATTTGGGGTGTATCCCCTTGACATACGTAACGCGGTCGGCATATGAATTTGCATGACGAAGCCGCTCA
>NZ_ANFX01000026.1 GCF_000331285.1 Porphyrobacter sp. AAP82 | reverse complement strand
CGGCCCGCGCCGCCGCGCTCGATCGCGCCGCCCAGGCCCTGCGCGCCGCCGCGCCGCAGGTGCTCGCCGCCAATGCCCGCGATCTGGCCGCGGGCGAGGCGCGGGGGCTTTCGGGCGCGATGCTCGACCGGCTGATGCTCGACGAGGCGCGGCTCGCAGGCGTTGCCGACGCGGTCGCGGCCGTCGCCGCCCTGCCTGATCCGGTCGGCGAAGTCATCGACAGCACCGTGCGGCCCAACGGCCTCAGGCTCAGCCGCATCCGCGTGCCGCTCGGCACGATCGGGATCATCTACGAAAGCCGCCCCAACGTCACCGCCGATGCTGCCGCGCTGTGCGTGCGCGCGGGCAACGCGGTGATCCTGCGCGGCGGGAGCGAGGCGGTCCATTCCAACCGCGCGATCCATGCCGCGCTTGTCGAGGGTCTCGTCGCCGGCGGTGTCCCTGCCGATGCCGTGCAATTCGTCCCCTCGCAGGACCGGGCCTGCGTGGGAGCGATGCTGACCGCGAACGGCCTCATCGACATGATCGTGCCGCGCGGCGGCAAGAGCCTGGTCGAACGCGTGCAGGCCGATGCCCGCGTCCCCGTGCTCGCGCATCTCGACGGGATCAACCACACCTATATCCACGCCGCCGCCGAGCCCGCCATGGCCGAGGCGATCGCAGTGAACGCCAAGCTGCGCCGCACGGGCATCTGCGGGTCGATGGAGACGCTGCTCGTCGACGCCGCCTACCCGGCCATACCCGCGCTGCTCGGCGCGTTGATCGCGGCCGGGTGCGAGCTGCGCGGCGACCCGCGCATCGCCGCGCTGGATCCGCGCATCATCCCGGCAAGCGATGATGACTGGGACACCGAATATCTCGACGCGATCCTTTCGGTCGCCTGTGTTGACGGCCTCGATGCGGCGCTCGCTCATGTCGCGCGCCATTCCTCGGCCCATACCGACGCGATCGTCACCGCCGACGCGGCCGCCGCCGAGCGCTTCCTCGCCGAGGTCGACAGCGCGATCGTGATGCACAACGCTTCCTCGCAATTCGCCGACGGGGGCGAGTTCGGATTGGGCGCGGAGATCGGGATCGCCACCGGGCGGCTCCATGCGCGCGGGCCCGTCGCACTGGAAGGGCTGACCACCTACAAGTGGCAGGTGCGCGGGCAGGGGCAGATCCGGCCGTAACCCGATGGCGAAACCGCAACTGACCGGGCTGCTCGGCGGCAGCTTCAACCCCGCGCATGGCGGGCACCGGCGCATCACGCTGTTTGCCGCCGAGGCCTTGGGCCTGGCGGAGACCTGGTGGCTGGTCTCACCCGGCAACCCCTTGAAACCTCAGGACGACATGGGATCGCTCAAGGCCCGCCTGCGCTCTGCGGAACGGCAGGCGCGGCGCGTGCGGATCGTGCCTTCGGCGATCGAGCTCGACCTTGATACCCGCTACACCGTCGACACCCTGCGCAAGCTTGTGCGGCGCTATCCCAAGCGGCGTTTCGTATGGCTGATGGGGGCCGACAACCTCGCGCAGTTCCATTTGTGGAAGGGCTGGCGGCGGATCGCGCGGACAATGCCGATTGCGGTGATCGCGCGGCCCGGCTATGATGCCACTGCCATGACGAGCCCCGCCATGGCCTGGCTCCGGCGCTATATCGTGCCCGCTGCCGGTTTTCGCACAAGGGGGCAATGGAGCGCACCGGCCCTGGTGTTATTGCGTTTCGATCCTGACCACCGCTCGGCCACGGCGATCCGCCGTGCTCATGCCGGGTGGGCCGAGCAGTTGCTCGGCGCAGGGAAGGTCGGCGCACATCATGACGCACCGGTGCGCGATCGGCTGACATTCCGCAGCATCCGGTCATGGGAGGACGCATGAAGCGCGCAACCGGCGTTTCGGCTGCTTCCGGGGCCGGTCCGCGCCATGCCGGCTTCCATCGCCCGTCCTCAAGGAGATACCCGATTGCCGATGAACGAGGCCTTTGTCGCATCGCTTCCGCTGGGGGCCACGCAGGCCGCCGCCACGCTCGCCCAGTCGCTGACTGCGGGCAAGCCTGAGGTGGGTCCGGCCGAACTGCACCAGCTGGTGCTTTCGCAGCTTGACGACGATCAGGCGCAGGACGTCGTCTCGATCCCGCTTGAGGGCAAGAGCTCGATCGCCGATCACATGGTGATCGCCAGCGGGCGCTCGACCAGGCAGGTCGCGTCGTTGGCGCAGAAGCTGGCCGAGAAGATCAAGCAGGCCGGCTTCGGCCACGCCCGCGTCGAAGGCCTGCCGGCCGCCGACTGGGTGCTGATCGATGCGGGCGATGTGGTGATCCACCTGTTCCGCCCCGAAGTGCGCAGCTTCTACAATCTCGAGCGGATGTGGAGCTTCGAAGGTTCGGAAACCTCGATGATGGGTAGGAATTAGAGGCGTCGTGTTTGCGTGCCCGCCTCCGCGGGCACGTCCTCGGTGCTGTTTCGAGCCCTGCGGGCTCGGGCACCTGCGGCTCGCGCGCGTGCGCTCGCGGCCCGCTTTGCGTGCCGGACCAGCGCGATGATCGGCCTTGAAGAGGCCGCAAGGGCGAACGCCCGCCGGCCGTAAGGCCGCCCCCTCGGCAGGCAAAGGCGAAGCCTTTTGCCGCGAGAGAAAAGGACCCGCGTCATGCTCCTCCACATCATCGCGCGCGGGAAAATCGGCCGGTCGCCCGAGGGCGAGCTGGTGGAGCGTTACGCCAGGCGGTTGACGTGGCCGGTCAAGCTTACCGAATGGCCCGATACCGGCGCGGGCAAGGCCGCCGAGCCGCTTACCCCCCACCGCACCGTCCTGCTTGATGAACGCGGCAAGGCGATGTCCTCGGACCGTTTCGCGCAGCTGCTGGGCAAATGGCGTGACGAGGGCGTGCGCGAGTCCCGCTTCCTGATCGGCGCGGCGGACGGTCATTCGGATGCCGAACGCGCCTCGGCCGACCTCCTGCTGGCCTTCGGGCCCGCCACCTGGCCGCACATGATGGCCCGCGCGATGCTGATGGAGCAGCTCTACCGTGCCACCACGATCCTTGCAGGCCATCCCTATCATCGGGCATGAGAGGCCCATGCGCCGCCGCCTGATCCTCGCTGCCATCGCCATGACCGGCACCGGCGCCGCGCTGACGCTCGCCCTGCCGCAGAGCGATGCGGCCCCCGCGGCAGCGCTGCTCGATCCGGCCGAGGCCGGGGCCGCGCTCGCCCGCGCCACCCGCGAGGGCAAGCTCGCCGACGCGCGCGCGCAAAGGCTCACCGCCGAGGCCGAGGCCGCGACCGAAGCCGCCGAGAAGACCGCCAGCGAAGCCGCCGCGCTCGCCGCGCGGATCCAGCAGGCCGAGGCGGGGATCGAGGCGGCGCGCGCGCGTCTCGCCATCGCCAAGGACCAGCGCGCCAGGCTCACCGCCCGGCTCGCCGCCAAGCAGGCCCCGACCGCGCGCCTTGCCGCGGCGCTCCAGACCGCCGCGCGCCGCCCGCTGGCGCTCGCCGCGCTGCAACCGGGCTCGCTGGAGGATGTCGTCCACGTCCGCGCGGTCATGGCGAGCGCCGTTCCGCAGATCCGCCAGCGCACCGCGGCCCTGCGCGCCGATCTCGATCGCGGCCGCGCACTCGAGGCCGAGGCCGCGCAGGCGCTTGCCGCTTTGCGCAGCGGGGAGGGCGACCTGCTCCAGCGCCGCAGCCAGCTTGCCGCGCTCGAACAGCAGCAGCGCCTCGCCTCGCGCACCGCGCAGGGCGCGGCGCTGCGCGAGGCCGAACGCGCACTGGCGCTGGCCGAGGAAGCGCGCGATCTTGATGGCCTCGTGGGCAAGCTTGGCGAAGTGGCGGCGCTGCGCGACGCGCTCGCCGCGCTTCCCGGCCCGGTGCTGCGCCCTGCCGATCTTGCCGCGGCGCTTCCTGCCGAATCCGCACCCGCTCCCGCCGCGCCCCCGCCCGCCTTCCAGCTGCCCGTGCAGGGGCGCACGCTGGTGGGCTTCGGGGCAAGGCGCGCGAGCGGGCTTGCCTCGACCGGCCTCACCCTCGCGCCCGCTCGCCAAGCGCAGGTCGTTGCCCCGGCGCGCGGGCGGGTGGCCTTCGCGGGCGCCTATCGCGGCTTCGGGCGAATCGTCATCATCGAGCATCCGGGCGGCTGGACCAGCCTCGTCACCGGGCTCGAAAGGGTCGATGTCGCGGTGGGCGACACGGTCATCGGCGGCTCCCCGGTGGGCCGCGCGGCCGGCGGGGCAGAGCCGGTGACGATCGAATTGCGGCAGGGCGGCAAACCCGTCAACCCCTTGCAATATTTGCGTTAAGTGCGCTCCGCTGCCAAGCAGACCCCCGCCCGCCGCCCCGTGCTGGCACACCCCGCGCACGCGGCACGTGTTATCTGGCGTTCATCTGCCCGAACCTATACATTCGCGTGACAAAGGAGGCTTCCCACGCCCATGAACATCGCCGCTCTCCTGCGCAGCGCCGCGCTCGTCACCGCTGTCGCGCTGATCCCCGCCACCACCGCCACCATGGCGCAGGTCGATGGCTGCGCCGCCCCCGAGTTCGCCAAGCTCTTCGCGGTCTTCCAGCGCGTCAAGGCGAGCTATGTCGAGCCGGTCGATGACGACACCCTGATCCGCGGTGCGATCGACGGGATGCTCGCCGCGCTCGATCCGCATTCGGCCTATCTCGACGGGGGCGATCTCCAGCGCCTGGAGACGATGATCGACGGTCAATATTCAGGTCTCGGCCTGTCGGTGGTGATGCAGGACGGGGCGGTCAAGGTCGTCTCGCCGTTCCGCGGCAGCCCGGCCGAGGCCGCCGGGATCAAGGCGGGCGACTTCATCACGCACCTGAACGGCAAGCTGATCGTCGACACCAAGCTCGATGACGCGGTCGCACAGATGCGCGGACCCAAGGGCACCTCGATCCGCCTCACCATCTACCGCCAGGGCCGCGACGAGCCGCTCGAAGTGGACGTGACGCGCGGCGTGATCGAGCTGGAGCCGGTGACCTCCGAGCTTCTGTCGGGCAATGTCGCGCTTATCACCGTCAATGAATTTTCCGCCAATGTCGGGGCCGACGTGTTTGCCGAATGGCAATCGCTGAAGAAGAAGGCCCCGGGCGGGCGACTGAGCGGACTGGTGCTCGACCTCAGGAACAACCCCGGCGGCAGCCTCGACGAATCGGTCGCGCTCTCCGACCTGTTCCTCACCAATGGCCAGATCGTCAGCCAGCGCGGCCGCGCGCGGGGCGAGACGATGCTCTACGATGCCGAGACCGTCTACCGCGGCGACATGGCCGAAGGCGTGCCGATCATCGTGCTGATCAACGCCGGCTCGGCCTCGGCCTCCGAGATCGTCGCCGGGGCCTTGCAGGACCACCGCCGTGCGCTGATCATGGGCGAGAGGAGCTTCGGCAAGGGCTCGGTCCAGTCGCTGCTCCCGCTCGGCAAGGACGCCGCCTTGAAGCTGACGACGGCGCGTTACTACACCCCCTCGGGGCGCTCGGTCCAGGAGGGCGGGATCAAGCCCGACATTGCCGTGCCGCAGATTTCCGACCCCGATTTCCGGTTGCGCCAGAAATACCAGACCCGCGAAAGCGATCTGCGCGGCCATCTCATCAACGAGATCGGATTGAAGGACGAGGAGCTGGAGGGCGACAGGATCGCCGATCCGCGCTTCCAGCTCACCGCCGCGCAGCTTGAAGCGCAGGGGATCAAGGACTTCCAGTTGAACTACGCTGCCGATACCCTGCGCCGCACGACCAAGAGCACCGTCGCGCTCCGCCCGGGCACCCAGCGCGCGGCGAAACCCTAGGGACAAGGCGCATGGACAATCTGGGCAAGGCCCGCGCGCTGGCCGTGCTGGTTCCGGCTGCGCTGCTCGGCGGGGCTTACGTGTCGCAATACGGCTTCGGGCTCCACCCTTGCGAGATGTGCTGGTGGCAGCGCTATCCGCATTTCGCGGCGATGGCGCTCGGCCTCGCGGCCTTCGCGGTCAAACCGGCGGCGCGTCCGCTGGTGCTGCTGGCGGGGCTGGCGATCCTCGTCTCGGGCGGCATCGGGCTGTTTCACGCAGGGGTAGAATATGGCTGGTGGAAGGGCATCACCGATTGCACCGCCCACGCCCCGGCCGGTGCGGCCTTCGACTTCGCCAGCCCGGTCGTGCCTTGCGACATTCCGCAATGGACGCTGTGGGGGGTGAGCCTTGCGGGCTTCAATTTCCTCTTCTCCGGCCTTGGCGGTGCAGCCGTGGTGGCGCTGGCTGCGTATCGCAGGTAGGGCGTCCCCCGAGGAGTTTTCCATGGACCGCAAAGACCTCCACCGCATGATCCGCGTCGACCAGGCCGGCGAATTCGGCGCGACGCGCATCTATGAAGGCCAGCTCGCCGTGATGGGCGACCGTGGGCCGCACTCGGCCGAGATCCGCCACATGGCAGCCCAGGAGGCCGAGCACCGCAAGAAGTTCGACGCTCTGCTGGCGCGGCGCGGGGTCCGCCCGACCGCGCTCCACCCCTTCTGGTCGGCGGCGGGCTATGCGCTGGGTGCGGGCACCGCGCTGCTCGGGCCGGAAGCGGCGATGGCCTGCACCGCCGCGGTCGAAACCGAGATCGACAAGCATTACAGCGACCAGCTCGATGCTCTGGAAGCGAGCGGCGCCGATCCTGAACTCGCCGCGATGATCGCCGAATTCCGCGAGGAAGAACGTGAACACCGCGACGCCGCCTTCGCCAACGGTGCCGAACGCGCGCCCGCCTATCCGCTGCTGGCCGGCGCGATCCGGCTGGGGTGCAGGATCGCGATCAAGGTCAGCGAGCGCCTTTGATTGCGCGCGCCCCTCCGGGCGCGCGTCCTCGGTGCTGTTCCTTCGCTTCGCTACGCGCACCTGCGGGCCGCCGTTCGGCCTTGCGGCCCGTCCGTTGGCGGGCCGTTTTTGGTTGCGTGTCCGCCTTGCGCGGGCACGTCCTCGGTGCGGTTCCCTTCGCTGCGCTGCGGCGCACCTGCGGCTCGCGCGGGTGCGCTAGCGGCCTTTCGGGCCAAACCAGCGCTTGTCGGCCTGGCCTGAGCTTGGCGCATCATGTGCCGCGAGCGCCGCGCCAGCACTCCCCTCCCCTTGGGGACGGGTTGGGGGTGGGTGCTCGGCACTTCCCGCCTTCTCGCCGCCTTCACGCCCGGTTCAGCCCTCCGGCTCTAGACAAACCCTCCCGCGCGGGGGCATGGCTGCGGCCTCGCCTGCGTGCGACACAGAGGACCTGCACCATGAAGCGCCTGCTTGCCCCCGCCGCTCTCGCCCTGCTTGCCGCCGCCAGCCCCGCTGCCGCCCAGAGCGCGGACGAGAAGATCAACATGGTGATCGCCTACAGCGAATCCGAATGCCCCGTCGCCCAGCCCGGCGAAATCGTGGTGTGCGAGATCCTCGTAGAGGAGGATCGCTACCGCATCCCCACGAACCTGCGCTATTCCGAAGACCCGGCCAACGTCGCCCGCGCGCGGCAGGTCGAGGAGATCAAGTATGTCGGCGATTTCGGCGCGATGAGCTGTTCGCCCGCCGGCGCCGGCGGGTTCACGGGGTGCAACCAGAAGTTCATCGAGGCCGCCTACAAGGACAAGTCGGAAGCCGACGCGGTCCGCTTCGGCCTGCTGATCGAAAAGGCCCGCGAGGAACGCCTCTCGACCATCGACGCCGAAGCTGCCGCCGAGCAGAGCCGCGTCGAGATGATCGAGCGCGAATATATGGAGCGCCTCGAACGCGAGCGTCAGGCCGAACTTCCCGGCGAAGCCCAGCTCTCGCCGCCGCCGAAGTAAGGTTTGGCCCCGCTTGATCTCCCCTTCCCTCGGGGAGGGGGTTGGGAGGTGGGGCTCCCCGCCAGCGGCCACGCCGAGGCCGTCAGGCCGAGCCCGCCTTCGCCACCCTCGCCGCCGCGGCGCAGGGCAGCCCGTCAGACCCCGTAATACTCCCGGTACCACGCCACGAACTGCGCCACCCCTTCGCGAAACCCGGTCTGCGGGGTGTAGCCGGTGAGCGTTTTCAGAAGCGTCGCATCGGCCCAGGTCGCGGGCACATCGCCCGGCTGGATCGGCAGATAGTTGCGGATCGCCGCGCGCCCGCACTCGGCCTCGATCGCCTCGACAAAATCGAGCAGCCGAACCTTCTCGCCATTGCCGATATTGACCACCCGGAAGGGCGCGACCGGCGAGAGGCTGTCGCCCTCGGGCACGTCCCCGGGCGTCTCGGGCCGCACCGGTGCGGCATCGACCAGCAGCCGGATGCCGCGCACCAGATCGGCGACAAAGGTGAAATCGCGGTACATCTCGCCACCATTGTAGATGTCGATCGGCGTGCCTTCGAGGATCCCGCGGGTGAACTTGAACAGCGCCATGTCGGGCCGCCCCCACGGGCCGTATACGGTGAAGAACCGGAACATCGTGGTCGGCAGGTTCCAGAGATGCGCGTAGGAATGCGCCATCGCCTCGTTGGCCTTCTTGGTCGCCGCGTAAAGCGTCAGCGGCGTATCGACCTTCTGGCCTTCGTGGAACGGCATGTCCGTCACCGCACCATAGACCGACGAGGTCGAGGCCATCAGCAGGTGCTCCACCCCGAGCTCGCGCGCGCATTCCATCACGTTGAACGCGCCGACAAGGTTCGCATCAACATAGGCGCGCGGGTTTTCAAGGCTGTAGCGCACCCCCGCCTGGGCGGCGAGGTGGACGATCACGTCGGGCCTTTCTGCCAGGGCCAGCGCGTGGAGCTTCTCGAAATCTTCCAGCAGGCCTTCCACACAGCGGAAATGCGGGTGCTGGAGCAGCATCTGGTGCCGCCGCTGCTTGAGCCGGACATCGTAATAGTCGGTCATGCCGTCATAGCCGACGACCCGGAACCCCTCTGCGAGCAGCAGGGCCGCAAGGTGGTAGCCGATGAACCCGGCCGATCCGGTGACAAGAACGGTGCGCATGCCAGCGCTCCTTACGCGCTGCGCCTTAAGAAAGTCGCCCTAGGAAAGGGCGATATCCGGCGCGTCTTCCTGCTTCATGCCGACGACGTGGTAGCCCGCATCGACATGGTGCGTCTCCCCCGTCACGCCCGAGGCGAGGTCGGAGAGCAGGTAAAGCCCCGCCCCGCCGACATCCTCGATCGTGACATTGCGGCGCAGCGGCGAATTGTATTCGTTCCACTTGAGAATGTGGCGGAAATCGCCGATCCCGCTCGCCGCGAGGGTCTTGATCGGCCCGGCGCTGATCGCGTTGACGCGGATGCCCTTGGGGCCGAGGTCGTTGGCGAGATACTTGACGCTCGTCTCGAGCGCCGCCTTGGCGACCCCCATGACGTTGTAATGCGGCACGACCTTTTCCGCGCCATAATAGCTGAGCGTCAGGATCGCCCCGCCGGCCTCGGGCATCATCGCGGCGGCGCGCTGCGCGATGGCGACCAGCGAATAGGCCGAGACGTTCATCGTCAGCAGGAAATTGTCGAGGCTGGTGTCGACATACTTGCCGCGCAGTTCGTTCTTGTCGGAAAAGCCGATGGCGTGGACCACGAAGTCGATCGTCTCCCAGCGCTGCTTCAGGACGGCGAAGGCGGCATCGAGCGAATCCATCCGCGACACGTCGCATTCGAAGGTGAAATCGCTGCCCAGTTCGGCGGCGAGCGGGATCACCCGCTTGGCGAGCGCCTCGCCCTGATAGGAGAAGGCCAGTTCGGCGCCCTGCTCGGCGAGCTTCTTGGCGATCCCCCAGGCGAGCGACTTGTCATTGGCGAGCCCCATGATCAGGCCGCGCTTGCCGTTCATCAGTCCAGTCATTCACACTGTCTCCTCGCCTGCGTCTTTCGGGGTCAGGTCCCGCCCTTCGAGCGCGAGTGCCGCGTTCAGTTCCGCGCCGATAACGAGGCCGAGGCCGACAAGCCAGAAAAACAGCAGTGTCACCATCGCGCCTGCAAGGCTGCCGTAGGTGAGATCATAGGTGAAGACGCTGCGCAGCACCACCGGCAGCGCGGCGGCGACACCCAGCCACCACAGCATCGTGAAGAGCGCGCCGGGCCATTTGGGATAGCGGCGGCCGCGGAAGGCGGGCGGGGTGAGGGTGATGAACAGCACGAACAGCGATCCCCACAGGCCCAGCGCCGGCACGATCCGCGACAGCCGCAAGGTGCTTATCCACTGCCCGAACTGGGGAAAGGCGGCATCGATCACCTCCTGCGCGCCGCCGATCAGCACCTGCGCGAACAGCGAGAGCATCAGCACCACCACCGCGCCAAGGATGATCCCGGCCGAAAACAGCCGCGTCTTCCAGAAGGCGGTGCGGTTCCTGGTCCCGTAAGCGCGGCGCAGGATGTCGCGGATGGTCTCGATCAGGCTCGACACCGTCCACAGGCCCACGGCGCCCCCCGCCCACAGCAGCCAGCCCGAGCGCGCATAGACCACGTCCTCTGCCACCGGCACGATCGTTTCGGCGACCGAGCCGGGCAGGGCCAGCGCGACCGAGAGGATCATCGCCTCGGCATTGTCGCGTCCGCCGATCAGATCGAACAGCGCCGCGCCGAGGATGAAGAACGGGAAGATCGCCAGCATCCCGAGATAGGCGAGGTTCCCGGCGTGGATGAAACCGTCGTTGAAGGTGTCGCGTGCGACCCGCCTTGCAATCTGCCCGGCGCGCCCTGCGAAGGGGGATGCCGCGCCCGCTGCGGGCAGGGGCGGGTTGTCGGTTCGGGTCATGGGCACGGCCTTTCGCTGGGCAGGCGTCAGAGCCCGAACTTTTCGCGCGGGCGGGCGGTGTCAACCCAGCCTTCGAGCCTTTGTTCCAAAGGGGCAAGATCGGCCGGCAGCTGGATCTCGATCGTTACCAGCTGGTCGCCGCGTTCGTGCTTGCCATCGGTGACGGTGCCGTTCTTCTTCGTCCAGCCCTTGCCCGCGAGCCGCATCACCGTGCCGCTGCTGGTGCCCGGCTTGAGGGTGAGCATCACCGCCCCGTCGACCGTCGGGCACTTGACCTTGGCGCCGCGCACCGCCTCGTCGAGGGTGACGGGCAGGTCCATGCGGATATTGTCGCCCTCGCGCCGGAAGAAGGGGTGGTTGCCGACCTCGACCATCACGATCCCGTCGCCATTGCCGCCCGGGCCGGGGTGGCCCTTGTCCTTGAGGCGCATCATCGTCCCGTCCTCGACCCCGACGGGGAGTTTCAGGTTGATCGCCTTGCCATCGGCCAGCGTGATGCGCTGGTCGCGCCCGGCGGCGGCCTCGACGAAGGGCACCGCGAGCCGGTACTGGATGTCCGCGCCGCACCTCGGCGGAGGCGGCGGAGGCTGGCGGCCGAACCCGCGCCGTGCGCCCGGGCCGGGGCCCTGCGGCTTGCGCCCGCCGAACAGGCCTTCGAACAGGTCGCCAAGATCGACATCGTCGGCGCCGAACCCCTCGAACCCGCCCGCGCCCGGCGCGCCGCCCGGGCCCGCGCCATAGGTGCCGCCGCGCCCGAACCCGCCCGGCCTTGCCCCCATCCCCGCGAAGGGATTGGCGGGATTGCCGTCGGCATCGATCTCGCCGCGATCATATTGCGCGCGCTTGGCCTTGTCCGAGAGCAGGTCATAGGCGCGGGTCACCTCGGAGAACTTTTCCGCCGCCTTGGGATTGTCCGTGTTGCGATCGGGATGGAGCTCCTTCGCCAGCTTGCGATAGGCGCTCTTGATGTCCGCCTCGGAGGCGGTCCGGGGGATCCCGAGCGTGGCGTAAAGATCGCGCATGGTGAGTTAGCTAGGTGAGACAGTCGCCATGCGCAAGGCTGGACGCTCGTCGGCGGAAGGGCGGCGTTAACCGATGCGCCTTTCTCAGCCGTGCGGGCGTAGCTATGGGCTGTGCCACAGCAAATCAGGAACCAGGCCAATGTCCGATCCCACCCCGCTCGATGATGCCCAGCTGGCCGATAGCGTGCTGCCAGCGGGCGCCGATCCCTTCGTGTTGTTCGAGGAGTGGTTCGCCGCCGCGCAGGTGGGGGAATTGAATGATCCCAACGCGGTGGCACTCGCCACTGCGACGCCCGAAGGCGGGCCCTCGGTGCGGATGGTGCTCCTGAAGGGCCACGGCACGGGCGAGATCGCAGGCGGCGGGTTCACCTTCTTCACCAATGCCGAGAGCCGGAAAGGTGCGCAGATCCGCGCCAACATGCAGGCCGCAATGCTGTTCCACTGGAAGAGCCTGCGCCGCCAGATCCGGATCGAGGGCCCGCTCACCGAGGTCTCGCCCCAGCGCGCCGACGCCTATTTCCACTCGCGCCCCTACAAGAGCCAGGTCGGCAGCGCCGCGAGCGACCAGTCGCGCCCGCTGCCCGAGCGCCGCGAATATCTCGACCGGGTGCAAGCCCTCTGGGCCGAGCACGAGGCGGCCGGCAAGGTCCCGCGCCCGCCGCACTGGACAGGTTTCACTCTGTCCCCGCGACGAATCGAATTCTGGATCGATCGCGACAACCGGCTGCATGATCGCCGCGAGTTCACCCGCGAGAACGCGGGCGGGCCGTGGTCGGACACGCTTCTTTACCCTTGAGGAACCGCGCAAATGCCCCAGAAAATCCCCTACTGGCACGTCGATGCCTTCGCTGCGCAGCCCTTCGGCGGGAATCAGGCGGCGGTCATGGTGCTCGACGAATGGCTGCCAGATGACGTGCTGGTGAAGATCGGCGGCGAAAACCTCTTCGCCGAAACCGCCTTCGTGGTGCGCGACACCACCGGCGCGGCGGACTGGGAGCTGCGCTGGTGCACCCCGACCTACGAAATCGCGCTGTGCGGCCATGCGACGCTGGCGAGCGGGCATGTCCTGCTCCAGCGGGACGGCGGCGAGCGCATCACCTTCCGCACCCGGAAATCGGGCATTCTCGAGGTCGTGAAGGTGGGCGATGCCTACGAACTGGCGCTCCCGGCCATCCCCACGACGCCGGGTGACTATCCCGAGGCGGTTGCCCTGCTCGGCGCGCAGCCGCGCGAGGTGTGGCAGGGCGAGGGGCGCTACAACGTCTTCCTGTTCGGGAACGAGGCCGAGGTCCGCGCGCTCGATCCCGACATTCGCGGGCTGGGGATGCTGGGCACCGATCAGTTCATCTGCACCGCCCCCGGCGATGCGACCGACATCGTCAGCCGGGTGTTCGTCCCGGGCGGCGGGGTCGACGAGGATTCGGTCACCGGATCGGCCCACGCGGTGCTCACCCCGTTCTGGGCGAAGAAGCTCGGGCGCGAGAGCTTCACCGCCCATCAGGCAAGCCAGCGCGGCGGCGATCTGACGCTGCGGCTGGACGGAGACCGCGCTTGGCTCGGCGGGCCCTGCGTGACCGTGGTCGAGGGGAGCTTCTATCTCTGATCGGTCGCGAAGCGATCGCAAGCCCGAACGGGCGCCCGCAGCGGGCGCAGCTCTGCTGCGCGTCTAGAGAGGACCGCGCGCCGGAGGGCGCGCGGAAAACAAAACTACCTCTCCGGATAGAGCTCCAGCACGTCGGCCGCCTGTTGCAGCATCGGCGGGCGCTGCGCGGTGCCGGAGTGGCCGAGCCGCACCAGCGTCACCTGCTGGCTTGGCGAGACCAGCACATATTGGCCCATGTGGCCGATCAGGCTGAACATGCTCTGCGGTGCGCGGTCGGGGAACAGCGGGTGGTCTTCGCTCGCGCGACCGGGGACGGGGCGGTTGAGCCAGATCTGGAAACCGTAGTGGGGGCTGCGCGGGCTGGGCGTCACCATCGCCTCGACCCAGCGCTGCGGCACGAGCTGCTCGCCGCCGGGCGCGCGGCCCTTGCGGCGCAGGAATTCGCCGAGCTTGGCCCAGTCGCGCGCGGTGGCGTGCATGAGCGAGCCGCCGATGAGGGTGCCCGAGGCGTCGAATTCGGGCACCATGCCGGCCATGCCCAGCGGGCCGAACAGCCGCTGGCGCAGGTATTCGGCGACCGCCTTGCGCCGCGCCTCGGGCTTGTCGCTTGGCGCGAGCGCGCGCGCGGCGATATCGGCGAGGATGACGCTGGTGTTGCTCGAATATTCGAACCTGGCGCCGGGTTCGGCCTCCAGTGGCTGCTCCTCGGCCCACTTGGCCATGTTGTCGCGCCCGTCGAGGAACAGCATGCGGACCTCGCTCGATTCGTAGGGCGGATCGCCCGCCTCGGTGTGCCTCAGGCCGCTCCTCATCTGGAGCAGTTGGCGCAAGGTGATCTCGCCGCGCGGATCGCCCTGACGCTGCCACAGCGGGACCGGGGCAGGCGCGTCCAATGCCAGCAGCCCGTCGGAGACCAGCATGCCGATCAGCACGCCGGTCACGGTCTTGGCCATCGACCAGCTGATGAACCGCGTGTCGCTGGTGTAGCCCGGGCCGTAGCGTTCGGCGGCGAGCTTGCCATTCACCATCAGCACCACCGCGCGCGTTTCGCCGAGGCCGGGCTTGGTGAAAAGGTCGTCGATCTCGCGCGCCAGCCGGTCCTTCGGCGCGCCCGCATCCCGGGTGACGGCAGCCTTGGCCTCGTCCGAAAGCGGGGCATCGGCAACCGGCGCCGCGCCGCAGCCGGCGAGCACGAGCAGGGCTGGCGTGAGGGGAAGGGCGCGGTTAAGGACGGCGGCTCGGAGGGTCATCGCGCCCTCATTTCCCGAAGCATGAAGGCTTGGCAATGGCGAAATCACCCGCTCGCGCGATCACCCGTCCCCGCCGTCGCTGGGGCCTGTGGCTGCTCGCCATCATCGCCCTCGTCGTCGGCGCAGCGGCCTTCACTTTCCGCAGCGAAATCAACGGTTACGGCAGTGTGTCGGCGGCCTATTCGGCGCGGGTGGCGTGTTCGTGCCGCTATGTCGCGGGCCGCCCGCTGGACGATTGCGCCAAGGACAAGCTCGCCGGGATGGAGGCGGTCACGCTGGTCGAGGATGACGAAACGAAGAGCGTCACCGCGCGCTTCCCGCTGGTTGCCAGCGCGACGGCCACCTGGCGCAGGGGTTACGGCTGCGTGCTGGAGCCCTGGGAGGGCTAGGCGGTCTTCGTTTGCGGCCACCTTCGGTGGCGCAGACCTCCCGCCCCGCCTCCCCACCCGGCCACCAAGAATACCATTACGGTATGGTGGCCGGGTGGGGAGGCGGGGCGGGAGGTCTGCTTTCGCGCTAGCGAACCGAAAGCTTTTCAGTCGAACCGATCCACCCGCCGCCGACCACGCGGTCTCCGGCATAGAGCACCGCGGCCTGCCCGGGGGCGACGCCGAATTCCGGCTCGGCAAAGCGGATCGTGACCGGCGCGCCGTCGCCCGGCGGCCCTTCGAGCGTGACCGGCACGGGCCTCGCCAGGCTGCGCACCTTGGCGGTCAGCGGGGCATCGGGCAGGGGGCCGATGCGGTTGGTTTCGGTGAGGTGCGCCGCGCTCACCGCGAGCATCCGCTTCGGCCCGACCCGCACCTCGCGCGACGGCGCATCGAGGCCGACCACATAGAGCGGCTCGGGCTGCCCGCCGATCTCGAGGCCCTTGCGCTGGCCCACGGTGAAGTGGACGATGCCCTTGTGTGTCCCCAGCTTTTCGCCGGTCGCGGCGTGGACGATCGCGCCCGGGGCCGCGCCCTCGGGACGGACCTTGGTGACGATCTTGGCGTAATTGCCATCGGGCACAAAGCAGATGTCCTGCGAATCGGGCTTGGCCGCGTTCCTGAGGCCCGCCGCCTCGGCCAGCGCGCGCACTTGCGGCTTGGGCATGCCGCCAAGGGGAAAGCGCAGGTAGGCGAGCTGCGCTTCTGTCGTGCCGTAGAGAAAATAGGACTGGTCCCGCGCGGGATCGAAGGCGCGGTGCAGCTCAACGCCCCCGTCTGCGCCCGCGACGCGGCGGACATAGTGCCCGGTCGCAAGGCAATCCGCCCCCAGTTCGCGCGCCATGCGGAACAGGTCGGTGAACTTGGGCCCCATGTTGCAGCGGATGCAGGGCACCGGGGTGCGCCCGGCGAGATATTCGTCGGCGAACTGTTCGACCACGTCCTCGCGGAAGGCGCTTTCGTGGTCGAAGACGTAATGCGCGATGCCCAGCCGGTCGGCCACGGCGCGCGCGTCGCGGATGTCGTCGCCCGCGCAGCATGCGCCCTTGCGACCCGTCGCCGCGCCGTAATCATACAGCTGGAGCGTGATGCCGATCACTTCGGCGCCGCTGGCATGTGCAAGCGCCGCGACCACCGAGGAATCCACCCCGCCGCTCATCGCCACGACGATCCGGCATGTGGCCGCAGGGCGCGGCAGGTCGAACAGCGCGGCGGCGTCGGCGGGGGCGATGAGGCCAGTGTCGGAGAGTGCGGGCGTGGTCATGGGGCGGCGCGCATATAGCGATGCTCCCCCCCGCGCGCCAGTGGGCGGCAATCTTGCCGGTCTGGGCCGGACTAATCCTAAGCCGGGGTAAATGGCGGTTTTACCGGATTTTGACGCACTCGGGTTATCAGAGGCAATGATGTTCGAGAAAGCCAAGCCAATCTCCGCGCCTTCCGAGGCGCCTGCCGGTGGTCTTTCCGCCGAGGAGCGGGCGCTGCTGCGTGCCACTGCCATGGGCGGCGGTGCAGAGCGATTCGGCCTGCGCCAGGTGCGCCGCAACGGCGAGGCGCTGCGGGCGGTGGAATGGAGCGAATTGACCGCCAGGCTCAATGCCGCGCGCGATTTGCGGTTGCTGCTGCGCACCGAGAGCGCGGCCCCGATCGGAGCGGTCGCGGCGAGTTTCGGCGATGCCGCGGCCAGCTATTTCGCACTTATCGAAGATAGCGAACCTCATATTAACCCTGACGCTTTAGGACAATCTAAACGCCCAGGTGCAATGGTCGAGGCAGCCAGTGCAAACCGCCCGGAGATTGCGAATGGACCCCGTTCCGACGCGCCCCGCGGCGCTGCGAGAGACATGCGATGATTGAGAACCAGGATTTCCGCCCCGTCCAGGTGATCGGCCCCCTCGGGGAGCCGCTGACCCTTGCCGACCTGCCTTCTCCCGATACCAAGCGCTGGGTCGTGCGCCGCAAGGCCGAGGTCGTGGCTGCCGTCAACGGCGGGCTGCTGACTCTCGACGAGGCGCTGGCCCGCTATGGCCTGACGCTCGAGGAATTCGCTTCGTGGCAGCGCGCAGTCGACCGTTCGGGGATGCATGGCCTGCGCGTCACCAAGATCCAGCATTACCGGGACCTCTACGAGCGCCAGCTCAAATACTGACGCCCGAAAGTCACACCCGAACCCGCTGACGGCCCGCTCCGCCCTTAAGGCGTTGCGGGCCGTCGCCGATTCGCGGCACCTTGTCCCCCGGCGCGCCGCCGCGGCGCGCGGCACACAGGGAAAGGGGCGCATGCTGGGGTTCATCTGGTTCATCATCATGGGCGGCGTGATCGGCTGGCTCGCCAGTCTGGTGATGCGGCGCGACGCGAGCATGGGGACGATCGCCAACATCGCGGTCGGTATTGTCGGCTCGTTCATCGGCAACCGCCTGCTCGGCTTCCTCACCGGCGGCGGGACCATCGGCGCATGGCCGCCGGACTGGTCTGGCGTGGCCGGCGCGCTGATCGGGGCGGTGGTTCTGCTCGGGATCCTCAACCTCGTGCAGCGCGGACGGATGCGCTGAGGGTGCCCGCCCCCCCCACCCTTCGTCTAGAGGGAAAGTCACCCGTCGATGTGCGCATTGCGGACAAAGGTGCGACCTTCTATCAGGCATTGCAGTTGGTGACTTAGGCAAGTAATACACTCGGGCCGGCGCAAGCTGCCGGCAGCACGGGTCGAGCCCGGGTGAAGGAATGGCGATGAATTACGAGACGACGATCAAGGCCGAGGCCGCTGACGGGGTGACGACGGACTATGCCGGCGCGCGCAGCCTTGCCGCACCTGCGATCCCGCGCTGGCTGATCCTTGGCGGGCTCGGCGTGTTCGGGCTGCTGCTGGCGGTCGCCTTGTGGTTCGCGCTGGCCGGCGGCGAGCCCGCGCCTGCCGATGACGACAATTCGCAGGCCCCTGCCGTCACCGTCGTGGCCCCGGGCACCACCATGGTCACCGGCGAGATCGAGGCCCCCGGCACCCTCGCCGCGCGCCGCCCCATGCCGGTCGGCGTGGTCGGCGAAGGCGGGCAGGTGATCCAGGTCACCGTCGATGCGGGCGACTGGGTGAGCCAGGGCCAGGTGCTGGCGGTGATCGACCGTTCGGTGCAGGTCCAGCAGGCCGAGGCGCAGGCGGCGCAGATCCAGGTCGCGCGGGCCGATGCCAGTCTCGCCCAGGCCAATCTCGACCGCGCGCTGCAACTGGTGGCGCGCGGGTTCGTCTCCAAGGCCGATGTCGACCGCCTGACTGCGACCCGCGATGCGGCTGCGGCGCGCGTCAAGGTTGCCGAGGCGCAGCTGCGCGAACAGCGCGCGCGCAACCAGCGGCTCAACATCATCGCGCCCGCCACCGGCTATGTCCTGACCCGTGCGGTCGAGCGCGGGCAGACGGTCGGCGCGGGTTCGCCCGCTCTCTTCACCATCGCCAGCGGCGGCGAGATGGAGATGCTCGCCCAGCTTTCGGAGGAACAGCTCGCCAAGATGTCGGTCGGGACCATCGCCAGCATCACGCCGACCGGGTCGGACCAGACCTTCCAGGGCCAGGTGTGGCAGATCTCCCCGACGATCGACCAGCAGACCCGCCAGGGCACCGCGCGCATCGCGCTCGCCTTCAACCCGGCGCTGCGTCCCGGCGGCTTTGCCACCGCGCGCATCAGCAGCGGCAGCTACCGCGCCACCGTGCTCCCCGAAAGCGCGGTGCTCGCCGATCCCAACGGCAGCTTCGTCTATGTGGTCGGAGCGGACAAGAAGGTCACCCGCCGCGCGGTGAAGACCGGGGCCGTCACCGCCAACGGCATCGCCATCACCGAGGGCCTGACGGGCTCGGAAAAGGTGGTGCTGCGCGCCGGCGGGTTCCTCAATCCGGGCGAGACGGTCAACCCGCAGGTCCAGAAGTAGTAAGGCGTCCATCCCTGCCGCGCGCCCTTGCGTAACTGGCAGGAGACGAGCAGCAGCGCACCAGCAGGCAGGAATATCATGGCACTTCGCGACATCTCGGCCTGGTCGATCCGCAACCCGGTGATCCCGCTGGTGTTCTTCACCGGCCTGCTGTTCGCCGGGATCGTCAGCTTCCTGCGCATGGACGTGACCAACAACCCGGATGTCGATTTTCCGGCGGTGATCGTCAACATCGCCCAGCCCGGCGCCTCGCCGACCGAGATCGAGAACCAGATCACCCAGCGCGTCGAAAGCGCGCTGCGCTCGATCAACGGGGTCAATTCGATCCAGTCGACCGCGCGCGAGGGTGCCTCGCAGACCTTCGTCGAATTCGAGATCGGCACCAACCTCATCGAGGCGGTCAACGAGGTCGAGACCGCCATTGACGGCGTGCGCGGGAGCCTGCCCGACGGCATCCTCGAACCGCGCGTCCAGAAGGTCAACGTGGTGGGCGAGGCGATCGGCTACGTCGCGGTCGAGGCCGACGACATGACGCTGGAACAACTCAGCTGGTTCATCGACGATACCGTCGCCAAGCGGCTGCTCAAGATCCCCGGCATGGCCGAGGTCGGCCGCTTCGGCGGGGTCGACCGGCAGATCGAGGTGATCCTCGATCCGGCGCGGATGCAGTCCTTCGGGGTCACCGCCTCGCAGATCAACGCGGCGCTGCGCCAGAGCAACCTCGATGCGGCGGGCGGCCTCGCCGAAGTCGGCGGCACCCGCCAGTCGCTGCGCGTGCTCGGCAATTCGGACACCGCCTACCAGCTCTCGCAGACCCAGATCCAGCTCGGCGGCGGGCGCACCGTGCGCCTGGCCGACATCGCCACGGTGAAGGATGGCTATTCCGAGCGCACCTCGATCAGCGAGGTGGGCGGCAAGGAGGTCGTCAATTTCTTCATGAACCGCGCGCGCGGGGCATCGGACCTCACGGTCTATGACGCCGCGCTCAAGGAGATGGACAAGATCGAGACCGAGAATCCGGGCGTCAAGTTCATCAAGCTCTCGACCACCACCACCTACACGCGCGGCCAGTACAAATCCTCGATGTGGGCGCTGGTCGAAGGCGCGGTGCTTGCCGTGGTCGTGGTGTTCATCTTCCTGCGCGACTGGCGCGCCACCGCGATCAGCGCGGTCGCGATCCCGCTGTCGGCGATCCCGACCTTCTTTTTCATGGACCAATTGGGGTTCAACCTCAATTTCCTCTCGCTCCTCGCGCTTGCGCTGGTGGCGGGCGTGCTGGTCGACGATGCGATCGTGGAGATCGAGAACATCGTCCGGCACATGCGCATGGGCAAGACCGCCTACCAGGCGAGTATCGATGCTGCCGACGAGATCGGCCTGCCGGTGGTGGCGACCAGCTTCTGCATCGTCGCGGTGTTCCTGCCCGTGGGCCTGATGCCGGGCGTTTCGGGCCAGTTCTTCCAGAATTTCGGGATCACCGTGGTGGTCGCGGTGCTCATGTCGCTCGCCGTGGCGCGCATGATCACGCCGCTGATGGCGGCCTATTTCCTCAAGGCCCACGGCGAGACCGAGCATGGTGGCGGGCGCTGGATCGACACCTACATGCGCGTGCTCGCCTGGACGCTCGATACCGGCAAGATGGCCGCCCGCCGCGCGGGGCTGACAGGCTCGGGCAACCGTTTCTTCTACGTCTCCGGCCTGCTGCTGGTGGTGATCGTGCTGCTGTTCGTCCCGGCCGTCGCGATGTTCGAACTGGCGACCGGCGCCTTCAGCGGCGGCGCGTGGAAGGGGCTGCTCGGGCTCGACATCCACAAGCAGATCGCCGCGGCGGTCTCGGCCGATACCAACGGCATGGTCAACAAGCTGGTCGCCAAGGTCTTCGAGGTGGTGCTGGTGCTCACCATCTCGGCGCTGTCCTTCCTTGCCGCCTTCGTCACCTTCAAGGCGATCGAGGCACCTGCGGGCGGAAACAGCGGCTTTTCGCGCAGCCTGCGCTGGATGACGGCGCGCTTTTACGACCACCGCATCTGGATGCTCGGCATCGGCTGGTTCTCGCTCTTGGTGACGATCCTGCTGTTCGGCCAGATCCCCGGACAGTTCCAGCCCGACATCGATACCGAAAACAGCCGCGTCGAGATCGAGCTGGTGCCCGGCACCACGCTCGCCGAGACCAAGCGGGTGGTCAATGCGGTCGCCGCCGAGCTCAACAAGGAGCCCGAGGTCATCCAGCTGCTCGAGCGCATCCGCCTCGGCGAAAGCTCGACGATCTTCATCAAGCTTTCGCCCGATCGCAAGCGCACCTCGATCGAGTTCGAGCGCGACATCGCGCCCAAGCTCGCCAAATTCCCCGATGCCCGCGTCCGCTTCCAGTCGCAGCGCGGCGGGTTCGGTTCGGGCCGCGACATGACGGTGATGCTCGCCGGGTCCGATCCGGTGCTGCTGGAGAAGACCGCGACCGAACTGGTCGAGGAGATGAAGGGGCTGAAGTCCCTCGTCGCCCCGCGCATCAGCGCCGACCTCAACCGCCCCGAAATCATCATCACCCCGCGCGACAAGATCGCCGCCGAACTGGGCGTCACCACCGCCGCCCTGTCGCAGACGATCCGCATCGCCACGCTGGGCGAGATCGAGCAGAACGCGGCGCGCTTCTCGCTGTCGGACCGCCAGATCCCGATCGTGGTGCGCCTGTCGAGCGAATCCCGCACCGATTTCCGCACCATCGAAAACCTGCCCGTGCCGGTCGCGGGCGGCGGGTCGGTGCCCTTGAGCCGCGTTGCCGACATCACCTTCGGTTCGGGCCCGACCGCGATCCAGCGCTACAATCAGAACCGCCGCGTGCTGGTCGGCGCGGACCTGGCTGCGGGCGTGCTCAAGGGTGAGGCGCAGGCCCAGATCGATGCCCTGCCGGTGCTCCAGAACCTGCCGCTGGGCGTGATCCGCGACGTGGTGGGCGAGGAGGAATGGCAGCAGGAGCTGGTCCAGAACCTCATCATCGCGATCATCGCCGGGGTGCTGCTGGTGTTTGCGGTGCTGGTGCTGCTCTACAAGCGGTTGATGAGCCCGCTGGTCAACATGACCTCGCTCGCGCTCGCGCCGCTGGGGGGCGTGCTGCTGATCTGGCTGCTCGGCCAGCCCAACTCGATGCCGGTCTATATCGGCATCCTGCTCTTGCTCGGGATCGTCTCCAAGAACTCGATCCTGCTGATCGATTTCGCGATCGAGGAGATGAACAAGGGCGTCGGCAAGTTCGAGGCGATTCTCGATGCCGGGCACAAGCGCGCCCAGCCGATCGTGATGACCACCGTGGCGATGACCGCCGGGATGGTGCCGGTGGCGATCTCGCTCGAAGGCGACGGCGCATGGCGCCAGCCGATGGGCATTGTCGTGATCGGCGGCCTGGTCGCCTCGACCCTGCTGACGCTGCTGATCGTGCCCGCCGGTTTCAGCCTTGCCGACAGCTTCGAGAAGCGTGCCGGTCCGTGGCTGCGCGCGCGGCTGCTCACCTACAAGCCGGGCGACGACGGCAGCACCGCGGGCGGACCGGTTGCCGATGCGCCGCTGCCCGGCGCCTTCCCGGGCCTCGGCAAGCTGCCCCCGGCAGGGCACGAACCGGCCGAGTGACGGCCCGGCCGGCCCGAAACGGGGTGACGGACGGGCCGGAAGCGGTCTAAAGCCCTGCCATGGCGACGCGTTCCCTGAGGCCCCTGACGCTCGGCGGCCAGCCGCTCACGGTCGACCGCGCGAGGCGGATGCGCTGGACGGCGACGGGGATGCTGGCGGCGATGGCGGTGATCTTCATCGCCACCCACGGCCTCGCGGCGACCGGCCATCCCGCCTGGGGCTATGTTCACGCCTTCGCCGAAGCGGCGATGGTCGGCGGGCTTGCCGACTGGTTCGCGGTCACCGCGCTGTTCCGCCATCCGCTCGGCCTGCCGATCCCGCACACCGCGATCATCCCTGAAAACAAGGACCGCATCGCCGACACCATGGCGGCCTTCCTGCGCGAGAATTTTCTCACCCCCGCGGTTGTCGCACGCCGGATGAGCGGCATGAACATCGCCAAGGCGGCGGGCGAGTTTCTGGCCGCGTCGCCCGGGCGCGGCGGCGTCGACGAACGCTCGCGCATCACCAGCGGAGCCGCGGAACTGCTCGCCGAGGTGCTCGAAAGCCTCGATCCCGACCGGCTCGGCAACCAGGTCCGCTCCGGCCTCGCCAGCCAGCTTGCCAAGCTCGACATCGCGCCGCTGGCGGGCCGGATGATCGAGAGCGCGATGACCGACAGGCGCCACCAGCCGCTGATCGACGGTTTCGTGCGCTGGGCGGGCCTGACGCTCGAGGACAACGAGGAGACGATCCGCGACATCATCCACCAGCGCGTCGCGGGCGTGCTGCGCTGGGCGGGGATCGACAAGACCATCTCCGCAAGCGTGCTCGACGGGCTCTACAAGCTGCTCGCCGAGGTGCTGGTCAATCCCGACCATACCTTGCGCGGCAAGATCGAGGAGGGGCTGGCGAAGCTCGGGCAGGACTTGCAGCACGATCCCGCCACCCGCGAACGGGTCGAGGAGATGAAGCGCGATCTCATCGCCAACCCGGCCGTGGCGGTGTGGTGGACGGGGGTGTGGGAACGCATCCGCCAGTCGCTGATCCGCCGCGCGCGCGATCCCGAAAGCCAGATGGGCGCGGAGATGCGCAACATGCTCGGCGAACTGGGCGAGGCGCTCCAGCGCGACGCGCGGCTGCAACACCAGATCAACCGCTTCGCCCGCCGCACGGCTGTCGGCATCGCCACCCGCTACGGCGACCAGATCGTCCGGCTGGTGTCCGAGACGGTCAAGCGCTGGGACGCCCGCACCATCACCGACCGCGTCGAAGGCGCCGTGGGACGGGATTTGCAGTTCATCCGCATCAACGGCACGCTCGTGGGCGGGCTGGTGGGGATGGCGCTGCATGGGTTGGGTGGGGTGATGTGAGGGGGGCCGCGCTCCGGGCGTCTCAGGATGCATCTACGAAATAGCTGAAAGCGCTCACGATAAACGAGCGCATCGGCTGGCCGTTGGCATCGAGCGCCGGTTCGAACCTTGCCATCCGCGCCCGCGAACAGACCGGCGGCCGCACCGAATTGACGGAAGTAGCGTTGATCCGCACACAGTCCGACACGCTGCCATCGGTTTCGACGATGAAGCGAAATTCGACCACCGCCTGATCCTCGGTGCCGCGCTCGGTGCCGAAATTGTCGTTGATCATCCGCTCGCGAACCTGCTTGAAGTTCACCCAGCGCGGCGGCGTATAGTATCGGTGCTGGGCCGGATCGAGCCCCCAAGAGGCGATCAGATCAACCGTGCAGGCATTCAGTGCGCGGATGGCGGGCTGCATATTGCCCGTCTCCAGCACCAGCACCTCCTTGTCCTGCCCGCGTACGACGATACGCTCAACCTTGCGGCTGCTGTTGAGGCTGATGCCCGACTGGATCGCCGCGCGGTCGCCCTGCCCGGGCTCGCCATAGGCAGGCGAAGTCATGGTAACGCTCGGCCAGATCAGCGCGCGGCCGAACCCGTCGAGTGTGCCGCCAAGGCGCAGGTGGGGGATCATCATCGGCCGGTCGCTCTCCAGCCCGAGCTGCATGAAGATCCGCCCGTCGAGATCGGGAAGCTGATTGCCCGCGATGGTCAGCGCGAACTTGGCGACCGGAGCGCTCTGTTCGATGGCGAGGAGATGTGGCTGCTGTTCGCTGCCGAACAGGCGGCGCAACCGGCACCGCTGTTCATCATAATCGACGCCCCATTCACTGACCGGCGCAAGCCGCACCGCGCCCGGGATGTTCGCGACCTCGCCGGGCAGTTCAGCCGGCTGCGCAGGCGCAGGCGCGAGCGCGAGAAGCAGTGATGGCAGAAGCGGCGAACCCATGAAAAAACCTCCGGCAGTCATACGAGACTGCCGGAGGTTCCTTGCAAAATAAAGACCTTGGCGATGAACGCCTTACAGCGCCCCGGTCAGTTCCGGCACCGCCGTGAACAGGTCCGCCACAAGCCCGACGTCCGCCACCTGAAAAATCGGCGCGTCCTCGTCCTTGTTGATGGCGATGATGACCTTCGAATCCTTCATGCCCGCAAGGTGCTGGATCGCGCCCGAGATGCCGATGGCGAAGTAGACTTCCGGCGCAACGATCTTGCCGGTCTGGCCGACCTGGTAATCGTTGGGCACATAGCCCGCGTCGACCGCCGCGCGGCTCGCGCCGATGGCGGCGCCGAGCTTGTCGGCGAGCGGGGTAATGGTCGCCTCGAAGGTTTCCGCGTCCTTCAGCGCGCGGCCGCCCGAGACGATGATCTTGGCGCTGGTCAGTTCCGGACGCTCGCTCTTGGCGATTTCCGAGCTGACGAAGCTGCTGGTGCCCGCATCACCCGCGCCGCTGACGGCTTCGATGGTGCCCGAACCGCCTTCGCTCGCCGCCTTCTCGAAAGCGGTGCCGCGCACGGTGATCACCAGCTTGGCATCGGACGATTCGACCGTGGCGATGGCGTTGCCGGCGTAGATCGGGCGGGTGAAGGTCTTGGGCCCTTCGACCGACAGGATCTCGCTGACCTGCATCACATCGAGATGCGCGGCGACGCGCGGGGCGACGTTCTTGCCCTGCGTGGTGGCAGCCGCGAGGAAGGCGTCGTGACCCTCCATCAGCGCGGCGGCGAGCGGCGCGACGTTTTCGGCAAGGCCGTTGGCATAGGCAGCGTCATCGGCGACGTGGACCTTGCCGACGCCCGCGATCTTGGCGGCGGCTTCGGCGACCGCGCCGCAATTGTGGCCGGCGACCAGCAGGTGCACTTCGCCGAGCTTGGCGGCGGCGGTCACGACGGGAAGCGTCGCATCGGCCAGCTTGGTGTTGTCATGTTCGACGAGAACCAGAGTCTTCATGGGAATGTCCTCTCTAATGGGGCTCAGGCGATGCCGAGCGCCTTGACCTTCTCGACCAGCGCGGCGACGTCGGCGACCTTCTCGCCCGCCTGACGCACCGGCGGCTCTTCGACCTTGAGGGTCTTCAGACGCGGGGCGAGGTCGACGCCGTAATCACCGGCGGTCTTGGTCGCGAGCGGCTTCTGCTTGGCCTTCATGATGTTGGGCAGCGAGGCATAGCGCGGCTCGTTCAGACGCAGGTCGGTGGTGACGATCGCGGGGAGCGCGAGCTTGACGGTCTGGAGGCCGCCATCGACTTCGCGCTTGACGACAACGCTGTCGCCGTCGACTTCGACGGTGTTGGCAAAGGTGCCCTGTGGACGCCCCATCAGCGCGGCGAGCATCTGGCCGGTCTGGTTGCTGTCGTCGCTGATCGACTGCTTGCCGAGGATGACGAGGCCCGGGGCTTCTTCATCGGCAATCGCCTTGAGGATCTTGGCGACCGCCAGCGGCTCGACGTCCTCCTCGGTCTCGACGAGGATCGCCCGGTCGGCGCCCATGGCAAGCGCGGTGCGCAGGGTTTCCTGCGCCTTGGCCGGGCCGATGGAGACGGCGACGATCTCGGTGGCCGCGCCCTTTTCCTTCAAGCGGATGGCTTCCTCGACCGCGATCTCGTCGAACGGGTTCATGCTCATCTTGACGTTGGCGAGGTCGACGCCGGTGCCGTCGGCCTTGACCCGCGGCTTGACGTTGTAATCGATCACCCGCTTGACGGGGACGAGGATCTTCATGGGATTTGTCCTTCCTCTCAAAGAATCACGTGACGCCTGACGACGTCTTGCGCGCCCGCCTAGCTTGCGTTTACGTAAACGTCAAGCGAGGCCAGCCGCAGTCTTGGCCGGGCGGGGATGATACGCGATCAGCCTCGCCCGGGATGTGTTCGCGCGCCTCAGGCCGCCTTCTTGACCTCGGCAACGATCTTCTGCGCCGCATCGCCGAGATTGTCGGCCGGCACGATCGCGAGGCCCGAATTCGCAAGGATCGCCTTGCCTTCGGCCACGTTGGTGCCTTCGAGGCGCACCACCAGCGGAACCTGGAGGTTCACGTCCTTGGCGGCCTGCACGATCCCGTTGGCGATCACGTCGCACTTCATGATCCCGCCGAAGATGTTGACAAGGATGCCCTCGACCGCCGGGTCCTTGAGGATGATCTTGAAGGCCGCAGTGACCTTCTCGGTGGTGGCGCCGCCGCCCACGTCGAGGAAGTTGGCGGGGAAGGCACCGTTCAGCTTGATGATGTCCATCGTCGCCATCGCGAGGCCTGCGCCGTTGACCATGCAGCCGATGTTGCCATCGAGCTTGATGTAGGCAAGGTCGTATTCGGATGCTTCGACTTCCGCCGGGTCTTCCTCGGTCTCGTCGCGCAGGGCTTCGATGTCGGGGTGGCGGTAGAGAGCGTTGCCGTCAAAGCTCATCTTGGCGTCGAGCACCAAGAGCTTGCCGTCTTCGCTTTCGACCAGCGGGTTGATTTCGAGCATCTCGCAGTCCGTCGCCAGGAAGGCGTCGTAGAGCTGCTTGGCGAGGCGTTGCGCCTGCTTGTTGAGATCGCCCGTGAGCTTCAGCGCGAAGGCCACCGCGCGGCCGTGGTGCGGCTGGAAGCCCTGCGCGGGATCGACGCTGAAGGTCGTGATCAGCTCGGGCGTGTCATGCGCCACGGTCTCGATGTCCATGCCGCCCTCGGTCGAGACGACGAAGGCGACGCGGCCCGAAGCGCGGTCGACCAGCAGCGAGAGGTAGTATTCCTTGGCGATGTCGACACCGTCGGTGATGTAGAGGCGGTTGACCTGCTTGCCCGCATCCCCCGTCTGGATGGTGACCAGCGTGTTGCCGAGCATTTCCTTGGCGTGGGCTTCCACTTCCTCGAGGCTCTTGGCGAGGCGCACACCGCCCTTGGCGTCAGCCGGAAGTTCCTTGAACTTGCCCTTCCCGCGCCCGCCGGCGTGGATCTGCGCCTTCACGACATAGAGCGGCCCGGGCAGCTGCTTGGCGGCTTCGACCGCTTCTTGGGCGCTGAGCGCGGCATGGCCCGCCGGCACCGCGATCCCGTGCTTCGCCAGCAGTTCCTTGGCCTGATATTCGTGAACGTTCATTGCGTATCGATCCCTTCAATGAGTTCCTGGGGAGAGGTTCGTCCGCGGTGGGCCTAAGCACGGATCGCCCCTCTTGAAAAGTGCCTGCGGCACGGCCAACACGGAGGCCTGCCATGATTGACAGGTCGCACCTTGAAGCCATTGTCCGCGAGGCGGGCCGGATCGCCCATTCGCGCTGGCCGGGGGCGGGGCACGCGCTCGAAAGCTGGGACAAGACCCCGGGCAATCCGGTGAGCGAGGCGGACCTCGAGGTCGACCGCTTCCTGAAGCGCGAGCTCGGCCGGCTGCTCCCCGCCGCCGCCTGGCTCTCGGAGGAAACCGCCGACGACAAGACGCGCACGCAGAGCGGGCTGATCTGGCTGGTCGATCCGATCGACGGCACCCGCGATTTCGTACGCGGGCGGCCCGGCTGGGCGGTGTCGGTGGCGCTGGTGAGCGCGGGCAGGCCGCTGGTCGGGATGCTCGCCGCGCCGGCGCGGGGCGAGGAATGGGTCGCGCTTGCCGGGCAGGGCGCAACCCGCAACGGCGCGGCGATCCGGGCGAGCACCCGCACCCGGTTTGCCGGAGCCCGCGTGCCGGCCCACAATCTGCCATCGGAAGACAGCGATCTCGTGCTTGTCGACCAACCCAATTCGATCGCCCTCAGGATCGCGATGGTCGCCGCCGACGAGGCCGATCTCGTCGCCACGCTGCGCTGGGGCTTCGAATGGGACATTGCCGCAGCCACCCTCATCGCGCGCGAGGCCGGGGCCGAGGTCAGCGATGCCTTTGGCCGCCCGCTCGCCTACAACAAGCACGACCCGAGGGATTTCGGCGTGCTGGTGTGCTCGCCCGCGATCCACGCCGCGGCCGTCGAGCGGCTGGCTGAACGGGCCAAGGCGCTGCGGTAGCCTTCGGGCGGGGACAATGAAGGCCGCTGCCCGGCAAGGATAGCGAATGGGGCGGAGGCACCACGGCGCCCCCGCCCCGGCAAAAAATCAGCTCCCCGCGCGGGCCGCAGCCACGTCCTGCTGGCTGACCGGGATGATCTTGATCTCGACGCGGCGGTTGAGCGGCTCGGCCACCCCGTCGCCGGTCTTGACGCGCAGGTAATCATACTGCTCGCCGAAGCCCTTGGTCGCCATGCGCGCCCGCGCCACGCCCTTGGCGGCGAGGTAATCGGCCACCGCCTGCGCGCGCTGTTCGGACAGGCGCTGGTTGGTGGCGGGCGAGCCGGTGGTGTCGGTGAAGCCGTAAACGTCGATCAGGCTGTTGGGATACTTGATGAGCGTCTCGGCCACCGAATCCAGCGTCGAATAGAAGCCCGGGTTGATCGCCGCCGATCCGCTCGCGAAGGTCACGCCGTCGGGCAGACGCACGAGGATCGCGTCCTGATCGCCCACTTCCTCGACATCGACGCCGCTGCCCGCGGTCTGCTCCTTGAGCTCCTTGATCTGGTCGTCATACTGCTTGCCGATCACCGCGCCCGCCGAGCCGCCGATGCCTGCGCCGATGATGCGCCCGGTATCGCCGCCGATCGCGCCGCCCAGCAGATAGCCCAGCGTGCCGCCGAGCCCGGCGCCGATCGCGGTGCGCGAGAGCTTCTTCTCGCCGGTGTTGGGATCGGTGACGCAGGCGGTGGTGCCCAGCAGGGCAATCGCGGCGGTGCCCGAAAGCAGAATGCGCGAGATAGTCATGACAGGTGCCTCCCTTTGTTATCGGCCTGACGATGCCATCCCGCCCCTGTGGCGGAAAGACGTCGTCCCGATGAAGCCGCGCCGCTTTTGGGGCGCCTGGGCTTGACCGCGCTTGAACGGCCCCGTCGCCCGCCGTTCAGACAAGCCGCGCCTTGCGGGGCGCGGCGCTGTTGCAAGGCTGGCAAGCCCGCCGCTTTGTGCTAGCGCGCAGGGCGTGACACCTTTTCCCTGGTCAGACCTTGCGATCATCATCGCGCTTGTCGTTATCAACGGCGTGTTCGCCATGTCCGAACTCGCCATCGTCAGCGCCAAGACCAGCGCCCTCGAAGCCAAGGCCGAAGCCGGTTCCGCAGCGGCGCGGACCGCGATCGGGCTTGCGGCGGACCCGGGCAAGTTCCTTTCGACCGTCCAGATCGGCATCACCCTGATCGGCATCATCGCCGGCGCCTATTCGGGCGCGAGCCTGGGCGGGCCGGTGGGCGAGCGGATGGCGGCGCTGGGCCTGCCGGCCGAATATGCTGACGAGACCGGCTTTGCGGTGGTGATCGCCTTTACCACCTACCTTTCGCTGATCGTCGGCGAACTGGTGCCCAAGCAGCTTGCACTGCGCGCGGCGGTGCCGGTGTCGCTGGTGATGGCGCGGCCGATGGCCTTCATGGCCAAGGCCGCCGCACCGCTGGTGTGGCTGCTGGATTCAAGCTCGGCGGCGATCATCCGCATGTTCGGCCTGCGCGCTGGGAGCGAGGATTCGGTCACCGCCGAGGAATTGCGGATGATCTTTGCCGAAGCCACCCGATCGGGTGTGATTGAGGCCGAACAGCGCCAGATCCTGACCGGCGTGGTGCGCCTGGCCGAGCGCCCCGTGCGCGAGATGATGACCCCGCGCACCGAGGTCGACTGGATCGAGGCCGATGCCGACGCGGAGGAAATCCGCCAGACCATCGAGGAGAGCACCCATTCGCTGCTGCCGGTCGCGGAAGGCTCGCCCGATACGATCCTCGGCGTGGTCAAGGTCCGCGACGTGCTCGCCGCGCTGGTCGCCGGGCGCCCGGCCCCCTTGCGCGACATGATGCGCAAGGTCGAGGTGGTCCCCGACCAGCTCGACGCGATGGACGCACTGCGCGTGCTCCAGTCCGCCGAAGTGGCGATGGCGGTGGTGCATGACGAATATGGCCACTTCGAAGGCATCGTCACCCCTGTCGACCTGCTCACCGCGATCGTCGGCAATTTCGCCAGCGATTCGGACGATGGCGACCTGCCTTCGGTCATCGAGCGCGAGGACGGCTCGCTGCTGGTCTCGGGCTCGCTCTCGGCCGATGCGCTCGCCGACCGGCTCGGCCTCGATTACGGCGAGGACCGCGAATTCGGCACGGCGGCGGGCTATGCCCTGTCGGTGATGAAGAAGCTCCCCCACGAAGGCGAGCACTTCACCGACCAGGGCTGGCGCTTCGAGGTGGTCGACATGGACGGCCGCCGCATCGACAAGCTGCTGGTGAGCCGGGCGCGCGAGGACTGAGGGGGCGCGCGGAAGTTTACGCAGCTTCGCCCCGGGGTTTCACGCAGAGGCGCAGAGAAGAAAGGGGAGACGCGGAGGTCTTGCGCGTGCCGAAGGCACCTTCAGGATTGTCGACGTTGCGACGTGCCTCATCGCTGGAGATTGAATACGGCTTCGCCGTGATCGCAACCTCTCTGCGCCTCTGCTTCCTCTGCGCCTCTGCGTGAAACGATCTGTGGCAGAGCCGCACGGCCTCCTCCGCGTCTTTCTTCCCGCCGCGTCTCTGCGAGAAACAAACCATTTTCCTACACGCGGCGGGCGTGAAAGGGTCGCGCAATGACCCGCCCGAATCACTTCATTCGCCACACCGCAAACAGCGCGGATGGCGGGGCAGGTTTTCTGCCCCAGGACAGTGTCTCATGTGTCTCCTACACGCCCGCCGCGGCGGGGCGCAGGGGGTCAGGCGCTCGGGATGACCGTCGATGCCGACTGGCCGTCACCCTCGGGCGCGGCGACGATGTCGCGGGTCAGGCGGCCCTTGGCGACGGTGTTGGTGCCGGTGTCGCCCACCTGGCTGCGGATGCCCGGATCGGCGCGACCGGCGCGGTCGATCACGCTCGCCTCGACGCGGCTCCTCGGGGCGGGGCCGCCGAACAGCGCGTCCAGCGCCTGCTCGGAGGCGGTGCCTTCGGCCGGGCGCGGGGCGCCGGGGGCGGGCGGGGTGAGCGTGAAGTCGGGCGGCACGACCAGCGGCGCCTGGCGCTGCACGGCGAACTCGTCGGGCCGGGCGCGGTTGAACACCCCGCCATCGCCGCCGCAAGCCGCGAGCATCGCCGAAGCGCCGGCCAGCAGGATCAGGGGTGCAGTCTTACGCATCTTGGGCCTCTCCACGGGGGCTCTCCCCGGTTGCAGTGTCGCCCTTGTCGCGCACCAGCAGGCTGCGCGCAAGGATGATGACGACGCCGATGGTGATCGCGGCGTCGGCGATGTTGAAGATCAGGAAGGGTCGGAAGGCACCGATATGGAAGTCGGCATAGTCGATGACGTAGCCCAGCTCGTAACGGTCGCGGATGTTGCCGAGCGCCCCGCCGAGGATCAGCGCGAGCCCCGCGATCTCGCCCAGCAGCCGCTCGCGCATCATCCACACCAGCACGACGAGCGCGATCACCGCGGTGGCCGCGACCAGCAGCCAGCGGGTCTCCATGTTGCTCGCCTCGAACATGCCGAGCGAGACGCCGCGGTTCTCGGTGTAGGTGAGGTCGAAGAACCCGGTGAGGTCGATGTGGAGCACCTGCCGCAGGTTGAGCGGGCCGATCACGTAGGCCTTCACCGCCTGGTCGACGAGCGCGACCAGCGCGGCGATGGCGAGGCCGATCAGGCGGTTGCGGGTGATGAGGGTGCTCATGCCACCACGTCCTCGCACCGCCCGCACAGCGCGCCCTCTTCCGCCACGTCGGGCAGGAGGCGCCAGCAGCGGCCGCACTTGTGGTGGTGGCTCTTGGAGACGGTCACGACCTCGCCCTGCCCGCGGGTGACTGTCGCGGTGATGAACAGCTCGGCGAGGGCTTCGTCGGTGACCCCTTCGGGCACGGCGGCGGCGGGGACCACGACCTCGGCCTCGAGGCTCGAACGGATGGTCTTGTCGCGGCGCAGCGGCTCGATCGCCTCGTTGACCGCATCGCGCAGCACGCGCAGCTGCGCCCACTTCGCGGCATCGGCGACGACCGGGGGGATGCTCGGCCATTCGAGCAGGTGGACAGAGCCGCGCTGGCCCGCGTCATCCGCCTCGCCGTCCTCGGGATACCGCGCGAGCCACACCTCCTCCGCGGTGAACACCAGCACCGGCGCGGCGTAGCGGACGAGGGCGTGGAACAAGAGGTCGAGCACGGTGCGATAGGCGCTGCGGGTGACCGAGTCCGGCCCGTCGCAATAGAGGCTGTCCTTGCGGATATCGAAGAAGAAGGCGCTCAAGTCCTCGTTGCAGAAATCGACCAGCAGGCGGGTGTAGGCGTTGAAGTCGTAGGCCTCCGCCGCCGCCTTCAATTTGCCGTCGAGCTCCGAAAGCAGCGCGAGGATGTAGACCTCGAGCTCCGGCAGCTCGCCTGCATCGCTCATGTCGCCCACGAAGCCATCGAGCGCGCCCAAGAGGTAGCGGAAGGTGTTGCGCAGCTTGCGATACTGGTCGCCCACACCTTTCAGGATCTCGTCGCCGATGCGGTGATCCTCGGTGAAGTCGACGCTCAATGCCCACAGCCGGATGATGTCCGCGCCGTAGGTTTCCATCACCTTCAGCGGGTCGATGGTGTTGCCCTCGCTCTTCGACATCTTGCGGCCCTTGGCGTCCATCGTGAAGCCGTGGGTGAGGATCTGGTCGTAGGGCGCGCGGCCGCGGGTGGCGCAGGATTGCAGCAGCGAGGACTGGAACCAGCCGCGATGCTGGTCCGAGCCTTCGAGGTAGAGGTCGGCGGGCCATTGGAGGTCCGGCCAGCGCCCGCTCTCGAGCACAAAGGCATGGGTGCAGCCAGAATCGAACCACACGTCGAGAATGTCGGTGACCATCTCGAATTCTGCCGGGTCGTAATCGGGGCCGAGGAACTCCGATTTGTTGGCGCTGTTCCACGCGTCCATGCCTTCCGCGTTCACGGCGGCGACGATGCGGGCGTTGACCGCCGCGTTTTGCAGATACGATCCGTCGGCCCGCACGAACAGCGTGATCGGCACGCCCCACGCGCGCTGGCGGGAGAGCACCCAGTCGGGCCGCCCCTCGACCATCGCGCCGATGCGGTTGCGGCCCTTTTCGGGGAAGAACTTCACGCGCTGGATTTCGGCCGTGGCGCGCTCGCGCAGGGTCGAATGGTCGTAGCTCACGAAAGGCGCGACCGCCCCGCCGAAGGGGCCGGTGGGCACGACCTCGAAATCGCCGGTGTCGAGCGGCTTGTCCATCGGCACGAACCACTGCGGGGTACAGCGGAAGATGACCTTGGCCTTCGAGCGCCACGAGTGCGGGTAGGAGTGCGCGTAGTCCGCGCTCGCCGCGAGCAGCGCGCCCGCTTCGCGCAGGTCGGAGCAGATCGGGCCGTCGGGCGCGTTGAACTTGGGGTTGATGACGCTCATGCGCCGCTCGTCGGCAGCGCCGAGCCAGCCCCAGTCGTCGCGGTAGCGCCCGTCGTCCATCACCGCGAAGACGGGGTTGATGCCGTGCGCCTTGCACAGGTCGAAGTCGTCCTCGCCGTGGTCGGGCGCCATGTGGACAAGGCCCGTGCCGCTGTCGGTGGTGACGAAGTCGCCTGGCAGCAGCGGGCGCGGGGCGGCATAGAACCCGCCCAATGCGTGCATCGGGTGGCGGGCGAGGGTGCCGGCGAGGTCGGAGCCCTTGAACCGCTTCACGGGGCTGAGGGAGAACATCTGCGGGTCGCAATCGCGACGCAAGCGATGGGTCGTTGCTTCGAAAAGCTCCGAAGCGACGACGTATCTTGCGCCTTCACGCAGATTCAGGCCGATCGGATCATCGTTGTAATTGAGCAGGCAGTCGAAAAGCACATACTCAACCTCCGACCCATAGGCCAAAGCCTGGTTCACCGGGATCGTCCACGGCGTCGTCGTCCAGATCACCGCGTGGGCGCCGACCAGCTCGGGGATCGGGCTCTCGATGAGTTCGAAGGCCACGTCGATCTGGGTCGAGGTGATGTCCTCGTATTCGACCTCCGCTTCGGCCAGCGCGGTCTGCTCCACGGGCGACCACATCACCGGCTTCGAGCCGCGGTAGAGGTTCCCCGCCTCGGCGAGCTTCAGGAGCTCGGCGACGATCACCGCCTCGCTCTCCTTCTGCATGGTGAGGTAGGGGTGGTCCCAATCGGCCATGATGCCGAGACGCTTCAGCTGCGAGCGCTGCACGTCGACCCAGTGCTGCGCATAGGCACGGCATTCGTCGCGGAAGGCCTTCACCGCCGCCTCGTCACGCCCCGCACCGGTGAGCACGGGCTTGGCCTTCTTCTCCTTGCGGTACTGCTCCTCGACCTTCCATTCGATGGGGAGGCCGTGGCAGTCCCAGCCGGGCACGTAAGGCGCATCGCGGCCCAGCAGGTTCTGGGTGCGGCAGACCATGTCCTTGAGGATGTGGTTCAGCGCGTGGCCGATATGCATGTCGCCATTGGCGTAGGGCGGGCCATCGTGGAAGATGAACTTCTCCCGGCCCTTCCGGCTCTTGCGCAGGGCATCGTAGAGCCCGATCTGCTCCCAGCGCGCGGCAATGCCCGGCTCCTTCTGCGGAAGGCCGGCCTTCATGGGGAAATCGGTCTTCGGCAGGAAGACGGTGTCCCGAAAGTCTTTCGCTTCTTTGGCGCTTGCTGCGGTGTCGTCGCTCATGGTGCGCGGGGCCTTAGCGGGCGGGCGGGCTTTGCGCAATTTGTCTTGGGCGGGTGGGGTTCGCGCCTTCGCGTGAACCAATTCAGCCGAGCAACCGCCGCGCCTCGGCGCAATCCCTGTCCATCTGCTCGATCAGCGCGTCGAGGGAATCGAACTTCGCCTCGCCGCGCAGGTAGTGGTGGAAGGCCACCTCGATCTCCTGCCCGTAGAGGTCGCCCTTGAAGTCGAAGAAGTAGGGTTCCAGCAGTTCCTTGGGCGGCTCGAACTGCGGGCGGATGCCGATGTTGGCGGCACCCTTCAGCACCTCGCCGGTCGCGAGGATGCGGCCCGTCACGGCGTAGATGCCGTATTTGGGGCGCAGGTAATTCTCCACCCCGAGGTTCGCCGTGGGGTAGCCGATGGTGCGCCCGCGCTTGTCGCCATGCTCGACGATGCCGCGGATCGCGAAGGGCCGGGTGAGCAGGCGCGCGGCATCCTGCGGGTCGCCGTCGCGCAGGGCCTGCCGGATGCGGCTGGAGGACACCACCTCGCCCCCTTCCGCCACCGCCTCCACCACCCGCGATTGCAGGCCCAGTTCCCCGCCGAGGGTGCGCAGCAGATCGACATTGCCCTTGGCACCCTTGCCGAAGGTGAAGTCGCCCCCCGTCACCACCCCGTGCGCGCCGAAACGCTCGATGAGGATGCGAGCGATGAAATCCTCCGCGCTCGTCCCGGCGAGGTCCGCATCGAAGTGGAACACCAGCATCGCCGTCGCCCCGGCGGCGAGGTAAAGCTCCTGCCGCTGTTCGAGCGTGGTCAGCTTGAAAGGCGCCAGATCGGGCTTGAAGAAGCTCACCGGATGGGGATCGAAGGTCGCGATGATCGAGGGGCGGCCGAGGCCTTGCGCCCAGGCGATCGCCTCGCCCGCGACCGCCTGGTGCCCGCGGTGGAACCCGTCGAAATTGCCGAGCGCGATGATCGCGCCCCGCAGCGCGGCGGGCATCGCCTCGCGGTGATCGAGCCAGCGCATCAGTCGGCTTTCCGATAGGTGAGGAAGGAGAAGGCGGGATAGGCGCCGTCTGCCGCATGATCCTCGCGCGCGGTCTCGTGCCACTCGGGACCGAGCGGGGGCATGAAGGTGTCGCCGTCGTAATCGGCGTGGATCTGGGTCAGTTCCACTCTGTCGGCGCGCGGCAGGAAGGCCTCGAACACCGCCGCACCGCCGATGATGGCGATGGTTTCGGCATCAGCGAGCGCGAGCGCCTCGTCAAGCGTTGCCGCAGTCTCGGCCCCCTCGGCCCGCCATCCGGCATCGCGGGTGAGGACGATGTGGCGCCGCCCGGGGAGCAGCCCCGGCAGGCTGTCGAAGGTCTTGCGGCCCATGATCATCGGCAGGCCCCCACCCCCTTCACCGAGCGTCAGCGCCTTGAAATGCCTGAGGTCCGCCGGCAGCCGCCACGGCAGGTCGCCATCCCTGCCGATCGCGCCATTGGCGGCGCGCGCATAGATCAGCACAATCTCTCGGTTCATTTCACCGCGTGCCCGACGCGGGTGACGTGGCCCATCTTGCGCCCCTCGCGCGCCTCGCGCTTGCCGTAGAGGTGGAGGTGCGGCTCGCCCGGCTCGGCGAGGATCTTGTGCGCCTCCAGCGCCTCCTCGCCGACGATGTTGCGCATCTCGATCGCCTCGAAGCGGGTCTTGGTGCCCCCCAGCGGCAGGCCGCAGATCGCGCGGATGTGGTTTTCGAACTGGCTGGTGGCCGCGCCCTCGATGGTCCAGTGGCCCGAATTGTGGACCCGCGGCGCCATCTCGTTGAAGATGGGGCCCTCACGGGTGGCGAAAAATTCGAGCGTCAGCACCCCGACATAGCCCAGTGCGTCCGCGACCTTGCGGGCGAGCTCGCGCGCGGCGGGCACCTGCGCCTCGACCAGCGCGCCCGCAGGCAGCACCGAGCGCGCGAGCATCCCGCCCTCGTGGAGGTTGGCGGTCGAATCCCAGAACCTGACCGTCCCGTCACGCCCGCGGACCAGGATCACCGAGAATTCGGTCTCGTAGGTGACGAAGCCTTCGTAGATGCAGGTCACGCCGGGGAAGGCGAGCGCGCCGGCCTCCACCCCCGAGCGCACGCGCCACTGGCCCTTGCCGTCATATCCGTCGCGCGCGGTCTTGAGGATGCCGGGGGTGCCGACGCGGCGGATCGCCGCGGCCAGCTCGTCTGCGCTTTCGACTGCCGCATAAGGCGCAGGGCTGCCGCCGAGCCCGGCCGCAAAGGCCTTTTCGCGCAGCCGGTCCTGCGCCACTTCGAGCGCGCGCGGCGGGCAGGCGAGCAACCTTTCGGGCAGTGCGGCGACGGCGGCGAGGGGCACGTTCTCGAACTCCCAGGTCACCACGTCGCAGGCATCGGCAAAGCGGGCGAGCGCGGCGGCATCGTCCCAGGCGGCGGTGATGAAGTCCGAACAGGCATCGGCCGCGACATTGTCGCCCTCGGGCGCGTAGCCGACCACCTTGTAGCCCAGTTGCAGTGCAGCGACCGCCATCATCCGGCCAAGCTGGCCGCCGCCCAGAATCCCGATGGTGGAGCCTGCGGGGAGCATCAGAATCCCGGTTCCTTGGCAGGCACCTCGGCCACATCCGCGCTTTTTGCGGCGCGCCAATCCTGCAAGCGTTCGGACAGCGCTTCGTCGGAGAGCGCGAGGATCGCGGCTGCCAGCAGCCCCGCGTTCTTCGCCCCTGCCTCGCCGATCGCCAGCGTGCCCACGGGAATGCCGCCCGGCATCTGGACGATGGAGAGCAGGCTATCGAGCCCCGAGAGCGCCTTGGACTGCACCGGCACGCCGAGCACCGGCAGATGCGTCATGCTTGCGATCATGCCCGGCAGATGCGCCGCGCCCCCTGCGCCGGCGATGATGACCGAGAAGCCCTCGCCCTCGGCGCCCTTGGCGAAAGCCACCATTCTGTCAGGAGTGCGGTGCGCCGAGGTGATGCGCGCCTCGTAAGGCACCTCAAGCTCGTCCAGCACCTCGGCGGCGCACTTCATGGTCGGCCAGTCGGACTGGCTGCCCATCACGATCGCGACCTTGCCCCCGGTGGCTTCCATCAGGCGTCCTTCAGATAATAGCGCTCACCCACCGGAGCGCCGCCTTCGAATTCGTAGATGATCGGCTGGCCGGTGGGAATTTCGAGATCGGTGATGTCCGCATCCGAAATCCCCGACAGGTGTTTGACCAGCGCGCGCAGGGAATTGCCGTGGGCGGCGATGATCACCGTCTCCCCGCCCGCGAGCCTGGGCAGGATCGCGCTTTCCCAATAGGGCAGGACGCGTTCAATGGTCAGCTTGAGGCTTTCGGTGTTCGGAATGGCGATCCCGGCATAGCGCGGGTCGGTGGCGAGATCGAACGCGCTCCCCGCTTCGAGCACCGGCGGCGGGATGTCGAAGCTGCGGCGCCAGATCTTGACCTGTTCGTCCCCGTGCTTCGCCGCGGTCTCGGCCTTGTCGAGCCCGGTGAGACCGCCATAGTGCCGCTCGTTGAGGCGCCAGTCCTTTATCTCTGGGATCCACAGGCGGCCTGCCGCCTCGAGCGCCAGATGCAGCGTCCGGATCGCGCGGGTCTGGAGGCTGGTGAAGGCATAGGTCGGCAGCACGCCCCTGTCCTTCAGCAGCTGGCCCGCCGCAGTCGCTTCGGCCACACCCTTTTCGGTGAGGTCGACATCCCACCACCCGGTGAAGCGGTTCTCGAGGTTCCACTGGCTCTGGCCGTGGCGAACGAGGATGAGTTTGGGCATTTTGTCTCCGGGGTTCCGGTGGGATCGGTGAGCAACCAGCAAGAGCGCGCGGCGTTAGCTTTCGGCGGAGGAATTGGGAAGGGGCTGCGCGCTATCCGAATCGCCAAGCGCGCGGGCTTGCGCCTTGCGCCGCCGCAGGTTTTCGCGCAACTTGGCCGCGAGGCGTTCTTCGCGTGACATATTCTTGGCGGAGCCTTCACTCATATGAAACGCCTTGCCGGTAAGTGCGGGCGCCCTCAAGTAGCAAAGCGATAGGACAACAAGGACTCTTCAAGCCTTGCGCTCATTCAGCGAAGCGATAGCGCAACAAGGACGTTGACATTGCGGGGAGGCGCGACAATAGGGCGCGCCTGTTTCCGGCGCTGCTGTAGCTCAGTGGTAGAGCGCACCCTTGGTAAGGGTGAGGTCGGGAGTTCAATCCTCCCCAGCAGCACCATTTTTCAATGGTTTGGACAAAGTCCCCCGCGCCGGTATGTAATCCGTATGGAAAACAGGGTGGGGCTTACCGCTCCGCCACTCGCGGGCTTCCTCTCGAAAACTGGTGGCTGAGGCTACCGCACAATTCCATGAAGAGGCCCTTCGACCTGACGCGCAGGGACGGGGCTGCCGATAATATGCCCCCGTTTTGGTCGTGTCCGAAACCCTTCAGCGTTGGATAGAGGAGCGACGCCGCTCATTCCAGGCATGGTTGTCGGCTTCGGCTCACGGTGACGTGACCCCCAGCTTTCCCCCAGCTTGGATTAGAGTCTGGCGGTTGTTTTGCGCATCGGCGC
>NZ_ANFX01000025.1 GCF_000331285.1 Porphyrobacter sp. AAP82 | reverse complement strand
ATCGTCTGTCCTTCCTTCAGGCCAGACTCTAATCGCTCGTGGAGGAAAATCAGGGGGTCACGTCACAAGCTCGACAGCGGCCAGGTGGCAACCATTCAGGACATTGCGGCCGCCGAGGACGTGACGCCGGTGTACGTCGGCCGTGTGCTGAAGCTGGCCTATCTGGCACCGACCGTGCTGGAGAGGCTGCTCATCGAGCGTCGCGCGCCGGCCGTCTCAATCAAGCACTTAACAACGGTTGCAGATAAGCCGTGGGAAGACCAAGAGAGGATTGCATTCCCTTAAGACAAATTCACTTATTCAAATTTTTAATCCGATCTAATATTTTTTCATTCTTTGTTATTGACTGCATATCTCGCTCAACACTCTTCTCAGAGATTTGTTTAAACTCGTCCCCATCCGGAAATTCCGACCCACGATAATCTGAACCGTTACCGAGGGCGTTTCGACCAAGCCTCTTTGTAATCCGCAAGCCAAACGGTAAGCCGAGTGATATCCACCAATTACCGTACTGGCTCCTTCCAATACGGAAGCCCGGCAAGCCCCAGCTCAACCCATAATTGCCGTCTCCATGACGTCTTCTGGTCACTTTCGAATCTTCCTGCCCATTATTGCCGCAGCCTCTCGGAGAGAGGATCAGCCAAAGATAGCAAAGAGTATTATTATACCGATAATTATCCACCCCCAAGGTACAGAGCTCCCGCTCCCGCCTCCGCCTCCTGAAGGTTGCCTTGTCGGCGATGTGCCGCTTCCCGACGTTACGCTAGACCCCGGAGTTGCACGCAGACCAGCGAGTATTTGCTGGTTACTCGACGCTGTTGTTGTAGGCCGATTAGCTGACGAGGTTGAGCGCCCAGCTGAAGGTGAGGGGCTTCTCCCGGATGTTGTGCGAGAACCGCCGGATTTAAGGCCTTCAAGGACATCCTTGTTAGAAGGCGGTCTGGATGCTGTAGTTGCAACCTGACCTTTGGACGCCAAGCGGTACTTGGCTTCCGTTGCGGTGAGCTGAACGATCTCAGAGCCATCGGCAATCGTAATGCCGACATTCACATATGATATTGACCCGAAAGTTCCGTGGTAAGGAGGATCGATGAGGCCTGTTACGCTTACCCAGCGACCGACCCAACTTTCATCTGGCCGTGACTGCATTTTACCGAGCGCTTCGGACCACAGGGTCAGCTTAACTGAACTCTTTTGCCAATCGCCGAAGTTGATGAACACATATGGTTTGCCACCCCGCCTGCCTCGACCCCGGGTGGTACCCTCCTTTACCGATACAATCTGACCAATCAATTCAACGCGTTGTCCGACGGACGCTTCGGCTGACGCAAAGCTGCTTGCGTCGACAACCGTGAAGGCCGGAATATAGCCTTGCTTGACAGGTTTGGCAGGCTGCGCGGATATGATCTGCCCGAGGCCACCCTTGCCAGCAATGAAGTCTTCAAGCGACGGTACAGATGCGATTGGTGACAGGCAGAGATTTGCAAATCGCTCAGCGTCTGATCTAATCGAAGGCATGGACCGAAGCGCATTGAAAGCTTCCGAACTGCCAGGATCTGCGTAATCATTCGCCCTGAAGAGTATTGTCGCGCCGCCCTCACTGAATTTTGTCTGCAGCGCAGGATTCTCAGCGATCGCCCTGAGACCGATATCGATCGCGATCGAGGAAAATCTGTCAATGTGAGGGCCAAAATCTCCCGTCGTGCGGGCGGGATGTTGGAAGTGCTTGTGGCCAATCTCGCTACCTTTTCCGGTAACCATTCCCGGCACGTACATGCCATCATAGTCAATTAGGCGAAGCCGGCCATTCGCTAAGATTATGTTTTCGTTCTGGAGGTCCCCATGCGCGATGCCTTGTGAGGATAAATACCGAGCAAGCTCTCTTAGCTTATCCCGCAAATCAACGATTTGACTTTTCTGCCCCTTGTGGCGATCGAGAAAAATTCCAAGGGTATCCCCTTGGACCCAATCCATTTTGAGCAGCGGATATGACTTCCCGCCGACCTTGATGCCCGACGGCTGGAAATCAAAGTCGACAAAGTAGTCGCTATTCAGTGACCTGATTTTATTAGATATTGCCGCATAACGCTGCTCGATACCAGGCACCTCGCGATGAAAGCAGCGGACTGCAAATCGCCTACCTCCCGAGCTAACTTCGTATGTTAGCGCAAAGCCGCCAGACAAAGCCAGTGGCAACCCTAGTTGATTTGTTTTGACGCTACCATTTCGGAGCTCGGGATCATTCAGTGTACGATCAGGAGACTGAATAGCATCGTTATACTCGACGATCTGAGGATAGCTCATACGACGCCCTCCAGTTTCAGGACCATGAGCGTCGCATCATCGATCCTCATTCTTTGGGCCTGCTGTTCAGTGCGGAGAAAATCTTTGAACTCCTCCTCATCATCCAGTTCGGTCAAACGAACCGCTCCTTCATATCCACGCTCTAGACACCAAGCGCCGAGAGCATCAGTCATCAACAAGAGCCGAACTACTCCTGTATGTTCAGATAGCTGGAGGGGTTGTATCGATTCCTCAGGTACGAAAAACGATCCTGATTTTGTCGATATCAGTATTGGATCCTGCCTAAATTGGGACGGTTCTTCGTATGGGTAACTGGTTATCCATCCATCCACGTCGTCAATCATGACAAGCACACTGTCGCCAACGCCGAGGACGTGAGCCTTACCTTTATCGGGATCGAATTTTAGGCCCAAAAGTGTCGCGAAACTACCGCGATCAAAGGCGGCTTGTTTGTTCCATGGGAGATCGAGAAAATTGTGAGACTCAGAAAATTCTTTTCTCGCAAGATCTAGCCAAGACTCATCGACCTCAGGGCACTTAACAAAATGATCCGTCAGAATTCTTGACCATAGCGCCGAGTCATAAGAAATACTCGCACCATCACTCACGACAAATATCTGACGATCCTCGTCGTATGCACAGCTATCTTCATTGGGCTGGCCTAAAGACTTAGCCACGCAGTGCAAGAAAACTAGTTCTAGCCTTCTGGCTGCAGCGCCTAGGGTCTGCATCGCTTAGCGATCTGCGGTCAATCTCGGTCGAGTGCCGATATCGAAGAAATTCACGATGTCCTTCGGATCGCCGTTGAATATGAAACCTCTAGATCCATCGCGGACGCCATAGCCTTTGTCTGCGGCAAGCTGCGCAATATGGCTAGGGAAACTGCTCGACATACGGAAGAGCATCCGCGCAAAATCATCAGCAAGGCCGCTTTCTGAAGCGGGAAACGCCGCGCTTTCTCCGGCCTTTGTCGAGACGTGAAGATTGAACAAAAGGCATTGTCCATCGTTGGTCGAGAGCTGCTTAAGCGCATCGGCAATCTGCTCCGGATTACCGTCTGTCGCCTCGCCATCGGTGACATGCAGGATAGTCGGTGGGTAGTTCCCCGGATGACTGTCGCACCAGCTCACCAAGACTTCTGCTGCCTGGGTCAAAGCTTGGCACATGGGAGTGCCACCGCTTGCCTGAGGCTGAAACCAGACGGGAAACTTCACCTTCCGTTCGAAGACGCCACCAGCGCCATCGTCTTCCAGCCTGGTTCTATCTTCCACCCGCAGCGGACGATCAGCGATGTCCACAACCGAGTTGATTGCTCCAGTCAATCCGCCACCCAGACCTACGGAAACACCCTGACCGCCATAACCAATTACACCGATGTCGAAGTAGCTTCGTACTCCATCGGCTTTTGTGCAGTTTGTGACGAGGGTATAAATAGTTTTATTCAGAACATCGGCAACAAAATCAGCCTTACTGCGCCCAGATGGCATCACGTCTGCCATCGATCCTGACTGGTCAATAATGAACAGAATGCACGTAGGGTTGTCACGGCTGATTTCGGCACTGTAGCTCATTCTGAATCCTCACCCCAAGTCAGATCAACAACTATTATGATCCGAACCCGATTGAAATAGCCTTATCTCAACTTGATCCACGATCGGCAATCGCAAACCTAGCAGAACCCCAAAATCCGCGCCGTCTGGTTCATGGTAGCGCAGCCCCATCACTAGACCAGAATAGCCCGTGGCCTCGAGATTATCCATACCGCGCGTTCTCAAAGAGGTGCCGCCCAGCCGCAATCAGCTCGAATTGAGCAGGATTGTTTGAGGCGAAAAACCCAAGAATTGCGGGACTTTTCAGCCCATACCAGGTGATCATGGGGTTTAGGTGAAAAGAGACGAAAGCCGATCAGAGACCGATTTCGGCGTGTCTGGCAGTCTCTGGGGTTTAGGTGCCATTGGCAAAACCGCGCGGAAGCTGGGGATTTTTTGGCCCCGGAAGGCCCATCTCATTGATTCGCATTCAGATGTTGGCGGTGGGAGAGCACCTGCGGGCGAACTCTCGCTGTCCGGATACACCTGCGACCGATACTGACGTGTGCGGGCTGTATACCTCCCCCCAGGATTGAGGTTGTGGCATCCGCAATTTTCTCCTATTTTCTCAATCAGAGCCTACCATTCTGATGGAGTCGGCAGTTGGAGAGCGACGTGATGACCATCAGGGAGGTAGCTGATTATCTGAAGCTGGCTGAAAAAACAGCCTATCGCCTCGCTGCTGAAGGCAAGATCCCCGGGTTCAAGGTCGGGGCTTCCTGGCGCTTTCGGAAGAGCGAGATCGACCGATGGATCATCGCTCAAGAGCAAGGGCGGGCCTGATCCATGGGGAACTCAAAGTGACTGTTCTCGAGGACCTGAAGAACGGGGCTGTCGTTCAGGGCATCATCCCCAGCCAGCCTGTCGAGATCGTTTCGGTCGACTGGATAGGCCAACAGGCCGTCAACCTCGTCTACCGCGTCCCCGGTGGGTCTGTGGCCGAGACCACGCTCTATCGCGACGATGAGCACCGCCTGTCCGTTGAAACCCGCGGCCACGCCTGGTCCTTCGACGCCGACGGCGCTCTGCTCCGGCTGGTGACCGAGGCCAACCGGATCAAGCTGGCGCACTTCTTCGATCCCTACCTCGCCATCCACACCAGCTTGGTCGAGCCCCTGCCGCACCAGATCTCTGCGGTCTACGGCGAGATGCTCACGCGCCAGCCGCTGCGGTTCCTGCTGGCCGATGACCCGGGCGCCGGCAAGACGATCATGGCCGGCCTGCTGATCAAGGAGCTGATCGCCCGCAGTGATCTCGAACGCTGTCTGATCGTTGCCCCGGGCAGCCTGGTCGAGCAGTGGCAGGATGAGCTCGGCCAGAAGTTCGGTCTGGAGTTCGACATCCTCACCCGCGACATGATCGAGACGTCCCGGTCCGGAAACGCGTTCAACGATCACCCCCGGCTCATCGCGCGCCTGGACGTGCTGGCCCGCAACGAAGACCTGCAGCAGAAGCTCTCGAGTTCCACCGAGTGGGATCTGGTGATCTGCGACGAAGCCCACCGCATGTCGGCGTCCTATTTCGGCGGCGACGTGAAATACACCAAGCGCTACCAGCTGGGCCAATTACTGGGCCAGGCATCGCGTCACCTGCTGCTGATGTCAGCTACGCCCCACAACGGCAAGGAGGAGGACTTCCAGCTCTTCATGGCCCTGCTGGACGGCGACCGGTTCGAGGGTCGCTTCCGTGACGGCGTCCACTATGCCGACACGGCAGACATGATGCGGCGCCTCACCAAGGAGGAGCTGCTCCGGTTTGATGGCCGACCGCTTTTCCCGGAGCGTCGCGCATACACCGTCAAGTACGAGCTCTCGCCTATGGAGGCCGAGCTCTACAGCGCCGTCACCGAATACGTCCGGACCGAGATGAACCGCGTTCAGCGGTTTGCCGACCAGGACGGCAAGAAGCGCAACAACGTCGGCTTCGCCTTGCAGATCCTGCAGCGCCGCCTCGCATCGTCGCCGGCCGCGATCTACCAGTCCTTGAAGCGTCGTCGCGAACGCCTGGAAAACCAGCTCGCAGAGGCGCGTCTCGCACGCCGCGGCGGTCGAGCCGACTTCAGCGTCGTCAATGTTCGGGAAGACGACCTGCGCGATATCGAGGAATACGGCCAGGACGAGGTCGACGAGATCGAGGATCTGATCTCGACCGGTGCGACCACAGCCGAAACCATCGAGCAGCTGGAGATCGAGGTTCAGACCCTCAAGGGCCTGGAGAGCATGGCTCTGAACGTTCTCGGTTCAGGCCAGGACACCAAGTGGACCCAGCTCAACCGTATCCTCGACGATGACCTGATGGTTGACGCCGATGGCAACCGACGCAAGCTGATCATCTTCACCGAGCCCAAAGACACCCTGCATTATCTCGTCGACAAGGTACGGGCGCGGCTTGGCAAGCCTGATGCTGTCGATGTGATCCACGGCGGCGTGACCCGTGAAGAGCGTCGCAAGATCGTCGAGCGGTTCATGCAGGACCGCGACATGCTGGTCCTCATCGCCAATGACGCGGCCGGCGAAGGCGTGAACCTTCAGCGCGGCCATCTGATGGTCAATTACGATCTGCCCTGGAACCCCAACAAGATCGAACAGCGCTTCGGCCGTATCCACCGGATCGGCCAGACCGAGGTCTGTCACCTCTGGAACCTCGTCGCAGCCGACACCCGCGAGGGCGAGGTCTATGGCCGTCTGCTGGAAAAGCTGGAGGCCGCGCGTGAGGCGCTCGGCGGCCGTGTCTATGACGTCCTAGGCGAATTGTTCGAAGGCACGGCCCTGAAGGACCTGCTGTTCGAGGCAATCCAGTACGGCGAACAGGAGGATGTCAAAGCCCGCCTGTTCCAGGTCGTCGATGGCGCCGTTGACCAGGACCATCTTCTGCGGCTGCTTGAGCGCCGGGCGCTGACCAACGACACCATGCCCCAGACCAAGGTGCATGAGCTGCGGCTGGAAATGGAACGGGCTGAGGCCCAGCGGCTGCAGCCCCACCACGTCCAGAGCTTCTTCGTCGAGGCCTTCCAGCACCTTGGCGGCCAGATCAAACGCCGGGAGGAAGGCCGCTGGGAAATCCTCCACGTGCCGGTTGTCCTGAGAGAGCGCGACCGACAGATCGGATCGGGCGCGCCGATCCAGAAGAAGTACGAACGCATCTGCTTTGAGAAGAGCCGGATCAATCAGCAGCCGGTGGCGGCCTTCCTCTATCCGGGGCATCCGCTGATGGAGGCGGTGATCAGCGTCATCCGCGAGCAGTACGACCATCTCATGAAGCGTGGCGCGGTGATGGTCGACGATACCGACCCCGGCGACGGCATCGAGGCCCTGTTCCTGCTTGAACACAGCGTCCAGGACAGCCGGCTGACGTCCACCGGCAAGCCGCACATCATTTCCGAGAAGTTGCAGTTCGCTGCGATCGACCGGGATGGGAATGCCACGGATGCCGGGATCGCGCCGCACCTCAATCTACGCCCTGCGACGCCCGCCGAGATCGCCCTGGTCGATGACCTCCTGCATGAGGACTGGCTGCGCAACGATCTGGAGAAGACGGCCGTTCGCTTCGCCACGGTCGAGCTGGCCCAGAGCCATGTGGCCGAGGTCAAGACCCGCCGCGTTCCCGAGATCGACAAGGTCGAACAGGAAGTCCGCGCGCGGCTGAAGAAGGAAGTGAACTACTGGGACGCCCGGGCCTTCGAGCTGAAGGAAGAAGAGCGAGCCGGCAAGAAGACACGCCTCAACTGGCAGAACGCTGAGCGCCGTGCCGAGGATCTGGCTGAACGGCTTAAGCGCCGGATGGCCATCCTGGAGCAAGAGCGCTTCATCTCGTCCCAGCCACCGCGGGTGCGGGGAGGCATGATCGTCATTCCGCGCGGGTTGCTGCAGGCGCGTCAGCCAGAGGGTGACGCTGCAGGCGGAGGCTTTTCCGAGGACCCGGTTGCTCGCCGGTTGATCGAGATCGCAGCCATGACCGCAGTGATCGAGGCGGAACTTGCGCTCGGCAATTCGCCCAAGGACGTGTCGGCGCAAAAGGTCGGCTACGACATAGCGTCCTACGACCCGAAAGCGGATCACCTGCGCTTCATCGAGGTCAAGGGACGGATCGATGGCGCCGACAGCGTGATGATCACGCGGCAGGAGGTGATCACCTCCCTGCACGAGCCCGACAAGTTCATCCTGGCCATTGTTCAGGTCGAGGCCGGCTTCGCCCGTGAGCCACGCTATGTTCGCGGTGCTCTCGACACGCGCGAACCGCCGTTCGAACAAAACGCCATCCAGTTCAACATAAAGCGCCTGCTTGATCGGGCCGAGGCACCCGCATGACTAAGCCCTACAAGAAGAAGCTGATCGAAGTCGCCATTCCACTGGAGGCGATCAGTTCAGGCTCTTCCTATGAGAAGATGCCGGGCATTGGCCCCCATCCTCGGGGTATTCACCATTGGTGGGCGAGACGCCCCCACGTTGCGTGTCGTTCGTTTTTATTTGCTCAGCTAGTAGACGATCCCTCTAGCCATCCAGATGATTTCCCCACCGAAGAGATGAGGCAGGCAGAACGAAATCGACTCTTCAAAATATTGGAGCGGCTCGCAGACTGGAAGAACAGCCAAGATGTAGAGTTGTTACGCGAAGCCAGAGCCGAAATATTGAAAAGCTGCGATGGCGAGCTGCCATCGATCTATGATCCATTTTCTGGCGGATTTTCAATTGCTTCAGAGGCGCAGCGGCTAGGCCTCCCGGCTTACGGTAGTGACCTAAATCCTGTTTCCGTCCTAATCGGTAAGGCGATGATCGAAATTCCGCCAGGATTCAAAGCGAGAGAGCCAGTCCATCCCGGACCACATGAGAGAAATCACTATCGGCATGCTGAGGGCTTGGCCGAAGACGTCACATATTATGGTGATTGGCTTCGCAAACGTGCCGTGGAGAAAATAGGTCAGCTGTATCCAAAGGTGACGCTGCCGAAAGAGTTTGGCGGCAATGAAGTCACGGTAATTGCTTGGATCTGGGCGCGCACGGTGCCGAGCCCAGATCCCGCTTTTTCTGAAGTAAAAGTTCCGATCGCCTCGAATTTTGTCCTCAGCACAAAAAAGGGGAAGGAGCGCTGGATATCCCTAGTCGTTGATAAGTCTTCGAAGTCGATACAATACAGAATTTGTGAAGGGGGCACGAAGGCGCAACTTGATCAGGCGAAGGAGGGAACCAAGGTTGGAAGAGCCAATTTCGTGTGCCCGATTTCCGGCACGGCGATCACGCCGGAATACATAAAAGAATGCGGCCTTCGAGGTGAACTGGGCCAGACACTCATGGCAATCGTAGCCGAGGGAAAGGGTGGCCGCATATATCTTCCACCGTCGCAGCTTCACGAAGATGTCGCCTTCTCCCAAGTTGCGAAATGGAAGCCCGAAGTGGAATTTTTCCAACAGGGGTTGGGATTTCGCATCGGAAATTACGGCATGTCGAAATGGAGTGATCTATTCACGCAGAGACAGCTTGTTGCACTCGATACGTTGACCAATCTCATAGGGGAAGCACGGGCTCGTATCGAAGCCGACGCGCTAACCGCGGGAATGAGCGACAATAATGTATCGCTGCGCGATGAAGGAATGGGCGCGAAAGCCTATGCTGAAGCCATAAGTATATATCTTGCGTTTGGAATCGACAGGGCCGCTGACTTCAATAATTCTCTTGTTCGATGGAGCCCGAGCAACGAAAAGGCAATGAATCTTTTCGGTCGACAGGCTATACCTATGGTTTGGGATTTTGCAGAAGCAAACATCTTGGCCGATGTGGTGGGTGGCTTTGCACCGGCCACAGCCTACCAGGCCAGTTGCCTGTCACGACTTATTACTGACACACCTGGTGTTGCCTGGCAAAATGACGCCCAGTCGGTTTCTTATGGTCCGAACGCTGTCATTTCAACTGATCCGCCATATTATGACAATATAGGCTATGCCGATCTTTCAGACTTCTTTTACGTTTGGTTGAAGCGCAGCGTTGGTGATTTATATCCGGAACTATTTTCCTTAATTCAAACCCCCAAGTCAGAAGAGCTTGTAGCTACGCCAGCTCGGCACGGCGGCGGCAAAGCTGCAGAAGAATTCTTTTTGGCGGGCATGACGAAGGCCATGGCTAGCATGGCTAAACGGGCAAGTCCCGAGTATCCGCTGGCGATATATTATGCGTTCAAACAGAGCGAGATTGAGCAAGATGGTATCAGCTCGACAGGCTGGTCAACGTTTATCCAGGCAATTATTGATGCTGGGATGGACATCAGAGCGACTTGGCCGGTTAGATCGGAGCAGACGTCGAGAATTCGAGGTATTGGAAGCAATGCTCTTGCGAGTTCGGTAGTTCTAGTTTGTAGAAAGCGACCTGAAGGCGCAGATAATACCACCAGAGCCGAGTTCATCCGGGCGCTGAAGCGTGAATTGCCCTCGGCGATTAAGGACCTTCAGGCCGCCAACATTGCCCCGGCCGACATGCCGCAATCCGCCATCGGCCCGGGTATGGGTGTGTTCTCGCGCTATTGTGCCGTGCTCGAATCCGACGACAGTCCGATGAGCGTGAAGACCGCCCTACAGCTGATCAACCGTGAGCTGGACGAATATCTTGGCGGCATTCAGGGTGAGTTCGATGCCGACACTCGGTTCGCCATCACCTGGTTCGAACAGAACGGGATGAAGGCTGGCGACTACGGGACTGCCGCCAGTATCGCCCAAGCCCGCGGCATCTCGGTCGAAAGCGTCAAGCACGCCGGGATCGTCGAAAGCCAGGCGGGCAAAGTTCGCGTACTCCGCCGGGATGAACTGGATGACCAATGGGAGCCCAGGACCGATCAGCATCTGACGATTTGGGAATGCCTTCAGCATCTCGTGCGGTTGCACGAAAAGGACGGTATTTCGCAGGCGACAGGCGTCCTACTGAAGAAGATCGGTGACAAGGCCGAAGCCGTGAAGGACCTCGCCTACATCCTTTACGATATCAGCGCCAACAAGCGGCAGGATGCCAAGGAGGCCACGGCCTACAACGCCCTGATTGCCGACTGGACAGAGTTGTCCCGCCAAGCCGCTGCGATTTACGACACGCGTGGTGATCTTCAACAACGCCTTGATCTTTAAGGGAGACGGAAGATGGCCAAGAGTACCCGTCAATACGTCTTCGAAGGCATGGAGCTTCTTCCCGAGGCCCTGGTCCCGTTCGTTGAGAAGCGCCTTGAATCATCCCTGACCGGCCACTGGCAGGTTCAGGTCGTGGAGAAGCTGCCCGGCCTCAGGCCTAACAGTAAGGGCGAGATAGCCTGGGATCAGTCTGCGCTTTTCAACGCGATGGACCGATTCTGGATGGATGCGTTCAAGGCCGTACTGGGCCGGGCCGAAAGATCGCTCGTCAATGAACTGGTCGATGTGCGCAACAAGCTCTCGCACAATGAGACCTTTACCTATGACGACGCGGAACGCGCGCTGGACAGCATGCGCCGCCTTATGGAGTCGATCAGCGCCGGTGAAGTGGCTGCAGAGCTGGCCAAGATGCGCGACACCATCCTGCGCACCAAGTTCACAGAACTGCAGCGCAATGAGGAGCGTCGAAAGACCCATCGCCTCGACATCTCGGTCGAAACCGTGGCCGGGCTCATGCCATGGCGCGAGGTGGTTGAGCCCCACCAGGACGTCGCCACCGGTGAGTTTCAGCAGGCCGAGTTCGCCGCGGATCTGGCCAAGGTCCACAATGGCAGCGCCCCGTCGGAGTACAAGAACCCGACCGAATTCTTTGCCCGCACCTATTTGACCGAGGGCTTGAGCAACCTGCTGATCGGCGCGGCAAAACGGCTATCCAGCGCCAGCGGCGACCCGGTCGTGGAACTGCAGACCAATTTCGGCGGCGGCAAAACCCACTCGATGCTGGCGCTCTATCACATGGCCAGCGGCACAGCGGCGCAGGACCTGCCGGGATTGGACCAGTTGCTGTCGCAGCACGGCCTGACTGTTCCCAAGAAGATCAACCGGGCTGTGCTGGTCGGCACCTCGCGTGGTCCTCAGGATGTCTTGAGTGTTGAGGGTGGCCTGAAAATCCGGACCACATGGGGCGAACTGGCCTGGCAGCTTGGTGGGGCCGATGGCTTTGCCATGGTGGCCGATAATGACGAGCGCGGGATCGCGCCTGGGTCAAACCTCCTCGAAGCCCTCTTCAAGAAGTATTCGCCATCGCTGATCCTGATCGACGAGTGGGTCGCCTATCTGCGTCAGGTCTACAAGGTCGAGGGCCTGCCATCAGGTTCCTTCGACGCCAACCTCTCGTTCGTTCAGGCGCTCACCGAGGCGGTGAAAGCCAGCCCGGGTACGCTGCTGGTGGCGTCTCTCCCGGCATCGCAGATCGAGGTCGGCGGCGAAGGTGGCCAGGAAGCGCTGGTCCGCCTCAAGCAAACCTTCAGCCGGGTCGAATCGTCCTGGCGGCCGGCCTCTCAGGAAGAGAGCTATGAGATCGTCCGGCGACGCCTGTTCAAGGAAATCCCCAGCGACCGGTTCCACCACCGTGACAATACGCTGAAGCAGTACGCCAAGCTCTATCGCGAAAATGCGGGCGATTTCCCGCAGGGCTGCGGGGACGAGGACTACCGGCGCAAGCTGGAGAAATCCTACCCGATCCATCCGGAGATGTTCGACCAGCTCTATACGAGCTGGGGCTCGCTGGAGAAGTTCCAGCGCACCCGAGGTGTGCTGCGCCTCATGGCCCAGGTCATCCACGAGCTGTGGATGGGCAATGATCCGTCGGTCATGATCATGCCGGGCAGCGTGGCGATCAGCTCGGCCCGTGTGGAGCCCGAGCTGCTCCACTATCTCGACGCCAGCTGGCAGTCGATCATCGCCGGCGACGTCGATGGCATTACGTCCACGCCCTACAAGATTGACCAGTCCGCTCCGAACCTGAACCGCTACTCGGCGACCCGCCGCGTCGCGCGCACCATTTTCATGGGCACGGCTCCGACCCACGGTCAGGAGAACAAGGGTCTAGACGACAAGCAGATCAATCTGGGTGTGGTCCAGCCGGGCGAGCGGCCGGCCATCTTCGGCGACGCGCTAAGGCGGCTCACCAACCAGGCCAAGTTCATGCACAGCGACCTGGGCCGCTATTGGTATTCCATGTCGGCGAGCCTGAACCGGATCGCCGCAGATCGTGCCGGGCAGATCGAGGAGGCGCTGGTCCTACTGGAGATCGACAAGGCGCTGGGAAGCTACATCAACGGCCTGTCCGATCGTGGGCATTTCGACGCCGTTCAGGTCGCGCCGGGCAGCTCGTCTGACGTGCCTGACGACGCTGGCGGCGTACGTGCCGTCGTGCTGGGTGTGGCGCATTCCCACACTGGCAGCGCGGGTTCCGCGGCCCTGGCAGAGGCCAAGGATATCTTGATGCAGCGGGGCACGACCCCGCGCGTCTATCGCAACATGCTGGTCTTCCTGGCTGCGGAACAGCGCCAGCTCGACAACCTCAAGGCCTCCATGCGTTCGGCTTTGGCCTGGGCGGAGATCGTCCGTGAAATCGACCGGCTGAACCTGACTCAGAGCGATAGCGCCCTGGCCAAGGCCAAGCTCGTCGAGGCCAATGAAACGCTGAAGACGCGGCTCAAGGAAGCCTGGTGCTATCTGATCTACCCTGTCCAGGAGACCGCACAGGCCGATCTGGAATGGACGACAGCCAAGGTTCCTGCCCAGGACGGATTGCTGGCCAGGGCAAGCAAGAAGCTCGTCAGCGACGAAGGCCTGCTCCCCGAGCTTGGACCGGCTCGGCTAGACCGTGAGCTTCAGAAATACATCTGGAACGGCAAGTCCCACCTGCATCTCAAGGACCTGTGGGAGTATCTGAACCGCTACACCTACATGCCGCGGGTCAAGAACCGCGAGGTCCTGGCCAAGACGGTTCAGGCGGCCGTCGGCGGGATGCTGCCGGGCCCGTTTGCCTATGCCGAGCGATGGGACGAGGCCAAGAAGACCTATGCTGGTCTGGCGATTGACCACGCAGGTGGGGTTCAGATCGTAATTGATAGCGAGTCCGTCATCATCCAGCCGGATGTTGCTGAGGCCAATCGGCCCAAGCCAGCGGTTGTGCCGGAGGGTGGAGGCGTCACTCCGGGGACTACGCCACCAGTCCCAGGCGGTGGTCCGACGGGAACACCTCCAGTCGCACCTGGACCAGTGGTCGAGAAGAACCCGACACGCTTCTCAGGAACCGTGATGATCTCACCGGATCGGCCGGCGCGTGTCATGCACCAGATCGTTGAGGCCATTGTCGAGCAGTTGACGACGATGGCCGGCAGCGAGGTGACCCTCAGGCTTGAGATTGACGCGGAGGTTCCGTCAGGTCTGGACCGCGCGAAGGTCCGGACCCTGATCGAGAACGCGACCACGCTCGGGTTCATCGAGAAGATCATCAAATAGGTCACGCCACCGCCAAGGCCGGCTAGATGCTGGTCTTGGTGAATGTCGTGCTCCCGGCAGCCACGGTCGCCGCCACCGATCCAGCCGTGAGGGTCCGCGTCGCGCTGGTCAGGCCGCGCGTGAGCCCGGTCAGCGTCCCGGCCGACACGCTCGTCGACCCCGCCGCGCCCGTGAATTCGCCCCAGGCCCCGGTCTTCGATCCGTCCAGCGGCAGCTTGAATATGCTGCTGGCCATGACCATCGACCCGTTCTTGATCATGATCCATTCTTGGGCGTTGAACACCAGGCCGTCGTCGTTCTCGGCGACTAGCTCAGGCGTCACCTCGCGCAGTTCCTGGGCGATGACCCCGATGCCGGCTGCGCCGGTGTCGAGGCGCTGATACCGGACGCCGCGCATCTGACGCACCAGCTCCAGCGCACCCGCGATGGTCGCCACATCCGTTTTCAGGCTGGCGTCGGAATAGGCCGTCACATCGCCGGTGGCCGTGATCGACCCGGCCACCGAGATCGCGCCGGTGAAGCTCTCACCCGCTTTGTTGGCCGGAGTGTAGCCGAGCGCGGCGGTGACACCGCCCGAGGTGATCGCGCCCACCTCAACCACGGTCTCGGAGCCCGAGACGTTCTTCTTCAGGTACCCCGGCATTATCAAGACCGATTGCATCGTGCTCGACTTCGCCGGGGCGGCGCTGCGCCATGGCAGCCTCGAACAGGAAATCAGCCTCGACAACGACGATCCGGAGCCGGGTCAGGCTCCCTACAAGTGCTGCCCGTCCTGTGAGGCGGAGGTGCCGCTGGGCGCCAGTGAATGCCCGATCTGCGGCTTCGGTTTCGAACGCCGGTCCTGCGCCAAGCGTGCGCCAACAGTCCAGCAGTTTTTCTGACAGTGACGGAGATAGTTCACTCGCATTCCTGCCCACCAAGAGCGGTGGTGTCCACCGGGCAGAGGCCCGAGTTGGAGGACAGTAATGCAAACAGAACGCGTAAGATCAGCAGCGCGACCCGAAGGTCAGCTGCTGGGGCGGCTCGCCGCCATGAAGGCCATGTCGGTGGTTGAACTGAAGGCGGAGTGGCAGAGCCTTATCGGCACGCCAGCGCCGAATAACAGCCGGCAGTTTCTGGAACATCGGCTCGCCTACAGGATTCAGGAGCTGGCCCTCGGTGGGCTCGGCGGGCCAGCGGCCAAGCTGCTCGACGCCCTGGCTGATGAGGTCGAGGGCAAGAAGGTCCGGCGCACGGTGATAAGCGATCCCCGCAACCCGGTCATCGGCACCCGGCTGGTGCGCGAATGGGATGGGGCCGAGCACGTGATCACCGTGCTCAAGGACGGGTTCGACTGGCAGGGACGCCGCTACAAGTCCCTGTCGTCCATCGCCCGGGACATCACCGGCACCCGCTGGAACGGCTACCGCTTCTTTGGCTTGCGCGACATCAAGAGGGGCGAGCGATCATGACCGTCAACACCCCGATGCGCCGCCTGCGCTGCGCGGTCTACACCCGCAAGAGCTCCGAGGAGGGGCTCGACATGGAGTTCAACAGCCTCGACGCCCAGCGCGAGGCCTGCGAGGCCTATATCACCAGCCAGAAGGCCGAGGGTTGGGTCCCAGTCCGCGACCGCTACGATGACGGCGGCTTCTCAGGCGGCACATTGGAACGGCCGGGCCTGAAGAACCTGCTGGCCGACATTGAGGCCGGGCTGGTCGACGTGATCGTGGTCTACAAGATCGACCGCCTGTCACGGTCGTTGATGGACTTCTCGCGGCTCGTTGAAGTGTTCGACAAGCATGGGGTGACGTTCGTCTCCATCACCCAGTCGTTCAACACCACCACCTCGATGGGTCGGCTGACACTGAACATCCTGCTGTCGTTCGCCCAGTTCGAGCGTGAGGTCACCGGCGAACGCATCCGCGACAAGATCGCGGCCTCGCGGCGCAAGGGCATGTGGATGGGCGGGTTCGTGCCGATGGGCTACGACGTCGTTGACCGCAAGCTGATCATCAATGAGACCGAGGCCCGCGCCATCCGCGGGATGTTCGAACGGTTCGTCGAGCTGGGATCGGCTACGCTGCTGACCCGGGAACTGGTCGCCGCAGGTGCCCTGAACAAGCGCGGCAAGGCCATCGACAAGGGCTTCCTCTACAAAGCCCTGAACAACCGGGTGTACCTCGGCGAGGCCGTCCACAAGGGCACCAGCTATCCCGGCGAGCATCAGGCCATCATCGACCAGGTGCTCTGGGACAAGGTCAGGTCGGTGCTGGCGCAAAGCCCGCGCACCCGGGCAGGAAACACCAGGGCCAAGACGCCTGCGCTGCTGAAGGGTCTGATATTCACGGAGAAGGGCATCGCGATGACGCCGACCGTGTCGAAGAAGGGCAGCCGCCTTTATCGCTACTACACCTCGATGGACGCGATCCGGAACCGGGCGGGTGAGAACACCGAAACCTTCGTTCGGCTGCCGGCGGGTATGGTGGAGACCGCGGTCGTCCAGCAGATCCGGACCCTTCTGCTGACGCCTGAGGTCACGGCCCGGGCGATCGAGGCCGCGCAGCGCGAATGCCCCGAGATAGAACAGCCCGATGTGGTGGCGGCCCTGACGGGCTTTGACGCCTTGTGGGAGTCCCTGTTCCCGGCTGAGCAAGCGCGCATCGCACGGCTGCTGGTCGAGCGCGTCACGGTCGGCAGCGACGGCATGGCCGTCGATCTGCGCACCGAGGGGCTTGGGTCGGTGGTCAGGGAGATGGTGACGCCGCGCCGGGAGATGGCGGCATGAGCGTCGCGCCCACCACAATCCGGGTCATCATCCCGCTGGCCATCCGTAAGCGTAACGGCCGCCCCAAGATCATGCCGCCGTCAAATCCGGTGGAGGCCAACGAGGCCGCTGTGGAGGCCCATGTGCTGCGCGCCGTCGCTAAGGCATGGAGCTGGCGGCGCAAGCTGGAGACCGGAAAGGCGAGCACCAATCTCGACCTGGCCCATGCCGAAGATGTCTCCGACCGCTACATCGGCCGGATGATCAAGCTGGCCTATCTGGCTCCGGCTGTTCTCGAGAAACTGCTGCTGCAGCGGTGCCCATTGGCGGTGTCGCTCAAGGACCTGACGGCCATTGCCGACCTGCCGTGGGCAGAGCAGGTTGCCGCTGCCTTCGGCTCCTCAGAAGCCTAACCACCGTCATTCAGGCTGGCGTTTGCCGTCCACACGGACAGGCCAGGTGCGCCCAGAATTGCGCGCCAACACCTCCACCTCGGATTCTCTAACTGCACATTCGAAGGAGTTTATCCGACGAACTGCCGAGCCAGCTTATCGGCCAAATGGCTGTAAAGCATAGCTATTTGAAACCCGAACGACCGGTGGTGAGGTTCGGGTGATCAGAGACAAATTGCGTTCAGAGACAGCTCTGACCGCGTTCGCCAGTCTCCGGGGTTCGGACGGCATCGGGAAAATGGCGCGATTACTGGGGGCTTTGCGCCCCTGCGGTCGCCCGATTGCGGGTTCGCGGCAGGGGAGTGGCGGACAGGGTGGGATTCGAACCCACGGTAGGCTTGCACCTACGGCGGTTTTCAAGACCGCTGCCTTAAACCACTCGGCCACCTGTCCTATGCCTTCGCTGGCTAACGCCAGACGGCGGTATTGTCACCATTGTTCCGTCGCCAAGGGGGGAGAACGGCCAGGCCGTTGTTGGGAATTCAGCCAAGGTGTGACATCCCTAGCATCATGATTCCCCGCCTGCTTCCTGCTGCCGCGCTTGCTCTGGTCGCACTGACCGCGCCGCCTGCCTCGGCGCCCGCGACCGCGCAGGCGAGCGCCGACGGGATCCCCTTCGATGCCTACCTCGAACTGCTCAAGGCCCGCGCCCGTGCCGAGGGCGTGCGCGAGGACACGCTCGAGCGGATGACCGCCGGGCTCACCCCCAATCCGCGGGTGATCGCGCTCGACAACAACCAGCCCGGCAGCGCCACCACGCGCGGCTATCCGCCGATGTCGGCCTATATCGCCGCCCATGTCGATGCCGCGCGGATCGGCGGGGGGCGGGCGGTCTATGCCCAGCACCAGAGCACCCTTGCCGCGATCGAGGCGCAGTATGGCGTTCCCGCGCCGATCATCCTTGCGATCTTCGGCCACGAGACCAGCTATGGCCGGGTCAAGGGCGACTTCGACCTCGCCCGCAGTCTCGCCACCCTGGCGTGGGAAGGCCGCCGCCGCGAGCTTTTCGCTGCCGAGTTCGTCGCGCTGATGAAGATCGCCGAAAAGGGCTTCGCGCGCGAACAGCTGGTCGGCTCCTATGCGGGAGCCTTCGGCAATCCGCAGTTCCTGCCGTCTGTCTACCTGCGGCTTGCCACGGATGGTGACGGCGACGGGCGGGCGGACATCTTCACCAACCGGCCCGACACCTTCGCCTCGATTGCCAATTATTTCCGCGACGCCGGGTGGCGCCCGGGCGAACCGTGGGGCGTGCCTGCCGCAGTGCCGCAGGGCTTCGATGCCGCGGCCTGGCGCACCCGCCTCGTCTCGCCGGTCTGCCCGCGTGTCCATGACCGGCTGAGCCGCTGGCTGACCGTCGCCGAATGGCGCGCGGCGGGAGTAGAGCCGCTGCGCCCGCTGGCCGACAATGTCATGGCCGCCTTCTTCCAGCCCGACGGCCCCGGCACCCGTGCGTGGCTGCTGACCGGCAACTACCGCGCGATCCTCGAATACAACTGCTCTAGCTATTATGCCCTGAGCGTCGGATTGCTGGCGGACGAAATCGTGAACTGATGCGCCCGGCCGCCTCGCCAAGACACAAGGGGGCCGATATAGCCCGCCGCGTCATGCTTCACCGAATTCTGCCGCTCCTTGCCCTCTCGCTCCTTGCCCTGCTTGCGGGCATCCCTGCGCGCGCGATGGTGCCCGATGCGGGCGCTTTCATGCTCCCGCCTGCGCTCCCCGCCGTCCCCACCGCCGCCGAGGCGCCGGTTGCCCTGTTGGTCGATCTGGGGAGCGGGCAGGTGCTCCATGCCCGTCATCCCGATGCGCGGTTCATGCCCGCATCCGTCACCAAGGTGATGACGCTCTACCTCGCCTTCGAGCTGATTGCGCAAGGCAAGCTCGATCCCGCGCAGGTCTTCACCATGAGCCCGGCCATCGCGCGCGATTGGCGGCGGGTCGGCTCGACCATGTTCCTTGACAGCGGCGAGCGGGTGACGGTCGACGATCTCCTGCTGGGCATCGCCAATGTTTCGGCCAATGACGGCGCGGCAGTGCTGGCCGAGGGTCAGGCCGGATCTGTCAAGGGATGGACCGCGCTGATGAACCGGACCGCGCTCGGGATCGGCATGACCGGGAGCCACTTCGAAAGCCCCAACGGCTGGCCCGACGAAGGCCGCACCTTCACCACCGCCAGCGATCTCGTGGCGCTCGCCCGGGCGATGATCACGCGCCACCCCGACAAGTTCGGATACTACATCGGCCGCGCGGGGCTCGATTACAAAGGCATCGCGCAGGTCAATCACGATCCAATGATCGGGCGCGTGCCGGGCGCGGACGGGATCAAGACCGGCTTCACCGCCGAAGCGGGCTTCTCCTATCTCGGCACTTTGCGGCGCAACGGCCAGCGGTTGGTGCTGGTGCTGGCGGGGGTGCCCAACGGGCGGCTGCGGGCGAAGATCGCCCGCGCCTATGCCGAGTGGGGTTTTTCCGCCTTCGAACGCCGCCAGCTGTTCGCACCGGGCGTTGTGCTCGGCGAGGCGCGGGTCCAGGATGGCGATGCGCGCGCGCTGCCCTTGAAGGCGGCAGGCCCGGTCGCGGTCAACCTGCCCAAGGGCAGCAACAGCACGCTTGCCGCGACAATCCGCTACGACGGGCCGCTCAAGGCGCCGATCGCGGCGGGGCAGGAGGTTGCGGTGCTCGAAGTCACTGCCGAGGGCGTCGCGCCCGCACGCATTCCGCTTTACGCTGCGGCCAGCGTCGGCACCGCCGGCCCGCTCGACCGGATCGTCAACGCGGCGCTGGGGCTGTTCTCGTGACGCGCGCGCCGGGCCGCTTCATCGCCTTCGAGGGCGGGGAGGGGGCGGGCAAATCGACGCAGGCCCGCCTGCTGGCCGAGGCGCTGCGCGCGCGCGGCCTCACTGTCGTCGTCACCCGCGAGCCGGGCGGCACCCCGGGCGCCGAGGCGATCCGCGCGCTGCTGCTGGCGCCCCCCGGCGCGCCCTGGCCTACGCAAGCCGAGGCGCTGCTGTTCGCCGCCGCTCGCGCCGATCACGTCGCGCAGCTGATCCGTCCGGCGCTGGCGCGGGGGGAATGGGTGATCTGCGACCGCTTCGTGGATTCGAGCCGTGCCTATCAGGGCGGGGCAGGGGGGCTTGGCGATGATGCGATCTCCGCGCTCCATGCCTTCGGCAGCGGCGGGTTACGGCCGGACCGGGTGATCCTGCTCGACGGCGACGAGGCCGCGCTCGCCGGCAGGCTCGCCGCACGCGGGCAGGCGGCCGACGCGATCGAGGGGCGTCCGGCGGCATACCACCGCGCCGTCGCCGCTGCCTTCCGCGCTCTTGCCGAGGCCGATCCGCAAGGCTTTGCCCGCATCGCTTCAGCGGGCGCGCCGGAGGACGTCCACGCCCGCATCATCGCCGCGCTCGCAGACTTGCTCGCGTGACCGACAGGCCTGCACCCGACTGGCCCAACCACGCCGAGGCCTGGCGCGCGTGGCGCGACGCTCTGGCGGGCGAGCGGATGCATCACGGCTGGCTGCTCGCGGGCAAGGCGGGACTGGGCAAGCGCGACTTCGCCATGGCCGCCGCGCGCGAACTGGTCGCCGAACCGGGCGTGCCGCAACCGGCCGGCGATCACCCCGACATCATCACCCTCACATATGGCCCCAAGGACGACAAGGGCGAGAAGGCGCAGGCCGAGGGCAAGCCCTTCGAACTCGCCCGCTCGATCCGTATCAAGCAGATCCGCGCGATGCAGCGCCGCCTCACCACCCGTCCAACCCTGGGGAGCAGGCGCGCGATCATCATCGACCCGGCCGACGATCTGGAACGCAACGCCGCCAACGCGCTGCTGAAAAGCCTCGAAGAACCCCCTGCCGGCACCTTCTTCCTGCTGGTGACCCACCGGCCGGCGCGGCTCCTGGCGACGATCCGCTCGCGCTGCCGGACGCTGAGGTTCCCGGTGCTGACCGACAGCCAATTGGGCGCAATGCTGCATGCTGCCGGGCTGCCCTCCGACGCGCAGGCGATCGCGGCAGCGGAAGGTTCGTTCGGCGCGGCGGTGCGTTTTGCCGGCGAGGACCTCGCGCCTGTCGCCCGTGTCATTTCGGGGCTTCTGGCGGGCGGCGATAGCGGGATGACCGGGCGCGGCGAACTCGCCCGGCTGATCGGCCCGCGCGCCGGCCGCGAACGGATGCAGGCAGTGCTCGACCTTGCCCAATCGCTTGCTGCGCGCGCTGCCCGGGCCGCCGAGGATCCGGCCCGCCGCGGACGGCTGATCGATGCCCACGCCGCGCTCGTCCAGCTCGCCGCCGAAGCACCTACCTCCAATTTCGATGCGAGCCTGCTCCCCTTCGAGATCGGCAGCTTGCTTGTCGCCGCCGCCCCCGCTAGCGAACCGGCCCATGGCTGAGACGACCCCCTTCTACATCACCACCGCGATCAGCTACCCCAACGGGAAGCCCCATATCGGCCATGCCTACGAGGCGATCGCCGCCGATGTGATCGCGCGCTACCAGCGCCTTGCGGGCCGGCGCGTGCGGTTCCAGACCGGCACCGACGAACACGGGCTGAAGATGGCGAGGAAGGCCGAGGAACAGGGCCGCACACCCGCTGCGCTTGCCGACGAGATGTCGGGCTATTTCAAGGCGATGTGCGATGCTTTGAACGTCTCCTATGACCGCTTCATCCGCACCTCGGAAGCCCCGCACCACCGCGCCAGCCAGGCGATCTGGCAGGCGATGGAGGCGGCAGGCGACCTCTATCTCGATCGCTACGAAGGCTGGTATTCGGTCCGCGACGAGGCCTTCTATGACGAGAGCGAGCTGACCGTGGGCGAGGGCGGAGAAAAGCTCTCCCCCCAGAACACGCCTGTGGAGTGGACGGTCGAGGAAAGCTGGTTCTTCCAGCTTTCCAGGTATCAGGATCAACTGCTTGAATTGCTGAAGAGTCCCGGCTTTCTCGAGCCGGCAAGCCGCCGCAACGAGATGATCGCCTTTGTCGAACATGGCCTGCGCGATCTCTCGGTCAGCCGCACCTCCTTCGATTGGGGGGTCAAGGTGCCAGGCAGCGAGGGCCATGTCATGTATGTGTGGGTCGATGCGCTCACCAACTACCTGACTGGGCTCGGCTATCCCGATGACATGGGTGACATGTGGCCGGCCAGCCTGCACCTCATCGGCAAGGACATCGTGCGCTTCCATACGATCTATTGGCCGGCCTTCCTGATGAGCGCGCGGTTACCCGTGCCGCAAAAGGTGTTCGGCCATGGCTTCTTGTTGAACCGGGGCCAGAAGGAATCGAAGTCGCTCGGCAATGTCACCGATCCGCTCGCGCTTGCCGAGCAGTTCGGGGTCGATGCCTTGCGCTACTTCCTGATGCGCGAAGTCGCCTTCGGACAGGATGGCAGCTATTCGCCCGAAGCCATTGTCCAGCGGGCCAATGGCGAGCTGGGGAACGCCTTTGGCAACCTTGCGCAAAGAACTCTCGGCTTCATTGCCAAGAATCTTGATGGCTATCTCCCGGCGATCCGCGGGCATGATGCGGCGGACACCGCACTGTTCGAAGCCATCGACCGCGCGATTACGGATGAAATTCCGCCGGCTTTCGAAAACCTTGCACTGCAACAGGCGGTCGAGGCCTGGCTTCAGGCGGTGTTCGCCTGCAACGCCTATATCGACGCGCAGGCCCCCTGGACCCTGCGCAAGACCGACCCCGAGCGGATGGAAACCGTGCTCGCCACGCTTTACATCTGCATCGCCCAGCTGGCGCTGGCGATCAGCCCGGTGATCCCGGCGAGCAGCGCGAAGCTCCTCGATATGCTCGGCGTTCCGGAGGACCTGCGCAATCTCGAAGGGATCCGCAGCCACTGGTATTCGCCGCTGGCCGAGAGCGACTACCAGCTTGCCGCGCCGACCCCGCTGTTCCCGCGGCTCGAACTGCCCGCTGACGAGAGCGCGTGATGCTGGTCGATAGCCATTGTCATCTTGAATACAAGGGCTTGGTCGAAGACCGTGAGGCTGTGCTTCAGCGTGCACGGGCGGCGGGGGTGGGGGCCTTCCTCAATATCTCGACCCGCCAGAGCGAATGGGATCAGGTGGTCGGCACCGCCGCGCGCGAGCCCGATGTCTTTGCCAGCGTCGGCATCCACCCGCACGAGGCCGATGCGCATAAGGACCTGGGCCGCGCCGCGCTGCTCGAAGCCACACGGCACCCCAAGGTGATCGCGATCGGCGAAACCGGGCTCGACTACTATTACGACAAGTCGGACAGAGAGGCGCAGAAGCGCTTGTTCCGCATGCATATCGACGTTGCGCGCGAGGTGCAGCTTCCGGTGATCATCCACACCCGCGATGCCGAGGAGGATACCCACGCGATCCTCGCCGAGGAGATGGGGAAGGGCGCCTTCCCCGCGCTGATCCACTGCTTCACCGCCTCGGCCGATTTCGCCGACAAGGTGCTGGCATTGGGGTTGACGATTTCCCTGTCCGGCATCGTGACCTTCAAGAACGCCAAGGACTTGCAGGAGGTCGCCAAGGTGATCCCTGAAGACAAGCTGCTGGTCGAGACCGACAGTCCCTTCCTCGCCCCCGTCCCGCATCGGGGGAGGGTGTGCGAGCCCGCCTATGTCAGCGATACTGCCACCTTTGTCGCGGGGCTGCGCGGAACGAATGTGGAACATCTGACCAAGGTGACCACCGCCAATTTCTTCAGGCTGTTCAGCAAGGCGGCTCTGTGAAGCTGGTGATGCTCGGCTCGGGCACCTCGACCGGGGTGCCGCGGCTTGGCGGGCCGGACGGAGCGGGCGACTGGGGCGATTGCGATCCGGACGAGCCGCGAAACCGCCGCACCCGCGTCTCGATCATGGTCGAAAGCGAGGAAGGCAAGCGCCTGCTGGTCGATACCTCGTCCGATTGCCGTGCGCAGCTGCTTGCAAACCGGGTTGGGCATATCGACGCGGTGTTCTGGACGCATGACCACGCCGATCACTGCCACGGCATCGATGACCTCAGGGTGCTGCGCTACGGTCGCGCCGGGCCGATCCCGGGCTTCGGCAGTGTCGAAACCGTGCGCCGCCTGCGCCAGCGCTTCGGCTATGTCTTTGCCGGGCAGGAAGGCTATTCGACGATCTGCACGATCGACACACTCGATCGCCTCAGGATGATCGCGGGCTTCGGGGTCGACTGGTGCCAGATGGCGCATGGCCCGGGAGAGACCACCGCGTACCGCTTCGAAGCCGATGGCAAGTCCATCGGCTATGCCACCGATTTCAGTTCCATCTCCGAGGAAATGATCGACCTGTTCTTCAAGGTCGACATCCTCGTCAGCGATTGCCTGCGCCGCGAACCGCATCCCACCCATGCACATCTCGGCATGGCGATCGAGTTGGGCACGCGCTGCAAGGCGGGCCGCGTGGTGCTCAGCCATCTCGACAAGAGCATGGATTACGCAATGCTGTGCGCCGAGGTCCCGGATTTCGTCACCGTGGGATATGACGGCTTGGAGATGAGCGCGTGAATGCAGGGCTGATCGTCGCGGTCGTCTTGAGCCTCGTGTGGCTGGTGCTGATGGGCAGCGCTTTGGCATCCTACCGGCTCGGCTGGGGGCAAACGATCAGATTGGCGCTGACCTGGCTCGCGATTTTCCTCGGGTTTTATCTCGTGGTGGAGTGGTTCCTGATCGCGCAGGGCACCGCTGCGGCACTGCTAAAGATTTTACATAATATATATTATCCATCTTGAGGACCAGGATGAGCGACACCCCCCAGCAGTCACCTATCGACCGTCTCCTTGCGATCATGGCCCGTCTGCGCGATCCGCAAACCGGCTGCGAATGGGATCTGGCGCAGAATTTCGCGACGATCGCGCCTTACACCATCGAGGAAGCCTACGAAGTCGCCGACGCCATCGAGCGCGATGACATGGCCGAACTCAAATCCGAACTCGGCGATCTGTTGCTCCAGGTCGTGTTCCACGCCCGCATGGCAGAGGAAGCCGGCCTGTTCGCCTTCGCCGATGTCGCGGCCGCCATCTCCGACAAGATGGAAGCGCGCCACCCGCATATCTTTGGCACCGAAACCGGGACCATGGTCAGCGCCCGGTGGGAGGACCTGAAGGCCGGCGAACGTGCCCAAGCCGGTGCGACAAGCGCGATGGACGGGGTCGCCCGCGCGCTGCCTGCGCTGCTGCGCTCGGCGAAGCTGCAAAAGCGCGCGGCCCGTGCCGGTTTCGAGTGGCACGATCTCCAAGGTCCGCGCGACAAGCTCCTGGAAGAATTGCAGGAACTCGACGAAGCGAGCGATGCGGAGCGGCTCATGGAAGCGGGCGACGTGCTGTTTGTCGCGGTCAACATCGTGCGCCGCTACGGGGTCGATGCCGAAGAGGCCCTGCGCGCATCCAACGCCAAGTTCGAACAGCGCTTCCGCGCGATGGAACGGCTCGCCGCGCATGACGGCCACGACTTCGCGCAGCTCTCGCTGGAGGCGCAGGAGGCCTATTGGCAACGTGTCAAACAGGCCGAGAAGGCTGCCTCAAAGGCTTGAGAACTGTCCCAATTCCTTGGGACCCAAGCGCACGGTCAGGCGCCGCAGCGGGCCTTCTTCCCCCTCGCCGCCGTCATCATCGCCCAGCACCTCGCCATGTGCGTGGAGCCAGGCGATCCTGCGACCGTCGCTGACGGGAAGGAGGAAGCTCACCTCCCTCGCCCCGCCGGTCAGCAGCCGCGCGAGTTCGGTGCCGAGGCTGTCCACCCCCTCCCCCGTCACCGCCGAGAGGATTACGGCCCCCTGCCCTTCGGCCGCCTCGCGCAATTCGGCAAGCGAATCAGTGCCGAGCAGGTCACACTTGTTCCACACTTCGAGGATCGGGATACTGCTTGTCCCCGTCTCGGCATCGACCACATCGAGATCGGCCAGCACGCCGAGCACCTCTTTCTTCTGCGCGGCGTGGCTGGGATTGGCCATGTCGCGCACGTGGCAGATCACGTCGGCCGCAGTGACCTCTTCGAGGGTCGCGCGGAAGGCGGCGACCAGCTGCGTCGGCAGGTCGGAGATGAAGCCCACGGTATCCGACAGGATCGCCTTCTCCACGCCCGGCAGCCCGATCGCGCGCATGGTGGGATCGAGGGTCGCGAACAGCAGGTCCTCGGCCATGACTTCGGCGCCGGTGAGGCGGTTGAACAGGGTGGACTTGCCCGCATTGGTATAGCCGACGAGGGCGATGACCGGCCACGGCGCCCTCCCCCGCCGGTCGCGGTGCAGGGCGCGGGTCTTCCTGACCTGTTCGAGTTCGCGGCGAAGGCGGCCCATCCGCTGGCGGATCATCCGGCGGTCGGCCTCGATCTGGGTCTCGCCCGGACCGCCAAGGAAGCCGAAGCCGCCGCGCTGGCGTTCGAGGTGGGTCCAACTCCTCACCAGGCGGCTCTGCTGGTAATCGAGATGCGCGAGTTCGACCTGCAAGCGGCCTTCCGCAGTCGCCGCGCGTTCGCCGAAGATTTCGAGGATCAGCCCGGTGCGGTCGATGACCTTGCGCTTCAGCCGGTCTTCCAGATTGCGCTGCTGGATTGGGGTCAGTGCGCCATCGACGATCACCAGCTCGGCCTCGTGCTGCGCGCACCAGATGCCGATATTCTCGACCTGGCCGGAGCCGAACAGCGTGTTGGGCTGCATCTGGCGAACCGGCAGCACCGCCGAATGGGCGATGACGACGCCGATCGCGAGCGCCAGCCCCTCGGCCTCAGCCAGCCTTTCGGCCGGGTCGAGGTCATAGCGCAGCGCCCGGATATCCGGGCACAGCACAAGCGCCCGCGCGCCGCGGGTCACGTCATCGGCAAACTCGCTGTCGAAGCTCAGTCGTCTGCCCCGTCGTCATCGCCGTCATCGTCATCGACGCTGAGGTCGACCGGTGCTGCGGGCTGGATGGTCGAGACCGCGTGCTTGTAGGCAAGCTGCACCGCACCGTCGCGTTCGAGCAGCATGCAGAACAGGTCGTAGGCGGCGATCCGCCCTTGCAGCATCACGCCGTTGACGAGGAACATGGTCACCTGCACCTCGGCCTCGGCGACGCGGCTGAGGAAGATGTCCTGGAGCTGCTTCTGCTTCTTGCCGCCACCCTGGCTGCCGAATTGCGCCGGGTCGAGCGTGGTGCCCGGCATGATCGTGCTGATCGCGTGCTTGTAGACCAGCTGCGACTGGCCGTCGCGGCGCAGCAGGATCGAGAAATTGTCGAACCAGGTGACAATGCCTTGCAGCTTGACCCCCTTCACCAGAAACATGGTGACGGGAATCTTGTTCTTGCGCAGCAGGTTGAGAAAGGCGTCCTGGAGGTTGCCGCCTTGGCGGACCGTGGCTAAGCCGCTCCTGCTTTCGGTTTCGGCGGGGACTGCTGGACGGGACACCGGACGGGGGGAGAGCGTTCGCCCGCTGGACATGGTCGTGGCTCCTGTTCTTGGCGGCCGGCTTGTTTTCCGGTCCGCAGGGTGCAGGCCGCCGCAAAAAGCGGGGAACGACGGCCCTGATACGTCCATAATGGCGCTTGCACCCGCCCGCGACAAGGCTTGATTTTGGCGCGAACTGCTATGCCGTGCCGCTGCTGCGGCTAGTCATCCTCGTCGCGGCGGTCGGCCATGCCGAGAAGCTTGAGCTTGCGGTGCAGCGCCGAACGCTCCATGCCGATGAAGCTCGCGGTCTTGGAGATGTTGCCCGAGAAGCGGCGGATCTGGATCGAGAGATATTCGCGCTCGAAGCTGACCCGCGCCTCGCGCAGCGGCACGCCCATGATCGCGGTCAGGCTGTCGCTCGCCAGACCGATCTGGCCGCCGATGATTTCGGGCGGCAGCATGTCGGGCTCGACCGTGCCGAGCCGTTCGCGCGGGGTCATGATGATGGTGCGCTCGACGACATTGCGCAGCTGGCGAACATTGCCCGGCCAGTCATAGGCTTGCAGCGCCGCCATCGCTTCGCTGGAAATCTCGGGCGGGGCAAGGCCCTGGTCGTTCGAATAGCGGGTGAAGAAATGCTCGGCGAGCGCGGGGATGTCCTCGCGCCGCTGGGCGAGCGAGGGGATCGCCACCGGCACCACGTTGAGCCGGTAGAAGAGGTCCTCGCGGAAACGCTTTTCGGCCATTTCCACCGTGAGATCGCGGGTGGTGGAAGACACCACGCGCACGTCGACCCCGATCTGGCGCGTGCCGCCCACCCGGACAAAACTCTGGTCGGTCAGCACCCTGAGGATGCGCGCCTGGGTGGAGAGCGGCATGTCGGCGATTTCGTCGAGATAGAGCGTACCGCCATCGGCAAGTTCGAGAAGGCCCGGGCGCACCTGCTTGCCGTTCGCTTCTTCGCCGAACAGTTCCTGTTCGAAGCGTTCGGGCGTGATGCGCGCCGAATTGACCAGCACGAAGGCGCCGTTGGCGCGCGTGCTCCATGCGTGGAGCAGCCGCGCGGCCACTTCCTTGCCGGCGCCCGCCGGGCCCGAAATGAGCACGCGGCTGCCGGTGCTCGCAACGCGCTTGAGGGTCGCGCGCACAGCGTTGATGGACGGCGAATTGCCCGTGAATTCGGCATTGCCCCAGCTCCCCTCGCGCAGGCGCGAGTTCTCGCGGCGCAGGCGATCGGTCTCGGTCGCGCGTTCGACCAGCAGCAGCAGGCGTTCGGCCTCGAAGGGCTTTTCGATGAAGTCCATCGCCCCGCGCCCGACCGCAGCGACAGCGGTGTCGATATTGCCGTGGCCGGAAAAGATGATGACCGGCAGGTTCGGCTCGCGCGCCTTGATCGCATCGAGCAGTTCGAGCCCGTCCATCGCGCTGCCGTGCAGCCACACATCGAGCAGCACAAGGCTGGGACGGCGTTCGTCGATCAGGCCGAGCGCCTCGGTGCTGTCGGCGGCGGTGCGACAGGCATAGCCCTCGTCGCCGAGCACCCCGGCCACCAGCTCGCGGATATCGCGTTCATCGTCGACGATCAGGATTTCGAGCGCCATCGGGCGGCTCCTTCATGGGGTTGGATCGGGGGGAGCGAAAGCGGGATCACGGGGCCCTGCCTTCAATTGGGTTGGGATTGCGCGCAAAGCTCAGCGACACGCGGGTGCCGCCGCCCGGGCTGCTGGCAAAGCTCATGTCGCCGCCGTGCTCGTCGACGATCTTGTTGACGATCGCAAGGCCGAGGCCGGTGCCCTTCTCGCGGGTGGTGACATAGGGCTGGGTGAGGCGTTCGGGGTTGGCAGGCAGGCCGATGCCGTTGTCCTCGATGGTGACGGTGATCGCCTCTCCAGAATCGCGTCCCCCGTCCTTCAAGGTGACAGCAATCGCGCCGGCATAGGCGCCCTTGGCCTCGGCCGCGCGCGCCTCGACCGCTTCGACGGCGTTTTTGAGGACGTTGGTCATGGCCTGGCCGAACTGGTGGCGGTCGCAGCGGATCTCGCGGTCGACCAGCTCGGACGAGGCGACCGAAAAGGCGATCCCGGAATTGGCGACTTCCTGGAAGAACACCGCCTGGCGCACCAGATCGAGCGCATCCTCATCGCGGAACACCGGCTTGGGCAGGCGCGCGAAGGAGGAGAATTCGTCGACCATGGTGCGCAGGTCGCCGACCTGGCGGACGATGGTGCTGGTCAGCTCGTCGAACAGCTCGCGGTCTTCTTCGGTCAGATGCTTGCGGTAGCGGCGCTTCAGGCGCTCGGTTGCCAGCTGGATCGGGGTGAGCGGGTTCTTGATTTCGTGCGCGATGCGGCGGGCGACGTCGGACCATGCCGCCTGGCGCTGGTCGAGCAGCTGGCGGGTGATGTCCTCGAAGGTGATGACGTGGCCCTCGTCGGTGCCGGCCGCGACCTTGACGGCGAGGGTCAGGATCTCGGTGCCCTTGGCATGGGTGACGATCGCGCGCTCCTTGCCCTCGGCGACCACGCGGGCGAGTTCGGGGGCGAGCGCCTCGAGCGACTGGCCGGTGAGGTCCTCGCCAAGCCCCTCGTGCGCGAGCAGGCCCTGCGCCGAGGCATTCATCAGCGTCACCCGCGCGCCGGCATCGACCGAGACCACCCCGGCGGTCACCGATGCGAGCACCGCCTCGGTAAAGGCGCGGCGCTCGTCGATCTGCCGGTTGGCGCTGACCAGCGCCTGGGTCTGCTTTTCGAGCTGCGCGGTCATGCGGTTGAAGGCGCGGTTCAAGAGCCCGATCTCGTCCGCCCCGGTGCGCCCCTCGAGCCGCAAGGCGAAGTTGCCCTGGCCGACCTTGCGCGCCGCGCCGACCAAATCGGTGAGCGGCTCGACCTGCCGGTCGGCAAAGCGCAAGGCGAACCAGATGGCGAGGCCCACCAGCAGCAGGCTCACCGCCACCAGCGCGATGTTGAAGCGCAGCTGGAGCGTGCGCGCGCTCCCCGTCAGCCGGTCATAGGCGGTGACGATCGACTGCGCGCGCGACCACGAGTTGAACATCGTCTCCTCGGTGGTGCGGGCATTGTAGAGGTAGACGCCGGTCTGCGCGTCGATCGGGACCAGCGCCTCGATCCGCTCCGGGCTGCCAACCACCACGGCCAGCTCGCCGCGGTCGAGCCGGGGGAGCGCGGCGCGGCTGAAGGACAGCGGGCTTCCCGCCTCGGTGAGATTGAGCGCGGCGGCAGTGCGGAACGATCCGTCGGGCATCCGCTGCAGGATCGCGCTTTCGGAAATCTCGCGGGCCTGCACCTGATAGGCGTAGAAATCGGGGAAATCGGGATCGGTGATCGGCACCCGCGACAGGGTGTCGCGCATGTCGGTCGCCATCGTCACCGAGTTCTGTTCGACGTCGCGCTGGTTGGCATCGTAATAGTTCTGCGCGAGCGCGTTGGCGTTCTCCATCAGCCCGCGGGATTCGTCGGAGAACCAGAAGTCGACGCCGGTCTGGAACAGGAAGGCGGCAAAGCCTGCGACCAGCAGCGTCGGCATCGCGGCGACCATCGAGAAGAAGAACACGAGCCGCACATGAAGCCTTGCGGTGCTCCCCGCCGCGCGCCGCAACGCGAGGCGGCGGCCGATCAGCACCAGCAGCGCCATCGCCGGCACCAGCGTCGCCATCAGCAGCACCGAGGCCTGCATCGTCGGCAGAAGGTCGTCAGCCCCCGCCGAGCGCCCGTAGGTCGACCAGGTCGCAACGATCGCAGCCCCAAGCGCGATGAGCGCCGCCGCCTCGAGCCATGCAAAGACATTCGCCCGCCGCCCGGCAAGCAACAGCCGCCGCCACCAGCGCGGGGGCTGGCGCAGAGCGGGGCGCGGTGCTCGGGGGTCGGTTTCCGCCATCGTTGCCGCTTTACAACAATGGTGTGGCAGATTTGCAAGTTCCAAGCCGCACAATCCTGTCGTTGTGCGACGTTTCGTGCCTCAGGCGCGCCGATCAGGAGGGCGAGAAGCGCTCCGGCTCCAGCCCCAGCTCGCCGATCCGCTTGCGCAGGGTGTTGCGATTGATGCCGAGCAGCTGTGCCGCGCGCAGCTGGTTGCCCCCGGTGCGCCCGAGGGCATATTCGATCAGTGGCTTCTCGAAAGCGCCAAGCGCGCGGTGATAGAGCGCGCCGGGCGGCGGGCTCTCCGCGGTCAGCCACGCGGCCAGTGCCGCGCCGAAGCCGCCCTGCCCTGCGTCCTGAGGAACGCTGGCGGGCGCGATCTCGGGGCCGATGATGTCGCCGACCGCATCGGCATCGATCCGCTCCTCGCGCGCCATCAGCGCGAGGCGGTAGACGACATTGCGCAGCTCGCGGACATTGCCGCGCCAGTTCCTCGCCTCGAGCCGCTCGATCGCCTCGGCCGTCAGCACGCGGCGCGGCAGCCCGTCCTCGGCTGCCAGAACGAGGAAATGCTGGGCGAGCGCGGCGATATCCTCGCGCCGCTCGCGCAAGGGGGGCAGGACGATGGGCACGACGTTGAGCCGGTAGAACAGGTCCTCGCGAAACGTGCCTGCGGCGATCATCGGGGTGAGGTCGCGATTGGTGGCGGCGATGATGCGGACATTGACCGCAATCTCCTGCCGCCCGCCGACGCGCCGGATGCGCCCCGATTGCAGCGCGCGCAGCAGGCGGGTCTGCGCCTCGGCAGGCATGTCGCCGATCTCGTCCAGAAACAGCGTGCCGCCATTGGCCTGTTCGAACTTGCCGATCGCCTGGGCGATGGCGCCGGTGAAGGCGCCCTTTTCGTGGCCGAACAGCTCGCTTTCGACAAGATCGGCGGGGATCGCGGCGGTGTTAACGGCAACAAACGGCCCGGTGCGGCGGTTGCCAAGCTCGTGGATCGCCTCGGCGACCAGCTCCTTGCCGGTCCCGCTTTCTCCGGTGACGAGCACGGTGAGATCATTGCGCAAGACGCGCGTGATCATGCGGTAGACACCCTGCATCGCCGGGCTGCGCCCGACCAGCGGCATCCGCTCGCCCTCGCCCGGAAGGGCGGCGCTGGGGTCTTGGGCCGAGGGCGAACGCGCCCCTGCGGCCTGGCGCACGGCATGGACCAGCTCGTCAAGATCGAAGGGCTTGGGGAAATATTCGAATGCCTCGCTTTCGGACGCGCGCACCGCGGTATCGAGCGTGTTCTGCGCCGAGAGCACGATCACCGGCATCTCGGGCGCGCGCTCGCGCACCGCCGAAAGACTCGCCAGCCCGTCACCGTCTTCGAGGATCACATCGGTCAGCATCACGCCGAACCGGCGCGTTTCCAGCAGCTTGTCGCGCGCGGCAATGCTCGTGCAATGGGCGATGGCGAAGCCTTCGTCCTCGAGTGCGGCGATGATCACCGTGGCGATTGCGGTGTCATCCTCGACCAGCAGGACCGGATCGTGCGCGTGTCCCATCAGGCCGCGTCCGGTGCCTGGGGCAGATGCAGGCGGAAATTGGTGAGGCCTGCGCGCGCATCGCGGTCATGGCTGACATTGCCGTTCATGTCGCGCACCAGCTTTCTCACCAGCGACAGCCCCAGCCCCTGGCCCGAGGGCTTGGAGGAGACGAAGGGCTCGAACACGTGGTCGCGCAGGGCCGGGTCGATCCCCCGGCCATTGTCAGACACGGTGATCTCGATCGGCAGCGGCACGGCGCGCCCGTTGCGGATCGCGCTGAAGGCGAGGCCGCTGACGAAGCGGGTCTGGACGATGATGAGCCCGCCCTTGCCCCCGCCCGCCAGCGCCGCATCGCGCGCGTTGGAGACGAGGTTGATGAGCACCTGTTCGAGCGCATCGCGGTTGGCCAGCACCGGCGGGAGCGAGGGGTCGAACTCCTCGCGGATTTCGACCTCGCCCAGCGCGCTTCCCGCCGCGCGCATCGTCGCGACCGCGGCGCGGATCGCCTCATGCGGGTTGCACGGATCGACCGAGGCGGTGCGGGTGCTGCCCAATTGCTGCATCCGGTCGATCAGCCGGGCGATGCGGTCGACCTCGTCGGTGATCATCTTGGCGAGCTTCTTGTCGGCATGCGGCAGCTTCCTCGCGGCGAGCTGCCCGGCCCCGCGGATCGCGGCAAGCGGGTTCTTGATCTCGTGCGCGAGCACCGCGGGTGCGCCCAGCATCGCCTCGCCATTGCCGGGGTTGGCCGCATCATCGTGGCCGATCTGCGAGAGCGTCACCACCCGCCAGCCGGGAAAGCCGCCGAGCGGCGAGGCGGTCAGGTTGACGCGGATTTCCTGCGCGCCCACGCGGATCGCCAGATCGCGCGCCACCAACGCCTCCTCCCCGGCCAGCAGCCGCGCCTCGACCCGCGGGTCCATCGGCCCGATGCGGTCGGTCAGCCGCCTGCCGACAAGCCGCACCGCGCTGGTGCCGAGCAGGTCCTCGGCGGCGTGATTGACCTCGGCGATGCGCGCCTCGCCGTCGATCAGCACGACCGCGAAGATCAGCCCGGCAAGCTGCGCGCGGGCATCGGGGCGCGGCGCGGTGCCTTGATCTTCGGCCGGGATCGACGCCACGTTCAGGCGGCCTGCTGCATCAGGAAGGGGGCATAGAACCGCTCGATCTCGGAAAGGACCGTGGCGGCATCGTCGATGAAGTTGACGCGGTTGCGGAACTCGGCAGAGCCATGGAGGCCCTTGGTGTACCACCCGAGGTGCTTGCGCGCCATCTTGACGCCGGTATCGCGGCCATAGTGGTCGAGCATGCGGTTGTAGTGTTCGACGACGAGGGCATATTGTTCGTCCATGCCGGGCGCCGCGCGCGCCTCGCCGGTGCGCCACCAGTGCATCACCTGCCCCAGCAGCCACGGCTTGCCATAGGCGCCGCGCCCGATCATCAAGCCATTCGCGCCCGATTGCTCCATGGCCCGGGCGGCGTCCGCGATCGAGCAGATATCGCCGTTGACGATCACCGGGATGTTCACGGCATCCTTGACCTTGTGCACGAAAGCCCAGTCGGCACTTCCCTTGTACATCTGGTTGCGGGTGCGGCCGTGGACGGTGACCATCTGCACGCCGAGATCCTCGGCGATGCGCGCCATGTCGGGGGCGTTGAGGCTGTCGTGGCACCAGCCCATGCGCATCTTGACCGTCACGGGCACCTTCACCGCCTTGACCGTCGCTTCCATCAGCCGCACCGCGAGCGGCACTTCGCGCATCAGCGCGGAGCCGGCGAACTGGCCGACGACCTTGCGCACCGGGCAGCCGAAATTGATGTCGATGATCGCCGCGCCATTGCCTTCCTGGATCTTTGCGGCCTCGGCCATGCTGGCCGGATCGCAGCCGACCAGCTGCATCGAGACCGGCTCCTCGATCCGGTCCCACGCAGTCTTCTGGGTGCTGACCCGGGTTTCGCGGATTGCCGCCTCGCTCGCCACCATCTCGGTGACGTTGAGGCCCGAGCCGTAGCGGCGCACCAGCGTGCGGAACGGCATGTCGGTAACGCCGGTCATCGGCGCGAGCACGACCGGCTCGGCGACCGTGACCGGGCCGATGGCGATCGGCTTCAGGGCCGGGGGAGAGGGAAGCGTGGTCATGGAACGGGCGGTGCCTAAAATATGGGCAGGCGCATAGTGGATTGCCGAAAGCGCGTCCAGACCTTAAGCGATGCTCCCGATGGGCCGCGCCTCTCCCCTTCCCCCCTTTGCCGCTGTCGTTGTCGCTGCCGGCAAGGGGCTGCGCGCTGGTGGTGAAATACCCAAACAATTCAGGATTTTACGGGGCAAACCCCTGGTCCGCTGGTCAATCGAGGCACTCGCACACGCGGGTGCCGATGTGATCGTAACGGTGATAAGCCCCGAGGCCGAAGCGGACGCAAGGGCGGCACTGGCAGGGCTCGAGGGGCTGCGCTTCGTCCATGGCGGGGCGACCCGGCAGGAGTCGGTGCGCGCCGGGCTGGAGGCGCTGGCGGATGCCGCGCCCGCCCGCGTGCTGATCCACGATGCGGCCCGCCCCGACCTGCCCCGCGACGTGCTCGCCCGGCTGCTGGCGGCGCTTGACGAGCACCCCGGCGCGATCCCGGTCCTGCCGGTGGTCGACAGCCTCGCGGTCGCGGGCTCGGGAGGAGTGATGACCGGCAAGGCCGCACGCGAGGGCCTGCGCCGCGTCCAGACCCCGCAGGCGTTCCGCTATACCGACATCCTCGTCGCCCACCGCACCTGGCCGGACGCGCCGGATGCGGGCGATGATGCGCAGGTGCTGACGGCGGCGGGCGGCAGCGTCGCCCTCGTCGATGGCGACGAGCGGCTCAAGAAAATCACCTTTGCCGAGGACCTGATGGACCAAACAAGCACTCCCGCCTTCCGCATCGGCCAGGGCTATGACGTCCACCGCCTCGAGGCGGGCGAGGAGCTGTGGCTGGGCGGCGTGTTGATTCCGCACGACAAGGGGCTCGCCGGGCATTCCGACGCCGATGTCGCGCTCCACGCGATCACCGATGCGGTGCTCGGCGCGGTCGGCGAAGGGGATATCGGCACCCACTTCCCGCCCAGCGACCAGCAGTGGCGCGGGGCACGCTCGGGGCGGTTCCTCGAACATGCCGTGAGCCTTGCACGCAAGGCCGGCTATGCCATCGCCAATGTCGACCTGACGCTGATCTGCGAGGCTCCCAAGATCGGCCCCCACCGCCCCGCGATGCGCGCCGAAGTCGCCCGCCTGATGGGCGTGGGTGAAGGCGCGGTCAGCATCAAGGCGACCACCACCGAGAAACTCGGCTTCACCGGCCGCGGCGAGGGTATCGCCGCGCAGGCCATCGTTCTAGTCACCCGTATCACCTGAGCAGAACTGCCATGACCCACCGCCTGATCGCTCCTGCCCTCGCCCTCACCGCGCTCGCCTCGGCCACCGCAGCGCAGGCCCAGGTCCAGCCCTGTGTCGAGCCTGCCGACCTCGCCGATGCGATCGTCTACGTCATGCCGGTCGCCTATGACGCCGCGCGCACCGCCTGCGACAGCCGCCTGGCTGCCAGCGGCTTCATTGCGCGCGAGGGTGACGCCTACATCGCCTCCTTCCGCGACGGCCAGGACAAGGCGTGGCCGGGCGCGCTGCGGATGCTCAAGACCTTCATGGAAGAGGACGCCAAGGGCAAGGGCGAGGCCGGCAAGAGCGACGACATGGCCGCCGCCATTGCGGCCCTCCCCGAAGAAGCGCTGCGCCCCTTCGTCGATGCGCTCATCGGCCAGGCGATCGAAGGCGAGATCAAGCCCGAAAGCTGCGGCAAGATCGAGCGCGGGATCGAACTGCTGAGCCCGCTGCCGGGCGAAAACCTCGGCGGGCTGATAGCCTTCATCGTCGAGCTGGCCGACATCAAGAACCCGCCGATCTGCGGCGCTGCCGCCAAAAAGAAGTAGGCCGCCCGTGCCCCTCTCGCTGCTGCCTGAAGACATCGCCGCGCTGGCCGGGCGCGTCGTCGCCGAAAACGCCGCGGCCGGCCGCAAGCTCGCCATCGCGGAGAGCTGCACGGGCGGGCTGGTGGCCGGCGCGATCACCGAGATCGCGGGGTCATCGGCCGTGCTCGACCGCGGTTTCGTGACCTATTCGAACGCGGCCAAGATGGAGATGCTCGGCGTTTCGGGCGACATCATCGAGGCCTTTGGCGCGGTGTCGATCGCCTGTGCATGGGCGATGGCGAAGGGCGCGCTCGACCGGTCGAAGGCGGATGTGGCCGTGGCGATCAGCGGGGTGGCGGGGCCAGGCGGGGGCACTGCGCAAAAGCCGGTCGGCACGGTCGTCTTTGCCCGCGTGGTGCGCGGCGAGACGGGCGAGCCCGAGGGCGAATTGCGCTTCTTCGAAGGCGGCGAGGGCCCGGGCGGGCGCGCGGAGATCCGCCGTCAGGCGACGCTCTGCGCGCTCGAGCTGTTATTGCCGTAGAGCGCCGCAGCGCGGGCCTCGAAGGCCTCGACCATCTTGCGGAAGGCCTTGTCGAAATATTGCCCGGCGATCCGTTCGAACAGGCGGTTCTTGAAGGTGAAATCGACGAGGAAGTCGATCTCGCAGGTCTGCTCGTCCACCGCACGGAAGGTCCAGACATTGTCAAGGTCCGACAGGGGCCCGTCGACATAGTGGACGTCGATCTCGCGCGGGCGGTCCTTCCTCACCCGGCTGGTGAAGCTTTCGCGGATCGCCTTGAAGCCCACCACCATGTCCGCGACCATCTCGGTTTCGGAGTTGGAGCGCACGCGGGTGGCGATCACCCAGGGGAGAAATTCGCCGTAGCGGCCGACGTCGGCGACCAGATCGAACATCTGTTCGGCGCTGTAGGGCAGGCGGCGCGTTTCACGGATGCCGGGCACGGCCTTACGCCCCGGCTCCGGCGCGCGCCTGTTCGCGGGCGAGCTTTTCCTCGCGCGCGGCGCGCATCTTCGCAAAGTCGTCGCACGCATGATAGCTCGACCGGGTCAGCGGCGAGGAGGCGACCTGGAGGAAGCCCTTCGCGCGCGCAATCGCGCCATAGGCGGCAAAGGCCTTGGGGGTGACGAATTCCTCGACCTTGGCGTGCTTCGGGGTCGGCTGGAGATATTGCCCCATGGTGATGAAATCGACCTCGGCGCTGCGCATGTCGTCCATCACCTGGTGCACCTCGAGCCGCTGCTCGCCGAGGCCCAGCATGATCCCCGACTTGGTGAAGATCAGCGGGTTGTGCGCCTTCACTTCCTCGAGCAGCCGAAGCGAGGCGTAGTAGCGCGCGCCCGGCCGGATCGTGGGGTAGAGCCGCGGGACGGTTTCGAGGTTGTGGTTGTAGACGTCGGGCCCCGCCTCGCAGATCATCTCCACCGCGCGGCGCATCTTGCCGCGGAAATCGGGGGTGAGAATTTCGATGGTGGTGGCAGGCGTCGTGCGGCGCAGCGCCTCGATCACCTTGACGAACTGGCTCGCCCCGCCATCGGGGAGGTCATCGCGGTCGACGCTGGTGATGACGATGTGTTCGAGCCCCATCTTGGCCGCCGCGATCGCGGTGTTCTCGGGCTCGAAGGGGTCGAGAGCGCGCGGCATCCCGGTCTTGACGTTGCAGAAGGCGCAGGCCCGTGTGCAGACATCGCCGAGGATCATCACCGTGGCGTGTTTCTTGGTCCAGCACTCGCCGATGTTGGGGCAGGCCGCTTCCTCGCACACGGTGTGGAGATTGAGCTCGCGCATCAGCCGGCGCGTTTCGTTGTAACCCTCGCTCACCGGCGCACGCACGCGGATCCAGTCGGGCTTGCGCTGGCGGGCCGGGCGTTGTTCGGGCGTGTGGGGCTGCGGCGGGCTGGAGAGGTCGTTCATCAGCGCCATTTAGGCCCGCAGGCCGCGTCCCGCAAGCGTGGCGGGGCTTGCAAACCACGCACCGGCTCCTGACAAAACGGAGCGGCGGACAAGTAAGGGCGCCGGAGCGGAAATCCGCCCGGCGCCCTTGGCTCATCCAGACCTGTGTGACGCGGATCAGCTGCCCGTCGCCGCGCCCGTCGCCGCGGCGGCCTGCTGCTCGGCATAGGCCGTCCACAGCCGCGCGATCGGAACGCGCGCGCCGGTGACCTGCGCGAAAGCCGCGCGCGCCGCCTCGATATTGCCCGCGCCGATCTGCGCGATGCCGAGACGGGTGAGCGAGGCATCGCGGTCAGCGTCGGCGAGCGTCAGGCTCTTCTCGTAAAAGCCGGCGGCCTTGGCGTATTCGCCGTAGCTGAGGAAGGTATCGCCGGCGGCCATGACCGTGCGCAGCTTGGCGGCGGCGGCATTGGCGTCCCGCTCGAGCGCGGGCAGGCCGGCCCGGTCGGCCGCAACAAGGCTGTTTGCGGCCTTGTACTGCTCCTCGATCCAGCTGTCGCTGCCCTTGGGGATCACGCCCAATGCATAGGCATCGTCGATCACCGCCTTCACCTCCGAAGGCAGACGGCGCGGGTCGGCCGCCTCCACATAGATGATGAAGTCGTTCTTCTCCTTGAGGGTCCCGACCTTCTTGCCGAGGCGCAGCAGATCGAGCAGCACCGGCCCTTCGAAATCGTTGAGATTGCGCGTCAGGTTCACCGCATCGCGCCAGTTTTCAGGGGTGGGGTAATCGGCGACCCAATGCTCGACGAAGTCGTAGACCTGCGGAACGATCTCGTTCTGGTAGGCGACCGAAACCCCGCGCCGATAGAGCTTGGCATCGACCTTCTGGCCTGCGGCCTTCTTGGCGGCGATGACATCGGTGAGGTACTTGAGGCCTTCCTCGTTACGATCCTCGATGAAGAACAGTTCGGCCATGTTCATCTGGAGATCGCCTGCGCTGAGGTTGGGCGCGGTGTAGTTCAGGTCGATCGCCTTCTGGAGGTTGGCGCGTGCCTTGTCGTACTGCTTCAGTTCGTTGGCGAGCTGGAAGGCGACGACGTGATAGCGGCCGGTTTCCTCGGGCTTGGTCTTGCCGCTCGCCAGCATGGTTTCCGCGCCCAGCAGCTGGAGCGCATAATCCTTGCCGGTGATCCCGGCGTTGAACAGCATGCCGCCAAGCGCCAGCTTGTCGTCATTGGTGACCGCCAGCGGGATCAGCGCGTCGATCTCGGGCTTGAGGGCCGCGATGCTGGCGCCGGGCGCCTTGAGCTTGGCGTCGAGCGGCTGGTAGGCCTTGACGAAAGCCGGGGTGTAGACGGGCTTGCCGGCGGCTTCGGCTTCCTCGCCCTTCTTCTTCTTTTGCGCATGGGCCGCATCGGCAAATCCGGGAACCGCGAGCACCGCGGTGCCGGCGGCAAGCGCCACTGCCAGAGCGAGCTGGCGCGCGAGCGCGGCCGGACGACGGGGCGAAGAAATATTGGTCACTGCATCCTCCACAAGAAGCGCAGGCCCTTGTGCCGTTGCGGCGGCCGGGACTGCGGCGAACTTCCGTGCGAGCCTTTGAACCGCCCGCACGCAATTTGCAATTCCCGCTAGGCGCGCCGTGCTGAACGGGCTTTGAATGCCGCCGCGCACTGCGTCACCGCTGCCGGCCTGCAAGTGTGGAAAAAAGCGCCGCGTTCGCGCCTTGTTCCGCCCCCAGAGTGGCGAAAGCCCGGGGTTGTGCCTAAATGGAGAGCGACCGCCGGCCCTGCTATGGCCCGCCCGCCGCATGCGGCACCCGAACACACACAGAAACGGCCCCGACCTTGAGCGACGACAGCGACATTCTCGATTCTCCCGCAGCCCCGATCGGCGGTTTCGACCGCATCGATATCGTGGACGAAATGAAGTCGAGCTATCTCGACTATGCGATGAGCGTGATTGTCAGCCGCGCGCTGCCCGATGTGCGCGACGGGCTGAAGCCGGTGCACCGCCGCATCCTCTTTGCCAGCCAGGAGGGCGGCTTCGTCGCCGGCAAGCCCTACCGCAAGAGCGCCAAGATCGTCGGCGACGTGATGGGCAACTACCACCCCCACGGCGATGCGGCGATCTATGATGCGCTGGCGCGCATGACCCAGCCCTGGTCGATGCGCGTGCCGCTGATCGATGGGCAAGGCAATTTCGGCTCGATGGACCCCGATCCGCCGGCCTCGATGCGCTACACCGAAGCGCGGCTGGCGCGGGTGGCGAACAGCCTGCTCGACGATCTCGATAAGGACACGGTCGATTTCACCGACAACTATGACAGCAGTCGACGCGAGCCGACGGTGCTGCCCGCGCGCTTCCCCAACCTCTTGGTCAACGGCGCGGGCGGGATCGCGGTCGGCATGGCGACCAATGTGCCGCCGCACAACCTCGGCGAGGTGATCGACGGGTGCCTGGCCTTCATCGAGAACCCGGCCATCACCTCGGAAGAACTCATCAGGTTCATCCCCGGTCCCGATTTCCCCACCGCCCCGCTGATCCTCGGCACGCATGGCGGGCGGATGGCCTACACCACCGGGCGCGGCTCGATCCTGATGCGCTGCCGTCACGAGATCGAAAGCACCCGCGGCGCCAAGAGCGAGGGGCGCGAGAGCATCGTGTTCACCTCGATCCCCTACCAGGTCGGCAAGTCGGGCCTGGTCGAAAAGATCGCCGAGGCCGCCAAGGACAAACGCATCGAGGGCATCAGCGACATCCGCGATGAAAGCTCGCGCGAAGGCGTGCGCGTGGTCATCGATCTGAAGCGCGATGCCACCCCCGAGGTCGTGCTCAACCAGATCTGGCGGCACACCCCCGCGCAATCGAGCTTCCCCGCCAACATGCTCGCGATCCGCGGCGGGCGGCCCGAAACGCTTACCCTGCGCGACATCGTGCAGAGTTTCATCGCCTTCCGCGAGGAGGTCATCACCCGGCGCACCAAGTTCGAACTGAACAAGGCGCGCGAGCGGGCGCATCTGTTGCTGGGCCTCGTGGTCGCGGTCTCGAACCTTGACGAGGTCGTGGCGATGATCCGCTCGGCCCGCAACCCGGCCGAGGCGCGGGCGAAGCTGCTCGCCAAGGAATGGCCGATCGGCGACATCGCGCAATATATCCGCCTTGTCGAAGCGATCGAGCCCTCCGCCGACGAGAGCGGCGGCACCTACAAGCTGTCCGAGCGGCAGGTGAAGGCGATCCTCGAACTGCGCCTCCACCGCCTGACCGCGCTGGGCCGCGACGAGATCGGGGACGAATTGAAGGAACTGGCGCTCTCGATCGAGGAATATCTCTCGATCCTCGCCGACCGCGTGAAGCTTTACGGCGTGATGCGCGGCGAGCTTGAGGAAATCCGCGCCACCTATGCCACGCCCCGCCTGTCCGAAATCGCCCCCGCATGGGACGGCCTCGAGGACGAGGACCTGATCGAGCGCGAGGAGATGGTCGTCACCGTCACCCACGGCGGCTACATCAAGCGCACGCCGCTTGACGCCTTCCGTGCCCAGGCGCGCGGCGGCAAGGGCCGTTCGGGGATGGCGACCAAGGACGAGGACGCGGTGGTCGAACTGTTCGTCACCAGCACCCACAACCCCGTGCTGTTCTTCACCAATACGGGGCGCGTCTACCGCATGAAGGTGTGGAAGCTCCCCGAAGGCGGGCCGCAGACCAAGGGCCGCCCGATGGTCAACCTGCTGCCGCTCGGCGACGAGGAGCGCGTCACCAACGTGCTTCCGCTGCCCGAGGACGAGGCGACCTGGGCCAATCTCAACATTGTCTTTGCCACCGAACAGGGCATGGTCCGTCGCAACTCGATGGACGCCTTCGCCAACATCCCGACCGCGGGCAAATATGCGATGGGCTTTGTCGAGGGTTCGGGCGACCGGCTGATCGGGGTGCAATTGCTCACCGAGGACCAGGAAATCTTCCTTGCGAGCGATGCAGGCAAGGCGATCCGCTTCTCGGCCACCGACGCGCGCGAAACCAAGAGCCGCACCGGCATCGGGGTGCGCGGCATGAGCCTCAAGAAGGGCGGCAAGGTCGTGTCCATGGCGGTGGTCGATCCGCTCACCGCCGACATGGAAACGCGCGAGGCCTACCTGCGCGCCGCGGCGTGGAAGAACAACGACGCTGTCCCCACCTTGCCCGCCGGGCACGTCGCAGCGATGGCGGAAGCCGAGGAGTTCATCCTCACCATCACCGCCAATGGTTATGGCAAGATCTCCTCGGCCTATGAATACCGCACCACCGCGCGCGGCGGGCAGGGGATCACCAATATCGGCACGCCCGAAAGCAACCCCGAGCGCAACGGCCCGGTCGTGGCGAGCTTCCCGGTCAAGCACGGCTCGCAGCTGATGCTGGTGACCGATCAGGCCAAGCTGATCCGCCTCGGGATCGATTTCCGCCATTTGACCCCCGGCGGGTTCGAGGAACACAAGGGCTTCAGCATTTCCGGGCGCGGATCGTCGGGCGTGCGCATCTTCGATGTCGCCAAGGGCGAACACATCGTCGGCGCGGCGCTGATCGATGATGCCGGCGAGGACGAGACGGGCGAAGAGGCGGGCGAGGCGCCCGTCACCTGACGGCCCTCACCTGACCGGCTGTTCGCCCCGCAGGCACTGGATGATCCCGGTCGCGATCATCAACTGGCCGGCGTAATAGAGCGGCCAGATCAGGATCGTGTTGGCAGGCTCCAGATCCAGCGGTCCCATCCGCGCGAAGATCAGCCAGTCACTGAGCACGAACAGCACCGCCCCCGTGCCGACCCGGTAGCGCGGGTAGTGGCTCATCCACGCGGTGCCCGCCATCGCGCCGAGGAAGCCGGCATAGGCCGCGATCTGCCCGTCGCCGCTCAGCAGCCAGCTCACCAGCGGCGTGCCGACCAGCAGCGCGGCGCCGGTCAGTTTCTGCACGGGCGAGGGGCGCTGGTGGCGGTTGCGCAGATAGAGCCCCACCGCCACCACATGCGCCGCGGCAAAAAAGGCGCCGCCGGTTACGAAATCGAGCTCGATCGCGACATCGCCGCAAGCCCCCAGAGCCAGCACCGCGACCAGCAGGAGCCCGTCCGCGCGGTGCCTGCCATGGGGCACGCGCAAGGCGACATAGAGCGCCAGCAGGCCGACGCTCGCGCCCTTCAAGGCAAGGCCCCAGGTGCCCTCGCCCACCGGATTGTCGCGCAGGAAGTAGTAGGCGACCGACGCGGCAATGCTCGCCAGCAGCCACGGCCTTTGTTCGATCAACGCGCGCTTCGCCATGCCTGCCCTTCCCGTGCCCGATCCCAGTGCGGACTTGCAGGCGGGCTAACACGCAATTACGGCCCCCGCCATGACCAGCCATGCGACTTCCCACGATGTGCACATAATCGGCGGCGGCCTCGCCGGGAGCGAGGCGGCCTGGCAGCTGGCACAGACGGGCGCGAGGGTGCGCCTGTCGGAGATGCGCGGCAGCGGGGACAACATGACCCCCGCGCACCAGACCGATGGCCTCGCCGAACTGGTCTGCTCCAACTCCTTCCGCTCCGACGACGACACCAGGAACGCCGTCGGCCTGCTCCACCACGAGATGCGCGCGCTGGATTCGCTGGTGATGCGCGCAGGCCACGCCGCGCGCGTGCCGGCGGGAAGCGCGATGGCGGTCGACCGCGACGTGTTCTCGGCCGAGGTCGAAAAGGCGCTTCGCGCGCACCCCAACGTCACCATCGTGCGCGAGCGGGTGGATGAACTGCCGCAGGCGGGCCTCACCATCGTCGCCACCGGGCCGCTCACCGCCGAGGCGCTCGCAGGCAGCATCGTGCGCGCGACCGGTTCCGAAAGGCTCGCCTTCTTCGATGCCATCGCGCCGATCGTCCACTACGATTCGATCGACATGAGCAAGGTGTGGATCCAGTCGCGCTGGAACAAGCGCACCGAGGCCAGCAACGAAGGCGGCGATTACATCAACTGCCCGATGACGCAGGAACAATACCTCGCCTTCCACCGGGGACTGATCGAGGGCGAGAAGACCACGTTCAAGCAGTGGGAGAAGGACACGCCCTATTTCGACGGCTGCATGCCGATCGAAGTGATGGCCGAACGCGGCGTCGAGACGCTGCGCTATGGCCCGATGAAAGGCGTCGGTCTCGACAATCCTTTCGATGTGACCCCGGAATTTCCGCAGGGGCGCTGGCCCTATGCGGTGGTGCAGCTGCGGCAGGACAACAAGCTCGGCACGCTGTGGAACATGGTCGGCTTCCAGACCAAGCTCAAATATGCAGCGCAGATCGAGCTGTTCCGCACCATCCCGGGCCTGGAGAACGCCGAATTCGCGCGGCTGGGCGGCCTGCACCGCAACACCTTCCTCAATTCGCCGCAAGTGCTCGACCGCCAGCTCAGGTTGAAGGCCGCGCCGCATATCCGCTTTGCCGGCCAGGTGACGGGCTGCGAGGGCTATGTCGAGAGCGCCGCGATCGGCCTCGTCGCGGGTCTGATGACGGCGGCGGAACTGGCCGGGCGCGCGTGGCAATCGCTTCCGGCGACGACTGCGCTGGGAGCGCTGCTGAGCCACATCACCGGCGATGCCGAGGCCGAGACCTTCCAGCCCATGAACGTCAATTTCGGCCTGTTCCCGCCCCTCCACGAGGTCGGCAAGAAGGTCCGCAAGGAAGCCTATACCGCGCGCGCCAAGACCGATCTGGCGCGCTGGATCAGCGCGACCCGCGAGGCGGTACCGGCCTAGGCGGCTTTCAACATTTGCAGGCGGGCTTTCTGGCGGCCGGTTTGGGCGCGGTCGCGGCGAATTCGCGCGGGGTGAGCCTGCCGTCCCCGTCCCTGTCGGCCTTGCCGAAGCGGTCGACCGTGGTGACCGCCCATTCCTCGAAGGTGAGGAGGTTGTTGCCGTCCTTGTCGAGGCTGCGGAAGCCCTCGGTGCGGGTCGAGAGCATCTCGTCGCGGGTGATCATCCGGTCGCGGTTGCGGTCATAGCGGAAGAAGCGCTGTTCCTCCTTGCCGAGCTCGCTCAGTTCGGGCGGCGCGGGGCCTTGCCGGGTGCCGGGATCGGCGAGCGGAAGCTGCATTGGGTCACGCGCGGGCGTGGCAGCGGGCGGCGGCGGCGCGCCGCGTTCGATCTCGGCGCGGCCCTGCCACCAGAACACGCCCACTCCGGCAAGGACGAGGCCCCCCAGCACTCCCAGCACCGCCTGTCGCAAGGGTCTGCCCCCCTGTTGCTGCCATCACGGCTCGGTAAATACACGGAATCAGGCGCGAAAGATAGCGGCCCGCAGGGCGGCGCGTGCGGCGCCGCGCCCTTCCATCAGCGGGCGCCCGCCGCGCGCCAGCGCGCGCACCGCGAGCGCCTCGAGCACCGCCACCCCGCCAAGCCCGCG
>NZ_ANFX01000024.1 GCF_000331285.1 Porphyrobacter sp. AAP82 | reverse complement strand
GCCCGCCGCGAAGCGGGAAGCTGCCGCTCATCTCCAGGCGTGCCATGGGATGAGCGAGCGGCGGGCCATTTTCGTCGTCGAAAAAGCGCCAACCTGCTTCATCGAGAAGACGATTGATCTTGATCCGTGCAGTGGCCTCTTTCGCTCTCACAGATCACCCAAACCTTTGACCCCTCAATGGGCTAACCGTAATCCAGCCTAGTTTGAGGGGCAAGGATGCAAAGGTAAAACCTCCCCCCGCAAACCTCTGTGCCCTTCATGTTTGCGATGAGGTTATCGTGATCCCATTTATGCGTTCAAAGCCGGATCGGCTCACATAAACCACGGCAATCAGAATAATGCAGTCAAGGGCATCTAGAATGTCGCCGGGGTCCGTTTAGGGTCCGCTTTCAACGCCTTTTCGGGCACTTTCGGGCACTAAACGCCAATTTAACCATCTGAAATACTTGAATCTTTTACGCTGTTCAGGGTCTTCGGGAGGCAGGGGCCGGAGGTTCGAATCCTCTCTCCCCGACCAATTTCCTTTTCGGTCCAATGGCGATGCGCGCGGTCCTGTGGACCTGACCGCGCCTGCGGGCGCGTTTCGCGCGCCGCGCATTAACCCTGATTCGCAAGGATTCGTCGAACGGCTATGATGCCGTATACCAGCCTCGCGGACCCTGCCAGCGTTGTCCCCGAAAACGAAAAAAACCCCGGTTTCCCGGGGCTTTTCTGTCAATCAAGGTAGCCTCTTAGCGGGTACCCATCAGTTCATAAAACCACGCCCACATAAAGGCCTCCATAGCATTGGTTTAACCCGATGCTCGGATCTTTAACACATTATTAACCCTAATCAAGCGTTAACTGCAGCCCTTCCGCCGCCCATCATCGCCAGCAGTTCGGGCATGACGATCGCCGGGGAGAACAGGAAGCCCTGCGCCTGGTCGCAACCCATTGTCCGCAGCATCGCGGCGACCTCGAGGTCCTCCACCCCTTCGGCAACGACCACCTTGCCCAGCGAATGCGCGATCTCGATCGTCGCGCGCACCACGGCGCGGCTTTCTTCCGATGTCGCCAGATGCTGGACGAACTTCTTGTCGATCTTGAGCTCGGAGCTCGGCAGCTTCTCGATATATTCGAGGTTCGATTCGCCTGTCCCGAAATCGTCGATCGACAGGCAGATCCCGCGCGCCTTCAGCGCCGCGATCTGCGGTGCAATGCGGTGATCCTCAAGCTTGGCGGTCTCGGTCAGTTCGAGCGTCAGGTTCTCGGGCGGGAAATCGAACCGTCCAAGCAGGGTCATGATGTCGAACAACAGGTGGGTGTCCGACAGGCTCTTGGCTGACATGTTGACGGCGAGCTTGAAGCGCGGATCGAGCGCGATCGCCTGCTTGCCGTCGACCAGCGCGGTTTCCATCACCACCAGGGTGAGCTCGTTGATCCGGTCGCCGGCTTCCGCGGCCAGCACGAGATCCTGCGGGTTGATGAGCTCGCCCCCGCCCGGCCGCCAGCGGATCAGCGTCTCGGCGCCCACGATCCGGCCCGAGGCAAGGTCGACCTTGGGCTGGTAGGCGACCCCGATATCGCGATCGCGCAGACCCTTTTCGAGCACGCGGCTCAATTCCAGCCGCTGGTTGCGCGCCTCGAGATGGGCGGCATCGTTGATGATGAAGCGCACGCCGCGGCTTGCAGCCTCGTCGGCCGCCTGCATCGCCTTCTTGATGCGCACCGCCACCGGCAGGTGGTGATTGGTGTCGACCCCGATTGCGGGCGCGCCGTTGGACGATTGCCAATCGTGGCTGATCGCGGTCTTGAGCATCAGCGCGAGACCATCGGTGTGGCGTTCGAGTTCGACATTCTCCATCCGCGGCGCGAGCCAGACAAGCACGTCGCGTTCGAAGGCAATGTCGCCGATCTCGCCCGGGCCCTTCACATAGCCGATCAGCGTGTTGACGAAGTCGCCGATATCGCGCGCGCTCCACTCCTCCGACAGTTCGGAGAGATTGGCGATCTTGAGCGCGAACACGTCCCAGTCGGCATTGGCCTTCTCGGAACTGATCGCGGTGGTCGTCATCGCGTCGATGCCGTCGCTGAAATACTTGTGGTTGATGCGGGCAAAACCGATCGCGGCGAACAGGAGCGCAAGGAAGGCCGAAACGATGTCGATATTGATCGTGAACTCGTCGAGCACGAAGGCGGCCACGGGCAGCACCGCCACGGGCAGCCACAGAAACCCCAGCGACCGGCGACGGCTACTGGACTGCACAGAGATCAGGACTGCAGCCAACAGCATCGCCGGGAACCACATCAGGTCGATCGGTCGGCCGCGCAGGAGCGTATTGGCTCCAAGGATCTGGAAGTAGGTTCCGGACATCTTCCCGTAGATCGGATGGCGGTGCATGTCCGGGGAATCGACAAAGGTATTCCCGATGGCGACCGACTTTCCGGCAAGTTCCTTCGCGCCGACGCGGCCCCGCAACACGTCAACATAACTGTAGGTTGGAACCGTCTTGGGGTTGAACGCAAAGTCCGGTCGGAAATTCACCGCCGGACCTTCGTAACCGGCGAGCACAGCAGAAATGGACGGATAGCGCTGCCCGCCATATTCGACTGACGTCGGGATCATGATCGAAAGGCTGAACGGACTGAGCATTGCCGGCATGGACGCTTGCGGGCCTTCCCTGCGAAATGCTTCCAGCGGGAAGAGCGGAGCGTAGTCCTGGAAGCCCACTCGGCTTCCCTGTGCCATTCCCAGCCAGATCTTGCCGCGGTGCCTCGCCAGAGTTCGCGCAAACTCCGCGTCGCTTGCCGGGGTTTCGGGATCGGCATGGGCGCGGTCGAAGACGATGCGCGTCACACCCGCGTTCATCAGCCGGTCGATGACTTCGCTGTCCTGATGCCGGTTGGGCAGGGGTTGCTTGATGGCGTTGAGGGTCGCATCGTCGATCGCGATCATCGCGATGTCCGTAGAGGCCGGCCGGGTGCGCAATTGGGCGCGGGCGAGCCGCAGCGTGTCCTCGGCCGGCAGCGGCAGGTCGATCGCGCCCGAGACGACCCCGAACAGGATCGCCATCACCGCCACCTTCAGCCGCTTTCGGCGCAGCAGCCGGACGCCCGAGCGGCGGTCGAGCTTCGCCTTGACGACGACCTCCTGCTCCTCGGACGAACCGAAAGCACGCCGCATCCTGCCGGCCAAAGACTTGATCGATGCGATCATCAAACGCGCCATCCCGTGGGGAAACCCGGGCTTCACCCTAGGATGCGTTGGTTAATTCATTGCAAACACGCCGCACCTGCTCGGGCTGCGGGCCGGCTCTCAGATTACTTGCGGCGCAAGCAGGCCGAGCGCGATGGTAAGGCTGCCGAGCCCGGCCGAGAGATGCCAGCGCAGCCGCAGGAAATCGCGCGCGGCAAAGCCCAGCGCGCGGTCGACCAGCGGCGAGCCGAGGATCAGCGCGCCGAGGTAGAGCAAGGCCGGACCGGGCCACTCCCAGCCAAAGCTCCACGGCAGGAACAGCGCGACCGCAACGAGGCTCGGCAGCACCGCAAGCACATAGGCGCCGGTCGTCGCCGGTTTGCCGTCCTTGGCGCTGGCAAGTGCCTGCCCCCACCACACCCCGCCCAGAAAGCTGAAGATCGCCGCCGCATAGGCATAGCCGCCCGCGAGCGCTGCATAGCGCCATTCGTGGCCGATAAGCAGCATGCCGACACACAGCAGCTGGGGAAGTAGCCCTGCATATCCCAGCACCAGCGCAGCGGTGGAGAGCGAGGGCGATGAAGCCTGTTCTTGTCCGTTCATGGGCCGACAAAGCTTGCCGCGCGCCGCGGTTCCCGCGCGGCTTGCGGTAAGCCCGGCTTTGCGCCACTTGGAGCGCCATGACCCTGTTCGATCTGACTGGCCACACGGCCATCATCACCGGCGGCAATGGCGGGCTCGGCCTTGCCATGGCGCGCGGGCTCGCCAAGGCGGGCGGCAATGTCGCGATCCTCGCGCGCAACCCGGCCAAGAACGCCGCGGCGGTCGCGGAACTGCGCGGCCTGGGCGCGGGCGATGTCATGGCGCTCGCCTGCGATGTCGCCGAGGATGCCGCAATCGAAGATGCGGTCGGCGCGGTGCTCGGCGCGTTCGGACGGATCGATGTGTGCTTTGCCAATGCCGGTATCCCGGGCGCGGGCACAGCGATCCCCGACATCACCGCCGAGGGCTGGGACCATACGCTTGCCATCAACACCCGCGGCGCGGCGCTGGTCTACAAGCATGTCACCTGCCACATGATCGCCCGCGCCAGGGACGGCGATGCGGGCGGCAAGCTGATCGCAACCTCGTCCGGCCAGTCGATCATGGGGGTCAACCGCTCGTCCGATTACGCCGCTTCCAAGGCGGCCCTGAACGGCCTCACCCGCGCCGCCGCCTTTGAACTCGCGCGCTACGGGATCACCGCCAATGCGCTGCTTTTCGGCTTCTACGAGACCGACATCACCGCCAGGGCCGGCCCGAAATTCGCCGAGTGGATGAGCCGCCGCATCCCGCTGCGCCGTCCGGGCGATCATGCCGGGCTCGAGGGGCTGGCGGTGTTCTTCGCCTCGGCGCACAGCGATTACATCACCGGGCAGTGCCTCCCCGTCGACGGGGGCCTGTGCATCTCCTGAGGGGGGAACGCCGAACCTGCCTGACCGTTAGCGATCCATCCCCTCTCCCACCCGGAAAGCCCCCGCCCCCGTGTCCGACGACGACCAGACCCCCGACTTTGCCGACCGTCCCGAAGACCGCAGCCGCCAGCGGGCAGTGCCGGCGGGGCGCGTGGCGCGGCTGGGCACCTTCGGGCGGCTTGTCGGCGGCGTGGCGGGCGGGATGGTCGCCGAGGGCGCGCGCCGGCTGGCGAGCGGAGAGGGTATCAGCGCGCGCGATCTGATCCTCACCCCCGGCAATGTCCAGCGCATGACCGACCGCCTCAGTCACTTGCGCGGCGCGGCGATGAAGATGGGGCAGATGATCAGCCTTGATGCGGGCGATTTCCTCCCCGAGGAACTTTCCAGGATCCTCGCGACCTTGCGCGATCAGGCCAATTTCATGCCGACCAGGCAATTGGATCAGGTGCTGCGCGCCGAATGGGGTCCTGATTGGCGCAAGGCATTCCGCTGGTTCAACCCGCGCCCGATCGCCGCGGCGAGCATCGGCCAGGTCCACAAGGCCCTCACCCGCGACGGCGAGGAGCTGGCGATCAAGGTGCAGTATCCCGGCGTCGCCAAGAGCATCGACAGCGACGTCGACAATGTGATGACGCTGCTCAAGATCGCCGGCTTCGCCCCGCCCGAGCTTGAGATGGACAAGCTGATGGCGGCGGCCAAGCAGCAGCTGCATGAAGAAGCCGATTATCAGCGCGAAGGCGCGCAGATGGCGATGTACCGCGCGATGCTGGCGGACACGCCCGGCTTTGTCGTGCCGCGCCTTCACGAAGGCCTGACCCGCGGCTCGATCCTCGCGATGAGCTTCGAGGAGGGGGTGAGCATCGAGGAACTGGGGTCAGAGCCGCCCGAACGCCGCGACGCGGTGTTCGCCCGCCTGATCCGGCTGGTCGCCCGCGAGCTGTTCGATCTCGGGGTCATGCAGACCGATCCCAACTTCGCCAATTTCCGCTACCGGCGCGAGACGGGCGACATCGTGCTGCTCGATTTCGGCGCGTGCCGGCCGGTCGATCCGGCCGTTGCCAGCGGCTATCGCAAGATGCTGCTGGCAGGGCTCGGGGGCAATGCAGAGGAAGTTGAGGCCGCGACCATCGAGGCCGGCTTCATGATGCCGATCGTCGCCGAAAAGCACCCCGAGCGGGTGCGGCGCATGATCGACATCGTCATCAATGAAATGCGCGCCGATGCGCCCTTCGATTTCGGCGACCGCGCCTTCATTCCGCTGCTGCGCGAGGAAGGCTGGGCGATCGCGCAGGACAAGGACACCTGGGCCTTCCCGCCGATCGAGACGCTGTTCGTGCAGCGCAAGGTGTCGGGGACCGCACTGCTCGGCGCGCGGCTCAAGGCAAAGGTCAACATCCGGCGCATCACCGAAGAGGTGCTGTCGAGCACCGCTCCGCTAGGCCCGCCCGCAGGCTGATCGCACCCCCCTTGTCCGCAACACCGGCGCCACTGTGATACGCATCACACAAACTCGGCGATGTTTCACGTGAAACCAACAAGATAGGCGGTAGACAGCGCCCTCTGATTGTAATACCGGGCGCACATGCATGGGGGGATAGAGCACAGGTTTGGCGTGCTGTTCGTGTGTCTCGGCAATATCTGCCGGTCACCGATGGCGGAAGGCGCGTTCCGCGTGGCGGCGCAGGAGCGCGGCCTTGCGGTGCTGGTCGATTCTGCCGGAACCGCCTCCTATCACCTCGGCCTGGAGCCCGATCCGCGCGCGATCGCCGCCGCCCGGGCCAACGGCATCGATATTGCCGGCCAGGCGGCACGGCAGATCGAGCGCGACGATTTCTACCGCTTCAGCCACATCATCGCGATGGACCGCGCCAATCTCGAAAGCCTGCAAAGCAAGGCCCCGCGTGCCGGGACCGCGCGCCTAGCAATGCTGCTCGATGCCGTCGAGGGCCGCCGCGGCGAGCCGGTCGCGGATCCCTATTATGGCGATGCCGCTGCCTTCGAGGCAGCGTGGCAGGTGATCAGCCGCGGAACCCAGGCCTGGGCCGACAAGCTGCTGCGCGAAAGCACCCAGGCCTCCGCCTGACGCGGGGGCAGCGGGTCGGGATCGGGATCGGTCCGGGCGGCGCCGCTGGCGATCAGGTCGGCAACTCCCTCGCACCTGCCGATGCGCTTGCCTTCTGCCGAAAATCTGAGCAACCCTCGGCCTCAACCGCCGCGCAGCAGCTGGACGCCCCAGTCGCGCTCGAACAGGTAGAGCAGGATCCGCGCCGCCTCGCCCCGCGGGGAGGTCAGGCCGCCGTCGCGCTCCATCAGCAGGCGCGCGTCGCCATGGGCGATGGGGAGCAGGCGCTGGGTTTGTTCGAGATCGGCGATCCGGAACCCCGCCTCGCCCGATTGGCGCGTGCCGAGCAGTTCGCCCCCGCCGCGCAGTTCCAGATCCTCCTCGGCGATGCGGAAGCCGTCCTGCGTCTCGCGCATCAGCGCGAGCCGCCGCTTGCCCGTCTCGGAGAGTTCGTCGCTGCGCAGCAGCACGCAGCGGCTTTTGAGCGAGCCGCGCCCCACCCGCCCGCGCAGCTGGTGCAATTGCGCGAGCCCGAAACGCTCGGCCTGTTCGATCACCATCAAGGTCGCATTGGGCACGTCGACACCGACTTCGATGACCGTCGTCGCGATCAGCAGCCGCGCCGCCCCGCTGACGAAGCGCTCCATGCCTGCGTCCTTGACCTCGGGCCGCAACTGGCCGTGGACCATCACCACCGCATCCCCGAACCGCTCGCGCAGCGCCGCATAGCGCGCCTCGGCGGCAGCAATGTCGGCAAGGTCCGGGACGCCGTCGATCTCGCGCACCATCGGGCAGACCCAATAGGCCTGCTGGCCGCTGGCAAGGTGCCGCTCCACCCCGGCGACCATCTCGTCCATGCGCGCCTGCGGGAACACCAGCGTCTCGATCGCCTGCCGTCCGGGGGGCAGTTCGTCGAGGCGGCTCACGTCCATTTCGCCATATTGCGCCAGTGTCAGCGAGCGCGGGATCGGCGTGGCGGTCATGGCAAGGGTATGCGGCGCGCGGCGGCCCTTGGCGGCAAGCGCGAGGCGCTGGGCGACGCCGAAGCGGTGCTGCTCGTCGATCACCACCAGGCCCAGATCGCGGTAATTGACCGTGTCCTGAAAGATCGCGTGCGTGCCGACCAGCAGCTGGATCGAGCCGTCGAGCAGCCCCATCAGGATCGATTCGCGCTCGCGTCCCTTGGCGCGGCCGGTGAGGAGTGCGATCTCCACCCCCGTGGGGCCCAGCATCTTGCGCAAAGTCTCGAAATGCTGGCGGGCGAGGATCTCGGTCGGAGCGAGCAGTGCGGCCTGCTTGCCCGCCTCGACCGCGATCAGCATCGCATTCAATGCCACCACGGTTTTCCCCGCGCCGACATCGCCCTGCAACAGCCGGAGCATCGGGGCCTCCTGCGCCATGTCGCCCGCGATCTCGGCGATCGAGCGCTGCTGCGCGCCAGTGAGGCCGAAGGGCAGTTGCAGCCTCGCCCGCAAGGCCCCGTCCCCCACCAGCGCCTGCCCCCGGCGCTTGCGGCCATCGGCCTTGACCAGCAGCAGCGCGAGGGAGTTTGCGAGCAGTTCGTCATAGGCCAGCCGGTCGCGCGCCTTGGCATCGGTGGTCTCGTGCCCGAGCCGCAAGGCCTCGCGCCACGATGGCCAGCCGGCGTGCGCGATCTGGCCCGGTTCGATCCACTCGGACAAGTCCGGGAGCCGGTTCAGGGCCTGTCCGGCGAAATCGGCGATCCTCGGCTGGGTGAGGCCTTCCGAGAGGCGATAGACCGGCTCGGACATGCGCGCCATGTGCGCCGCGCTCGCTTCCTCGATGTGATCGGGGTGGACGATCTGGAGCATGTCGCCATAGCGGTCGAGCCGGCCCGCCACCCAGCGCGTCTCGCCCACCGGCACCAGCTTCTTCGCGCTGTAGGCGGCCTTGCCGAACCAGGTGAGCGAACAGACATTGCCCGCCGCGTCCTGCGCCAGCACGCGATAGGGCCCGCGGCTGCCGGCGCGCGGGGCGCGGTGTTCGATCGCGGTCAGCGCAATGATCACCTGCTCGCCCTCGCAGGCCGAATCGAGGTCGCTCACCGCCCGGCGACTGACGAAGCGTTCGGGCAGGTGATAGGCCAGGTCCTTGACCCGCCTGAGGCCAAGCTTCTCCAATGGCTTCATCAGCTTGGGGCCGACGCCTTCGAGCGTTTCGACCTCGGCGAAGAGCGGATTGAGAGCCTCGGGACGCATGGCTGCATTGGCTAACACCGCGCCTGCATCATTGCGAGTTGAAGGCTCGCGAAGCTGTGGCTAGGTGATCGGCATGACCGACGACCTTTCCGCTGGCCCGTCCTTCGCAACCCGCCTCGCCCGCGCCAAATTCCGCGCGTGGCACCGCGGCACGCGCGAGGCCGATTACATGATCGGCGGCTTCTATGACCGCTATCACGCCGCGTGGGGCGAGGCCGAGCTTGCGTGGTTCGAAGCGCTGCTCGATGAAGACGATGTCGATGTGATGGCCTGGGCCCTCGGCACGCAGGCCGCACCCGAGCCCATCGCGGGCGATCTTCTGACGGCGATGCAGAAGCTCGATTACGTCGATATCCCGCGCTGAGCGGCGCTGGCGTTCGGCGCCGTTCGACAAGCGCCGCGCGCGCGTCTAAGGCCCGGAACAAATTCCGCGTCCGTGCTGTTTGGCTCGGGTGATCCGCCGTTCGTGTGACCCCCTCCTCGTTTCGAGTTGGGGGTGTTCCTGCGTTGCCCCCCTGGCACAAGTGAAGTGACCCGATGCCCGATTTGAACCGCATCCTTGCGGCCCGCGATCCGCTGACCCTCGCCTCGCTCCCGCGCGGGAGCCTGCCGCTGGTGCTGGCCGATCTTGCCCGCGCCGCCTCTGGAACGAAGGGGGGGCGCCGGGCGGTGTTCATCGCGCCCGATGACGCCGCGATGCGCGCGGCAGCCGAAGCGGCGCGCTTCTTCGCGCCCGAGGTGGAGGTCGTCACTTTCCCCGCGTGGGATTGCCTCCCCTACGACCGCGCCAGCCCCGCCCTGTCGATCAGCGCCGAGCGGCTCGCCGCGCTCCACAGGTTGCAGCAGCCCGGCAGCGCGCAGCAATTGCTGGTCACCACGGTGAACGCCGCGCTCCAGCGCGTGCTCACCCCGTTCCGGGTGCGCGAGAGCGTGCGCGCGTTTCGCGTCGGCACGCAGATCGGGCAGGAAAGCCTGACCGCGCTGCTCACCCGCCAGGGCTACAGCCGCACCGATACCGTGATCGACCACGGCGAATTTGCGGTGCGCGGCTCGATCGTCGACATCTTCCCTTCCGCGCTGGAAAGCGGCCTCAGGCTCGATTTCTTCGGCGACGAGCTCGAATCCCTGCGCCTCTTTGATCCCGCCACCCAGCGCACCGTCGAGCGGATCGACAGCCACCTGCTGCTCCCCGCCTCCGAAGCCCTGCTCGATGAAGACAGCATCAAGCGCTTCCGCACCCGTTACCGCGAGCTGTTCGGCGCCAATGCCACGCAGGACCCGCTTTACGAGGCGGTCTCCGAAGGGCGGCGGCTGGCGGGGATGGAGCACTGGCTGCCGCTGTTCGAGACGAAGCTCGCGAGCCTGTTCGACCACCTCGCCAAGGATGATGTGGTGGTGATCGACCAGAGCGCGATTGGCGCAGCCGAGGAGCGATTGTCCGACATCGCCGATTATCACGAACAGCGCGGCCGGATCGCCAGCGAGAAGAAGGGCAGCTATCGTCCGCTGAAGCCAGATGCGCTCTACCTCGCGCGCGGGGAATTCGACGCCGCGCTGGCTGCCCTCCCCGCCCACCGCGCAACGGGATTTGGCGCGGAAGAAAAGGACGGCGTGGTCGATTTCGGCTTCCGCTCGGCCCGCGACTTCGCGCCCGAGCGCGGACGCGGCGAGAACGTCTACGAGGCCGCTGCGGCGCACCTCAAGTCGGTCGGCAAGTCCGCGCGCAAATCGCTGGTCGCAGCCTATTCGACCGGCAGCGCGCGCCGCATCGCGGCGATCATCGACGAGGCTGGTGCGCCGACTGCGATCGCCGATAGCTGGCAGCAGGCGCTCGGGCTGGCGGCGAAAAAGACCACCGCGGTGGTCGTCCTCCCGCTTGAAACAGGGTTTGCTTCCGACACGCTCGAAATCCTCACCGAAGCCGACATCCTCGGCGACCGGCTGGTGCGGCGCAAGAAGAAGCGCAAGGATTCCGATGCCTTACTCGCCGAGCTTCAGGCACTCTCGCAGGGCGATCTGGTCGTGCACGTGGAGCACGGCATCGGCCGATATCTCGGGCTCGAGGCGATTCCCGTCGGCAAGAGCAAGCATGACTGCGTCGCGCTGGAATATGCCGGCGGGGACAAGCTGTTCATTCCGGTCGAGAACATCGACGTGCTCACCCGCTACGGCTCGTCCGAACACGCGGTTGCATCGGACAAGCTCGGCGGCGAGGCGTGGCAGCGCCGCCGCGCCAAGCTCAAGGAGCGGATCACCGCCATCGCCGGCGAACTGATGCAGGTCGCCGCTGCCCGCGCGCTCAGGCAGGCCCCGGCCCTTCCCGCCGACCCCCAGACCCTCGGCCAGTTCACCGACCGCTTCCCTTGGTCCGAGACCGAGGATCAGGAACGCGCCATCGCCGACGTGCTGGGCGACCTTGAAAGCGGCCGCCCGATGGACCGGCTGGTGTGCGGCGATGTCGGCTTCGGCAAGACCGAGGTCGCGCTCCGCGCGGCATTCGTCGCCGCGATGCACGGCCAGCAGGTCGCGATTGTCGCGCCGACGACCTTGCTCGCCCGCCAGCACTACCAGAATTTCGCGGAACGCTTTGCAGGTTTCCCGTTGAAGGTGGGTCGCCTCTCGCGCCTCGTCACAGCCAAGGAGGCCGCCGAGACCCGCGAGGGGCTGGAAAGCGGCGACATCGACCTCGTGGTCGGCACCCACGCGATCCTTTCCAAGTCCACCAAGTTCAGGAACCTCGGTCTCGTGATCGTCGACGAGGAGCAGCGCTTCGGGGTCACCCACAAGGAGAAACTGAAGCAGCTGCGCGCCGACGTGCACGTTCTCACTCTCACCGCCACCCCGATCCCGCGCACGCTCCAGATGGCGATGAGCGGCCTGCGCGAACTCTCCACCATCCAGACCCCGCCGGTGGACCGCCTCGCGGTGCGCACCTATGTCATGGAGTGGGACGACATGGTGATGCGCGAGGCCCTGCTGCGCGAACACCACCGCGGCGGGCAAAGCTTCATCGTTGTCCCCCGCATCTCGGACATGGCGGACATCGAGGAATGGCTGCGCGAGAATGTGCCCGAGGTGAAGACCGTCTCGACCCACGGCCAGATGGCGCCGGGCGAAGTGGAAGAACGCATGGGCGCCTTCTACGATCGCAAGTACGACGTGCTGCTTTCGACCACCATCGTCGAGAGCGGCCTCGACATCCCGAGCGCCAACACCATCATCATCCATCGCGCCGACCGGTTCGGGCTAGCCCAGCTCTATCAGCTGCGCGGACGCGTCGGCCGGGCGAAGCTGCGCGCCTATGCCTATCTGACCCACGAGGCGGGTGTCGCCTTGTCCGAGATCGCGCAGAAGCGGCTGAGGGTGCTGGGCGATCTCGATACGCTCGGCGCCGGGTTCCAGCTCGCCAGCCACGATCTCGATATCCGCGGCGCGGGCAATCTGCTGGGCGACGAGCAATCGGGTCACATCCGCGAAGTCGGCTTCGAGCTCTATCAGGCGATGCTGGAAGAGGCGATCCTGACCGCCAAGGCAGGCGAAATGGGCCTCGAGCGCCCGCGCGACAAGGTCTCTCCCCAGATCACCGTCGATGCGCCGATCATGATCCCCGAGGATTACGTCCCCGACCTTGCGGTGCGCATGGCGCTCTACCGCCGCCTCAACCAGGCCGAAGGGCAGAACGAGATCGAAAGCCTCGCCGCCGAGATGATCGACCGCTTCGGCGATCTACCGCAGCCGACCAAGAACCTCATCCGCCTGATCGAGATCAAGCATCAGGCGATCACCGCCAACATCGCCAAGATCGATGTCGGCGCGCGGGGCACGCTGGTCGGCTTCCACAATGACGACTTCCCCGACCCGGCGGGCCTCATCGCCTATGTCGCGCGCCTCAACGAGGGCGGCAAGGACACCGCCAAGCTGCGCCCGGACATGAAGCTCGTCATCAACCGCGCCTGGGGCGATCCGCTGAGCCGGTTGAACGGCCTGTTCCAGCTGACCAAGGGCCTGTCGGGGATCGTCAGAAAGGCTGCGAAGGCGAAGAAGGCCGCCTAGAGCGCTGCAACCCTGACGCTCTGGCTGTTGAACATCAGCGGACCGAAGGCGGTGAGGAAGGCGACGTCGCCCGCATCGCGGCCGATGCCGATGATCGCTGCGTCCGCGGCGCTTGCCATGCCGGTGGGGTCGACGATGTACCACGCCCCGCCAAGGAACACCTCGGCAACCGCGTGGAAATCGGGCGGATTGGCGCGCAGGGCATAGACGCTGGCATAGCGCGCCGGGATATCGGCGGCCCGCGCCATCGCGATCATCAGGTGGGCATAATCGCGGCACACCCCGGCGCGATCATGGAAGGTGTGGAGCGCGGTGGTATCGACCGTGCTCGCGCCCGGCACATAGGCAAGGTGCCCGGCGATCCAGTCGCTCATCGCCGCGATCAGCGCCCCGCCGCAAAGCCCCGCGAACCGCGCCTCGACCAGTTCGGCGAAACGCTCGGAGGGGCAGTAGCGCGAAGGCATGAGATATTGCACCGCCTCGCCCGGAAGCAGGCGGAGCGGCGTGACCGGAAGCACGGCAAAATCTTGTGCGGCGCGCGTCAGGGTCACCTCGGCGGCGTAATCGACCAGCATCCGCCCCTCGACCGCCAGCCACGCGCGGCTTCCCACCCCGTCCTGCGCCGGAATGCGGGTGAGCGCGCCGCCGGCTGTCAGCCGCGAGGCTTCGACCACCTGCCCCGAAAGCTCCGCCGCCTCGATATGCACAAGCACGTCGCAGGGCTGTTCGAACCAGTAATCAAGCTGGGCGTCGATCCGGAGCTTCACGGGCAGGACGGTTTCCGTTCGGGGTGAAAAAGGCGGGGTTGCGGCCGCGCCCCTAGACCGGAATGCCCGGGCGCGCGCGGAGTTTCTTGCAGGTCTGCGCCTTGTGGCCCGTGGCCGATTAAATCTCCCGAAACGGCCCCCGTGGTAGGCGCATCGGCAATCTGCCGAGGAGCAACGCCGCGCCATCGACCAGAGACCTCAACCGGGCGATCCGCGCGGGCGATCTTGCCGGCGCGCTTGCGATGATCGCGCCCGGCGCGGGGCTCGGGGCCGCCGAGGTGACGGCCGCCCTGCTGCTCGCGGCGGGTGCCGATCCCGATCTGCGCCGCCCCGCCGCCGGGGCGAGTGTGTTCCTCGACCTGTGCCAGACCGCCAAGGCCCCCGTCATCGCCGCGCTGATCGCTGCCGGAGCCGACCTCGATGCGCGCGACAATGCCGGCAAGGGGATCGAATTCTACGCCAGGTCCAACCACCGCGCCCGGGCAGTGATCGCCGAGCACAAGGGCCTGCCGCCGCGTCCGGCCGATGGCTTGCGCGCTCGCCTCAAGGACCTCCCTGCACGCGCGCGGGCGCCGCGCTTTGCCACCTATGCGCAAAGCCTCGGCGCTGCCTTGGGCCGCCACCCTTCCGGCTGGAAGCGGCGCAAGGGCGGACTCTGTTTCCACGATGTCTCGGCCGCGCGCATCCACGCGCACCTTGGCGAGCCTGTGCCGGCGGGCGATGACGCACGCCGCCACGACGCTGCCCTCGCGCGGCTGGCCGCCGAGGCGCGGGCCGAGGGCGCGGTGCTGTTCCATTGTGGTCCTGCCGCGCCGGGGCGTTTCCCGCTGGTGCTGCTGCCGATCGCCGACAGCCTCGCGCCGGTGATCGCCGGCGGCACCAACGCCAATGCGCGCGGCGGCACCGACTACGTTTTCGAGAGCCGCGCCGCGATTGCCGCCGCGGCCCCTTGGATATCTACGGCTGCGGGTTCGATTTCGTGCGGGCGGCGCTGCGCGGGCCACCTGCGGACCCGCTCGCGCTGGCCGGCCAGCTCGCGCAGCTGTGCCCCGATGCCGGCGATCCGGCGGAACTGGCCGCAGACCTCGCCGCAACCGGCCGCTTCACGCTGTGGTGGGATTGAGCCCCCGCCCCCGCCTAGCCGTGCCCCATGCCGCGCGCCGTGCGCGAGAGCGCCACGACCTCGGCGCTCGGCATCGGCTGGGCGCGCAGGAACCCCTGCCAGTAATCGCACCCCTCCGCCGTGATCGCCGCGCGCTGGATCTCGTCCTCGATCCCCTCGGCATAGACCGCCAGGCCGAGCGCGCGGGCGAGCGCGATGATCGCGCGCAGGACGGCGAGCGCGGTCGTATCGGCAGGCACGCCCTCGACCATCGCCTTGTCGAGCTTGAGGGCATCGAGAGGCAGCTCGCGCAGGTAGCGGAAATTGCAGAAGCCCGCGCCGAAATCGTCGAGAGCGGTGCGGAAACCGAGCCCGCGCAGCGCCTTCAGCGCGCTGGCCGCCTGGGCGAGGTTGCGCAGCAGCAGGTCCTCGGTGATCTCGAGCATCAAGCGGTGCGGGGCGATGTCCGAGCGGCCGATCAGCGCCGCGAAATCGGCCGCAAAGCGCGGGTCGCCCAGTTCCTCGGGCGTGATGTTGAGGGACAGGGTGAGGTTGTCCGGCCAGGTCGCCGCATCCTCGAGCGCGCGGGCGACCACGTGGCGCGAGAGCGGCGCGACCAGCGCTGCGCGCTCGGCCACCGCGAACAGATCGCGCGCGCCGATCGCCCCCAGCGTCGGATGCCGCCAGCGCGCCAGCGCCTCGGCCCCGGTCAGTGCCCCGGTCACGCAGGAGAACTGCGGCTGGAACAACACCTCGATCTCGCGCCTGTCGAGCGCGCGCAGCAGGTCCGCCTCGAGCACCCCTGCCCGCACCCCGGGCAGGTGCCCGCGGACGCTCGCCCTGCGCAGCGATGTCGGACCCTGTTCCATTGCCTTCCTCTTTGCCCGGCCCCTCTTAATCATTGATCGCGAGGCTGCCTCGCATCAATTGCAATCCGAGCCGTTATGGCACATCAGGTGTCCTGCGCGGATTGCGGCGGTGGATAAGTGCGAGGGCCGCGTATCATGCTGCCGGAGGGGGAAGAATGGCGAGCAACGGCATGACCTTCCAGCGGCTTGCGCTGCTGGCCTCGGAGACCGAGCGCGCGCAGGAAGCGCGCGCGGCGCTGCTGGCGCAAGGGCCATGGGTCGCTCTTGAAGAGGCCGATGCCGCTGTCGTGCTGGGCGGCGATGGCTACATGCTGCAAGTGCTCCATGCGATGATGGATACCGGCCGCGTGATCCCCGCCTACGGGATGAACCTGGGCACGGTCGGCTTCCTGATGAACCGCTACGACAAGCGCGCCGCGATCGCCGCCAAGGTCAACAAGGCGCGCCACTGGGCGATCTCCCCCTTGCGCGTCGAGGCGCTGACGCAGGACGGCGAGACCCATGTGCTCTCGGCGATCAACGAGATCTCGCTGCTGCGCGAGACCCGCCAGACCGCCAAGATCGAGGTCACCGTGGGTGACCGCGTGCGCATCCGCGAACTGGTGTGCGACGGGGTGCTGGTGGCAACGCCCGCAGGCTCCACGGCCTACAACCTCTCGGCGCAGGGCCCGATCCTGCCGCTCGACAGCAAGATGCTTGCCCTCACCCCGATCAGCCCCTTCCGCCCGCGGCGCTGGCGCGGGGCGATCCTGCCGGACCGGATGAAGATCGTGCTGCGCGTGCTCGACCCCGCCAAGCGCCCCGTTGCCGCGGTCGCCGACCAGAAGGAGCTGCGCGACATCGCCGAAGTGCGCCTCGAAATCACCCGTGACTGCGATCTCACCTTGCTGTTCGACCCCGGCCAGAGCCTCGAGGAACGGATTGTCGCCGAGCAGTTCGTCACGGCATGACCTGTTTGCGCGCGCGATCCGGCGCGCGGTCCTCGCTCGACGCGCAGCAGAGCTGCGCCCGCTGCGAGCGGCCGGTCAGCCTTGCGGTCGCTTTGCGACCGATCTGAGTATCGTTCGGGAGGGCACCAAAACCCCCTTGCAATCCGATTCCGCGCCCCATATAGGCGCGCCTCTGCCAGCGGTTTCGGCCGCCGGTTGCTCCCCGATAGCTCAGCGGTAGAGCCCTCGACTGTTAATCGAGTTGTCGTAGGTTCGAATCCTACTCGGGGAGCCACACACCTTCGTAAAGCGCTGAATTTCAACCGCTTTCCAATAATTAAAAATTCAGCCCCACAACCTGCCCCACGCTCGGCGGGAAAGAAAAGGGCGCGAAAATCGCGCCCCTCCCCCCCATGCAATAAAGCGGAACCCCTCACCCCTCGGCAAGGTCTGCGAACGCATCCGCGCCCCATATCTCGGCCTTGGCGATGCGGCCCGCGTCGGCCTCGATCACCTCGGCGACCGTCATGCCGCACGGCAGGTCTGAGAGGATCGAGCCCCAATCCCCTTCCCGAACCGCCTCGATCTTCATCGCCAGCGCCGCACCAGTGCGGACGGGATGCGACAGCATCGCGTCGCGCAGCTCGGTCGCACGATCGAATAGCAGGGCCGAATGAGGGCATTCATCGGGGCAGGCGTCCCAAGTCTCGAATTCGGTCTCGGCGAGCCGCCAGCAGGCGTGCAGCCGCCAGAATTCGGCGTCGCGGGCTTTCAGGGCATCGACCCCGGTCGGAATCTTGAAGGGAAGCGGTCGTCCGCCTAGAGCATCGGTAGCCATGTCGCACTCCTGTTGCGATTGTGGTGAGGCTCGGCCCGGCGTTGGCGCGCCTGGTCGAGCCGCTAACTTATCCGCCTATTCTGGATTGCGTGCAAGCGGGACGTTTCACCCGCCTGCCGCGCGCTCGGCACGGCGCTGCCGCGCCGCCTCGATCGGCGTCACCGTCGCGCCGCCCTCGCCGATGCGCTCGGCGACCAGCGCCGCACACATGGCGGGCGCAATCCGTCCGGTTTCGTCGACCAGCTCCCAGCGCAGCGCCGCCGCCGTGCCAACCGCGAAGCCGAGCGCCTTGGCGAAGGGGTCGCGCGAATTGCCGACCCAGAACCGCTGGCAGAAATGCGGAATCGGGGGAAGCGTCGCGACCGCAAACGCGCCTTGCGGCTCGCCCGAGCCTCTGCCGTAATCGGCGCGCAGCAGAACCTTGCCCGGCGTCATGCGAGCGCGTTCTCTCTGGCGCGAGCCATGCGGTCGAGCGCCATCCCCGCCCCCGCCCGCGCAATCGCGGGCGCGGCCTGCGCGACCACCCGCCCCGCCGCGTCGGTGACGAACGCGCCGAGCGCCCCCGTGCTCTGGTCCATCGTCACCGTGACGCGCAGCGCATCGGCGGCGCGCCGGCCGTTACGGATCTCCATCGTCTCGCCGGCGGATACCCGCGCGATCGGCGAAGCTCTCATTCTCGAGCCGTGCGATCGCAAGCTCCTTTTCCGCATCGGACAGGCGCGACGCTTGGATGAGAGCCATTTCTTCAGCGAATTTGCGCGAAGCCGCCTGGTAGGGGAAAAGCCGGTCCATTAGCGCGGCGAGCGCATCGCCCTGCACCTTCGCGACATCCGCCACGCCGCGCATTTGCTGCCCTGCGACTTGGGCCGCTGTGGCATAGGGCGCGGCCCCGGCATTGGCGTTGGACTGTTCGTAAGGATCAACCGGCAGCTCGCCCGTCACGGGATCGCGCTGTTTGACCTCGACCCCGAATTCGGCGTCCCAATCAGTGCCCTCGGCAGGGGCCTGTTGCAGCAGCATCAGGACAGCAGAGGCGGTGGCGGCGAGCAGCATGGGCAGGGCTCCGGCGGGGTCAGAACGCGATTTGCGCGGACAGGTATCCGCCGCGCTGGCGGGGGATGGTGGCGATCGAGCCGAGGTCGACATAGGCCGCGGTCAGCGTCAGGTGATCGCCGATCGCATATGCGGCCCAAGCACTTGGGCAGCGAATCACAGACCTTCGGTGGAAGGTGGTCGAGCTGGAAGGCACGGTCCGGCTTGCTGACCGGACTCTTGCCGACATGGAGAAGACGGCCGGAGCGGTTGCGGTCCCGATCGCGCAGGCGGGCAGCGCTGGCCTGGTCGCCGATTTCGGCGGGCGCGAGGGGATTGCCCGGATCGCCTCGCGCACCGTCGAGCTGTCCGAGGCCGACCCGCGCATCGCCGCGATCTTCGCCAGCCATGATACGGTGCGCCTCAAGCGCACGCTTGCCGAACAGTTCTGCTATCTGCTGGGTGCGGGCTGCGATTATTCCGGGCGCGACATGAAGACCGCCCATGCCGCAATGGGCGCCACCCGCGCAGATCTCAACGCGCTGGTCGAAAACCTCCAGGCCGCGATGCGCGAGGCGGGCGTGCCCTTTGCCGCCCAGAACCGCCTGCTGGCAAAGCTTGCACCGATGTCGCGGCAGGTGGTCGAACGCTAGGGCCCTTTGTGTCGCCCCCGCACCCTCTGCGCGGCGTGGCCATCGCATTCACGGCAGCGCGTGCCGATAGGGCCCAGACGCCTAGACCCCCGCCAGCAACCGCAATCCGACGACGCCGACCAGCAGCGCGGTCAGCCAGCGGATCCAGCGGGGCGGCAGCAGGCGCGCGGCAAACAGGCTGCCGATCTGTCCGCCGATCACCACCGCGACGAGCAGCGGCAGGCTCGCGCCGATGGCTGCACCCAGCAGGCCGGGGCCGTTCTTGACCATCTGCCCGGCCAGGCCGAACAGCGAGTTCACAAGGATGAACAGGCTCGCGGTCGCCGCGATCCCGCGCGCTTCGTGCCAGCGCGCCAGATGCAGCAGCGGGGCAAGGAAAATCCCCCCGCCGATCCCCACCAGCCCGGCAAAATAGCCCAGCGGCGCAGCGGCAAGCGGCATGAAGCGGGCAGCACCGCCGGGCGCGCCCTCCACACCCTCCTTCACCGGAATCAGCATCGTCAGCGCGGTCAGCACCAGACTGGCGCCCAAAAGCGTGAGGAAGGTCGCCTCCCTGATCGGGGTCAGCCCGCCGAGAAAGCTCGCCGGTGCGCCCAGCGCCACGATCACCAGCGCCTTCTTCCACGGGGTCACACGGCCCCGCGCAAAGCGGATGCTGCCGCCTGTCACCACCACGATATTGCAGGCAAGGCTGACCAGCGGCAGCAGCCGGTAATCGAGCCCCGAGATCGCCAGCAGCGCCGAATAGGTCGACCCGCCGCCGAAGCCGACGCTGGCATAAAGCAGCGCCGTCACCGCAAAGGCGAGCGCGAGCAGCACCGGGACCGCACCGATCATCGCTTCACCCCGGAGAAAGCCTCACACCAGCGCGCGCGACGGCAGCGCGCCATGACAGTGCTTGTATTTCTGCCCGCTGCCGCACGGGCAGACAGCGTTGCGGCCGAGACCGAGATTGGCATAGGGATCGGTCCCTGCCGCCGCCCCGCCCGCGAGCGAGCCGAACAGCTGCGGGCGGCTTTCCGAACCATCGCCATCGGCGCTGTCATCAAGGCCGGTGAGCGGGTCGATATGCCCGGTCAGAAACGCCGGAAGGTCCGGCAGCGCCTGGGGCGCAGGCTCCTCGAAGCGCAGCTCGGCGCGGAACAGGATCTTGGTGACCTCCTCGCGCAGGGTATCGAGCATCGTCTCGAACAGCACGAAGGCTTCCTGCTTGTATTCGTTGATCGGCTGCTTCTGCGCCATGCCGCGCATCCAGATCACCTGACGCAGCGCATCGAGGGTGGAAAGGTGCTCCTTCCAGTGGTGATCGAGCTGGCGCAGCAGCACGTCCTTTTCGACCATCCGCCAGATGCCCGCGTCGGCCTCGCCCATCTTGGCGTCCATCATCTGGTCGGTGAGGTCGCGCAGCTTCTCTTCGAGAATCTGCGGCTCGACCTCGTCCTCGGCGAGCCATTCGTCATAGGGCGGCAGGAAGCCGAAGATTTCCTCGGTGCGCGCCTTGAGGCCCTCGATGTCCCACTGTTCAGGGTAGGAGCCCGGGGGGCACGCCGCACCGACCAGCACGTTGATCGTGTCGTGGCGCATGTCGACGACGACATCGTCGACCGCCTCGGAATCCATGATCTCGGCGCGCTGTTCGTAGACCACCTTGCGCTGGTCATTCATTACGTCGTCATATTGCACGACCTGCTTGCGCATGTCGTAATTGCGCGCCTCGACCTTCTTCTGGGCGGTCTCGATGGCCTTCGAAAGCCACTTGGAACCGATCGCCTCGCCATCGGCGAGGTTCGATTTCATCATCTTGGAGAACAGCGTGTCGGGGCCGAAGATGCGCAGCAGATCATCCTCGAGGCACAGGTAGAAGCGCGACAGGCCGGGGTCGCCCTGACGGCCCGAACGGCCGCGCAGCTGGTTGTCGATGCGGCGGCTTTCGTGGCGCTCGGTGCCGAGCACGAACAGGCCGCCCGCCTGCTTCACGCGCTCCTTTTCTTCGGCCACTTCGGCGCGGATGCGGGCGATGGCCGCGTCGCGCTCGGGGCCTTCGGGCATCTCGCCGAGCCCGTCGCGGATACGGTATTCGATATTGCCGCCCAATTGGATATCGGTCCCGCGGCCGGCCATGTTGGTGGCGATGGTGACCGCGCCATAACGACCCGCCTGGGCGACGATATGCGCTTCCTGCTCATGGAAACGCGCGTTGAGCACCGAGTGCTTCACGCCCTCCTTGTCGAGATATTCGCTGAGCAGCTCCGACTTCTCGATCGAGACCGTGCCGACCAGCACCGGCTGGCCGATCTGCTGCTTTTCCTTGATCGCCTTGGCAATCGCGCCGAACTTGTCGGCGGTGTTCTTGTAGAACTCGTCCTCCTCGTCGATGCGCGCGACGGGCAGGTTGGTGGGGATCTCGACCACGCCGACCTTGTAGATGTCCCAGAATTCCGCCGCTTCGGTCGCCGCGGTGCCGGTCATGCCGGACAGCTTGGGATACATGCGGAAATAGTTCTGGAAGGTGATCGAGGCGAGGGTCTGGTTCTCCGGCTCGATCCGCACCCCTTCCTTGGCCTCGACCGCCTGGTGCAGCCCGTTCGACCAGCGCCGGCCATCCATCATGCGGCCGGTGAACTCGTCGATGATGATGACCTTGCCGTCCTTGACGATGTAGTCCGTATCGCGCTTGCGGGCGAAATTGGCGACCAGCGCCTGGTCCAGGTGGTGGACGACCTGCGTGTTCTGCGCATCGTAGAGGTTCTCGCTGGCGAGCAGCCCCTTGGCGAGCAGCAGCTGTTCGACTTCCTCCAGCCCCTCTTCGGTGAGCTGCACGCGCTTCACCTTCTCGTCGATGTCGAGCCATTCGACCGGGATCTCGCGCGCCACCTGATCGAGCTGGACGTAGAGCTCGGACTTGTCCTCGGTGGGCCCGGAAATGATCAGCGGGGTGCGCGCCTCGTCGATGAGGATCGAATCCACCTCGTCGACGATCGCGAAGTTGAACGGCCGCTGCGCCATCTCCCCGCGCGAGTGCTTCATGTTGTCGCGCAGGTAATCGAAGCCGAATTCGTTGTTGGTGCCGTAGGTAATGTCGGCGTTGTAGGCATCGCGCTTCATTTCCTCGGGCATGCCGGGGACGATCACGCCGACCGTCAGGCCGAGCCAGTTGTAAAGCCGCCCCATCTCGGCCGCGTCGCGCCGCGCGAGGTAATCATTGACGGTGACGACATGGACCCCCTTGCCCTCGAGCGCATTGAGATAGACCGCCAGCGTCGCCATCAGCGTCTTGCCCTCGCCGGTGCGCATTTCGGCGATCTCGCCGCGGTGGAGCACGAGGCCGCCGATCAGCTGGACATCGAAGTGGCGCATCCCGAACACCCGCACCGAAGCCTCGCGCACCGTGGCGAAGGCTTCGGGCAGAATGTCGTCGAGCTTGGCCCCGCCGTCGATGAGGCCGCGCAAGCGGTTCGTCTGGCCTTGCAGCTCTTCGTCGGAAAGCGCCTGGATCTGCGGCTCCAACGCATTGATCTGCGCGACGATCTTGCGCGCGGCCTTGATGTAACGCTCGTTGGCCGAGCCGAAGACGGATTTGATGACGGAACTGAACATGGGGAGCAAGCCTTTGATTCGGGCGCAAACACCCAGAAAAACGCGGGCGCCTTGCGTGTCTGTGCGGGGAATGCGCGCGGGCCCTTCAGGGGCGCGGCGCGCGGACAATCGGGACAGTGCGAGCGGCTGCGCCTATTCGTAGGCGCGCTCGATCCCCATCAAGACCGGCAGGCGCAGCGTTTCTGGCACCGGCGGGGCCGGGCATTCGCACTCTGCCGCGCGGGTGGCGCTGATCGTGGCGGGCACGGGCTGTGCGGCGACGCTTTCGCTCACCCCCCGCTCGTCCCCGCTCGTCGCAGCGACGCTCGCCGAGCATGCCAGCGCTTCGGCCAGCGACGATGCCATCGCAGATTGGGCCGTGCCGCCAAAAGCGGCAAGGCCGGTCAGCAGCGCCAGAAGGGCTAGAAAACGCCTGGTCATGAACCGATCAGATAGAGGTTAAACGCCAATTCGTCCACCGCCATAGCGCGATAAGCTGTGCGAGAGCTTAATCGCGCCAAGCCCGCCATGCGCCAAACCGCGCGATTGCAGCCCTGCGCATTGCCCACTAGGGGCGCATCCCATGCAGATCGATCCCTCCCCCCTCGCCCGTCCCTTCCCCGACCTGCCGGCCATTGCGGGCGTCACCCTGCGCGTCGCGCGGGCGCGCTACAAGACGTGGGACCGCTGCGACCTGACCTTCGCCGAACTCGCCGAAGGCACCAGCGTCGCGGGCGTCTTCACCAAAAGCGCCTGCGCCTCATCGGAAGTCGAACTCGGGCGCGAGGCGGTGAAGCTGGGCCGCGCCCGGGCGTTGATCGTCAATGCGGGCAATTCCAACGCCTTCACCGGCTGGCGCGGGCGCGCGACGGTCGAGGCGATCCGGGCGCAGGTCTCGGGGGCGCTGGCCTGCGCGATGGACGCGGTGTTCGTCTCCTCCACCGGCGTGATCGGCGTGCCGCTGCCGGTCGACAAGGCGCAAGGAGGGATCGCCGCCGCGCTGGAGGCCGCGCCCTGCGGCTGGGAGGATGCCGCCAAGGCGATCGGCACCACCGACACCTTCACCAAGGGCGCCGGCGCTTCGGCGATGCTGGGCGGCGTGCGCGTGGAGCTTGCCGGGATCATCAAGGGATCGGGCATGATCGCCCCCGACATGGCGACCATGCTCGGCTACATCTTTACAGACGCCGACGTGGCGCCGGCCTTCCTTCAGGAGGCCCTCGAGCGCGCCAATGCCGCGACCTTCTCGTGCATCACCGTCGATGGCGACACCTCGACCAGCGACACCGTGATGGTCTTCGCCACCGGAAAGGCCGGCAACCTGCGGATCGAGAGCTGGGAGAGCGCAGGCGCGGATGCCTTCGCCGCCGCCCTCGCCGATGTGTGCCGCACCCTCGCCCAGCTGGTGGTGCGCGATGGCGAAGGCGCGCGCAAATTCGTCACCATCCGCGTGAGCGGCGCGGCGAGCGATGCAAGCGCGCGCACCATCGGCCTTGCCATCGCCAATTCGCCGCTCGTGAAAACCGCCATCGCGGGCGAGGACGCCAATTGGGGCCGCGTGGTCATGGCGGTCGGCAAGGCGGGCGAACCGGCCGACCGCGACCACCTCTCGATCGCTTTCGGCGGGGTCTGGGCGGCGAAGAACGGCGTTCCGGTGGACGATTACGACGAGGCCCCCGTGGCCGCGCACCTGAAGGGCGAAGAGATCGACATCGCGGTCGATCTGGGTCTGGCAGAAGGCCGGGCGACAGTGTGGACCTGCGACCTCACCCACGGCTACATCGCGATCAACGCGGATTACCGTTCGTGAGGGCCTGTTCGTGAGTGCGCTGGACGACGAAATCCGCGATCTGATGCGCTTTGCCGCGCAGCGTTCGATGCTGCCGCGCTTTCGCAACCTTGCCGCAGGCGAGGTTGAGATGAAGGGCGCCGACGACCCCGTCACCATCGTCGACCGCGAGGTCGAGGCCTTCCTCACCGAAGCCCTCACCCGGCTCGCGCCCGGCGTCGCGGTGGTGGGCGAGGAGGCCGCATCCGCCGACCCCACGGTGCTGGACCACCTCGCGGGCCAGTGCTGGATCATCGACCCGCTCGATGGCACCGCAAACTTTGCAGAAGGCAAGGAGCCGTTCGGGATCATCGTCGCGCTGGCCGATGCCGGCGAGGCGGTGGCAGGGTGGATCTATGACCCGCTGAAAGACCGTTTCTGCCACGCGAGGGCGGGCGAAGGGGCGTTCGTGGACGGGGAGCGGATCGCGGCGCGCACCACCGGGCAAGCGCCGCCGGTGACCGCGGTGAGCCGCATCTTCCTCACCCCCGAACAGTCGGCGATGGTCGATGCCAGGCTCGCCCCGCACTATACCCTCGTGGACATCCCGCGCTGCGCCGCCGAGCAATATCCGCGCCTCGCGCTGGGCGAAAACGACATCTCGAGCTTCAAGCGCACGCTTGCCTGGGACCATGCGGCGGGCGTCCTGTGGCTCAACGAGGCAGGCGGCAAGGCGGCGCGGCTCGATGGCAGCGCTTACCGGGTGGACCAGCACGACGCGCCCGGCCTTGTGGGCGCGTCATCGCCTGAAATCTGGGACAGCTTCATCGCGCGGGTCGTTGGATAAAAAGGATTTTCCTACACGCGCCGCATCTGTCAGCATGCCCGCAATGACCCGTGCCCGCGCCCTTCCTGCACCTCTAGAACCGGCCACGGGGCGTGCTGCAGGGGGACACGGTTTTCCGCCCTTGGACAGTGTCTCATGTGTCTCCTACACGGCCGGCGGAGCGCGCTTGCGCCCCGCCGTGCCGCGCGGATCACAGCTCGCCTTCAAGCCATGCCTTCAACTGGCTCTTGGGCGCCGCGCCGAGCTTCCTCGCCACGACTTCGCCGTTCTTGAACAGCAGCATCAGCGGGATCGACTGGACACCCATCTGCGCGGCGATGTCGGTGTTCTCCATGATGTCGATCTTGGCGATCTTGACCTCGCCGGCGAGCTCCTCGCTGATCTCCTCCAAAGCAGGCGCGATCATCTTGCACGGCCCGCACCAGTCGGCCCAGAAGTCCACCAGCACAGGGGTGTCGCTGCCGAGGACATCGGCTGCGAAGCTCGCATCGGTCACATTGACGGTCGCCATTATCAAGTCTCCTTTGGCCGGAGCATAGGAGCGCCGGTCACATGAATGCAATCTAGTGCGCTCGGCTATTCACTCAATATCGGGAAGCGGCAAGGATTGCTGCGGGGCCTGCAAGGCGTTCTTGTGTGCCTCGAGTGTCTCGGGCGGGAGGTCGAACAGCGCCGGCGTGTGGGTGTAGAGCACGCCGGCGCGCACCTCGCGGCCCGGGTAGATGGTCTCGAGCGCGGCCACGTAAGCTGCCATCTGGCGCAAGGTGGCAAGCGGGATGTCGGCAGCGCTCGCCGGCGGTCGGCGAGTGGTCTTGAAGTCGACCACGGTGATGCGGGCCGGCTCGATCAGCAGGCGGTCGGCGGTCCCTGCAACGACCACGCCGTCCACGGTCGCGGCCAGCGGCACCTCGGCGAGCGCGGCCGGGGTGAAGATCGGAGCGAAGCCGGGGTGCTCCAGAACACCGAGCGCGGCGGCGAGCAGATCGGCGCGCAAGGGTTCGGGAAGGTCGCCCGCCTGCCGGGCGAGCCAGGCCTGCGCGGCGGCGGTGCGGGTCTCGGGCGGCACCTCGGGCAGGCGTTCGAGCAGGGCGTGGATCAGGCTCCCGCGTCTTGCCGCATGGCGCGCGGCCCCTGCGTCCTGCGGCGGAGCGGCGCCCGCTTCCTCGCCCGCGGCTGACGGCGCGAGGGGGCGCGGCGGGCGCGGCTCCTCGCCCACCGGGGTGGTGACCCAGCGCGGGAGGACGAAGTCGGCGGCAGGGGTTGAGGCGGCGTCCGATGGCACCAGCGGCCCGGCGCGCTCGCCCCATTCGCGGCGGGTGCCCCACACCGGGTCGTCGATCGGCGCCGCCTCGAACAGCGGCGCGAGGCGGGCATACCAGCTGTCCTCGTGCGGCACGCCCTTCTTGGCCTCCTTGAGGTTGAGCGATCCGCCGACGAACAGCGCCTCCTCGGCGCGGGTCATGGCGACGTAGAGCAGCCGCCAGTGCTCTTGCAGCGCGGCGGCGGCCTTGGCGGCCTCGGCCTCGGCGACGCGCCCCTTGCGCTCGTCCTTGCCGAGCGGAGGGAGCGGGACGAGGCGCTTGCGGTCGGGCTTCAGGACGAGCAGGTCGTCCTCGAGCTCCAGATCCCCCGCCTCGCCCGGCGCGCCGGTGGCATCGGCGAGGATCACGATGGGGGCCTGCAAGCCCTTCGAGCCGTGGACGGTCATCACCCGCACCTGCCCGGCCGCGCTGTCGCTGTCGCGCTTGAGGTCGCCGGTGCCGGCGTCGAACCAGGCGATGAAGCCGGCAAGGCTCGGCCAGTGCTCGGCCTGGTAGGCGAAGGCGGCGTTGAGGAGCTCGTCGAGCGGGTCGTTGGCCTCGCTCCCGAGCCGCTCCACCAGCCGCGCGCGGCCCTGCCACGGGCCGGTGAGCAGCCAGGCGATCAGCGCCTGCGGGGTCTGGTAGTCGGCGCGGCGCAGGAGATCCTTGAGCCGCACGGCGGTGTCGGCGACCAAGGGCGGCGCGCCCTCGCGGTTGAGGTGGTCCCACAGCCGCACGCGCGGCTGGCGCGGGACATGCGCGAGGAGATCGTCCTGGCTCCACCCGACCAGCGGCGAGGAGAGGAGGTTCGCAAGGCTGAGGTCATCCTGCGGCTGCGCGGCAAAGCGCAGGGCCGCGAGCACGTCCTTCACCGCCAGCGGCGCACCCAGCCGCAGCCGGTCGACGCCCGCCACCGGCACGCCCCGCGCGTGCAGCTTGGCGACGATCTGCGCGGCGAGCGCCTTGCGCTGGCGGACCAGCACCATGATATCGCCCGGCCCGGCATGGCGACAGGTGCCCTTGGCGAGGACGAAAGGCTCCGGGCCCTTCACCCAGCGCGCCACCTGCCGGGCGATGTTCTCGGCGAGCAGCGTGTCGTGCTTGGGCAGCCAGTCGCGCCCTTCCGCCTCGCCCTCGCCCTCGCCCGCGCCCTCGCTATCCTCATCGCCTTCCGCCTCGACCCTGTCGGGCACCACCGGCGGCCACAGCGTCACCAGCCCCGGACGTTCGGCGCCCATGTGTTCGGGCGGCTCCCGGTCGAGACCGAAAGCGGCAAAACCGAGCATCCCGATCACGCGGTTGACGAAGCCGAGCACGATCTGCGCGGTGCGATAGGACTTGCCGAGGTCGAGATCGCGCCAGCCGGGCTGGCGACGGTTGGCCCGGCTTGCGGCGATCCCGGTCCGCGCCGCCTCGATCTTCGCATGGATGCGCTCCTTGGCGCGGGCGAAGTTTTCCGGGCTCGTGCCCTGGAAGCCGAAGATCGCCTGCTTGTAATCGCCCACGGTGAAGATCGTGCGCAGCTTGTCTGCGCGCGCGCTCTCGCCGGCGAAAAAGTCCTCGATCAGCGCCTCGACGATATCCCACTGGCTGCGGTTGGTGTCCTGCGCCTCATCGATGAGGATGTGATCGAAGTGGCGATCGAGCTTGTAGCGGATCCAGTCGGCAGCGGCGGAATTGTCGAGCAATTCGGCGGCCTTGCGGATCAGGTCACCGAACTCGAGCAAGCCTTCGCGGGCCTTGCGCTCCTCCCAGCGCAGCGCGAAGGCGCGGCCGATTTCGAGCGCGGACGCGACGACCTCGGCACAGGCGAGGAGCGCGCGGCGGGTTTCGAACTCGGCGAGGGCCTCGGCGACGTTGCTTTGGTAGTCGATGAAACGCGGTTCGTGCGCGGCTGCGTGGCGCAGGTTGCCATTGGGCAGGAGCTTGGCATTGACCACCTTGCCGATCAGGCAGTCCGTCGCCCCGACACGGGCCGGCCTGTCAAGCGACAGCCAGCGTCCGATCCCCGCGATGGCCGGCTCACCCGATGGCTTGCCCCATGTGCGCAGCGCATCCCGGATCGCGATCAGCGCGGCATCGGGAAAGAGATCGGGGTCGAGCGGCTGCGCCAGCCACTCTTCCCCCGCATCAGCCGGCATCCCCAGTGTCTGGCGCACCCGCGCCGCCATCGGCGGTTGCCAGCCGTCGCGGCCCGCCCACATCTCGTGCGCATCAGCGGCGCGCATCAGCCACGTGTGCAAGGCGGCCGGGTCCTTGCGGGTGGTGAAGGCGGTGATCGCATCGAGGATGCGCACATCATGCGCCCGCTCGGCATCCTCGAACAGGTCGGTGAGCACCTCGCGCGCGAGCAGTTCGCGGCTGCGGTCATCCATCACCCGCGTGCCCGGGGCAAGTCCCGCTTCTTCCGGGAAGTTGCCGATCAGGAACTGCGCGAAGGCGTGGATGGTGTCGATCCTGAGGCCCCCGCCGGGGCAATCGAGGACGCTGGCAAACAGCGTGCGGGCACGTTCCTGCGTGGCCGGGCCGTAATCGGCGCCGAGATATTTGAGTTCCTTGCCGAGCGTCCCGGCATCGAGCCGCACCCAGCGCGCCAGCACCGCGTTGATGCGGTTCGCCATCTCGGCTGCGCCCGCCTTGGTGAAGGTCAGGCACAGGATCTGCGACGGGCTCACATCCTCGCGCAGCAGCAGCCGCAGCACGCGGGCGGAGAGCACCTGCGTCTTGCCGGTCCCCGCCGATGCGGAGAGCCACACGTTATCCTCGGGGTTGGCCGCAAGAAGCTGGTTGTCCTCAAGCGGGAAGACGAGGCCGCTCGCGCCGCTCATGCCTTGTCCTCCTGCCCCGTGAGCCGGACGAGCCATTCCTCGAGGCGCATCAGCTGGTCGTAATCGGTGTAGCCCTGATAATCGGGATTTTCGCGGGCCCGGAAGGGGGTTCTGCCCTTGATGTATTCTCTGATCGCGAAGCGCAGCTTGTTGAGGTGGTGCGGCAGGAACTTGTCCGGTTCGAGCCCGCTCTCTCGCGATGAGAGCTTCATCGGGCTCTGCCGCTTGCCGAACCCGTCATCGTGCTTCCCGAAGGACCAGTATTCGAAGGCTGTCGCGGCGCCCTCTACCACCTTGCCGGACTTCCTGTCCGTGAACGTGCCGTGTTCTGCGATCAGGCCCAGCAGCCCGAGTTGCAGCGCGAAGCCGGCCTCGACTTCGGTTTTCGAAGGCACACGGCCCGTCTTGTAATCGACAATCCCGAGCGTCCCGTCCGCCAGCCGGTCGATGCGGTCGGCCCGGCCCTGGACCTTGACCCCGTCCACCTCCATCACCCCGTCGATCTCGGTGGCAAGCACGGTGCGCCCCTCGGCCGCGTTGTCGGCGATCCACTCCTCGAAGCGTTCGAGTGCGGCGATCAGGCGCGGCTGCCACAGCGCACGGAACAGCGGGTGGACGCGCTCTGCGGCGAACCACGCGGCGGCAAAGGGCGCGAGCGCGAGGCCGGGCTGGTTCTCCTTGGCCCGGTGCCAGCCATCGAGGATCGCGTGGACCAGCGTGCCGCGCAGCGCCGGATCGCTGAACGGGTCGGCTGCCAGCGGATCGAGACGCTTCAGCCCGAGGATCGCCTGCGCGTAGAACTGGTAGGGATCGCCGAGCAGGCGGTCCAAGGCCGTGACCTTGATCGCCACATCGCGCAAGGCGGGCGCGGGATCGGGCGCGGGGCGCGGATATTCGGGCGCGGCCGGACGCTGGCGGTCAAGGTGCGGGAGGATCGCGGGGATGGTCCGCTCGCGGTGCTCCTTGTCGAGTTCCGCGCCCAGCAAGGCCTCGACACGCAGCACGAACCGCGAGGGCAGCGCCGGCCCCTCGGCATCGCGCAGGGACCGCGAGAGCACCACCTGCGGCGCGCCCATCGCGCCTGCCAGATCGTGGGCGGCAAGCCCGATCCGGAACTCGGCCCCCGGCACCCCCAAGGCCCGCAGCACCGCCGGCGCGAGCAGCGCGTCGGCGCCGGGCGGCTGCGGCCAGGAGCCTTCATTGAGGCCGCCGCAGATCACCAGATCGGCACGGGCCATGCGCGCTTCGAGCAGGCCGTAGATGGCCACGCGCGGATGCCCGCCATAGCCCGGGCGCACCGCCACCGCCTCCATCGCATCGCGCAAGGCGCCGGCGAGGTCGGTGGTCTCGATCCGGGTGCCGAGCGCTTCTGCGGCGGCGCGCAATTCCTCGACCAGCTGGCCCAAGGCGCGGCCATCCTCGCGCTCCCAGATCGCGGAGCGGGCGAAGCTTTCCGCAGCGGCCGAGAGCCGCAAGAGGGCCTCGGCCAGCGCGATTGTCTCCGGCCAGTCGGCGAGCGGGGTGACGAGCGCTTCGGCTTCCTCCCACCAGCTTTCGATTCCGGCCTTGGCGGCCGCCGCGCGCAGCGGCTCCATGCCGGGCGCAGGAGACGGTCCCCTGAGCTGGCGATCGAAGGCGCGCAGGCCCCTCAGCCAGTCGGCGCGCAGACCGCCCTCCCAGCTTTTCACCAGCGGGTGGCCGAAAGCGGCCACCAGATTGGCGGGATCGGGGCCATTGGCCGCGACGTGCGCGAGCAGGCCGAACAGGCGCCCCGCCGCGGTCAGCGCCAGCGGGCGACCGGCGGAATCGTCAGCGGCGATGTTCCAGCGCTCGAGATGCTGCGCCACGCGCCGCGCGAGCCCGCGGTCGGCGGTGACGACGGCGATGCGCTTTGCGGGCACTTCGAGCTGCTGGCGCACGAGGAGAGCAATCGCCTGCGCTTCCTCCTCGATGGTGGCGCTGGCGAGGAGGCGCACCCCGTCAAGCCGCCGGTCCCTGGCCTCGAGCGTGCGCCATGACCGGCTCGCCTGAGGGGGCAGGAACAGCGCGGAGATCGCGCGGCTGCGCGCGGGATCGGCGGCGGCGATCCCGCGGCGGTGCCAGGGCTGCACCTCGGCGCGGTTGACGCCCATGCGGTTGAGCAGGAGCTTCAGGTGATATTGCGGATGGGTGACCGCATCATCCGCCCCGAACACCGGCCCGCCGGGCTCCTGCGAAGCGCCTGCAAGGCCCAGTTCGTCCCACGCCGCGGCATCCATCGCGAGGTCGAGATCGGGGAGCACCACCGCGCCTTGCGGGAGCTGCGAGACGACCCGCAGCAACCGCGCCAAAGCGGGAGAAGCGCTGGTAACACCCGCGGCGATAACGGGGTGCGGCGGCGGCGTCTCGCGCCAGCGCTTCGCCGCGTGATCGAACAGCAGGTTGCGGCGCGTCGCGGCATCGACCTCGCCGCGCTCGGCCAAGTCGGCCTGCCAGCGGACATTGACTCGGCCGAACAGGTGGATCGAACGCTGCCAGTGTTCGGCGAGATTGCCCATCTGGTCGATCACGGCATCGGCCAGCAGATCGGCGACCGTCTTCTCCTCCACCAGCAGCCGGTCCATCGTCCGCGCCATCTCGCGCGCGAGGTTGAGGCGGGCGCGGCCGGGGAGCGGCGTCATGCCCTCGCCCGCGCGCTCTTCGGCGATCAGGCGGTCCAATGTCAGCCAGCGGCGCACCGGATCGCAGGCCGGCGGGATAGCGGCAGCCCCCAGCGGGTCGAGGACCGCACCCAGCTTCTCGTCGAGATCAAGGTCGCCCACCGCGATCATGCGCGGCATCAGCAGCCCGCCTTCGCCAGTCTCGCCGGCGTGGCGGATGAAGGCCTCAGACAGCGTGCGCGCGGCCCTGCTCGAAGGCACCAGCAGCGTCAGGCGCGCGAGGCCGAAGCCGTCCTCCCGGTAGCGCGGCACAAGGCCAGCAACCAGCGCATCGGCGAAGCCGCGATGCGCGGCGATGGAGTAGACGAGCGGGCCGGGCGTCCGGGGCTCAGCCACCCGCCAGCGCCTCCTCGGTCGGGCGGATCATCTGCGGCGTGCCGACCTCGAACCACAGGCCGGTGAAGCTGATCCCGTAAAGCCGGCCCTCCGCGATCGCGCGGTTCCAGAGGATGTTGGTCGAGAACGGCCCTTCCGGGCAATCGCGCAGCAGGCGGTGGCTGACCAGCTGGATGCCGGTATAGATGAAGGGCGCGATCCGCCCGGCCCGGCGGCGCGAGAGGCGGCCCATGGGGTCCATGTGGAAGTCCCCCGGCCCGTTGAAGTTCACCGCCCGCGCGTGGGGCACGACCAGCAGCAGCGCGTCCATCGCTTGCGGGTCCCAGCGGCGCGAGAGGTCGTAAAAGGCGCTCTTGGGGCCATCGAGCCAGATATTGTCGGCATTGAGCGCGAAGAACGGATCGGGCAGCTGCGGCAGGGCCCTGGCCATTCCGCCCCCGGTCTCAAGCAGCAGCGTGCGCTCGTCCGATACGGTCACCTGCGGCACCTTGCGGGCGAGCACATGGGCCTCGAGCGCATCGGCGAGATAGTGGACATTGACCACCGCGCGCGCCACGCCCGCTTCCGCCAGACGGTCCAGAGCATGATCGATCAGCGGCTTTCCCGCCACCCGCACCATCGGCTTGGGCTGGCTCGCGGTCAGCGGGCGCATCCGCTTGCCGAGCCCGGCGGCGAGGATCATCGCGGTGTCGGAAGCGAGCTGGCTCACGCCGGGATTGCTCCGTTGCGGGCGCGGATATCGGCCGGGATATTGGCATCGAACCAGTCGGCGACGGGCGCGAGCGCGGGATGGGCAAGATCACGCTCCAGCGCCGCCCACACGCGCGGGATCATCGCAAGGTAACGCGGCTTGCCGTCGCGGGCGTCGAGCCGTGTGAAGATGCCGACGATCTTGGCGTTGCGCTGCGCGCCTAGGGTCGCGTAGTCCGCCAGGAAATCGTCATCCGCCCCGCCGATGGCCTGCGCATAATGCAGCAGCATCGCGGTCTCCAGATGCACATCGACATCGCGCCGCGCGTCCTGAAGGAGCGAGACGAGGTCGTAGGCCGGGTGCCCGACCAGCGCGTCCTGGAAGTCGATCAACCCCTGCGGCGCGCCGGCCTTGCCGCCCAAGAGCATGATGTTCTCGGCATGGTAATCGCGCAGCACCGTGACGCCCGGCGTCTGCCGCGCGAGGACCGGGGCCATGACCGCTTCCCACGCGCGCGCATAGCCTTCGACATCGACGCAGAGCCCCTGCGCCGGGCAGTACCACTCGGTCAGCAGCGCCGCCTCGCGGGCATAGACCGCCATGTCATAGGGCGCGAAGGGCCCCGGCGGCAGGCGGTGGAGCGCGGCGAGCGAATCGACCGCCGCTTCATAGGCCGCGCGTTCCTCGCCCGGGTGTTCGTCGAGCCAGTCGCGCATCCGGTCATTGCCGAAATCCTCGGTCAGCACCCAGCCTGCTTGCGGCTCGGCGGCGTGGATCGCGGGCGCGCGCATGCCGTTGTCGTTCAGCCAGTGCGCGACATGGAGGAAAGGCGCCGGGTCCTCGTGCGGCGGAGGCGCGTGCATCAGCATCGCGCTCTCCTCACCGCGCGAAAGCCGGAAATAGCGCCGGAACGAGGCATCGCCGGGCAGCGGGGCGATATCGGCCCCGCCCCATCCGGCGCTTTCGACAAATGCGGCAAGACCTTGCGGAAGTTCGCTCATGGCATGCGCCCTACCCAATCAGCCCCGCCGCGGGCAATCGCAATCCGCCCGCCTTCCCCGCTTTCTCCCAATGGCTCGAGCGCAATTGCAAGGCAGCCGGCCTCATGGCCGAAGCCGCCTGCATGATCGGGCCATTCGGCCAGCAGCACCGCGCCCTCGCGGTAATCGCCCAGACCGATCTCGGCGAGTTCCCCCGGATCGTCGAGCCGGTAGAAATCGGCGTGCACCGCCGCGAGGCGCAGGGGCGGTGCGGCGTAGGTTTCGATGATGGTGAAGGTCGGCGAAGGCACCTCGCCTGCGTGTCCCAGCCCGGCAAGAATTGCCCGCGCGAGCGTGGTCTTGCCCGCCCCCAGCCCGCCTTCCAGCGCCACCACGTCGCCCGCGCGAACCTGCGCGGCGATACGCGCGCCGTAAGCTGCCATCGCCGCCAGATCGGGGAGAGGCTCGCGCGCCTCGGTCACGGCAAGCGGCCCCTCACGGCAAGCGAATCGTCGCGGTGGTGCCTGCGCCCTTGCGGCTGACGATCTCGAGCGTCCCGTCATGCGCGGCGATCAGCTGGCGGGCGAGCGGAATGCCGAGGCCGGTGCGCCGTTCGGGCGCGCCCTCGCCGCGGGGCTTCACCCCGCCCGACGCGCGCGCCAGTTCCTGCGCGCTCATGCCGCGGCCATTATCGGCAATGTTGATCTCGGCACTCCACCCGGCCCCGGCATCGGCGGCGCGCTTGATCTCGATGACGATGCGCCCGCCATCGGGTGTTCCGGCGATGGCATTGTCGAGCAGATTGCCCATCGCACGGCCCATCTGGCGCGGATCGGCCTCGACGATCCGGCCGCGCCTGCCCTTCAAGTCGAGGCTGAGCCCCGCGCCGATGATCGCCTGTTCGCGCTCGCGCACCAGCGTGGTGAGGAAGTCGAGCAGGTCGAGGCGCTCCTTGCGGATCGGCAGCAGCCCGGCTTCGGACTGCGACAGGTCGAGCACGTTCTCAACCTGCTCGGTCAGCCGCTCGACCGCGGCGAGGATCGCGTCGACATATTCGCTCGCCGCCTGCGGGTCCGCCGCCGCGCCGCTCTTGAGCAATTCGGCATAGCCGCCGATGGTGGTGAGCGGGGTGCGGAACTCGTAGCTCATGTTGGCAAGGAAGCGCGCCTTGACCGCGTCGGCCTCCTCCAGCGCCTCGGCGCGTTCGCGCAGCGCCTGCTCGGCCTTTTGCGAGGCGGTGATGTCGAGCACCGTCAGCAGCCCGTTGCCATCGGGCAGCGGAATGCCGGCAAAGCGCAGCGTGCGCCCGTCTGCCAGTTCCACCTGCCCGCCCTTCTCGCGCCGGTCGAGCGTTGCCGCGCGCACCGCCGCGCCGATCAGCGCGGCCTCTTCGGGGCGCACCAGATTGCGGCCGATCGCGCTGAGCAGTTCATCGGCGCTCGGGTGCCGGTCGAGCAGGTCGGTGGTGAGGCCCCAGGTGCCCGCGAAACTGCGGTTCCAGAGCTGGACCGAGCCATCGGGCGCGAAGATCGCAAGCGCTTCGAACAGGCTGTCGAGCGTGGCGGTGCGGGTGCGCAGCAGCGTATCGCGCACGGCGGACAGCGCGAGGCTTTCGGTGCGGTCCTCGGTGATGAGCACAAGGCCGCCGTCGGGCATCGGCTGGGCAACGACGCGCAGGTGCGTGCCGCCGGGCAGCGGCCAGGCTTCTTCGATCGCGGCCTGCATCCCGAACCACGCCGCGCGCTGGCAGCGCCATTCGGGAAAGTCGCGCACTTCGGGGGTGCGCCCGCGCTCGCGCGCTTCGGCGAGGAAACGCTCGAACGGGGTGTGCGCCTCGATCGCCTCGTCCATCAGGCTGAACAGGCGGCGGAAGGGGCGGTTGGCGAAGGTCAGGCGCTCGTCCGCATCGAACAGCGCGACGCCGACCGAAAGCTGGTCGAGCAGCGCGCGCTGGGCGTCGCGGAAGGCGCGGAACTCGCGCGCGGCCTGCTGCTGTTCCTCGATATCGATGGCATAGCCCGCCACGCCCTCCTGCCCCAGCGGCAGGTCCGAGACGCGCAAGGTGCGGCGCGCGCCGAGGATGGTGGCGGCGACGATCCGCTCCGATGCGTTCTGGCTTTGCAGGCTGGCGCGGGCAATATCGGCGGGCGAGCGGTCGTCCTCGGGCTCGAGCAGCTCGATCTGGCCCTGCACCACATCGGCCGCGGAACCCGCGCCGACGGCATCGACATAGGCCTGGTTGACGAGTTGCAAGGTGAGATCGGCGCCGCGGAACCACATCGGCATGGGCGCAGCCTCGATCAGGCCGACAAGCGCGGCGAAATCGCCTGTCGCGCGCGCGGCGGCGGCGCGCAGGCGGGCCATTTCGCTATGGCTCTCGGTGAAATCGAACACCCACACCAGCGCCGCTCCGCCCGGCGAGACCTGCGGATCGGCGAGCGTGCCGTAAAGCGCAAGGGAGCGCTGCGAGCCCGGCAGGTTGATCGCCATGCGGAACGGCGCGGCGCTTTTCTGGGTGGTCTGGATCTTGCCCCACAGCTCCTCGATCTGCGCCTGCGCGAAGCCGCCCGACCCGGGATTGCCCGGCGGCGCGGCCAGCTCGGAGAGATATCGGGGCATGGCAGCAAGGCCGAGCATCCGCGCCAGCCGCTCGGGCGCCTCGATCCGGCCATCGACCCGCACCAGCAGCGGCAGCGCCGGGGCAACATCGAGCAGGGCCTGCATCCGCTTGACGCTGGTGCGCAGCGCCTTGGCCCGGTGCGCGCTGCGATTGGCGCGCAACACGACAACGCCCGCTCCCACCGCCCAGGCGGCAAGAACAAGCGCGATCAGCACCAGCGAGAGCGGCGAGAGGTCCATCACTCAACCGCTATGCGCGCAGGCGCACGAGTGCAACGGGAGACAGGCCGCCCGCCCCCGAGCCCGTGCAAAAACGGGGCGGGAAGCGGGCGGGCCCTGCCGCATCCTAGTAGCGGTAGTGGTCCGGCTTGAACGGGCCGGCCTGCGGCACGCCGATGTAGCTCGCCTGCTTGTCCGACAGCTGGGTCAGCCTCACGCCCAGCTTTTCGAGATGGAGCGCGGCGACCTTTTCGTCGAGGTGCTTGGGCAGGACGTAGACGTCGTTTGCGTATTCGTCGGCCTTGGTGAACAGCTCGATCTGGGCCAGCGTCTGGTTGGTAAAGCTCGCGCTCATCACGAAGCTCGGGTGGCCGGTCGCGCAGCCGAGGTTCACGAGGCGGCCCTTGGCAAGCACAATGATCGACTTGCCATCGGGGAAGGTGACGAGATCGGTGCCTTCCTTGATTTCCTTCCACTCGTAGTTGGAAAGCGCGGCAATCTGGATCTCGCTGTCGAAGTGGCCGATGTTGCACACGATCGCCATGGGCTTCATCGCCTGCATGTGTGCAGCGGTGATCACGTCTTCGTTGCCGGTGGCGGTGACGAAGATGTCGGCGCGGCTGACCGCGTCTTCCATGGTGACGACTTCGAAGCCGTCCATCGCCGCCTGGAGCGCGCAGATCGGATCGATCTCGGTGACCATCACGCGGGCGCCGCCGTCACGCAGCGAGGCGGCCGAACCCTTGCCGACGTCGCCGTAACCAGCAACGCAGGCGACCTTGCCGGCCAGCATCACGTCGGTCGCGCGGCGGATCGCGTCGACCAGCGATTCCTTGCAGCCGTAGAGGTTGTCGAACTTCGACTTGGTGACCGAATCGTTCACGTTGATCGCGGGGAAGGGAAGCTTGCCCTGCTTGGCGATCTGGTAGAGGCGCATCACGCCGGTGGTGGTCTCTTCCGAGACGCCCTTGATCGCCTTCACCGTCCTGGTGAGATAGCCGGGCTTGGCGGCGACGAAGGCCTTGAGCGCGCGCTGGAACTCGATCTCCTCGGCGTTGGTCGGCTCGCCCATTTCTTCCCCGGCTTCGAGGCGCGCGCCCCACAGCGCGAACATGGTGGCATCGCCACCATCGTCGAGGATCATGTTGCAGGTCAGGTCGGGATCGGCTTCCGAGGCCCAGTCGAAGATGCGGCCCACGTAGTCCCAGTAGTCCGCCAGCGTCTCGCCCTTGATGGCGAAGACCGGGATGCCCCGCGCGGCGATCGCGGCGGCGGCGTGGTCCTGGGTCGAGAAGATGTTGCAGGTCGCCCAGCGCACTTCGGCGCCCAGCGCGACGAGGGTCTCGATCAGCACCGCGGTCTGGATCGTCATGTGGAGCGAACCGGTGATGCGCGCGCCCTTGAGCGGCTGCGAGGCGCCGTATTCGGCGCGCAGGGCCATCAGGCCGGGCATTTCGGTCTCGGCGATCATGATCTCGTCGCGGCCGAACTGGGCGAGCGCGATGTCCTTGATGACGTATTCGGTGGCAGGGGTGGCGGCGAGGGTGGCCATCTTTTCTATCTCCTATGCACAGATACACACCCGCGCAGGCGGGCTGTCTGTTGATGCGACAGCCCCCCTAGCGGCACATGGCCCGTGAGGCAAATATAAACTTATCTTTATATGTCTATTTGTTGCCCCTCGCCCCGCGCCGCGATAGAGAGCCACGGCACCCACCCCGCCCAGACTCCCTTAACGAGAGGATACCCCCGCAATGACCATCTCCGTTGGCGACAAGCTTCCCGAAGTCACTCTCATCAAGGCTACCGCGCAAGGCCCGCAGCCGGTCAAATCCTCGGACTACTTCGCGGGCAAGCGCGTCGCGCTGTTCTCGGTCCCGGGCGCCTTCACCCCGACCTGCTCGGCCAAGCACCTGCCCGGCTTCGTCGAGAAGGCCGCCGAATTGAAGGCGAAGGGCGTCGACGAGATCGTCGGCACCGCGGTCAATGATGCCTTCGTGATGGGCGCCTGGAACAAGCACGCGGGCAGCGAGGACATCACCATGCTCGCCGATGGCAACGCCGATTTCGTCGAGGCGATCGGCCTCACCATGGACGGCTCGGGCTTTGGCCTGGGCAAGCGCGGCCAGCGTTTCTCGATGGTCATCAACGATGGCGTGGTCGAACAGCTCAACGTCGAGGAACCGGGCGACTTCAAGGTCTCGAGCGCAGAGCACATGCTCGGCCAGCTGTGAGCCCTTCGGAACGTCCAGAGAAAGGGGGCGCATCCCGGCAGCGGGGTGCGCCCCTTTTGCGTCAGGTCAGCGGCGGCGCGCCGTAGGCCACCCACAGCGCAAGCGCTCCGGCGAGGCCGCAGGCGAGCAGCCCCCTTGTCCACGGCACCGGGCCTATTCCCGCAACCCCTGCCATGGGCGGGCGGCTGCCGCCGATCATCGGGCTCAACAGATCATCGCCCTTCGCGGCATAGAAGCAGATCGCGGCAAGGTGCAGGCCCACCAGTCCGGCGATCACCCAGAACAGGGTCTCGTGCCCTTCGGTGATCGCGTCCGCAAGCGCCGCGCCCACCAGCGGGTTGAGCGGCCCGGTGGTCCCGTCGAAGGGATCGCCCGCGAACAGTCCGAGGCTCGCCTGAAGCAGCATCGCGGCCAGCAGCACCATCGTGCTCCACCCGCCGAGCGGCGAATGGCCGATGGCCGGTCCGGCCGCCTTGTCCCCGCGCAAGTAAGCGAGCACCGCGCGCGGCCCCTTCACGAATTGCGCAAACCGCGCCGTCTGCGGCCCGGCAAAGCCCCACAGCAGGCGGAACACCAGGAGGCCCAGCAGCACCAGCCCCAGGCGCTTGTGGAGCGCCCACTTGTCGTTCTCGGCCGTCCACCACAGGGCCGGGATCAGCAGCGGGAAGCTCCAGTGGACGATCCGCAGCAGCGGGTCCCACACGCTGACATCGGGGGAAAGGCCTGCGCGCGGCAGCCGGGTGTCGTTCACCGGTTACTTCTCGTCGTCGAGCCGGAACTTGTCGTGACAGCCCTTGCAGGCCCCGCCCATCGCCATCGCCTGCGCACCGATCGCCGCCTTGTCGCCGCCCGGCGCGAGGCTCGCCAGCTTGGCGCTTTCATCGACCAGCATCTGCGCGGCGGCCTTGAACTCCGCGGGCGTCTTCCAGATTGCCGGGAGCGCCTCGGTCTTGAAGCCGTCTTCGGTGCTGGTGCCGGCGGGGAAGTGATTCGCGATCTGCCCTGCGCGCGCGTTGATGAGGCTCGCCTTGGCGGCGATGGTCGCAAAATCGGGCGCATCGCGATCGAGCTCGCCGCGCACCGCCTTGAAGGCCGCGCCAATCGCCTTGAAGTTCTCCTGCCGCTCCGCGATCACCGGCGGCACCTCGCCTGCCGGCTTGGTGGCGGCGGTTTCGGTGGCATCCCCTCCCGAACAGGCGGCAAGTCCGGCAGCAAGCGCGGCAGCAAACACAAGCGGGCGGGCGGGCATGCGCGGCATCGGCAATCTCCTGGGAAGGTGGGCGTCAACGCTATGAGGCTTTGCCTCTTTTCGCAAATGCGAAAGCTGGGCGGGACCATGATCGCCCCGCCCCGCGTGTGCCCTGTATCGGCCCTCGCAGCTCAGCTGCGGGTGCTGCCCGCCGCGCTGTCGGCCTCGGCAAGGAGTGCGGTGCGGTCCTGTTCGACCAGCGCGAGCATGGCGCTGCGGAAAGCGTCGCGGCGCGCCGCCACCACGCGGTCGATCGCCTTTGTCTGGGTCTCGCACCAGCCGGGGCGCAAGCCGCTCGCCACCTTGTCCTGCGCAAGGATGCGCTGCGAGCGGAACACCGCGCCCACGGTTGCGACCCGCTCTACCTCGAGCCTTGCGGTCCACCGGCAGGACAGCGTGCTCGGCCGACCGGGGGCACCGGCAGTGCCCACCTGGCGCGTCGCGACCGTCACCGTACCTTTGTAATCGGCCGCAATCGGCCCCTCGGCGTGGTCGATCACCACCTCGTGCTCCAGCGCCAGCGCAGGCGCGGCAAGGCTGGCGGCGAGCACGGCTGCGCTCAAGAGGAGCTTTTTCATCATGGTCTCTCCTGCATGTCGCGGCCTTGTTGGCCGTCGGACAACGCAGGATTAGCAGGCGGCGCGCGGGCGGCCAAGAACGCGATATGCTATATCACCACGCGGACCACACGGCCTGCCGCACCGCACCCTCGTCCGGGCGCGGCGCGGCGAAGGGCGGTGTCAGTAGCCCATCAGGCTCATCACTTCCTTGCGGCTGCGATGGTCTTCGAGAAAACAGCCGAGGATGCGGCTGGTGACCATGCCCACCCCGTGGGTCTTGACGCCGCGTCCGGTCATGCAGCCGTGCTCGGCCTCAACCACCACGGCAACGCCGTGCGGGTCGAGATGGTCCCAGATGCACTGCGCGACCTCGGCGGTGAGGCGCTCCTGGATCTGCAAGCGGTTGGCATAGCCGTGCAGCACCCGCGCGAGCTTGGAGATGCCGACGACCTTGTTCCTCGGCAGATAGGCGATCGCCGCCTTGCCGACGATCGGGGCCATGTGATGTTCGCAATGCGACTGGAAGGGAATGTCCTTCAGGAGCACGATCTCGTCATACCCGCCCACCTCGGTGAACTGCCGCGTGAGGTGGATCGCCGGGTCCTCGCGGTAACCCTCGCAATATTCGAGCCACGCGCGGCCCACGCGCTTGGGGGTGTCGAGCAGGCCCTCGCGCGAGGGATCGTCCCCCGCCCAGGCGATCAGCGTGCGGATCGCGTCCTGCACATGTTCGGGCACCTCGGGCTTGCCGAGCGGGTTTTCCGGATCGAACACGTCGTCGTGATCGTGGGCGGTGATATGATTCATGGTGCCTGGTCTTTCTTCACTCATCGGCTCTTGATCGAGCCCCCTCGCCTGTCGATCCCGAGTGACGTCAACCATCGACATTCCGAGACGTTCCGCCAAGATACGCCGATTGCAGCCGATGGATGCCGACACCACCTGTGCAAATGTAATCGGCATTTTCCGCAATTCATCCCCTCATGTCCCCGAAAGGACGCAAATCCGCCATGCGCGCGCCTTCTGCTGCCGAATTCGAATCCGTCGCCCGGGCCGTGCTGGCGCGGCTTCCCGAGGTCTTCGCCCGCGAGCTTGCGGGCGTGGCGCTCAGGGTGGAGGAGTTCGCAAGCGCGGAACAGCTTGATTCGCTGGGGATCGGGGACCCCTATGATCTGACCGGGCTCTACGAAGGCGTGCCGCTCACCGAGAGGACGCAGTGGGACAGCGAGGGACTGCCGCCCGTCATCACCCTGTTCCGCCAGCCGCTGCTTGCCGAGATGGAGGACACCGGTGTCGGTTTTGCCGCGCTGGTGCGCCATGTGGTGATCCACGAGGCCGGCCACCATTTCGGTCTGTCGGACGATGACATGCACGCGCTCGAGGACAGCGTGGAGGATTGAAGGGGGGCGGCATGCCGGCTTCGCCATATCTCATGGTCCGCCACCAAAAAAGCCGGCCCCGATGGGACCGGCTGTTTTGTTGGCGCACCCGAAAGGATTCGAACCTCTGACCCCCAGATTCGTAGTCTGGTGCTCTATCCAGCTGAGCTACGGGTGCGCGCTGAGGGGGGCCCTTTAGGGGCGCCTGTCGGGCTTGGCAAGTGGGTTCGCTCGCGAATCAGCGAAATTGAAAGAGCCGTGCGGCGAGCGCCGTGTCGACCGGCGGTTTGGGCAGCACGGCGATCTGTTCAGGGGTGAACCACCCCACTGCGCCGCCCTCGATCGCCTGCGGCTCGCCCTGCCAGCCGGTGAGCCGGTAGAGCAGGAGCACCAGTGCGCCGCTGCCCGCTTCCCCTGCGGTTTCGGCAAAGCCGCAAGGCGCGAGGTCATTGACCTTGCAGGCGATTGCCAGTTCCTCGCCCAGTTCGCGCACCAGGGCGTCGGCGGGCATTTCGGCAGGTTCGACCTTGCCCCCCGGGAATTCCCATAGGCCGGCATGATGCTTTCCTTCAGGCCGCCGGTGCATCAGCCACAGGCCATCGCCGCGCTGAAGGGCGCCCGCCACCACTGCGATCCAGGCCATCGTCATGTCGGTATTCTTTCCATCCGCCCGCCCCCCATCAACCCATTGTTAACGTTTTCGCCCGATTCTCGGCCACGTCAGAACGCAGGACGTAGAGGGTTCCACGATGCTGTCGACATTCTTGAAAAGGCTTGTCGACGACCAGTCGGGGGCCACCGCTATCGAATACGGACTGATCGTCTCGCTCGTTGTGATCGCCATGATTGCCGCACTCCAGGGTGTTGCCACGACGACCAACAACATGTGGGACAGCGTTCAAAGCAAGAGTATGGCTGCCATGGTGAAATAAAAATTCGACGGACACCGCCGAGTTAGGAATTTCTCAACAACTGGCAGTCTAATTAAAGTCAGCCCGCCGCGACACAGGGGGGCACGGGTACCGAAGACCAAACCAGGAGACTAGACATGACCTTCTTCAAGAACCTCGTCCGCGACGAACAGGGCGCCACCGCCATCGAATACGGCCTGATCGCCGCTCTGATCGCCGTCGCCGCGATCACCGCCATGACCAACCTCGGCTCGACCCTGTCGGGCACGTTCACCAACGTGAACACCAACATGACCAAGGGCACCACCGCGTAAGCGACGGCCTCAGGCAAAAAGAACGACGGCGGGGAGCAATCCCCGCCGTTTTTCTTTGTCCGGAGGGCACGGCCTGATCATCGCCCCATCGGGCGTGGCCCGCTCCTGCGCTCCGCCAGGAGCCACACACGCCCATTGCCCCCGGCACGGCCGCCCGGCCGCTTTCAGCACCACCGCAGAACAAGCGTTGCAGCAGGCAATGCCACCCGCAGTGCCCCGCACGCGCGCCGCTCCGCCCCGCATTGCGCGCACTGCACAACCCGTTCTTGCGCCGCAACTTGTGGTTACCGGCGAATTGTCGAAAAGTTAGTCATTTATCAATGAGTGTCGGATAATTTTACGTCGGACCGCCCAAGACCAGGCGGCTCGAAAGCTTTACAAATGCCCAGCCAGGAGACCAACTCATGACCTTCTTCAAGCGCCTCGTCCGGGACCAGCAAGGTGCCACCGCCATCGAATACGGCCTGATCGCTGCGCTGATCGCCGTTGCCGCGATCACCGCGATGACCAACCTCGGCTCGACCCTGTCGGGCACCTTCAGCAACGTCAACACCAAGATGTCGAAGGGCACGACCGCCTAAGCTTTCAGCTCAGGGGAACCGGCAAGAACGGCGGGGAGCGATCCCCGCCGTTTTTGTTTCCTCCCCCGCGCCGGCGCCCGGTGCAGACCCTGCCGTGGTTGGCCGCAAACAGGCAGCTCGCCTATTTCCCGCGCACCACCAGCTTGACCTTCTGGCCCGGGGTCACGCTCGCCGTTCCGCTCAGCGCATTGAGCACCCGGAAGCGCTCTTCCTGCGCTGTATCATAAGCCATGCGCCGTGCCAGGCTGGCGACCGTATCGGTGCGGGTCACCGTCACCACCTGGAGCTTCCTCGGCACCACCGCGCCCGCTTCGGCGGCGGAGATCCGCCGCATCGACTGGAACATTGGATTGAAGGTCGTCGCCCGGCCGGCCGGCGCAATGGCGACGAAGTGGAAGGCCTGATCGCGCGCGAACTCATAGGCGATGACCACCAGATCGACCGGCGAACTGCCGTTGTTGACCCGCGCCGTGCCGATCACCGCCGGAAGGCCATTGACCGTGGTCCGTTCGATCGTCTGCGGCGCGAGCGTGCTGTTCTGCCCGCCCGCTGCCGAAAAGGCGCTGCGCACATAGGCCTCGAGGTCCCCGCTATAGGCAGCCGTCGTCATCTGCGCCTTGCCGCTCTGCCCCTGGATGCTCACCGCGCGCGTGCCGTTGACCATGTAGAAGCCCTGGGGCGCGGTGAAGGCGAGGCGCAGGTCGGGGTGGATGAAGGTGCTGCCCTCGATCACGCCCTGCGCCGGATCATCGCCGTATCGCAGCCCGTCAATCCGGGCGAGGAAGGTGTCGCGGTTGGCGATCGCTGCGCCCGCTGCCGGCGCAGTGGCGCCCGCCTTGGCGAGCGCGCTCTGGACGCGGCTGGCCGGATTGGGGTGGGTCGAGGCCCATTCGGGAACGCTCGCATCCTGCCCCGAAAGCCGCGCGTCGAGCGCGTTCTGCGCGGCAAGGCTTGCCAGCACCGTGCCCATCGCGCGCCGGTCATAGCCGGCCTTGCCGAGATACTCGATCCCGAGCCCGTCCGCCTCCAGCTCCTGCTTGCGGCTGAACTTGAGGGTCAAGAGCTGCGAGCCTTGCAGGAAGGTGCGCGACAGGGTCTGCCCCAGCCCCGAATCGCCCAAGAGCAGGCCCGACAGGATCGCCCCGCCCAGCCCCAGCAGCGTGTTGGTGGTGGCCGCCTTCTGGCGCCGCTGCGAATGGCGCGCGGCGACATGGCCGACCTCGTGCCCGAGCACCGCGGCCAGCTCCGCCTCGCTGTTCATCAGGCTCACCAGCTGGCGGGTGGTGTAGATATAGCCGCCGGGGATCGCGAAGGCATTGTTGACCGGCGAATTGAGGAGGCTGACGGTAAAGCTCTCGCGCGCATTGCCGAGCCCGGATTGCACCGCGATATTCTTGCCGACCTGTTCGACATAGGTCGCGTGCGGGCCGGTCATCGCCCCGCCGAATTCGGCGAGCAGCTGCGGGTGATATTCGGCGCCCTGCCTGGCTTCGGCAGGGGTGATCGGGGTTGCGTTGGTGGGGATCTTCGCATCGGCGGTCATGCACCCCGCCAGCGCCGCCGAGGCGACCCCGAAGGCGAGCGCCTTGCGTGTCATACGTGCCATTGTCTTTTCCGTCCCTTTCCGCCTGTCCCTTGCTGCTGTCCCGCAGCCTGTCGGACATGCTTCATGCATCAGGGAGGTGGCAGACGGAACCTTAACCTGCGTTTGCCGGTCAGCCGCCGATCGCGAGGAAGCGGGCTTCTCGCGCGGCCACCAGTTGTTCGGCGCTCTTGGGCGCGAGCGCATCGACCTCTTCGGCAAGCGCCTGCCCGAGCAGCCGCGCGGCTGCTACGGAATCGCGGTGGGCACCGCCGAGGGGCTCCTTGACGATGCGGTCGATGACATTGATCCGCTTCAGATCCTGCGCGGTGACCTTCATCGCCTGCGCCGCATCTGCCGCCCTTTCCGAGGTGCGCCACAGGATCGAGGCGCAGCCTTCGGGCGAGATCACCGAATAGACCGCATGTTCCAGCATCAGCACCCGGTTGGCGCTGGCCAGCGCGACCGCCCCGCCCGAGCCGCCCTCGCCGACGATCGCGGCGACCATCGGCACGCGCAGTGCAAGGCACGCCTCGGTCGCGCGCGCGATTGCCTCGGCCTGGCCGCGTTCTTCGGCTTCGATGCCGGGGAAGGCGCCCGAGGTGTCGACCAGCGTCACCACCGGCAGGCCGAATCGGCTCGCCAGTTCCATCAGGCGGATCGCCTTGCGGTAGCCCTCGGGCTTGCCCATCCCGAAATTGTGAGCGATGCGCGTCTTGGTGTCGTGGCCCTTTTCGTGACCGATCAGCATCACGCGCCGTTCGCCCAGCCGTGCAAAGCCGCCCATGATCGCAAGGTCATCGGCATAGAGCCGGTCACCGCCCAGCGGCATGAAGTCGCTGAAAGCATGGGCGACATAGTCGCGGAAATGCGGACGCTGCGGGTGCCGCGCCACCTGTGTCTTCTGCCAGGGCGAGAGCGAGGCATAGGTGCTCGCCAGCAATTCGGCGCTCTTGGTCTCGAGCCGGCCGATCTCGCTGGCGACATCGACATCATGCAGCGCGTTGACGCTGCGCAGCTGCGCGATGCGTTCCTCGAGGGCGGCGACCGGCTTCTCGAAATCGAGGTAGGAAATCATCGCCCGGCGCTAGTCGGATGTTGTGCGGGTTGCAAGCGGATGACGGGAATTGACGAGGGCAACGAGGCGCGCGGCATCGACATGCGTGTAGATCTGGGTGGTGGAAATGTCCGCATGGCCGAGCAGCTTTTGCAGGACGCGCAGGTCCGCGCCGCCTTCCAGAAGGTGCGTGGCAAAGGCATGGCGCAGCACATGCGGGCTGATGCCGGCAGGATCGAGCCCCGCCCTGCCCGCCAGCGCCTTGAGCAACTGGAACAGGCGGACCCGCGAGAGGTGCCCGGTCTTGCCCGAGGGGAACAGGTAGCGTGAAGGCGGCGATGCCGGGCGCAGGGCAAGCCAGCGGCTCACCGCTTCCAGCGCGCGCGCGCCCACCGGCACCATCCGGCTTGTCCCGCCCTTGCCCGTCACCGTCAGCAACGGCGCATCGCGCGGCACGGCGATGACCGGCAGGCTGACCAGTTCGGTCGCGCGCAGGCCCGATCCGTAGAGCAGCTCGACAAGCGCGAGCAGCCGCACCGCCTTGGGATCGTCGCCCGCGGCCTCCTCCTCGGCGCGGGCGAACAGGGCGGCGATCTGGTCGTGGCCCATGACCTTGGGAAGCGGGCGCCTCAAACGCGGTGCAGGCAGCGCGCCCGAGGGATCGTCGGCCCGCCAGCCCTCGTCGATGGCAAAGCCGAAAAATTGCCGTAGCGCCGAGGCCTTGCGCGCCGCGCTGGCAGGGGCGAGCCTCGCCCATTCGCCCGCAAGGCTGGCAACGGCGTCACGATCGGCCGCAGCCAGATCGCCGATCGCCTCCTCGGCCTGTTCGAGATCGCGGCGATAGGCGGCGAGCGTGTTGAGCGCCGCGCCGCGCTCGGCCGCCAGCATGGCGAGGAACGCCTCGGTGCTGGCGGACATCAGAGCACTTCCCCACGATCCCGGTTCATCCTGCTTGCGCCAGGAAGCCCGCACGGTAGGAACGGCGCGCAGCAGGGGCTGGTTGCCCCTGCAAGTGCCGTGACGCAGCCCGCGGGCTTCGTGGTGCAACCCGAAAGAGGCGGGCCGATTTTTGCCCAGCGCCACGCCGATCGTCGGTCACTATGCTTCTGCATGGCTCCCTCCTCTCTTCGCGCGCCGGGCAAAATTCGGCTCCGTCAGGGTGATCCGGGATCGTGGGGAAGTGCTCTAGCCCCGCGCGACGGCCTCGGCGGCGATCATCCGGGCCTCGGCCACCAGCCCCACGCGGGTCAGCGCGGCGGTGATGTGGTAGAGGTGCAGCGGGGTCATCTGCGACCAGCTCGTCCCCTGCATCCCCAGCCCCGCGAGCAGCGTCACCAGCGCCGGATTGCCGACCTCAGCGGCGCGGGAAATGACGGCGGTCCAGCGGGTCTTGCGCGCCAGATCGACGCCCAGATCGCTCGCCAGCGCGCCAGCATCGCCCTCGGTCAGCTTGCCGAGCCCGGCAAGCCCGGCGACGAGGAAGGCGGACTTTCGCTGCTCATCGCTCGCGTCATCGCCCATGAACTTCTCGACCCCACCCTGGCCGATGGCGGCGGTGTCGGTCGCGGTGAGGGCGATCAGCGCCCAGCCCATCGAGCCTTCCTCGACCACCGTCCGCCAGCGACCCGCGTTGCGATCGAGCCCGGCGGCGAGCATTGCGGCGATGAGGTCGCCCGCCGCGCCCGCGTTCTCGGCAGCGGCGGGGATGCGCGCGGCGGCATAGGCGGTCAGCACGCGCGCACCGTAGCCATCTCCCCCGCCCAGCTTCGCGCCGTCCGCCCACAGGCGCTGCATCGCGGCGATCCGGTCGGCGGGGTCGGTGGCGAGATAGGCTTCGCGCAGGGCGGCGGCATGGGTGTCGGGATCGCCGCTGGCAGCAGGATCGGCATAGACCTCGGCATAGAGATCGACCATCGCATCGGCCGACATGATCCCCTCGCGCGCGGCGCGTCCGGCAAAGGCGGCGCGCTGGGCGGCGGGCAGCATCGGCAGCAGCGCGCCGCTGCGGGCGTAATAGGCCCCGCCGCGCGCCTTCAAGGCATTGTCGAGCAGCCCGCCCGGCAGCGGCTCGCCCACCGCGTTGGCTAGGCCGAAGCGCCACGGGTTGAGGTCATCGACCCCCTGCCACTCGATATTCACCCCGCGGTTGCCGCGCCCCGCCGCGCCCGCAAAGCGCCGCGCCAGCAACACATCGACGCGCGGCGCCGCGCCGCGGAACAGTGCCCGGTCAAGCTGGGTCGCGGCCAGCGCGCTCTCGCCCGCATAGGCGTTGCAGATCGCCTGCCACATGACCCACTCGCCATCCTGCCGCTGCGAGCCCTGGAGCCGCACCGCAGGGCAGGCCCCGGTGATGTCGCCGCTCCCCAGATAGGCACCGAGCGCCTCCTGGGTGAGCGCGGGCGACCAGTTGGCGGTATCGATATCCTGCACCACCGCCCGCGCGAGCGCGAATTCGCCCAGGCGGTTGAGCACGCCGACCCGCAGCGCCGCAAACTCGGCCGGGTCCATGCCGAGCGGCGCGGCCAGCCGGCTCGCCAGCGCACGGCGCAGGAGAATATGCCCCCAGCGCGACACCAGCGGGCCCTGCGTGCCAGCCAGCACCGCGCGCACCAGCTTGTCCGACTGGTTGGCGAGCGCCACCGGCGGCAGCCCGCCTTCGTCCACCGCCAGCACCCCGACGCGGGTCAGCGCGCGCTGTGCGCCGGCGGGCATGTCGCTCCTGGGCTTCAGGCCGAGCAGCTGGTCGAGCTCCTCGGTCGACATGTTCTCGAGTTGCTCGAGGCTCGGCAGGCGCGCCAGATCCTCGCGGCTGATCGCGGGCAGCGGGGGCAGGCTCGCCGGATCGATCGCCGCGCCCGGCACCGCCGCGGCGCCCGGCTGGGCGGGTGGCTGCTGCCCTTGCGCGGGCGGCTGGTTCTGGCCGGGACGGGGCTGCGAGCTCTGGCGGGGACTCGGTGCGGGCGCGGGATCGTCGAACCCGGGCGGCAGCAGCGATTCGGGCTTGCCCTGCGCCATCGCCAGGCCTGCGAGCCCCGCAGCGCCCAGCGCGCCGGCGACGCCGGTGGCGAGCACGCCCATGCCGAACCTGTGCCTGCGTGCGGTCATTGCCCCTGCTCCGGTAGCGCCACATCCTGTGCGATCGGCCGCAGCGCCTTCTCGCCCCCGTCAAACCACGCCAGCGCCAGCAGGCCGGACACGGCAAAGCCCGCCAGCCACGGCCAGCGCCCCGCGCCCCGCTTAAGGGGAGACCGCTCGAAACCGCCGGGGGTCAGACGCTCTTGCCGCGAGTTTGCCATATTGCGCGTGCCCTAGCCCATCTATAGGCCTTGCGGCAATGTCCGCCGCGTGCCCCTCCCCCCATGATCGCGATATCGCCGCCATCGCCGCGCGCATCGCGCGCCCGGTGGTGCTGGTGGGGCTGATGGGCGTGGGCAAGTCGACGGTCGGCAAGAAGCTTGCGGGCCTCCTGGGCCGTGACTTCGTGGATGCCGACGATGCCATCGCCGAGGCTGCCCAGCGCTCGATCCCCGAAATCTTCGAGGCCTTTGGCGAGGCCCATTTCCGCGACGGGGAACGCCGCGTGATCGCCCGCCTGCTCGCCGAGGGCCACGGCGTGATCGCGACCGGCGGCGGTGCCTTCGTCGATCCGCAGACGCGCGCAGCGGTGCTCGAGAAGGGCATCGCGGTGTGGATCGATTGCGACATCGACACGCTGGTCGAGCGCACCGCGCGCCGCGGCAACCGTCCGCTCCTGAAGCAGGGCGACCCCAGGGAAATCCTCACCCGGCTGGCGCGCGAGCGCGCGCCGTTCTACGGCGAGGCGCATATCCGCGTGCGCAGCGAGACCGGCCCCCACGCCGACACCGCGCGCGCGATCATCGAGGCGATTGATCAATGGCTGTAATCCCCGTCGCTCTGGCCGGGCGCGCTTATGAGGTGGTGATCGAGGAGGGCCTGCTCACCCGCCTCGCCGAGACTGCCGCGCCGTTCCTCAAGGGATATGGCCCTGAGCGGCCTGTGCCTTTCGTTGCCGACACCCACACCCACCGGCTCTTCGCCGCACGGATCGATGCGCATCTCGCCGCGCACGGGCTTGCCGCCGATTGGTTCGTGGTCGCGCCGGGCGAGGACGCCAAGACCTGGGGCGTGCTGCAAAAGCTGTGCGACTGGCTGCTGGCGCTGGGCGTCACCCGCAAGGACCATGTGTTTGCTTTGGGCGGGGGCGTGGTCGGCGATCTCGTCGGCTTTGCCTGCTCGGTGGTGAAGCGCGGGGTGGGCTTCGTGCAATTGCCGACAACCCTGCTGGCACAGGTCGACAGCTCGGTCGGCGGCAAGACCGCGATCAACACGGCCGCCGGCAAGAACCTGATCGGCGCCTTCCACCAGCCCTCGCAGGTGCTGATCGACCCGCTGGTGCTGGGCAGCCTGCCGGACCGCGAAATGCGCGCAGGCTTCGCCGAGGTTCTGAAATACGGCCTGCTCGGCGATGCGGCCTTCTTCGCCTGGCTCGAGGCGAACGGCGACAGAGTGCTCGCCCGCGAGCCCGCCGCCCTCGAACACGCCGTCGCCACCAGCATCGCGATGAAGGCCCGCATCGTGGCGGCCGACGAGCGCGAGACGCTCGACCTTCGCGCGCTGCTCAATTTGGGCCACACTTTCGGCCATGCGCTGGAGGCCGAGACCGGCTTTTCCGAACGCCTGCTGCATGGCGAGGCGGTTGCCTTGGGCATGGTGCTGGCGGCGAAATATTCGGCGCGGCGGGGCGAGATTTCCGCCGGGGATGCCGCCCGGGCGACGGCGGCGATTGCGGAGGCGAGGCTGCCGGCCGCGCTCCCCGCGCTCGGCCTCGCCTGCGACGGCGCTGCCCTCGTCGATCACATGCGCCATGACAAGAAGGCGGAAGGGCGCACCCTGCCCTTCCTCCTGCTGCGCGCGCTGGGCGAGGCCTATGTGGCGCGCGATGTCGACCTTGCCGACATCGCCGCCTTCATGGACGAGGAACTGGCCGGATGACCCGTTTCATCGACCTCTCGATCCCGATCACCAACGATGTGGTCTCCGATCCCGAGGTGATGCGGCCCCGCGTCACCTACATGACCCACGAGACCACGTGGGAACAGATCGCGATGTTCTTCCCCGGCCTTCGCCGCGAGGACCTGCCCGATGGCGAAGGCTGGGCAGTCGAATTCGTCGTGCTATCCACCCACAACGGCACCCACATGGACGCGCCGTGGCATTTCCATTCGACCACGGATAGCGGCGCGCGCCCCGCCCCGAGCATCGACGAGGCCCCGCTCGACCGCTTTTTCCGCCCCGGCGTGAAGCTCGATTTCAGCGCGCTTGCCCACGGCCATGTGGTCAGCGCCGCCGAGGTGCAGGCGGAACTGGCGCGGATCGGCTACACGCTCCAGCCGCTCGATATCGTGCTGGTGCAATCGGGCGCGCTCTACGGCACCGACAATTTCACCGATCAGGGCGTGGGCCTCGGCGCCGAGGCGACCCTGTGGCTCACCGCGCAAGGGATCGAGGTGGTCGGCACCGACGCCTGGAGCTGGGACGCGCCCTTCAGCCACACCGCCAAGCGCTGGGCCGAGAGCCGCGACCCGGCGATCATCTGGGAAGGCCACAAGGCCGGGCGCATCCGCCCCTATTACCAGATCGAGAAGCTGGCGAACCTCGCCGCCCTGCCGCCCCACGGTTTCATGGTGAGCTGCTTTCCGGTGAAGATCGAGCGCGCCAGTGCGGGGTGGATCAGGGCGGTGGCAATCGTGGAGGGGTGAGGATGCGGATCGATCTGGCCGATCTGGACGATCCCCGGGTGCAGGAGCTGGCCACTTACCATCAGCGCGCGATGCGCGAAGGCTCGCCGCCCGGCCTCAGCTTCGCGCTCGACCTGAGCGGCTTGCGGGCCGAGGGGGTGACGGTGTGGGCTCTCGAGATCGACGGGCGGATCGCTGCGATCGGTGCCTTGAAGCGCCTCGATGCGCGCTCGGGCGAGGTCAAGTCGATGCGCACCCACCCGGATTTCCTGCGGCAGGGGTATGCCGCCGCGCTGCTCGAGACCATCATCGCCCACGCCCGCGCCGAGGGCCTTGCCACGCTCGGCCTCGAGACCGGCAGGGGCCCGGTCTTCGAGCCCGCGCTGGCGCTCTACCGACGGCGCGGTTTCGTGAACGGCCCGGCCTTTGCCGATTATGTGCTCACCGACTTCAACCAGTGCCTGCATCTGGCACTGGATTGAGCCAATCAATGAGCCGGGCGGCTCGGCAACTTGGCGATATTGTCGCGCGTTTCCGCGCCGCGCGCCGCCTTCATCGCTGCCTCTTCCTCGAGCATGGCATCATGCTCGCCGAACAGCCGCTCGATTTCGGCGCGGCGTTCGAGCAGCATGTAGGCGATGCCCGGCGCGAGGCTTTCGCCCTCGCCGATCTGCCCCAGCAAAGCCGCCAGGTCGCTCACCGTCGCCTCGCGCGCGGTCTTGTAGAAATGGCCCTTCCGATCGAAAAAACCGGTACCTGTATGCGCCATGATCAAATCCTCCCACTGAGATTCAATCCCTCACGCGGCGGAATGCCGCGAATCGGCAAGGATACGTTTCTCACGGACTGGCTTGTAGGACAGAGCAGGCGCAAATTTTCTGTCGGAAATCATTAATCTGACGCAAAACTACAACAGATTTTGCAATGATCTTGCTGCAAAGCGCAGCTTTGCGCCGGTTTGACGCAAATCGGTCAAAAACCCGCGCGCGGTCAGCAGCGCGCGGGCCAGTTCACTCCAGTTCGAGGATCACCGCGTCGACCGCCAGGCTCTCGCCCTCGGTGGCGTTGATCTTGGCGATGACGCCTTCCTTTTCGGCGCGCAGGATGTTTTCCATTTTCATCGCTTCCACCGTCGCCAGCGGCTGGCCGGGCTGCACCGTCTCGCCTTCCGCGACGTGGAGCTTCACCAGCATCCCGGGCATCGGGCAGATCAGCAGGCGCGAGAGATCGGGCGGGACCTTTTCGAGCATCAGCGATTCGTGTCGTGCCAGCCGCTGCGGGATGACCAGCGCGGTGTGCTGCGCGCCGCGCGTCGTGACCTTCCACTGGTTGCCCTGCCGCTCGACGATCAGGCCAAGATGCAGCCCCTTCCCGTCGGTCGCTTCGGCTTGCACCATGCCCGGCTGCCAGGTGCACATACCTTCGACCATAACGCCGTCGACCACCGCGTGGCCCTCGCCGAGCGTGACTTGGAAGCGCTCGTCCCCGAGCTTGACCAGCCATTCGGTGGTGGTCCGGAGCACGCCGATGCGCCCGTCGTCGCCATCGAGTTGGCCGGAGATGCGCCGCGCGCGGTTTTGGAGGGTGAACTCGTTGCCCGCGCAGACTGCCGCAAGCAGGCGCTTCACCTCGTCCGACGTCGCCGCGCCGTGGAAGCCCTCCGGATATTCCTCGGCGATGAAGCCCGTCGTCAGCTCGCCCGAGCGGAAGCGCGGGTGCTGCATGATCGCGGAGAGGAAATCGACGTTGTGGCCGAGGCCCTTGATGCGGAACCGGTCGAGCGCTTCGATCTGGAGATCGGCGGCCTCGTCGCGGGTCGGAGCCCAGGTGATGAGCTTGGCGATCATCGGGTCATAGAAGCGCGAGACCTCGCCGCCTTCATAGACGCCGTCATCGACCCGCACCGAGCCGTTCCCGCGCGCCACGCCCCGGCGCGCCTTGCCCGCGACCGCCTCGTCCTCGCTCCATCCGGCGAGCGGGGGTTGGTAATGCACCAGCCGCCCGGTCGAAGGCAGGAAGCCGCGATAGGGGTCTTCGGCATAAACGCGGTTTTCGATCGCCCAGCCGTCGATCCCGATATCGTCCTGCGTCAGGCTGAGCTTCTCGCCCGCCGCGACGCGGATCATCTGTTCAACCAGGTCGATACCGGTGATCGCTTCGGTGACGGGGTGTTCGACCTGAAGCCTCGTGTTCATTTCGAGGAAGTAGAAGCTCTCCCCCGTCGGGTCCGCCCCGCTGACGATCAGCTCCACGGTGCCTGCCGAATAATATCCCACCGCGCGCGAAAGGGCGACGCATTGCTCGCCCATCGCCTTGCGCATGGCGGGCGTGACGAACGGCGACGGCGCTTCTTCGACCACCTTCTGGTGGCGCCGCTGGATCGAGCATTCGCGCTCGTTCAGGTAGAGGATGTTGCCGTGCTGGTCGCCGAGGATCTGGATCTCGATGTGGCGCGGGTTCAAGATGAACTTCTCGATGAACACGCGGTCATCGCCGAAGGAGTTGAGCCCTTCGCGCTTCACGCTTTCGAAGCCCTCGCGCACGTCGGCCTCGGTATAGGCGAGGCGCATCCCCTTGCCCCCGCCGCCGGCGCTGGCCTTCATCATCACCGGATAGCCGATCTCGTTCGAGATGCGGACCGCGTGTTCGGTGTCCTCGATCTCGCCGACAAAGCCGGGGACGACATTGACGCCCGCCTCCTTGGCGAGTTTTTTCGACTCAATCTTGTCGCCCATGGCGGCGATTGCGCCGACCGGCGGGCCGATGAAGGCGATGTTCTCCTTCGCCAACGCCTCGGCAAAGGAAGTGCGTTCGGAGAGGAACCCGTAGCCGGGGTGCACCGCTTCCGCGCCAGTCTGCTTGCACGCGGCGATGATCTTATCGGCGATCAGGTAGGATTCTGCCGCAGGTGAGGGCCCGATATGCACCGCCTCGTCAGCCATCGCGACGAAGGGCGCGCGGGCATCGGCATCGGAATAGACCGCAACGGTCTTGATCCCCATTTTCCGGGCGGTGGTGATGACCCGGCAGGCGATTTCGCCGCGGTTGGCAATCAGGATTTTCGAGAACAAGGGTTGGGCCTCTCTCCAAGGGGCGGTCTTTGCGTCAGCGGCTATGCCGAGGGATCGGCGCTGCTGCAAGCTAGCGGATTTGGGGCGTCAGTCGTCCAGCCTTGCGTTGCGGATAAGCCGCCAGCTCGCGAAAGCAGCGAATGCGGCAAAGCCGAACATCCCCGCCGGCACCGGATCGATCCCGCCGGGGACGATGCTGTCGATCCATCCATAGAGCCGCACGCAAAGTCCGATGAAGCCCCAGAGCAGCATGAAGCATACGACCTGCGCTGCCGCGCGTCCGATCAGCTTGGCAAGCAGTTCGAAGGCGCGCGAGACCATCACCCCTGCCCGCCCCGCTTTTCGCATCTGAGCACCATCCCGAATTCCTCCAGCCAATCCGCCTTGGTCGGCATCAGATATTGCAGCGCTTCGGGCAAGAGTCCGTGGAGCGCGGTCGAATGGTGCAGCTCGCTGCGGCGGTCGGAGAAGCAGAAGGGCTGGCTGGGCGGCAGGCTTGCGAGCAGCCGCATCATGCCGCTCTCCGTCGCCCCGCCCTCGTCGGCGAGGCTGAGGTAGAGCGGGGGGCGCGGGCCCTCGCCCAAAGGCTTGCGGCTCAAAGCCTCGAAGTCCCATTGCAGGATCGGGCTGATCGCGGCGTAGCCGGTGAAGAGCTGCGGTGCCTCTTCCCAGGTCTCGACCACGAAGTGCCCCGCCGCGCTTTCGCCGACGAGGAAGGCGCGGCCATCGGTGCGGTAGCGGGTCTCGACGAGCGGCTTGACGGTGCCCGCCAGCCACGCGCGGAAGGCGGCGCTGTCACCCGCCGTGGGCCAGCGCTTGGCCTCGGCGGAGTCCTTCGTCGCGGGGAGCAACTCGCGCTGGCGGTCCCTCGTCTCGATCCCCACGACAATCGCATCCGCACTGCGCCCCCACAGCGCCCCCCAGCGCATGAGACCTGCGCCCATCATCAGGTCTTGCGTTAAAGCGCCGTCGAGCTGGTAGATCACCGGCCAGCGTTTCTCGGGGTCAGTGGCGTAATCGGGGGGCAGGACGATGTTGACCGCACGCGCCGCCCCGAGCGCTTCGAGCGTCACGGTCTCGCCGATCGTCAGCGGCTGCGGGGTTGGCTCCGCGCGCGCCATGCCAGCAAGAGCAATCAGCGGGAGAAGGATCAGGCGTGCCCGCATAAACTCACCTCGTCATCCCGGCGCAGGCCGGGACCCAGAGCGGCAGCCATTGCACTCCGCGTCACTGGGCCCCGGCCTGCGCCGGGGTGACGGGAGGGGCGAAAGGCTCACACCGCCGCCTTGCAGGCCCGTGCGGGTTCCTCGCCCTTCAATGCGGTGAGGCCGAGCTTGGCAAACAGCGCGCCGTCCTTGTCGTCGCCCGCATTGGGCGCGGTCAGCAGCTTGTCGCCGGTGAAGATCGAATTCGCGCCCGCAAGGAAGCACAGGGCTTGCGTGGCTTCACTCATCGACTCGCGCCCGGCCGATAGCCGCACCATCGAACGCGGCATGGTGATGCGCGCCGCGGCAACCGTGCGGACGAACTCGATATCGTCGATCTTGGCGAGCGGCGTATCGGCCAGCATGTTGCCGAGCACCGTCCCCTTGACCGGCACCAGCGCATTGACCGGCACGCTCTCCGGGTGCTGCGGCAGGGTCGCGAGCGTATGCACAAAACCCACCCGGTCCTCGCGCGTCTCGCCCATGCCGACGATCCCGCCGGAGCACACGTTGATCCCGGCCTTGCGGACGTGATCGAGGGTATCCAAGCGGCACTGGAAATCGCGGGTCGAGATCACCCGCTCGTAATATTCAGGGCTGCTGTCGATATTGTGGTTGTAGTAATCGAGGCCGGCGTCCGCGAGCTGTGCTGCCTGATGCGGTTCGAGCATCCCCAGCGTCATGCAGGTCTCCAGCCCCATGGCAGCCACGCCCTTCACGATCTCCACGATCGCGGGCATGTCGCGGTCCTTGGGATTGCGCCACGCGGCGCCCATGCAGAACCGCTGCGAGCCCGCATCCTTCGCCTGCGCCGCGCGCTGGAGCACGGCCTGCACGTCCATCAGCTTGGTGGCCTCGACGCCGGAGTCGGCATGCACCGACTGCGAGCAATAGCCGCAATCCTCGGGGCACCCGCCGGTCTTGATGCTGAGCAGGGTGCACAGCTGGACTTCGGTCGCGGGGTGCCAGGCGCGATGGACGCTGGCGGCCTGAAACAGCAGCTCGGTGAAGGGCAGGTCGAAGAGGGCCGCAATTTCGGCGCGGGTCCAGTCGGTGCGGGGGTGGGTCATTTGCTGCTTTCGCTTTCTCTGAATGCGACGCCGGTATTCGCCGGTCGTCCGGTGCCTTATGGCGCGACCTTGAAGGTCAGGACAAGCGATGGGGCCGCCACCTTGCGCCCTTCGGGGTCTCGTGCCGGCTCGAAGCGCGCGGCCCCGATCCGGCGGCACAGCGCGACATCGCCCGGATCATTGTCGGTTGTCTGGAGTATCCGGCAGCGGGTCACCCGGCCCTTTTCGCTGACCGCTACCGACACGCGCGGTGCAGGCGCGCCCGGCGACTGCGCCTCGGCCGAGAGTTGCAACACCGCTGGATCCTTCAGCACAGGACGCGTGTTCCGCCACCCGGGCGGCGGCGGCGCGGGAGGCGGGGGCAGATTAGCCGCCGGCGCGGTGCCGTAGAAAAACACGACCATCACCCGCTCGCTCGGCTTTGGCGTGCCCTTGGCATCGATGGCATGAACGAAACGCGCGCGCTCCGCTATCAGCGCGCAGGCGCGCGCAGAAAGCTCGGTTTCGGGACCGTAATTGGTGCATCCGGTCACCCTGCCCGCCACATCGACAAGCAGCTTGAGGTTGAGCCCGCTCTGCTTGCCCGGCGTGAAAGTCGCCGCCGGGAAATCGTCGGGCTTGAGCCAGGTATCGAGGGCAAGGGGCCGCACGGGGCGGATCGCTTCGGGGTCGTCGAGATCGCTGACGGTGCGCACAATGACTGCCGGCGCGGTCGCCTCATCGGCCTGCACGGTGCCTCCGGAGAATGCTGCTGACAGGAGAACTGCCATATGCAGGGAGACCACAAGCCGCTTGCCCTTGATGCAGATGCTCATGTCCGTCCTTCTCAAGTTGGTGGCGTGATGTAGCGCAAGAAGGCCTGCCGGAAAGAAGCTTTCCCTGCGCGAGTAGCGCCTACTCCGCCGCCTCGTCCAGCCCTTCGCCCAAGGGCGGCATGTTGTGGCCGAGCAGCACCAGAATATCCGCCGCGCATTCCACCACATTGGAGCCCGGCCCGTAGATCCCCTGCACCCCCGCCTCGCGCAGGAAGTCGTAGTCCTGCGGGGGGATGACGCCGCCTGCCGTCACCTTGATATCCCCGCGCCCCGCCTCGCGCAGGAGGCGGATCAGTTCGGGGATCAGGGTCTTGTGGCCTGCTGCCAGTGACGATGCGCCGACCACATCGACGTCTCTCTCCAGCGCCATCGCGGCGGATTCCTCAGGCGTCTGGAACAGCGGACCGCTCACCACATCGAAGCCCATATCGGCAAAGGCGCTCGCGATCACATTCGCGCCGCGATCATGCCCATCCTGCCCCATCTTGGCGATCATGATGCGGGGCGCGCGCCCGAGGCGGCGGCCCACGGCTTCGACGCCGTCGGTCACCTGCGCCCAGCGGCGGTCAAATTCATAGGCGGATCTGTAGACGCCGCTGACCGGCGCGGGGGTGGCATCGTGGCGGCCGAAAACCTCTTCCATCGCCGAGGAAATCTCGCCGAGGGTTGCGTCATGGCGTGCGGCCTCGACCGCCAGCGCCAGCAGGTTCGCGCCGCTCTTGCAGCCCTCGGTCAGCGCCGCGAGCGCCGCACGGCAGGCGGCCTCGTTCCGGCCTTCGCGCACCTTTGCGAGGCGGGCGATCTGGCCTGCGCGCACCTTCTGGTTGTCGACCTCAAGAGTCTCGAGCGCGTCTTCGCTTTCCTTGCGGTACTTGTTGACGCCGACGATGACGGTCTCGGCTTTATCAACCTTGGTCTGCTTTTCCGCCGCCGCGCGCTCGATCGCGGCCTTGGGGGCGCCGGTGGCGACGAAGGCGGTCATGCCGCCCGCTGCATCCACTTCCTCGATCAGCTTCCACGCCTCGTCCACCAGCGTCGCGGTCAGCGCCTCGATATAGTGCGAGCCGCCGAGCGGATCGACGACCGAGGTGATCCCGCTTTCCTCTTGCAGCACCAGCTGGGTGTTGCGGGCGATGCGGGCGGAGAAATCGGTGGGAAGCGCGATGGCTTCGTCCAAAGCATTGGTGTGCAGCGACTGCGTGCCGCCCAGCACCGCCGCCATCGCTTCCACCGTGGTGCGGATGACGTTGTTGTAGGGGTCTTGTTCTTGCAGGGAGACGCCGGAGGTCTGGCAGTGGGTGCGCAGCATCTTGGAGCGTTCGTCCTTGGCGCCGAGCCCGTCCATCACCCGCCACCACAAGGTGCGCGCGGCGCGCAGCTTGGCGATCTCCATGAAGAAGTTCATGCCGATGCCGAAGAAGAAGCTGAGGCGCCCGGCAAAGGCGTCGATATCGAGCCCTGCCGCCATCGCGCGCTGGGCATATTCCTTGCCGTCGGCAATGGTAAAGGCGAGCTCCTGCACCGCCGTCGCACCGGCCTCGTGCATATGGTAGCCGCTGATGGAAATCGAGTTGAACTTCGGCATGTTGGCCGAGGTATATGCGATGATGTCCGAGATGATCCGCATCGAAGGTTCGGGCGGGTAGATATAGGTGTTGCGGACCATGAACTCCTTGAGGATGTCGTTCTGGATGGTCCCGTCGAGCTTCTCCTGGCTCACCCCCTGACGCTCGGCGGCGACGATGAAGAAGGCCAGCACCGGGATCACCGCGCCGTTCATCGTCATGGAAACGCTCATGGAATCGAGCGGGATCTGATCGAACAGGATCTCCATGTCCGCAACCGTATCGATCGCCACCCCCGCCTTGCCGACATCGCCGACAACGCGCGGATGATCGCTGTCATACCCGCGGTGGGTGGCAAGATCGAAGGCGACCGACAGGCCCTTCTGCCCCATCGCGAGGTTGCGGCGGTAGAAGGCGTTCGATTCCTCGGCGGTCGAGAAGCCCGCATATTGGCGGATGGTCCAAGGTCGGCCCGCATACATCGAGGCTTTCACCCCGCGCGTGAAGGGCGCAAAACCGGGAAGGCCGGGATCGAAGCCAGCGTGATCCTCAGCCGTATAAAGCGGCTTGATCGCGAAACCTTCGGGCGTTTGCCAGGTCAGGTCGCGGCCCTTCACCTCCTTGGCGGCGAGGGCGTTCCAGTCTTCGAGCGTCGGTTTGTCGGTCATGTCTGTGCCTAGATTGTCACCCCCGCAAAGGCGGGGGTCCAGCTTGTTCGGGTAACGCGCGGGAGAGGGCGCTGGATCCCCGCCTCTCGCGGGGATGACGGGCCCTTTACTCCCCCTTGAACTCCGCTTTCCGCTTCTGGAGGAAGGCCATCCCGCCTTCCATCGCGTCCTTGGTGGCGCCCGCGATGCGCTGGCCCTCGGCCTCGGCGAGCAGCACCATTTGCAGGTTCTGGTCGAGCGCGGTGGCAATGTTGCGCTTCATCGTGGCGTAGGCGATGGTCGGCCCGTTCGCGAGCTTTTCGGCCAGCGCGCGAGCTTCGGTCATCAGGTCAGCGTCCTCGACGCACTTATAGACGAGGCCCCATTCCTCGGCCTGCGTGCCGGAAATCTTCTCTCCCAGCATCATCATCCGCGTGGCGCGCGCGCGGCCGATGGCGCGGGCGAGCAGCCAGGTCGAGCCGCCATCCGGCACCAGACCAATGTTGACGAAGGCCTGAAGGAAGTACGCGCTCTTGGCCGCGATGGTGAAGTCCGCCGCCAGCGCGAGCGAGCAGCCCACGCCCGCCGCCGGGCCATTGACCGCGCAGATCACCGGCACGCTCGCGCGGATCAGCTGGCTGATCGCGGGGTTGTAGTGATTGATCAGCGCCTCGTGGCTGCCGCCCTTGCCGCCCAATGCCGAGCCCGAGCCGCGCGCAGACAAGTCCGCGCCCGAGCAGAAGCCCTTGCCCTCGCCGGTGATCAGCACCGCGCGCGCATCGCCGAGGTCGTAGAAGGCCTGACCCAGCTCGTCCGCCATCTGCGGCGGCATGGCGTTGAGGCGCTCGGGGCGGTTCAAGGTGATGGTGAGCAGCGGGCCGTCACGTTCGACGCGGATGGTTTCGTAGGACATTCTTCTCTCCCGGGGGTTCAGTTCGACCAATGCGTGCCCTCTTTGGGCGTCTCCATGATCTCGGTAAGCATCCCGCCCATGTCCTTGGGATGGACGAAAAAGATAGGCGTGCCGTGCGCGCCGATGCGGGTGGGGCCGAGGATGCGCTTGCCGAGCGCCTCGAACGCGGAGCGCGCCTCGGCGATGTCGGGCACTTCGAAGCACAGGTGATGCTGCCCGCCCAAGGGGTTCTTGGCGAGGAAGCCTGCGAGCGTGGAGTTCTCCCCCAGCGGCTCGATCAGCTCGATCTGGGTGCCGTTCATCGCCCCGTCCGCACCGGGCGTGTCGACGAAGCAGACCTTCACGCCCTGCTCCTCAAGATCGAAGGGCGTGTGGATTTTGGTCGCGCCCATGACGTCGCGGTAGAACGCGATCGAGTCCGCGATGGAGGGCGTGGCGACCCCGATGTGGTTCAGTCTTCCCAGCTTCATCTTTGTCCCCTTGGGCTGCCTATTTGGTAAGGCATTTGCCCGTTCTGGCCTCAGCGACACGAAACCTAGCTCGGTCCCGCCACTCTGCCTCTGATGAGCCCATCCTTTTGACGTGCGATGAGATTTCCCAGCGGCAAGCACCGGTTACAGCTCCCACAGCATCTTCGAAAGACGAACCCAAGCCTGCAAAGCGATAGGCATTGTCAGTTATGCAGTTCTCAGTTGTGAAGTCGAAAGTTCCGTCATTCTTGGCAGATGGATCGACTTGCAAAATCGCTCCTTCGGGTGGCAAGCACCTTGATGCCAAAATCGTTGACGTTGGTTGCTGCGCTTCAAGTGCAAGCGCTTCAAGATAGCTTGAATAGACCGCTGCGCCAGCGGCAATCGCGGCGGAAACAGCGGTAACCAGCGCGACTGCTCCTTGGAAGAAGCTAAGGCGGAACTCCTTCTTCGTCGTCAGAATCTTAGTGTCGATCCAGTAGAGATTTCCTTCTCCGTCGACACCCAAATGATTCATCGCATCCAGACTGATCGGGCGGACACCGGGTGGAGCACCCGGTTCCGGATCAGCATTCGACTGGGCCCAATGTCTGCGATCATCTGTCATAACGGAATATTGTCATGCTTCTTCCACGGGTTCTCCAACTGCTTCATCCGCAGCTTCCTTAGCCCCAGCGCGATCCGCTTCCGCGTTGAGTGCGGATAAATCACCTCGTCGATATAGCCGCGCTGGGCCGCCACGAAGGGATTGGCGAAGCGGTCTTCGTATTCCTTGGTCCGCTCGGCGATTTTGGCGGGGTCGTCCTTCTCCTGCCGGAAGATGATCTCCACCGCGCCCTTCGCGCCCATCACCGCGATTTCCGCCGTGGGCCACGCGTAGTTCAAGTCGCCGCGCAGGTGCTTGGAGGCCATCACGTCATAGGCCCCGCCGTAAGCCTTGCGGGTGATGACGGTGATCTTGGGCACGGTCGCCTCGGCATAGGCGAAGAGCAGCTTCGCGCCGTGCTTGATGATCCCGCCCAGCTCCTGCGCGGTGCCGGGGAGGAAGCCGGGGACGTCGACGAAGGTGATGATCGGGATCTCGAAGGCATCGCAGAAGCGCACGAAGCGCGCGGCCTTCTTGGAGGAATTGATGTCGAGCACGCCCGCCAGCACCATCGGCTGGTTCGCCACCACCCCCACGGTGCGGCCCTCCACCCGGCCGAAACCGCACAGGATGTTACCGGCATGCGCGGGTTGAATTTCAAAAAAGTCGCCCTCGTCCAGCACCTTGGTGATCACCTCGTGCATGTCGTAGGGCTGGTTGGCGTTGTCGGGGATCAGCGTGTCGAGGCTGTTCTCCAGCCGGTCCCACGGGTCGCTGGTGGGGAGCGTCGGCCCTTCCTCGCGGTTCGAGAGCGGGAGGAAGTCGAAGAAGCGGCGGGTGGCGAGCAGCGCCTCGACATCGTTCTCGTAGGCGAGGTCGGCTACCGAGGTCTTGGTGGTGTGGGTGATCGCCCCGCCCAGCTCTTCCTGCGTCACCACTTCGTTGGTGACGGTCTTCACCACGTCGGGGCCGGTGACGAACATGTAGCTTGAATCCTTCACCATGAAGATGAAGTCGGTCATCGCGGGCGAGTAGACGGCCCCGCCCGCGCACGGCCCCATGATGAGGCTGATCTGGGGGACGACGCCGCTGGCGAGCACATTCCTCTGGAACACCTCGGCATAGCCGCCGAGGCTCGCCACGCCTTCCTGGATGCGCGCCCCGCCCGAATCGTTGAGGCCGATGACGGGCGCGCCCACCTTCAGCGCCATGTCCATGATCTTGCAGATTTTCTCGGCGTGGCGCTTGGAGAGCGAACCGCCGAAGACGGTGAAATCCTGGCTGAAGACGAACACCAGCCGGCCGTTGATTGTGCCGCTGCCGGTCACCACCCCGTCGCCCGGGATCTTCTGGCTCTCCATCCCGAAATCGACGCAGTCGTGTTCGACATAGGCGTCGATCTCTTCGAAGCTGCCTTCATCGAGCAGCACGTCGAGGCGTTCGCGCGCGGTGAGCTTGCCCTTGGCGTGCTGCGCCTCGATACGCTTGATCCCGCCGCCAAGGCGGGCGGCTTCGCGGCGGCGTTCCATTTCGGCGATGTTGGCGGACAAGCGTGGGGTTCCTCTCTCGGGCCGGTTTCTTGCCGCAACGCGTTGCCTTAGCATGGCCAAAGCGTCAACGTGGCAAAAGTGGCGGGAGGCGCGATGATGCAGGTGGCGGACGTGCTGGTGATCGGCGGAGGGATCGCGGGGCTATCGGTCGCCGCGCGGATGGCGGCGCATGCGCGGGTGACAGTGCTGGAAGGCGAGAGCGCGCCCGGCTACCACGCCTCGGGGCGATCGGTGGCCTTTGCGCATTACGGGCTCGGGAACGTGCCGGTGCGCACCCTGACCGCGCTGAGCATGGGCGAGCTTGCCGAACACGGGAGCGTCCATGCCGCGCTCCACATCGCCTCGGCGGGCGAGATCGCGGCGCTCGATGCGCTGGAGGCGGTGCACCGGCGGTACGGCTGCGACTATACCCGCGCCTCCCCGGAAGAAGCGCGCGCGCTGCTGCCGGCGCTGAGGCCCGAGGCCTGCGCCGCGGCGCTGATCGACCACGGATCGCTGAAGCTCGATACCCACGCGATGTTGCAGGCCCATGCCGCGAGCCTCAAGGCGCAAAGCGGCCGGCTGGTGACGGGCGGCCGGGTGAGCGGCATCCGGCGCGAAGGCGATGCGTGGCATGTCACCGCAGGCGGCGAGACCTACGCCGCTGCGATCCTCGTCAATGCCGCCGGGGCCTGGGCCGACGAGGTCGCGCGCCTCGCAGGCGCAGCTCCCATCGGCATCGAGCCGCGCCGCCGCACAGTCATCAGCTTTCCCGCGCCGGAGGGTGAGGATGTCGGCCGCTGGCCCTTCACCAAGACCGTTGGCGAAGGCTTTTACCTGCTCCCCGAGGGGCGCGGGCAATTGCTCGCGTCATACATGGACGAGACCCCGTCAGACCCTTGCGATGCGGCGGCCGAGGAGCTCGACAAGGCGATCGCCGCCGACCGGGTGGAACAGGCCACCACCCTTGCCATCCGCCGGATCAGCCACGCCTGGGCGGGCCTCAGAAGCTTCGTGGCCGACGAGCTTCCGGTGATCGGCGAGGCGGCGGGCGCGCCCGGGTTCTTTTGGGTAGCCGGGCAAGGCGGCGCGGGGTTTCAGACCGCGCCTGCGCTCTCGCGGATCGCGGCCGCGGCGGCGCTCGGCCTGCCCTTCCCCGCAGATGCGGCGACTGCGGGGCTTTCGTTCGAGACCTTCGCGCCGGCGCGGCTCGGTGCCTAGAACCGCCGCATCACGCTGCGCGCCAGCGCGGGCGAGAGCGAGTAGACCGCCCGCAGCACCTTGACCATGCCGACATTGGCCTCGTCGTGGCCCTTTTCGAGCGCGGCGATGATCTGGCGGGCGCATTCCTGCGGCGGCATCTTGGCGGCCTTGCGGTCGGCGGTCATCTGGGTGTCGACCACCGGCGGCAGCGCCTCGATCACCTGGATCGGCTCGCCCGCCAGCTGGGCGCGCAGGGCCATGGTGTAGCTCCTGAGGCCCGCCTTGCTCGCGCAATAGACCGAGGACGCGGTGTTGGGCGCGATGGCAAGGCCGCTCGTCACATTGATGATCGCCGCTTGCGGACGGGCGCGCAGGCGCGGGAGCAGCGCGGTGATGAGCCGCACCGGCGCGGAGAGGTTGGCATAGAGGCACCCATCCGCCGCGTCCGGATCGGGTAGCGTCTTCCTCACATCATGCGGCACGCCGAGCCCGGCATTGTTGATGAGGATATCGATCGGCCGCTCGCCCAGCGCTGCGACCAGCGCGTCGACCCCGGCGGCGCTCGACAGGTCGGCGGCAAGGGTCTCGAAGCCCTCGGCCGCCATCGCCGCCAGCCGTTCGGAATCGCGCCCGGTGAGCAGCACATGCGCGCCCTTGGCCTGCAATTGCCGCGCGATCTCGCGCCCGATCCCTGCGCTGCCGCCGGTCAGCAGCACCTGCTTGCCGTTCACATCCATCAGACTTTCACCACTCCATGCGCGATGAGGCTTTCACCGCATTCGGCGATGGTGTCCTCGTGCGCGCGCATTGTCCAGCCGAGCCGCGCTTGCGCATGCGCCGAATTGACATGGCGCACCTTGCCGATCTCGGTCTTGATGCCGCGGACCTCGGGGTTGAACAGGGCGAGGATATTGACCACCCAATCGGGCATCGGCCGGGTCGGGGTCTTGCGCGCCCTGTCCCCCAGCCGCGCGCGCAGCACGGCTGCGACCTCGAGCGCGGTCAGGAACTTGCCCGCCGCGAGGAAGCGCTCGCCCGCCAGCCCCGGGGTCTCCAGCGCCAGCACATGCAGCGCGGCGATGTCGCGCACGTCGACGATCGGAAAGCCGAGGTCCGGCGCCATCGGCATCGCGCCCGACAGCAATTGCTGCACCAGTTCGACCGAGGCCGAAAAGTCGCCGCTATCGACCGGGCCCAGGACCATGCCGGGGTTGACCGAAACAAACTCCATATCGCCCCCTTCGGCCGCGACCCACTCGCGCGCGGCGCGCTCGGCGATGGTCTTGGATTTGACGTAGGGGTAGGCGTCGGGGTGGCTGGTGTCGGTCCAGCGGCTTTCATCGAAGGTATGTTCGCCGCGGTCGACGCCGTAGATCACCGCCGCGGTCGAAGATGTCTGGACGAAGCGGGCAACGCCCGCGCCGCGCGCGAAGCGCAGCGCGCGCAGGGTGCCCTCGCGCGCGGGAATGATGAGATCGTCCTCGTGCTTCGGCGCCTGTGCGGGGATCGGCGAGGCGACGTGGGCGACATGGGTGCAGCCTGCCACGGCCTCGGCCCAACCGTGATCGGACATGAGCTCGGCTTCGAACAGGCGGAACGCGGTGGGCGAGGGATCGCCGAGCCGCACGCGCAAGGCACCTTCGGACCTGCCGACATTGCGGACCGTGCCGTGCACCGTCCAGCCCCTTGCCAGCAATTGCCGGATCAGTTCCCCGGCGATGTAGCCGGTCGCCCCCGTCACCAGAACCGTGCCTGTCATGCGAACCCTCCCCTGTTTGCGGATGTCCCGCCCTTAGCAGATAGGTTTTGCATTGCAACTTATTTGAAAAGCACCAGCTCCTCGGCCATGGTCGGGTGGATGGCGACCGTGGCGTCGAAGTCCGCCTTGGTGAGCTTTGCCTTCACCGCGATCGCGGCGGCCTGCATGATCTCCGCCGCCTCGGGGCCGATCATGTGGATGCCGACGATCCGGTCGTTCGCGGCATCGACGATCATCTTGTAGAGGCTGCGCTCGTTGCGCCCCGCGACCACGTTCTTCATCGGCCGGAAGTCGGACTGGTAGACCTTGATATTGCCGAGGCTGTTGCGCGCCTCGCTCTCCGTCAGGCCCACCGCGGCGATGGGCGGATGGCTGAACACGGCAGAGGGCACGCAGGAATGGTCCACCGCATAGGGCTCGCCCGGGCCGAACACGCTATCGGCAAAGGCCTGGCCCTCGCGGATCGCCACGGGGGTGAGCTGCACCCGGTCGGTCACGTCGCCCACCGCAAAGATGTGATCGACATTCGTCTTGCTGAAGGCATCGACCACGATCTCGCCCTTGCTGCCGATTGCGACGCCGACTGTCTCGAGGCCCAGCCCTTGGGTATTGGGGACGCGGCCGGTGGCGACCATCACCGCGTCATATTCGCAAGGGTCCTGGCCGGCGAGCTTGACCAGCAAGGTGCCGTCATCCTGCCTGGCGATGCTCTCGAATTCGGTGTTGAACAGGAAGCCGATGCCCTTCGCCATCGAGATCTGGAGCAGCCGGTCGCGCAGGGACGCATCGTAGGAACGCAAAATCGTGTCCGAGCGGTTGGCGATCGTCACCTTGCAACCGAATTCGTTGAAGATGCCGGCGAATTCATTGGCGATATAGCCTCCGCCCGCAATCAGGATGCGGCGCGGCAGTTCTTCGAGGTGGAAGGCCTCGTTCGAGGTGATGACATGCTCGCTGCCCGGAAATTCCGGCACCAGCGGGCGCGCACCGGTGGCGACGAGGATATGTTTCGCGGTGACGGTCTTGCCGCTCGCCAGCGTGATTTCATGCGCGCCGGTAATCGTCGCGCGCTCGGCGAAGATCGTGACATTGTGGTTGCCGAGGGTCTGGCCATAGAGCCCCTCCAGCCGGGTCACATCGTTCTGCACATGATCGCGCAGCGCCTTCCAGTCGAAGCGCTTGCCTTCGATGGTCCAGCCGAAATGCTGCGCATCGACAAGGTCCTCGGCAAAATGCGCACCGTAGACGAGCATCTTCTTGGGCACGCAGCCGCGGATCACGCAGGTCCCGCCGACGCGGTATTCCTCGGCCACGGCCACGCGCGCGCCGTGCGCGGCAGCGACGCGGCTGGCGCGCACCCCGCCCGAGCCTGCACCGATGGTGAAGAGGTCGTAATCATATTCGTCAGCCATTGCGCCGCTCCCGCTTTGTCGCAGGCGCATATGGGCGAAGGCCCCGATGGCGGCAACCATCGGGGCCGGAAATGCGGTATTTCAGCCAAAAGTTGCAGGCAAAGGCTCAGCCCTGCGCGGCGCGCGGACGACCGCCGCCACCGCCGCCGCCGCCGCCACGCCCGCGGCCGCCGCGACGATTGCCGCCGCCGTTGCC
>NZ_ANFX01000023.1 GCF_000331285.1 Porphyrobacter sp. AAP82 | reverse complement strand
CGGCTTCGAGATCGGCGCGCGGCGGCGGGGGCGGGGCGGGGCGGCGCACCTGCTGCGGGGCAGCGGCGGCCTCGGCGAGGCGATCGGTCAGCAGCGCCTCCATCGCGCCGTCTCCCGTGGCCTGCGGCAGCGGGATCAGCCCCTCGCCGCCGCCGCGCCCGGCGGTGCGCACCGGCCCGACATGGACCGCCACCGGCCGCCGGCTGATCGCCGGGCCGAGCCCCAGAAACTGCCCGCGCTGGAGATCGCGGATGCGCTCGGCCTGCCGTCGGTCCATGCCGAGCAGGTCCGCCGCGCGCTGCATATCGATGTCTAGGAAGGTCCGCCCCATCAGGAAATTGGACGCTTCCGCCGCGACGTTCTTGGCGAGCTTGGCAAGGCGCTGAGTGGCGACGATCCCGGCAAGGCCGCGCTTCCTGCCCCGGCACATCAGGTTGGTCATCGCCGCGAGCGTCAGGCGCCGGGTCTCGTCATTCATCTCGCCCGCGGCGGCGGGCGCAAACATCTGCGCCTCGTCGACCACCACTAGGGCGGGATACCAGTGTTCGCGCGGGGCATCGAACAGCGCGGTCAGGAACAGCGCGGCGCAGCGGATCTGGGCCTCGACCTCCAGCTCGTCCAATGCCAGCACCACCGAGGCGCGGTGCTGCCGGACGCGCGCGGCAAGCTCCTCGATCTCGCGGGGGGAATGGGCGCCGGCATCGATCACCACATGGCCGAAAGCATCGGCGAGGGTGACGAAATCGCCTTCGGGATCGATGATGATCTGCTGCACCCGGCCGGCGCATTCCTCGAGCAGGCGGCGCAGCAGGTGCGACTTGCCCGAGCCCGAATTGCCCTGCACCAGCAGGCGCGTGGCGAGCAGTTCGGCAAGGTCGATGCCGATCGCCTGTCCCTCAGGCCCGCGTCCGATGTCGATGGTGGCTGTCACGCGCAAGGGATTAGGCAGGCGGCGCCCCCTCGCAAAGACCGGGCCCGCGAGTTTTCCAGCGTTTCGCGCCACTATCTTGCCGCGGCACGCTCCGGCCCAAGCAGCAGCGCCGCGATATCGCCGCGGGTCAGCAGCGACTGGACGAGCACATAGACGGACATGAACGCCATCCCCCCGAACACCGCGACCAGCCCCAGCGCAAGGCCCGCGGGGCGGAACCGGTGGCGCCACGACACCCAGATCCCGGCAAGCAGCAGAAAGCACAGAAAATCGAGATTGAACTGCCCGGGCCACGCCATCTGCGCGATGTCGCCGAAAAACACCGGCACCGGGCCCCAGCCATGATAAGCGATGGTGACCGTGGTGTAGCCGGCGATGACCAGCATGCAGGCGAGCAGAAACAGGCGGAACAGGGTCATGGCGTATCACTCCCGCAAGCGTCGCGGTTTATGTAGCACATGCTACATATCGCGCAAGCCAGGCCCGGCGTGCCACCGGGAGCCGGTGGACGGGCCGCAGGCGGCTCAGCTCGTCTCGTCGTGATAGAGGATCGCCAGTTCGGTCCGGCTCCGCACGTCGAGCTTTTCGAAGATGGTGTGGAGATAGACCTTGATCGAGCCTTCGCTCATCGACAGTTCCTCGCCGATCTGGCGGTTGCGCAGGCCGCGCGCGACGCGTTCGACGATCTCCTTTTCGCGCCGCCCGAGCGCGTCGATCCGCCGCGCTGGCTTGTCGCCCGAGGTCAGTTCCTCGATCCGCAGGGCAAGCCGCGGGTCGATCGTCTTGGCGCCCGCATGCGCGCTGCGGATGCAATCGATGAGGAAATCCTCCGCATCTTCCTTGAGCACGATCCCGCTCACCCCGTGCCGGATCGCGCCGAGGAGCTGGCGGTCGTCGATGCTGGCGGTGAGGATCACCACCGGGCGCAGGTCGCCCCGCTCGCGCAGTGCGGCCAGCGTCGCGACCCCGTCGCGCCCGGGCATGGCGACATCGAGCACCACCACATCGGGTTCCTCGGCATGGATCGCGGCGAGTGCGGCGTCGCCATCGCCCACCGAGGCTACCACCGCCATGCCGGCGGTCCGCAGCACTGCTTCGAGCCCGGCGCGCAGGAAAGGATGGTCATCGGCGACAAGGACATTGATCATTGTTCGCTCCGGTCGGGCAGGCTGATCCTGAGGTGCGCACCCGCGCTGCCTTCGTATACCGCCAATTGGCCGCCATTGGCACGCGCTCTTTCATCGAGCGTGCGCGGATGGGGCGGCGGGTTGCCGGTGAAGCCCTTGCCGTCGTCGCGGATGTCGAGATCGATCCCCGATGCTCCGCGCGTTACGGCGATGCTGAAGTGTCTGGCATCGCCGTGGCGCACGCCGTTGGCGACCGCCTCGCGGGCGATCTGCTGGATCTCGTAGGCAAGGCCGACCGGCACGGCCAGATCCGCGGGCGTGGTCGACACCCGCACCGCCGCGCGCCAGTTGCGCTGGAGCTCGCCCGCGACCCCGTCCATCTGCGGCGCGAGCTTCACCGTCGCAGGCTCGAGATCGGTGCGGCGCAGGCGCTCGATCATCTGGCGCAGGTTGCGGTGCTCGCTGCTGAGGCTTGCCTTCATCTCGTCAAATTCGGCTTCGGCGTCGGCACCGGCGCGCACCTGCGCGCGCAGCGCCTCGATCCGGAAGCGCACCCCGGCGAGGGTCTGCGCGACGCTGTCGTGGAGATCGCGGGCGAGCGTGGTTCGCAGATGCGCCACCGCCGCCTCGCGCGAGACATGCGAGAGCAGCTGGCGGTCGAGCGCGGCGGCGATTTCCTTGGCAAGGCCGGGCGCCATGGCAAGGTGGTCGATGCTGATCGCCTTGTTGCCGCTGAGGATAAGCAGCCCCGTACCCGAGGCGCTGCGGATCGGGATGACGAGCCCCTCGGCGATGCCGAAGTGGTCCACCAGCGGCGAGGAGAAGGTCTGGCGCCGCGCGACAATCCGTCCGTCGGCATCGCTGGTCAGCAGGTGGCGCCGCGGCCGGTCGAACAGTGCGAGCGGCACGTCGGCAGGGGCTGCGAGCGCCTCGGGCGGCAAGTGGCGCAGCACCGGATCGCCGCACTCCACCTTGCACAGCACGACATGCGGATCCTCGTTGCTCCACCACCCCATGTAGATGCAGGACGAGCCGGTCGCCGCAATCGCGTAATCGGCGATTTCGCGGACGGGAAGCGCTCCGGTGTCCTCGCTCGCAAAGTCGAGTCGGGCGACTGCGCGCACCCTGCGCTGGAGGCCGAACCAGACGAGGATCAGCGACAGGAGGACCATGTAGGTGCCGCGGCGCCCGAAGCGGTAGAGTTCGACATCAAGCCCGGCCCATTCGAGCCACAAGCCGGCGGCCAGATAGCTCGCGCTCAACAGGCCGGCGACGATCGCCATGCCGGGCCACCCCCAGCGCACCGTGGCGGTCAGGATGATGAAGATGAACGAGGACAGGAACGGGCTGGTGAAGTCGCTGGAGCTGCTTTCGGTGAGGTAGATGGCGATCAGGAATACCGCACAGTCGAGCAGCAGCGCCGGCAGGCGCAATGTCACATCGCCCCACCAGTTGTCCCAGATCGCCGCCAGCAGAGCGAGCGAGATCACCGCATAACCGCCGAGAAAGACGAACCCCTCGTAGGAGCTGCGCACCGGCTGGTCGGGGTCGGCATAGAGGACAAGCAGGAACACCAGCGCCAGCGCCAGCCTGCACAGGGCAATGCCGCGGCCCGAATGGTAATCGAGAATGCGCTTCAGCATGTCCCCGCTTGATCTTCCCGCTGGCCGATGGCCGGGCCCGTGCCCTCACCGCTGCTGGATGCCCCAAGCACAAAGCGCGGCCTTTTTGAAGGGGATCTGTCGATTTCTCCGGCACTGCCGCAGGCCGCCCTTCGGCCGCAACCACCCCCCCCCACCCCCGCAAGGGGGCGAGGCGATCGGGCGGACTGGTGCATGAGGGAAGTGCTGGCTGGGGCGGAAGGATTCGAACCTTCGCATGGCGGTACCAAAAACCGCTGCCTTACCGCTTGGCTACGCCCCAGCAAGAGCGGCGCTCTATAGCGGCTGGAATGCGGATGTGAAGGGGGCGAAAGCGCGTAATCGCCCGCCCCTTTGCCGGGGCCTATGCCGGGGCGCTGGTCACCAGCCGCTTGCCTTCAAAGTCCGCTGCCGAGTGGCGTTCGCGCAGCTGGGTGTCTTCATCACCCCACACCTTGTTGACGATCCGCCCGCGCTGGACCCCTGGCCGCACGGATATCTCGGCGACCCAGCGCGCGACGTTGGTGTATTCGTCGATGCTGAGGAAGGTCTTGGCATCGTTGTAGATCTGCCCCGCGACGAAGGGGGCGAGCCACGGGAAGTTGGCAATGTCGGCAAGCGTGTATTCGTCGCCCGCAAGAAAGCGCGTCTCGGCGAGGCGCTTGTCGGCGACGTCGAAGATGCGCTTGGTTTCCATCGCGTAGCGGTTGATCGGATACTCGTATTTCTCGGGCGCATAGGCGTAGAAATGGCCGAAGCCGCCGCCGATGAACGGACCCGATGCCACCTGCCAGAACACCCAGCTCAAAACCTCGGCGCGCGCGGGCGCATCGGCGGGGAGAAACATCCCGAATTTCTCGGCGAGGTGGACGAGGATCGCGCCGCTCTCGAACACGCGGAAGGGCCTGGCCGGATCGCTCTTGTCGAGGAGGGCCGGGATCTTGGAATTGGGGTTCACGCCGACAAAGCCGCTGGTGAACTGTTCGCCTTGGCCGATGTTGATCGTCCAGGCGTCATATTCCGCGCCCGTATGTCCCGCCTCCAGAAGCTCTTCCAGCATGATCGTCGCCTTCACCCCGTTGGGGGTGGCGAGCGAATAGAGCTGGAAGGGGTTGTCGCCCTCGGGCAGGGCCTTGTCCTCGCGAGGCCCCGCGGTCGGGCGGTTGATGCTGGCAAAGCGGCCGCCCGAAACGGTATCGGCGCTCCACACGGCGGGCGGGGTGTAGGTGGCATTTGCCATGGCAAGCTCTCCATTCGGCGCAGCAGGCGCGCGCCATCGTGGGCCCTAGCTGGCGTGTGCGCGGGCGGGCTGCAAGATGGAACATTGCCGGACCTGCGCGCATTTCGCTTGGCCATGGAAAAGCTGGTCTATCTTGACGACGCGCTGCCCGGGATCACGCGGCGGCGGGCAGGGAAGGGCTGGGCCTATTACGACCCCGACGGGGCGCTGATCCGTGACCGGAGCGAAAAGCGCCGGCTCGATGCCATTGCGCTCCCGCCCGCCTATTGCGAGGCGTGGTTCTGCCCGGTACCCAACGGCCATATCCTCGCGACCGGCATCGATGATGCCGGGAGGAAGCAATACCGCTACCACCCCGATTTCCGCGCGGCACGTGAGAGCGACAAGTATGACGCCTGCGTCGCTTTCGGCAGGCGCCTGCCGCTGGTCCGCAAGCGGGTGGAGGAGGACCTCGCGGCGCGCGGCGTGTCCCGCGAGGCGGCGCTGGCGGCGGTGGTGCGGCTGCTCGACCTGTCGGCGATCCGCATCGGCAATGCCCATTATGCCCGCACCAATGAAAGCTACGGCGCGACAACCCTGCGCGCAGAGCACGCCGAGGTGGGCCGCCGCAGGCTGGCGCTGCATTTCGTCGGCAAGGGCGGCAAGGCGCATGATCTGGAGGTCGAGGACGAAGGGCTTGCGGCGGCGGTGCGGCGGATGGCGGACCTGGGCGAGGAGGAGAGCGACCACCTGTTCCGCTACGTGGCTGGAGATGGGGATGACAGCGGCGACATCCGCCCCGTCACCGCTGCCGACGTCAACGCCTATCTGCGCGAGACGATGGGCGGCGATTTCACCGCCAAGCATTTCCGCACCTTCCATGCGAGCAGCCTCGCCTTCCAGCGGCTGGCGACCGGCAAGGGGCGGGTAAAGCTGGGCGAAATGCTCGATCACGTCGCCGAGCATCTCGGCAACACCCCGGCGATCGCGCGCAAGTCCTATGTCCACCCTGCGGTGATCGCACGCATCGAGGGGCAGGAGGCGTGGCGTGCGGGCTTGATTCTCCCGCGCCAGACCCGCTGGCTCAGCCGGGCCGAGCGTGGCCTCATTGCCTTTCTGGAAGAATGCGGTAGCGCGCAGGGCTATCTGGGCGGCGAGCAGAGCTAGGCAGCGCAGGCCTCGCGGGTTATGCCCGCGCCCAGCAGGAGATGCCGCAGCGATGACCGAGGCCCACCCTTTCTTCGACATGCACGCCCACGGCTTCGTGCGCGTCGCCACGGCGACCCCGTGCAGCCGCACCGCCGATGTCGCCTACAACACCGCCGGCGTGCGCGCCGAGGCGGTCAAGGCACATGAAGCCAATGTCGATCTGGTGGTGTTTCCGGAGCTGACCCTCTCCTCCTACGCGATCGACGACCTGCTGCTCCAGAACGCGATCCTCGAACGGGTCGAGACGGCGCTGGCCGAGGTGGTCGCGGCCTCGGCCGAGCTCGATCCCGTGCTGGTGCTCGGTGCGCCGCTGCGCCGCGCGGACAAGCTCTACAACTGCGCGGTGGTGATCGCGCGCGGCACGATCCTGGGCATTGTCCCCAAGAGCTTCCTGCCCAATTACCGCGAGTTCTACGAAAAGCGCCACTTCGCCCACGGGCGCGGGTGCACCGACCTGTGGATCGACGTCGGGGGCGAGGACGTGCCCTTCGGCACCGACCTGGTCTTTGCCGCCGCCAACCTTCCCGGCTTCCGCTTCGGGGTCGAGATCTGCGAGGATTTCTGGGCTCCCGTCCCGCCGGGGATGCAGGCCGCGATGGCGGGCGCGCTGATCCTGTGCAACCTTTCGGCCTCGCCCGTCACCATCGGGCGCGCGGACGACCGCCACCTGCACTGCCGCTCCTCGGCTGCCCGCGCGATAGCCGCCTACGTCTATTCGGCGAGCGGCCACGGGGAGAGCACCACCGATCTTGCCTGGGACGGTCAGGGCGTCGTCTACGAGATGGGCAGCCTGCTCGCGCAATCGGAACGCTTCGACCGCGCGGGCGAGCTTACCATCGTCGACATCGACACCGAAAGGCTTGCCGCCGAGCGGATGCGCAACCAGACCTTCGCGGACGCTGCCGAATGGGCCGGGCGGCCCGAAGACACCTACCGCCGCATCGAATTCGCCCATGCCTGGCGCGCCGGCGACATCGGCCTCGTCCGCCCCGTGGCGCGCTTTCCCTTCGTGCCCGACCGGCCCGAGAAGCTCGACGAGGACTGCTACGAGGCCTTCAACATCCAGGTCGATGCCCTGATGCGCCGCATCCAGTCGACCGGGGCAAAGAGCCTCGTCATCGGCATTTCCGGCGGGCTCGACAGCACCCACGCGCTGATTGTCGCGGCCAAGGCCTGCGACCGGCTGGGCCTGCCGCGAAGCACGATCCGCGGCTACACCATGCCCGGCTTCGGCACCTCTGAAGGCACCAAGACCAACGCCCACCGTCTGATGCAGGCGCTGGAAATCACCGCAGGCGAGATCGACATCCGCCCCGCCGCGCAAAAGATGCTCGAGGATATCGGCCACCCCTTTGCCGCGGGCGAGCCGGTGCATGACGTGACCTTCGAGAACGTGCAGGCCGGCCTCAGGACCGATTACCTGTTCCGCCTCGCCGGACAGCACAAGGGTTTCGTGGTCGGCACCGGTGACCTCAGCGAACTCGCCCTGGGCTGGTGCACCTATGGCGTGGGCGATCATATGAGCCACTACGGGGTCAATGCCGGCGTGCCCAAGACGCTGATCCAGTACCTGATCCGCTGGGTGATTGCGACCGGCCAGTTCACCCGTCCTTGCGCCGAGGTGCTGGCCAGCGTGCTCGACACCGAGATCAGCCCCGAGCTGGTGCCGCCGGGCGCCGACGGGCAGGTGCAATCGACCGAGAGCCTCGTGGGCCGTTACGAACTCAACGACTTCTTCCTCCACCACATCATCCGCTTCGGCCAGCGTCCCTCAAAGGTCGCCTTCCTGGCGTGGCATGCGTGGAAGGAGGCGGCTGCGGGAATGTGGCCTGCCGGCTTCCCGGAAACTTGCAAGAACGCCTACGACCTGGCCACCATCGCTGCCTGGCTCGACAAGTTCTGCGCGCGCTTCTTCGGTTTCTCGCAGTTCAAGCGTTCCGCGCTTCCCAACGGCCCCAAGGTCTCCTCGGCAGGCGCGTTGTCCCCGCGGGGCGACTGGCGCGCCCCGTCCGATGCGGTCGCAAGCGTGTGGCGCGAGGAGCTGCGGGGGGCTCTGCCGGACGAGGTGGCGAGCAAACTTCCCACCTGATGCCGCGCCAGCTTCCTCTCTCCGCGCTCGGCATCATGCTGCTTTGCAATGTTGCCTGGGCGCTCAATGTGGTGGTCAGCAAGATCGCGGTGGCAACGCTTGGCCTGCCGCCGCTGTTTTACACCGCGCTGCGTTCGGCGACCGTGATCGCTGTGCTGTTTCCGCTGCTGCTGCGCGCGCGGCCGGAGCGTTTGCCCCACGTCCTGCTGATCGGCTTTGCGATCACCGGGGGGAGCTTTGGCCTCCAGTTCATCGGGCTCCAGACCGCGAGCCCTTCGGCGGTCGGGATCGTCAACCTGTCGGGCGCGCCGCTGACCGTGCTCTTCGCGATCCTGTTCCTCGGCGAGGAGGTGCGCTGGCGGCGCGGGATCGGGATGGCGCTGGCGCTGGGCGGGGTGGGCCTCGCGATCGGCGCGCCGTCGGATGCGGGCGATCCGGTGGGCCTCGGCTTTGCCTTTGCAGGCGTGCTGGTCGGGGCCTTCGCGTCGGTGTTCGTCAAGCGCCTCGATATCGGCTCGGCGCGCTTGCAGGCCTGGGCGGGGCTGGCCTCGCTGTGCGTGATGCTGCCTGCGACCATGGCATTGGAGACTGGGCAGATTGCCGCCGTCAGCGCCGCGCCGCTGGCAGTGGCGGCCTGCGTGCTGTTTGCCGGCGTGATCGTCTCGGTCGGCGCGCATTCGGCCTATTTCATGCTGTTCCAGCGCTATGACGCCAACCTCATCGTTCCGCTGACGCTGTTCACCCCGCTGCTGACCATCGCCTTCGGCACATGGCTGACCGGCGATACCATCGGCTGGCCGCTGATCGTGGGCGGGACGATGGCGCTGACGGGTGTCGCGATCATCGTCATCCGGCCGACCCGCAAGCTGTTCAAGCCGCGGCTGGTGCGGCCCGAGAGCTGACACGCGAAGGACCGGCGCACCGCGGGGTGCACCGGCCCTTGCGCGTCGCCGGTCGGGGTTCAGCCGCGGTCGAGCGACAGGCGGCCCGGGCCGAAGGCGGCGAGCTGGAACATGCCGCCGGCGATCGCGAGGTTCTTGAGAAAACTCGTGAACTGCATCTGGTCGGCGAAATCGGCGTGGAAGATCGCCGCGGCAAGGATGCTGAACACCCCGAGCCCGATTGCCGCCGCACGGGTGCGGTAGCCCGCGATCAGCAGGCACGCGCCGACCACTTCCAGGGCGATCGTGGCGTAGGTGAGGCCGGACGCAAAGGGCAGGCCGACGCTCGCGATATAGCCGGCGGTGCCTTCGATGGCGGCGAGCTTGCCCAGCCCGGCGATCAGGAACAGGCCGGCAAGCAGCAGGCGGGCGGTGAGCGCGGCAGCATCCTGCGTCGAGGTGGAGGGGGAGGTTTGCGGGAGGGAGGCAGTGATATCGTTCATGATGGTTCTCCTGGAGAGGAAGGTTGCAAGGCAGGGGAGGAAGAAGGGTGGGCGGAGGATGTTGCGCCCCTTGCCGGCCGCCGCCCCCCCCCGTCCCTGTGGATCGCCGGTCAGGCGGCGAGCTTCAGTGCGGCATCCCTGGCAGCGGCGATCTTCGCCTCGCCATCCACGCCCATGATCCCGTCAGCCGCGACGATCGCGACATCGGTGATCCCGAGGAAGCCGAGGAAGAAGGTCAGCCAGCGGCTCATGAAGTCGAAGTCCGCGCCCACAGGCGTGCCGCCGGTGGCGATGGCGAGATAGGCCTTCTTGCCCCCCAACAGGCCTTCCGGACCATTGGCGGTGTACTGGAAGGTGGTCCCGGCACGCGCCACCAAATCGGCCCAGGCCTTGAGGCTCGCCGGCGGGCCGAAATTGTAGACCGGGCTTGCGATCACGATCGTGTCGGCGGCCTGCAATTCGGCGATCAATTCGTCGGCGATGGCGGCGAGTTCGGCCTGCTCCGGGCTGCGCTCGGCCGCCGGGGTGAGGTTCGCGGCAAAGCGCTCGGCGCTGACGAAGGGCAGATCGTTCGCGGCAAGGTCACGGGTGGTGACGCTCGCGCCCGTTTTGGCGGCGAGGCCGTCCACGATGCTCTGGCCGAGCTGGCGCGAGACGCTCTCGGCGTCCGAACGGATGCTGGCGGTGATGGCGAGGATGTTGCTCATGGTGATGGCTCCTTGGGGGTGAGAGGTGGAATCTCCCCTCCCGCGAGGGGGAGGGGGAGTTAGGGCTTAAGCCGCGTCGACCAGCACGACTTCGCTGTCTTCCACGGCTGTGATCGTCACCGATTCCTGTCCGGTGATCGCCACGCCGTCGCGGGCATTCGCCTCGACCGCTTCGATCCGCACCTTGCCGGTGGCGGGGACGAGGTAGAGGTGGCGGTCGGCCGACCGGGGCGTGTAGGTCACGCTCTCGCCCGCCAGAATCGTCGCGCCCAGCACCCGCGCATCGGCGCGGATCGGGAGAGCGTCGTGATCATTCGCAACGCCGCTCGCCAAGGGCACGAAGGCGCCCGCACGGTCATCCTTGGGGAACTGGCGCGCCCCCCAGCTGGGCTGGCCGCCGCGGGCATCGGGGATGATCCAGATCTGGAAGATCCGGGTTTCCTCGTCCTCGAGGTTGTATTCCGAGAGGGTGACACCGCTCCCGGCGCTCATCACTTGCACGTCGCCCGCTTCGGTGCGGCCCTGGTTGCCCAGCGAATCGCGGTGGGTGATCGCGCCGGCGCGGACGTAGGTGATGATCTCCATGTCGCTGTGCGGATGCGGCGGGAAGCCCGACTTCGATGCGATCGCATCGTCGTTCCAGACCCTGAGCGCGCCCCAGTTGACGCGCGAGGGATCATGGTAGCCCGCGAAAGAAAAGTGGTGGTGCGCATCGAGCCAGCCGTGGTTGGCAGCGCCAAGCGTGTTGAAGGGCCTGAGTTCGATCATGGCGGATCTCCTTGGGTTCTTCGTTGAGGCGGAGATAAGCCGAAGATGCCTTCCGGATAACTGCGATAAAACTTGCCAAGATGTTCGAAAATTCCGAACATGCGCCGCATGAAACTCGGCGACCCCACGCTCGATCAGCTGCGCATCTTCATCGCCGTTGCCGAATACGGCAGCTTCGGCGGGGCGGCCAGGGCGCTCGGCCGCGCGGTCTCGGCGGTCTCTTACGGGATCGCGCAGCTCGAGGCACAGCTCGCGCTCACCCTGTTTGACCGCGAAGGTTCGCGGCGTCCGGTGCTGACCCCGGCGGGCGAGGGCCTGCTCGCCGAGGCACGCGCCGTCGCCGACGGGGTCGATGCGCTGCTCGCCAAGGCGAACTCGCTCCATGCCGGGCAGGAGCCGTCGCTGACGCTGGTGGTCGACGTGATGGTGCCGGGCGATGTCACCGCGCATGTGCTCGGCGAATTCCGGCGGATGTTCCCGACCTGCGCATTGACCTTGCGGATCGAGGCGCTGGGCGCCGTCGCGGCCTGCGTGATGGAGGGCGGATCGGACCTTGCCATCGGCGGCCCGGTGATCGGTGAGCACCCCGCGCTGGAAAGGCAGGCGGTGGGCGAGGTCGATCTCGTCCCCGTGGCCGCGCCCTCTCACCCCCTCGCGCATTCCGGCGTCGCGCCGGGCGAAAGCCGCCGCCATCTGCAACTGGTGCTGACCGACCGCTCGCCGCTCACCGAAGGGCGCGAGTTCTCGGTGCTGTCACCGCTGACCTGGCGGCTGGGGGACCTGGGCGCCAAGCACTCGCTGCTGAAGGAGGGGCTGGGCTGGGGCAACATGCCGCGCGGGATGGTGGCCGGCGATCTGACGGCGGGCACGCTGGTGGAGCTCGACCTGCCCGAAAAGCCCGGCGATCACTACCGCCTCAGCGCCCTGTGGCGGCGCGACACGCGATTGGGCCCGGCGGCAAGCTGGCTGGTCGATGCCTTCAGGGAGGGGCTGACGCGTTGCGCCGCGCCCGCAGCCTAGTCCGCCCGCAGCCAGGCGAGCGCTGCCTCGGCGTCCTCGAAGATCTGCACATTGCGGCCTTCGCTGACCCGCTTGTATTGCAGCTTCAGAATTGTCGAGTTGATGATGATCGCGGTGCGCTCGATGCCGATCGACTCGGCCCGCTCGAGGGTTGCGGCCATCTGTGCGCCGATCTCGCGCGTCTGCGTGACATAGCCGCGCAGATCGCCGAGCGCGCGCAGCTTGCGCTTTTCGGCGAGCAGCGGCCCGACCGCCTTGGCGACATCGCGCAGGAAGGCATCCATCGCCGGCTTGTCGAACAGCCCGCTGGTGACGAAGTGCAGCTCGCCCCGGACGGGATCGAGTTCGACCGAATAGGAGGGCGCAAGCGTGGTCATGCCGCGAGGTTACCGGCAACGGGTATAGAATTGGTTGCAGCCGTTCAGCGCGCACATACGGGGCAGGCGCTGCCTGCCGGGTAGGGCCGCCCGCAAGGCTGGCAGCGCGTATGGGTGCCCTGCGCAAGCCCGTGGCCGAGGCTAACGCGCTCGTCGAAGACGAAGCACTCGCCCTGCCAAAGGCTCTGTTCTTCAGATACCTGTTCAAGATATTTGAGAATGCCGCCCTTGAGGTGATAGACCTCCTCGACGCCCTCCGCGCGCAGGAAGGCGGTCGATTTCTCGCAGCGAATGCCGCCGGTGCAGAACATTGCGACCTTCTTTTTCCCCGCCAGTAGCGCCTCGCGGTGGTCGCGGAACCATTGCGGAAAATCGCGGAAGGATGGCGTGGCGGGGTTGGTCGCGCCGGCGAAGGTGCCGATCGCGACCTCGTAATCGTTGCGGGTGTCGATGACGAGCGTGTCCGGGTCCGCGATCAGCGCGTTCCAGTCTTGCGGATCGACATAGTGGCCTGCCGACAGCACGGGATCGATGTCGGGCTCGCCCATGGTGACGATTTCGCGTTTCACGCGGATCTTGAGCCTGCCGAAGGGCATGGCGGGCGCGTCCGAGAACTTCACGTCGAGGTCAGCGCATCCCGGCAGCGCGCGGATGTGGGCGAGGACCCGCTCAAGCCCCGGTGGCGATCCCGCAATCGTCCCGTTGATCCCTTCGCGCGCCAGCAGCAGCGTGCCCTTGATGCCCTGCGCCTCGCACACCGCGAGCAGCGCGGGCTGCACGCTGTGGGGATCGTTGAAGCGCGTGAACCGGTAGAGCGCGGCGACGCGGATCGGCGTTGGACTCAAACCCGCATCACCCAGCCGTGGGTGTCGGCGATGCGGCCGGTCTGGATGCCGACGAGCTGTTCGCGCAAGGCAGCCGTGGTCTGGCCGATGCCGCCTGCGCCGATGGTGAATTCGCAGTCATGCCCGGCGACCTTGCCGACCGCGGTGACGACCGCGGCCGTGCCGCAGGCCATGACCTCGACGAGGTGGCCGCTGGCGGCGTCGACGCGCCACTGGTCGATCGAATAGGGGGCCTCGGAGACCTTGAGCCCCTGCTCGGTCAAGAGCGCGATCAGGCTGTCGCGGGTGATGCCGGGCAGGATCGTGCCGGTCAGGGGCGGGGTGATGACGGTGCCATCGGCGAAGACGAAGAACAGGTTCATGCCCCCCAGCTCCTCGACCCACTTGCGTTCGGCCGCATCGAGGAACAGCACCTGGTCATGGCCCTTGGCGAAGGCCTGTCCGGTGGGGACGAGGCTCGCTGCGTAGTTGCCGCCGCACTTGGCCGCGCCCGTCCCGCCGGGGGCGGCGCGGGTGTAGTCGGAAATCCAGATGCTCACCGCCTTTGCGCCCGATTTGAAGTAGTTGCCGGCCGGACTTGCGATGACGATAAACTTGTATTGCTTCGCCGGTCGCACGCCGAGAAAGGCCTCGGTGGCGATCATGAAGGGTCGCAGGTAGAGCGCGCCGCCCTCGACCGCCGGGTACCAGTTGCCATCGACCGCGAGCAGCGCGCGGATCGCGCCGAGGAACAGCTCTTGCGGCAGGGCGGGCATGGCGAGCCGCTCGGCCGAGGCGTTGAAGCGCGCGGCGTTGGCCTCGGGCCGGAACAGGCCGAGGCTGCCATCGGGATGGCGATAGGCCTTGAGGCCCTCGAAGATCTCCTGCGCGTAGTGCAGCACGCTCGCCGCCGGATCGAGCGCGATGGGCTCACGCGGGCCCAGCACCGGGGTCTGCCAGCCACCCAGCGCCTCGTCATAGTCGATCACGACCATGTGATCGGTGAACACGGTGCCGAAGCCCGGATCGGCGATCAGCTGATCGCGGGTGGCATCGGGCGTGGGCGAGGGATGGGGCAGGCGCGTGAGTTGCATGGCCAAGCGCCTAATCCTGCGCGGGGGCGAGGGCAAGATTACTCTTGAACAAGACCTCGCGTGCCCCTCCACCATGCTGCGCATGGTCCCCCTCCCGTGGAAGCGAAGCTGTCGCGTAGGGACAACAGGAGGATTGCGCTGGATCGGTCGCGCAGCGACCGCAAGGCCGACCTGCCGCCCGCAGGTGCTCGATTCCGCAGGGATCGAAACAGCGCCGAGGACGAGCGGGCGGAGGCCCGCTCGAAAAAGCCAAAATGAAAAGGGCGTTTCCTGCCCGTCGGAGGAAACGCCCTTAACATGGTCAGCGGCCGGAAGTGCCGCTCACGGTGCCTTACTCAGAAGGATGATTTACCGAGTATGCTCCGTAGGGATCTTCACCGACCTCGCTACTGAACCATGAGACATCGGATCACCTCCTTTCGCGCTTGTGAGCCAGACCCCGCGTTTCACCGGGGGCCGAGAGCCGCGTTCGCCGCTGGCCTCGGGTGCAATGTGAGTCATTGCGGGGGCATCCACAAGACTTGAAATAATCTTTTCCGGCGTCATACTCATGCCTCGCCGCGTAACGTGTGCGGACTGGCCGCCCGGGGGAGACCTCGGGCGTTTTTCGTTTCCGGCGCGGCTGTGGACAGGCTGGGGATGCCTTGTGCATGGACCTGTGGATATTAATGTATAGAATCGGCGGAAGGGGCCCTTGTTTGCGTGCCCGCCTCCTTGGGCACATCCTCGATGCTGTTTCGATCCCTGCGGGATCGAGCACCTGCGGGGCGGCCGCGTGGCCTTGCGGACCCTGCGGGTCCGAAATCAGCGAGAACCGCCCCCGTTCCTTCTACCCCCTGCAATCCTCGATCACCCGGCTGACCTCGGCATGGCTGGGCAGGATGAGCGGGGCGGTGCCGTCCACCTCTACCGCGAACCGTCCCTTCGACAGCGCCATTGCATCCAGCAGCGGGTCGCGCGCGTTAAGGATAGTGGCAGAGGTTGGGATTTCGGCGCCCGAATGCTGCAAGGGCAAGGCGCGCGCGGCGGTCTCGGTCCGGATTGTGGCGACCGAACCCGTCTCTCCGCCAAGGACAAAGGAGAGCTCACCCCTGGGCCTCCAGCAATGCATCGCAAACACGGCCTGACCCGAGAATACCGCAAGCGTCAGGTTGCCGCGGCCTTCGTAAGACCAGCTCCCCGGCGTCAGCGGGGCGTCCATCCACTGCATGTCGACCGGAGCAGGCAGCGGCGCGGGGCGGGCGGGGGCGGCCACGAGAGCAGGGCGCGGGGCAGGCCTGGCGGCGGTCGCCACCGGCGGGGCCTTGGCGGCAGGCGCGCAGGCGGCAAGGACGAGCGTCAGGGCGAGCAGGGGAAGTCCGGCTTTCATGCCTGCACTTTGCGCGCTAGGGCCTCCCCTTGTCCATGCCCGACCATCCGCCCCGTCCCCCGAAAGCGCAAAAGCGCCGCGTCGACCAGCTGCTGACCATGCGCGGGCTCGCCGAAAGTCGTGCGCGGGCGCAGGCGTTGGTGATGGCGGGGCTGGTGTTTGCGGGGGAGACCAAGATCGACAAGCCCGGCCACCAGATCGCCGAGGATGCGGCGCTGGAGGTGCGCGGGCGCGATCATCCCTGGGTGAGCCGCGGCGGGATCAAGCTGGCGCACGCGATCACGCATTTCGGGCTCGATCCGGCCGGCGCGACGGCGATGGATATCGGCTCTTCGACCGGCGGCTTTACCGATGTGCTGCTGACCCACGGGGCGGAGCATGTGTTCTGCGTCGACAGCGGCACCAACCAGCTCGCCTGGAAGCTGCGCGAAGACCCGCGCGTGACAGTGCTCGAACAATTGTCTGCCCGCCTGCTGACGCCCGAGAATATCGACCGCCCGTGCAACTGGGTGGTTTGCGATGCGAGTTTCATCTCGCTGGCGAAGGTGCTGGAGGTGCCGCTCCGGCTGGCGGCGCCGCAATGCCAGCTGGTCGCGCTGATCAAGCCGCAGTTCGAAGTCGGGCGCGAGGAGGTCGGCAAGGGCGGGGTGGTGCGCGATCCCGCGCTTCACCAGCGCGTGTGCGAAGAGGTGCGCGGCTGGATCGAGGGGCTCGGCTGGGAGGTCCAGGGGATCACCGAAAGCCCGATCACCGGGCCGCAGGGCAATGTCGAATTCCTGATAAGCGCGACCCGCCGGTAGCCGGCAAAAGAAAAGGCCGGCAGCAACCGTGGTTGCTACCGGCCTTGTCTGTTCCTGTCCCCAATCCGAAGATCGAGGCCGGAAAGCCGTTAAGGCTTACTCGGCCGGGGTGGCTTCCGGAGCAGCTTCTTCAGCAGCCGGGGTCGCTTCGGCGGTGGCTTCAGCCATCGGCTCTTCAGCAACGGCCATCGCGTCGGCTTCGGTCGAAGCTTCTTCAGCGGGCTTCGAGCAAGCGGCGGTGGCGAGGGCGAGGCCGGCGACGGCGACGAGAGCGATCTTCTTCATGGTCATTTCCCCTATGGGCCCGGCAGGGCCGGTAATGAGCAAAAGCGCGATTTGTTTATCTTCCCGCCGCTACTGCGCTTCGAATCACGGCAGGAATGTGGCAGCGTCTAGCAGAGGTTTTTCCAGACCCCAAAGCGTTTCGTGCACCTCTGCCCAATTTTCACCACATTTTTCGCAATTCGCTGCGGCCGCGCGTCCGGCGGTGGTTCATCGCGGGGCAAAAGGGTGCGGAAAAGTTGGCGCGGGCGAGCGCCTCTGGTATCGGCCGCGCTCCCGGTGATCCGAAAGATCGGCCAACGACAGGCCAAGGACAGGCCAAGGACAGGCCAAGGACAGGAACCTCAATGAACCTCCTCGCTTCCCCCGCCCAGCTGCGCGCCAGCTTCCTGCGCTGGGCGCTGCTCATGGTGCCGCTGGTGCTGCTGATCGGGTTTGTCGCAAGCAAGTTCGGCGGGCCCGACACGGCGTGGTTTGCCGGGCTGGTGAAGCCCGCGATCTATCCGCCGCCGGTCACCTTCATGATTGTGTGGACGGTGCTGTTCGTGCTGATCGGCCTTGCCCTGGCACTGGTGGCGAGTGCCTGGGGCGCGCCGGGGCGGGGAATCGCGCTGGCGGTGTTCGGGGTCCATTTCCTGATCGCGCAAAGCTGGAGCGCGGTGTTTTTCGGGATGCAGGACATGATGCTGGGCCTGATTGTCATCGGGGTCGCGATCGCCACCTTGCTGATCGCGCTGGCGCTGGTGCTGCGGGTGCGGCGCAATGCGGGGCTGTTGCTGCTGCCCTATCTGGTGTGGCTGTGCTTTGCGGGCGCACTCAACTACCAGTTCATCGCCGAAAATCCCGACGGCGGTCAGCGCGGTATCGACGGCGCGGCCACCAAGGTCGAGTTCTGAGGCGCGAGCCTGTCGATCTATCGTGTGGCGGTTAACGGACGGCGTAGCCGTCCGCAAGCGCGAACGCGCGCCCGCAGCGACGCGACCTTAAGGTCGCATGAGCGAGGATAGGCTTGCACATCTGTGCAAGCCTCCCCAAAAAGAGAAAATGCAAAGCCAGAACCCGATCATCGCCGACCTCGTCAAGCTTGCCAACAGCGCGGCGGGGACCATGGCGGGCATGACCCGCGAAGCCCGTGAAAGCGCGCGCGAACGCATGCGCGAGGCCTTTGGCGGGATCGACTTCGTCTCCCGCGAGGAGTTCGAGACGGTCAAGGCCATGGCCCAGAAGGCGCGCGAACAGGCCGACGCATTGGAAGCGCGGCTCGCGGCGCTGGAAGCCAAATCCTCCAAGCAGTAGGCGCGGGCGCGGCGGGCATGAGCCTGCGTGCTGCCGCAATCGTGCTCGCGTCCCGGCCTCAGGGCGAGACCGGGGCGATGGTGCGTGTGCTGACCCCGGCTGCGGGCCTCGTCGCGGCCTATGTCGCGGGCGGGCGCGGGCGGCAGATGCGCGCGGTAATGGTGCCGGGCAACCGCGTCGCGGCGGAGTTCACGACGAAGGCAGGCAGCCAGCTTCCCTTCGCAAGGCTGGAGCTCGAACATTCCCGCGCCGCGCTCATCACCGAGCCGCTGCCGGCTGCCGCGATCCACTGGGTCTGCGCGCTCACCGCCGCGAGCCTGCCCGAGCGTCAGCCCTATCCCTCGCTCCATGCCGCCCTCGACGCGCTGCTCGAGGCGATCGCCATCGCCCCTTCTGCACGGGGGTGGGTGAGCGGGCTCATCGCTTACGAAACGCTGCTCCTGTCCGAACTGGGCTATGGCGGCACGGCCCTGCCCGATGCGCCTGATCTCCCCGCCCAGCTGGCCCGGCTGGCCACGCTCGAACGCCGCATCGCGCACTACCTGCTTGCAGGGCCCAAGAGCGATGTTATGGGCGCGCGAAAGCTGCTGACCGAGCGGCTCCAGCGCATCGGGTGAGAGAACCACAGACATGAAGATTGCAGTCCTGCCCGGCGACGGGATCGGCCCGGAAGTCACTGCCGAAGCGGTGGCCGTGCTCGAAGCACTGGGCCTGCCGGGTCTCACCCTGTTCGAGGGCGACGTGGGCGGGGCGGCCTACCATCGCCACGGCCACCCGCTGCCGGCCGAAACGCTCGAGATGGCCCAGGAGGCCGACGCGATCCTGTTCGGCGCGGTGGGCGACCCTTCCTGCGACGCGCTGGAGCGGCACCTCAGGCCCGAACAGGCGATCCTCGGCCTCAGGAAGCACCTCGGCCTGTTCGCCAACCTGCGCCCGGCGCGGGTGTTTGCGGGGCTCGAACACCTCTCGCCCCTCAGGGCGGAAATTGCGGACGGGCTGGACATGCTGATCGTGCGCGAGCTGACCGGCGATGTCTATTTCGGCGCCAAGGGGCGGCGCGAGACCGACAATGGCGAGCGCGAGGGGTGGGACGCGATGTCCTATGCGGAAAGCGAAGTGCGCCGCATCGCCCATGTCGCCTTCCGCGCGGCGGCGGCTTCGGGGCAGAAGCTCACCAGCGTCGACAAGGCCAATGTGCTCGAAACCAGCCAGTTGTGGCGCGACGTGGTGATCGAGGTCGCGGCGGAATATCCGCAGGTTACGCTCGAACACATGTATGTCGATAATGCCGCGATGCAGACCGTCAGCCACCCCGAACGCTTCGGCGTGGTGCTGACCGGCAACCTGTTCGGCGATATTCTGAGCGATCTGGCGAGCGCGGCGGTTGGATCGATCGGCCTGCTGCCGTCCGCCTCGCTGGGCGAGCGGCAGACCGGCTTCGGGACTTTCGGCCTCTATGAACCGATCCACGGCAGCGCGCCCGATATCGCCGGGCAAGGCAAGGCCAACCCGATGGCGACGATCCTGTCGGCGGCGATGATGCTGCGCCATTCCTTCGGCCGCGAGGCCGAGGCGGCAAGGATCGAGGACGCGGTCGCCAGAGCCCTTGCCGACGGCATCCTCGGCGGCGATCTGGGGGGCAACCACGGCACCGCCGCGATCGGCGCCGGCGTGCGCGAGCGGCTCTGACGATCCGGGCGCGCGCCAGTTATGGTTTATAAAGAATTATGGTGCATTAGGAGGCCATGGATAACGCCTCCTTTCCGCGCCTGGACAGCCTCGCTGACGAACTCGCCGACATCTGGCCGGCCCCGGTGCCTGCGCCCGTGAAGCTCGAACTCGCCATCATCCTGCCGACCTTCAACGAGCGCGGCAATCTCGGCCCCCTGCTCGAGCGCATCGACCGCGCCTTTGGCACGGTGGCGGCGTGGGAGGTGATCATCGTCGATGATGACAGCAAGGATGGCACCGCCGACGAGGCGCGCGCGCTGGCGCTTGCCGATCCGCGCGTGCGGGTGATCCAGCGCATCGGCCGCCGAGGCCTGTCGAGCGCGGTGATCGAAGGCTTCTGCGCCACCGCCGCGCCCTATGTGGCGGTGATGGACGCCGACCACCAGCACGATCCCGCGTTGCTGCCGGGCATGCTCGAAGCGCTGAAATCGGGCGGGGCCGAGATCTGCGTTGCCAGCCGCTTTGCCGAAGGCGCGAGCACCGCCGAATGGGCCGCGCCCGAGCGCGAGAAGCTGTCGACTTATGCCAACGCGCTCGCCCGCAAGATGACCGGCGTTGCGCTCACCGATCCGATGAGCGGCTATTTCATGCTGCCCGCCGATGCCGCCCGCGCGCTGGTGCCGCGGCTTTCGGCGATCGGCTTCAAGATCCTGCTCGATCTGCTCGCCACGGCCGAAGAGCCGATGCGGGTCAAGGAATTCCCCCTCAATTTCGCGGCCCGCCGCGAAGGAGAAAGCAAGCTGGACCGCGCCATCCTGTTCGATTTCCTCGCCGGCCTCTATGACAAGACCTTCGGCAAGGTGATCCCGACCCGCTTCGCCCTGTTCGGCACCGTCGGCGCGCTGGGCGTGGTGGTGCACTTCATGGTGCTCACCAGCCTGCTGTTCGTGCTCGATCACGCCTTCACCTTCGCGCAGAGCGCGGCGGTGCTGGTGGCGATGAGCTTCAACTTCTGGCTCAACAACTGGCTGACCTATCGCGACAAGCGCCTCACCGGCTGGGGCGAGCTGCTGCGCGGCTGGGCAGGCTTCATCGCCACCTGCGCGATCGGCGGCTTTGCCAACGTTGCGATCGCTACCTTCCTCGAAGGGCAGGGCATCTTCTGGGTCGCGGCCGCGCTGGCGGGGATCGTGGTGGGTTCGGTGTGGAACTACGCCCTGTCGAGCCGCTTCGTGTGGGGCAGGTTCTAGAGCGCGTTTGCGCAGGCGCGCTCGACCGGACCGCGCAGCGGGCCGCAAGGCCGAACGGCCGCCCTCAGCTTGCTGCGCATCTAGCGAGGACCGCACGCCGGAGGGCGTGCGGCAAGCAATATCACCTCCACCCCTGGAGCCACGCCCAGACCAGGTAATCGCCGCCGCCGCTGAGCGGCAGGGCGGCAAGGATCGGGAAGAAGAAGGCGAACACCGCGACCGAGCCTGCGGGGATGCCCCAGGCGAGCCATTGGCCATGCGGCACCCGCCGCAAGTCGCTGCACGCGAGGGCGAGGGCGGCGAGCAGGAACAGGCTCGGCGTGAAGTAGTGGTAATAGAACTGCACCGGCTTGGGCGCGACCAGCCACAGCCCGAGGCTTGCCGCATAGCCGAGCGCGGCCGCCAGCCGTGCCGGATCGCGCCGCGCCGCGCCCGCAAACAGGCACCACGCCAAGGCCGGCAGGCCCAGCAGCATCGTCAGCGGGTTGCCGATCAGCAGCACCCCGCGCCACGCCCCGTCCGTCTCCTCGTAGAGATACCAGATCCCGCGCGTGTTCAGCACCCATTGCGGCCATTGGCTCATGTAGCGGTGCGGGGTCATCAGCTGGCTCTGGAGCGCGAAGATCTCCTCGTGCAGGCCGATCAGGCCCTTTTCGGCGAGCGGCGAGGGGCGCAGATACTCGGCGAGCCAGTAGCCGGGGATGAAGGTCGCGGCATAGACCGCAAGCGGCACGATCCCGAGCCACACGAAGGCCTCGACGAGGCGGATGCCGGGGACCGGCGCGCCGCGGCGGCTCATGAACAGGCGGCGGCGTCCGGCGCCAAGGCGTGCGAAAAAGAAGGTGAGCCCCGGCGCCATGGCCAGCGGGATCGCGTTCCACTTCGCACCGAGCGCAAGGCCGAGCGCGGCGCCGGTCAGGGCCAGCCGCCAGCGCCCCTGTTCGGGCCGCGCCGTGGCCGCGGCAAACTGCCATGCGGCCAGCGCGAGTGCGGCGACCATCACGATATCGAGCATCGCGATGCGGGCATGGATGAACAGCGCAAAGCCGGTCGCGGCAAGCACGCCGAAGGCAAGGGTGGCGAACCGGTCGTGGCTGGTGTGCCACAGCGCGCGCATCGCGGCGAACAGCGCGGCGGTGCCCGATAGCCACGCCGCCACCCGCCAGCCCAGCGGGTTGTCGCCGAACACCAGGATGCCAAGCGCGATCAGCTCCTTGGCGAAGAGCGGATGCTCGCGGTTGCGATAGGCGCCCACGCCGGTCTCGACCAACGACACGAGATCGCGGGCGGCCGGGAGATAGTGGACCTCGTCGAAGAAGGGTTTTGACGGAATCCCGAGCCGCCAGCCTGCGAGCAGCGCGAAGCCGCCGGTGATCGCGAGGGTCCACGCGAGCGGATCGCGCGGGCGCGCCTGCGCCGTGGCGGCGGGGGACGGAGAGGGGGAGGGATGCGCCTCGACCATGGCGGGGCCGCGCTTAGGGCGGCCCGCCCGGTCGGGCAAGCGGGATTATGCCGTCGCCGGCTCGCGCGCGGCAGCCGCTTCGAGCCAAAACAGCCGGGCTGCCATGGCGAGCAGGCCGATGCTCGCGCTCGCGGCGATGAACAGGGTCCATAGCGGCACGTTCATGCCCGCGGCCCGCGCGCGCGGCAGGATCAGGAAGGTTGCAACCAAGAGCGAGAACAGGAGGTCCCACCACACCTGCACGCCCCACAGATTGGAGGTGTGATTGATGATCACCGGACCTGCGCCCTCGGCCGCGATGGTGACGGCGGTGAAGGCGGCAAAGCCCGCCGACAGCGCCCCGGCGAGCAGCGCATTGCCTTGCGCGTGCGGCCTTGCGGCCATCGCGGCGATGGCTGCCAGCGCCAAGACCAGCCCGCCCCCGGCAAGCGCGACAAACGGTGTAAGACTTTCGGGCACAGCGGTTTTCTCCCAATATGTAGCAAATGCTACATGCGCTTGAAGCAAGCCTGCCTGGTCGCTACAAGCGCGCCATGAAACCCCGAGCCAAAAAGCCGCCGATGTCGCGCGAGAGCCTGCTTCCGCTGCTCGCCGGGCATGTGCTTGCGCACGGGTTGGGGCAGGCGAGCCTGAGGCCGCTGGCGCAGGCCGCGGGCACCTCGGACCGCATGCTGCTCTACCATTTCGGCACCAAGGAGCTGCTGATCATCGATCTGCTCTCGCATGTCGCAGGCGTCTATGCCGCCGGGCTCGATGCAGTGCTGGCCGAGGGCGAGCGCCCGGCGACCCGCACCGCGCTGGTGGCGCGGATCATCGCGCAGAACGCCGCGACGGCGATGCAGCCGTTCATGCTGCTGTGGTGGGAGATCGTCGCCGGCGCGGCGCGGGGCTTGCCCGGTTTCCTGCCCGCGGCCGAGGCGATGATGGGCGAATTGCTGGTCTGGCTCGAAGGGCACATGCCCGCAGGCGATCCCGATCCCGCTGGCGGTGCGCGCTACCTGCTCACCGTGATCGAGGGGGCGATGATGCTCACCGCCGTCGGTCACCGCCAGACCGCGCGCGAAGGCCTGCTTGCGGGCGGGCTTCTCGAGGCCTAGAGGCGGGCGCATGAAGAAGACCACCGGCATGGACCGCGCCGCCACCAAGGGCTGGCGCCCCGCAACCCGCGCGCTGCGCGGCGGCACCTGGCGATCGGAGCACGGCGAGACCAGCGAGGCGCTGTTCCTCTCCTCGGGCTACACCTACGACGATGCGCAGACCGTCGCCGACCGCTTTGCGGGCACCGCGCAGGGCATGACCTATTCCCGGCTCCAGAACCCGACCGTGGCGATGCTGGAAGAGCGCATCGCGCTGATCGAGGGGGCGGAAGCCTGCCGGGCGCAGGCGAGCGGCATGGCGGCGATGACCGCAGCGCTCCTGTGCCAGCTTTCCGCCGGCGACCACATCGTCGCCGCGCGCGCCGCTTTCGGTTCGTGCCGCTGGCTGTGCGACAGCCTGCTGCCGCGCTTCGGGATCGAGGTGACGATCATCGACAGCGCCGACAATGCCGCGTGGGAGGCGGCAATCCGGCCGAATACCAAGGTGTTCTTCTTCGAGACTCCGGCGAACCCCACGCTCGACATCGTCGACCTCGCCCATGTCTGCGGGCTGGCGAAAGCGCACGGAATCACCACGGTGGTCGACAACGCCTTCGCCTCGCCGGTGCTCCAGCGCCCGATGGAATTCGGCGCGGACGTGGTGGCCTATTCCGCCACCAAGCTGATGGACGGGCAGGGCCGCGTGCTCGCCGGCGCGATCTGTGCGAGCAAGCAGTGGATTGACGAGGTGCTGATGCCCTTCCAGCGCAACACCGGCCCCACCTTGTCCGCCTTCAATGCATGGGTGGTGCTGAAGGGCCTCGAAACGCTGCCCTTGCGCGCCTTCAAGCAATCCGAGCAGGCCGTGGCGCTGGGCGAATTTCTCGAGCCGCGCGTGCGTGCGGCGGGCGGGCACATGCTCCATCCCGGCCTGCCGAGCCACCCGCGCCACAACCTCGCGCTCGCGCAGATGGATGCGACGGGGCCGATCTTCGCCTTCGACGTCGGCAGCAGGGCCAAGGCCTTCGCGGTGCTTGACGCGCTGGGGCTTATCGACATCTCGAACAATATCGGCGACGCGCGCTCGCTGATGTGCCACCCGGCCTCGACCACCCATGCCGGCCTCACCGATGAAGCCCGCGCGGCGATGGGCGTGACCGAGGGGCTGTTGCGGATCAACGTCGGGCTCGAGGACCTCGCCGACCTCACCGAAGACATGGACCAGGCGCTCGCTGCGGCGGGCATTTGAGGATGACCCACATGGCAACCCGCGTTGAACTCGTCTTCGATTTCGTCAGCCCCAACGCCTACCTCGTATGGTGGCCGCTGCGCGAATTGCTGGCCCGCTACGAGGCCGAGATTGACGTGATCCCGGTGTTCCTCGGGGGCATGCACAAGCTCACCGGCAATGCCCCGCCGATGCTCCGCGACGCCGAGGTCAAGGGCAAGAACGAATATGCGATGCTCGAAATGCAGCGCTTCATCGCGAAGCACCGCCTGACCAAATATCGCCTCCACCCGCAGTTCCCGTTCAATTCGATCCTGCTCCAGCGGATGCTCTACGCTGCCGATCAGGACGGGCGCGGGGTCCAGTTCGTGGAAGCCCTGCTGCGCCCGATCTGGGAGGAGGGGCTCGACATTGCCTCGCCTGAAGCGATCGGCGCAGTGCTCGCCGCCGCCGGGTTCGACGCTGCCGGCCTGTTCGCCCGAGCGCATACGGACAACGTCAAGCAGGGCCTTGCCGCCAACACCGACGCAGTGGTTGCGCGCGGTGCCTTCGGCATTCCGACCATGTTCGTGGGGCCGAAAGGACAGGGCGAGATGTTCTTCGGCAAGGAGCGCCTCGGCCAGATCGAGGAACTGCTCGCCAAGCGCTGAGTCCTTGCGGCCTTCCGCCGCATCCCCCTTGCCAGCCCCGCTTAAAATCATAGGCTTGGCGAATCGAACACGCTTCGCAGGGGACGCACAGGGGCACCATGAGTATTTTTCGGCATTTCGCCGGGCTGGCAGTTGCTGCCGGCCTGACCTTCGCAGCCGTCACGGCCAGCGCGCAGGAGGGCGCCACCCCGGCCCCTGCCACGCTGTCTTCCGCCGCGCCGGCGGCGCCTGCCGCCGCTGGTCCTGCCGCGGAAGCCCCGCCGCCGCGCATCCCGGCCGCGCACTTCGCCAAGCGGCTCGCCTTCTGGGACACCAAGCTCTCCCCCGACGGATCGATGTTCTCCTTCATGCGCCAGGGCAAGGAGGGGACGATGTTCATCATCACCGAGACCGTCTCGGGCAAGGTCAAGCGCGCGCTGGTTACCGATCCGCTCGACGAGATCGAATGGTATCGCTGGGTCAACAACGACAAGCTCCTGCTCGGCGTTTCAACCCCCGGCAAGTATTTCGACGAGGAGGTGCGCTACTCGCGCCTCGTGCTCGTCGAAGTCGCCTCCGGCACCATGACGCGCCTGTTTGCGCGCAGCGAGGTGGTGCAGGGCGACAATGTCGTCCACGTTGCCGAGGATGGCTCCTACGTCCTCGTCTCGATCCAGCAATCCATCTACGATTTTCCCTCGGTGATGAAGCACGAGCTCAAGGCCGGGGGCCGGATCGGCACCGTGCAGGAACCGCGCCCGGGGGTGTGGGACTGGACCACCGACGAACAGGGCGTGGTGCGGATGGGCACCGGCTGGGTCGATGGCCAGCTCAAGGTCTATTACCGCCCCCGCGCGGGCGAGCCGATGAAGCTGCTTGCACAGCTCAAGGACGGCGCCGAAGAACAGCAATATTTCGATGCGGTGCTGATGGTCAGCGGATCGGACGAGGGCTATGTGCTCAGCCCGAGCGAGACCGGCCGCATCGGCGTCAGGCGCTTCAACTTCGCCACGCGCGCGGTGCTCGAGACGGTGTTCGAACACCCCGATTGGGATGTCGACAGCATTTCGATCAAGGACGGCAAGCCCTACGCCGCCTTCTTCACCGCCGAGCGGGACGAGGTGCACTGGTTCGATCCCGAAGTCGCCAAGCAATACCGTTCGCTCAGGAAGGCGCTCGGCACCGGCGAGGTGTGGATCCAGAGCCGCGCGGAAGATGATTCGCGCATCCTCGTCTATGCGGGCCAGGAGAATGATCCGGGCGTCCTCTACCTGTTCGATCCGGTCGCCAAGCGGATGCAGGAGATCGCGCAATACCGCCCCGATCTCGATTTCCGCCAGCTCGCCACACCCAGGCCGATGCAATACACCGCGCGCGATGGCACGGTGATCCACGGCTATCTCACCCTGCCGCGCGGGCGCGAGGCCAAGGGCCTGCCGCTGATCCTGCTGGTCCACGGCGGGCCTTACGGGGTGCGCGACAAGCTCGAATACAGCGACGAGGTCCAGCTGCTGGCCAACCGCGGATATGCCGTGCTCCAGCCCAATTACCGCGGCTCGGGCGGCTATGGCGACGATTTCCAGTTTCTCGGCGCGGGCGAGATCGGGCGCAAGATGCAGGACGATCTCGACGATGCAATGGACTGGGCGGTCAAGGAAGGCATCGCCGACAAGGCCCGCGTCTGCGTGGTCGGCGGCTCCTACGGCGGCTATGCGGCGCAGTGGTCGGTGCTGCGCAATCCCGAACGCTACGCTTGCGCGGCGAGCTGGGCGGGGGTGAGCGACTGGGCAAGGATGCTGCGCTATGACCGGCGCTACCTGTCCGAACGGGTCAACAAGTCGTGGCGCGCGCAGCTGACCGCCAACAAGGAGGTCGATCTCGATCCGGTCTCGCCCGCGCGGCTGGCCGGGCAGCTGACGCGGCCCCTGCTGCTCGCCCATGGTTCCAAGGACAAGCGCGTGCCGGTGGCGCAATACACCATCTTCGAAAAGGCCAGCCGCGCCGCGCCGATGCCGCCCCAGACCCTGCTGGTCGAGGGCGAGGGCCACAGCTTCTCCAAGCCCGAGAGCGCGCAGGCCTGGTACGAGGCGCTCGACACCTTCCTTGCCAAGCACAACCCGGCCGATGCAGTGCCGACGATGACGGTGACGGTGGCGGCGGGCGAGGCCGGAGCGGCGACGGACAAGGGCGCGGCTCCGGCAACGCCCTGAGCGTTCAGCGCGGGGCGCTGCCTTCGGGCCGGATCACGCGGCGCAGGATCTGTTCCCCGCGCACGATCCCGAGCCCTACCGGCACCGGTCCGACGCGGCTGTCGGCGGACATGTCGCGGTTGTCGCCGAGCAGGAAGTATTCATCCGTGGCCAGCTTGACCGGGCCGAAATTGTCGAACGCCGTCGGCCCGAGATCGAGGATGTCATGGCCGGTGCGGCTGCCCGGCAGCGTCTCGCGCAGCCGCGTCATGGTCCGGGGCGGATCGGGGTACTCGGCGTCATCGCTCCCGGCAACGGTGTAACTGCCGCGCGGGGTCTGCTGCGCCGGGGCCCCGTTCAGCACCAGCACGCCTTCGCGCAGTTCGATGGTGTCGCCCGGCAAGCCGATCAGGCGGTGGAGATAGGTGTCGCCGCGGGGATGGCGCACCGCCAGAATATCGCCGCGCGCCACATCGGCGGGGCCGACCAGTTCCGCCGTGAACTGCGTGCCGCGCGGCAGGACCGGCTCCATCGAGGTGCTGGCGGCGGTGAAACCGCGCTCGGGCAGCATCCGGTCGATGATCCCGCCGTTCTCGCAGGATGCGAGCAGCGCCGCGGCGGCGGCGAGGGCGAGGACGGTGCGGTGCGGAGCGGCCATGTCCTTTTCGCTATATTCCCCCGAGCCTTGGCGCAACCGGCGGCTCACCCCGCCGTCACCGCCTCCAGTGGCGTATCCATGATCGGATAGCGCCGCCACTCGGCCCAGTCGTAGTGCCACCATTCGTTGGGGAGGGGCACGAAGCCCTCGGCGGTCATCCATTCCTCCAGCATCCGGCTGAGGCGCAGGGCCTCTGGCGGGGCGGCGGTGTTGCTGCGGTAGGCGGCGGGGGTGAAGTCGTCGTAGGGGCTGGGCATGGTGACCTCGATGCCGTTCCGGTGGAGCGACAGGTCGATCGAGCACCCGCGGTTGTGGCGCGATCCGGTGGCGGGGTTGGCGACGAATTGGCGCTTGTCGGCCGGGGTCTGGTCCCACATCGCTTGCGTGATGCGCCACGGGCGGTAGGCGTCGAAGACGAGAAGGCCGTAGCCCGCTGCCTCGGCCCGGGTCTGCACGCGGGAGAGCGCCTCGGCCACCGGCCGCTGGGCGACGGCACGGGCGACCGGGTAGAGCACGCGGCCCATGAAGTTGGCGCTGGTCGCATAGCGGATATCGAGCCTGACGCGCGAATCGTGGCGGGCGAGATCGACCAGGTCGCTCGGCAGGTCCGCGGCCGGATCGACCGGCAGGAGCAGGGCGGGCGGGGGGGCGCGGCCCGCACATCCCGCCACCGCGCCCGCGGCCATGCCCGCCAGCACCGTGCGGCGCGAGAAGCTTGGGGGCGGGGCGGGGGCGGGCTGCATCGCTCCTGTGGCTATGCCGTCGCCCTCCCGTCTGCAAGCCCGGCATGCCCGGGCGCGAATTACGACGAGTTGCGGGATACAGCTGGGATTAAGCGCGTTGGTGCTCTTGTGAGCGCATAAAGAATCGCTAACCTTGGAGGCGTCATGAAAGCATTCTTCCAGCACGCCGCCACCACCGACGGGGTTACCGTGAGGGTCGCCGTCAACTACCTGCCCGAGCAGTCGCATCCGGAGGCGGGCAAGTGGTTCTGGGTCTACCATATCCGCATCGAGAACGCCTCGCACGAGGCGCTGCGGCTGCGCACCCGCCACTGGCGCATCACCGACGGGCGCGGGATGGTGAACCATGTCGATGGCGAGGGCGTGGTGGGCGAACAGCCGCTGCTCCAGCCCGGGCAGAGCCACGACTATGTCTCGGGCTGCCCGCTGACCACGCCGTTCGGCTCGATGGAGGGCTTCTACACCTTCGAGCGCGCCGATGGCTCGCCGGTCGAGGTGCGCATCCCCTTCTTCCCGCTCACCGCGCCCGAGACCGCCGAGGGCCGCTCCTCCCGTTAAGGGGCCGCGCCGATACTTGCGGTGAGCCTTCCGGCGTCCTAATCGCTGGCACGTGAAGCGCACCCACTTGCCCCTCAACGCCTTGCGCGTGTTCGATGCCGCCGCCCGGCACCTCTCCTTCACCCGCGCCGCGGACGAGCTCGCGGTGACCCCCGCCGCGGTCGGCCAGCAGATCCGCGCATTGGAGGACGTGCTCGGCGTCGTCCTGTTCCGCCGCACCTCCAAGGGCCTCGAACTCACCCCCGAAGGCGAGGCCGGGCTCGACCCCTTGCGCGAGGGCTTCCTCAGGTTCGAGGAGAGCGTCGCCGCGATGCAGGCCGGCCAGTCCTCCGACCGCTACACCATCGCTGTCCCGCGCGAGTTCTACGCCGAGTGGCTCGCGCCCCGGCTCGCGCGGTTCCAGGCCGGCACGCCCCATGGCTCGGGCGGCGTCCAGTACATCCTCGCCCCCGACGAGCATGCCGACTTCACCGAGGCGAACCTCGATCTCGCGATCCGCCTCGCCGACGGGCCGGGGGACCTCATGGGCGTCCAGCTTGCCCCCGCGATGCGGGTGCGGGTCGCTGCGCCGCACTGCCGCGATGCGTGGATCGACTGGCCCGGCATGCCCCTGCCCGAAGGCGTGAGCCCGTGCATCCGCGCCGGCTCCCCCGGCCAGGCGCTCGCCTCGGCGCTGGCCGGAATGGGGCGCACCATCCTCCCGCTCGCGCTCGCCGAGAACGCGCTGGCCAGCGGCAGCCTCACCGCGCTCGATCCGCCCGAGCCTGCCACCCGCGCCTACTGGCTGCTCGCCCCGCCGCCGCAGTGGCGATCCAAGAAGGTGCGAGCCCTCGTCGCGTTCCTCGCGCCCTAGCTGCCTGCGCTGGCTCCCTTGTTGGAGACACATGAGACACTGTCCAGGGCCGGAAAAGTGCCCCCCCGCATGACGCCCCCGCACCCGCCCGGACACACACCGCCGCGCGCAGCGACGAGGGGCAAGGGCGAGGGGCAAATGCGCGGATCATGGCGCGCAAGGAGATTGCAGGTTTTGCGCGAGTAGGAAAATTGTTCTTGTGGCCTGCAGCGCCTGCGCGCTGCGAAATCCTCGCTCACACGCCCTGCGGGCACCTCGCTGCGGGCGGGCATTCGCCCTTGCGGCGGCGGCGCCGCCGTTTTGCTCCCCTCCCGCCCGCGGGAGGGGTTGGGGGTGGGCAAGTGTTGGATGCGTCCAACTGTCACCTTGACCCCCCGCCCAAACCCGCCTAAGGGCGCCCATCCTTCCGGGGCACGCCCTCGGAAAGCGAGCTGAACATTGGCGGCCTTGTCTCTCTCCAGCAGAGGGGCAGCCGTCAAAGTAACCCGGTGGCCGAAGGGCCTGACTGTGCGGGTGGAGCGTTTCGGCCTCGTCGTTATGCTGGTTTCGGCCGGCACTTTTGCCGCTTGTCTTTGCGCTTGCGGCCTTAGGTCCCGGCTTTCGCCGGGATGACGGCACAGGGCAAACCTCTCCCCCCATCGTCCGGCACCCGTGCTCACCATCAACCCGGTGAAGTGAGAACATATGCCGACGATCAACCAGCTGGTCCGCAAGGGCCGCGTTCCGCAGAAGGCCAAGAGCAAGGTCCCTGCGATGGAGCAGAACCCGCAGAAGCGCGGTGTCTGCACCCGCGTCTACACGACGACCCCGAAGAAGCCGAACTCGGCGCTGCGCAAGGTGGCCAAGGTGCGCCTGACCAACCAGCGCGAGGTCATCTCCTACATCCCGGGCGAGGGCCACAACCTCCAGGAGCACTCGGTGGTGCTGATCCGCGGCGGGCGTGTGCGCGACCTTCCCGGCGTGCGCTATCACGTCCTGCGCGGCGTGCTCGACACGCAAGGGGTGAAGGACCGCAAGCAGTCGCGCTCGAAGTACGGCGCCAAGCGTCCGAAGTAGGCTTTAACGCGGCGGCGGCGCTCTCCTCCACCTGGCTACCCCTACGTGGTAGAATTTGGGTGGCCGGGTGGGGGAGAGGGCCGGCGCCGCAGGGCGCCCACGGAGGTGGGCGACCACTCCGAAGGAGTTAATCAACATGTCACGTCGTCGTCGTCCCGAAAAGCGGGTCATCCTGCCCGATCCCCAGTACGGGGATCAGATCCTGTCGAAGTTCATGAACAACCTCATGCTCGACGGTAAGAAGGCCGTTGCCGAGAAGATCGTCTATGGCGCGCTCGCCACGGTGGAGAGCAAGGCCAAGGCCGATCCGATCCAGCTGTTCCATGATGCGCTCAACAATGTGAAGCCGCAGGTCGAGGTGCGCAGCCGCCGCGTCGGTGGTGCCACGTACCAGGTGCCGGTCGAGGTTCGCCCCGAGCGTGCCCAGGCCCTCGCGATCCGCTGGCTGATCACCGCGGCGCGCGGCCGGCCGGAAACCACGATGGCCGCGCGGCTGTCGGGCGAGCTGCTCGATGCGGCGAACAACCGCGGCAACGCGGTGAAGAAGCGCGAGGACACGCACCGCATGGCGGACGCGAACCGCGCCTTCTCGCACTACCGCTGGTAACTCGTGCGATTGTGGGCAGCCGGAGGGCCAAAGAGCTAACTCTGGTCTTCCGGCTGTCACAATCTTCCCTATATGGGGGCTGACCCGCGACCCGGCGGCCCCTCTCAATCCAAGGAACCTGATATGGCCCGCGAGTATCCGCTGGAGCGCTATCGCAATATCGGCATCATGGCGCACATCGATGCCGGTAAGACCACCACGACCGAGCGCATTCTCTACTACACCGGCAAGTCCTACAAGATCGGCGAAGTGCACGATGGTGCCGCGACGATGGACTGGATGGAGCAGGAGCAGGAGCGCGGGATCACGATCACCTCGGCGGCGACGACGACCTTCTGGACCGCCGAGGATTCCTCGATGGACCCGATGAGCGATCCCGACGCGCTGCGTGACGGCCAGCCCAAGCACCGCATCAACATCATCGACACCCCCGGCCACGTTGACTTCACCATCGAAGTCGAACGCTCGCTGCGCGTGCTCGACGGTGCGGTTGCCGTGTTCGACGGCGTGGCCGGCGTGGAGCCGCAGTCGGAAACCGTGTGGCGTCAGGCCGACAAATACGGCGTTCCCCGCATGTGCTTCATCAACAAGCTCGACCGCACCGGCGCCGATTTCTACTACTGCGTCAATTCGATCATTGATCGTCTGGGTGCCAAGCCGCTGGTGCTCTATCTCCCGATCGGGGCCGAGAGCCAGCTTCAGGGCGTGGTCGACCTCGTCAACAACCGCGGCATCGTCTGGAAGGACGAGAGCCTTGGCGCGAAGTACGAGTTCATCGAGATCCCTGCTGACCTCGCCGACAAGGCTGCCGAATACCGCGAGCGCCTGATCGAGCTCGTCGTCGAGCAGGACGACGAGATCATGGAATCCTATCTCGAAGGCAACGAGCCCGATGTCCCGACGATCAAGAAGCTGATCCGTCAGGGCACCATCGCGCGCGCCTTCGTGCCGGTGACCTGCGGCTCGGCGTTCAAGAACAAGGGCGTGCAGCCGCTGCTTGACGCCGTGGTCGACTACATGCCCTCGCCGCTCGACATTCCGCCGATCAAGGGCGTGCTGCCCGACAGCGACCAGGAAGACGAGCGCCCTTCGAGCGACGATGCGCCCTTCGCCGCGCTCGCGTTCAAGATCATGAACGATCCCTTCGTCGGCTCTCTGACCTTCACCCGCATCTATTCGGGCAAGCTCACCAAGGGCCAGGTCCTGAACTCGGTGAAGGACAAGAAGGAAAAGATCGGCCGCATGCTGCTGATGCACTCGAACAACCGCGAGGACATCGATGAGGCCTTCGCCGGCGACATCGTCGCGCTGGCCGGCATGAAGGACACCACCACGGGCGATACCCTGTGCGACGCGTCCAAGCCGATCATCCTTGAACGCATGGAATTCCCCGAGCCCGTGATCGAGCTTTCGGTGGAACCCAAGACCAAGGCCGACCAGGAAAAGATGGGCATTGCGCTCAACCGTCTGGCGCAGGAAGACCCCTCGTTCCGCGTGTCGACCGACCACGAAAGCGGTCAGACGATCATCAAGGGCATGGGCGAACTGCACCTCGACATCATCGTCGATCGCATGCGCCGCGAATTCAAGGTCGAAGCCAATGTCGGCGCGCCGCAGGTGGCTTACCGCGAATACCTCGCCCGCGAGGTCGATGTCGATTACACCCACAAGAAGCAGTCGGGCGGCTCGGGCCAGTTCGGCCGCGTGAAGGTCACGGTCACCCCGGGTGAGCGCGGCCAGGGCGTGATCTTCGAGGACCAGATCAAGGGCGGGAACATTCCGCGCGAATACATCCCGGCGATCGAAAAGGGTTTCCGCGAGCAGGCCGAAAGCGGTCACCTCGTCGGCTTCCCGATCATCGACTTCTCGATCAAGCTGACCGATGGTGCCTATCACGATGTCGACTCGAGCGCGATCGCGTTCGAAATCGCCGCGCGCGGTGCCATGCGCGAGGTGGCGCAGAAGTCGGGCATCAAGCTGCTTGAACCGATCATGAAGGTCGAGGTTGTCACTCCGGACGATTACCTCGGCGACGTCATCGGCGATCTCAACAGCCGCCGTGGCCAGATCCAGGGCACCGACACCCGCGGCAATGCCCAGGCGGTCGAGGCCTTCGTGCCGCTCGCCAACATGTTCGGTTACGTCAACGAACTGCGCTCGTTCACCCAGGGGCGCGCGCAGTACACCATGCAGTTCTCGCACTATGACGAGGTTCCGGCCAACGTCGCAGCCGAGGTCAAGGAGAAACTTGCCTAAGCTGCCTCGGCAGTCTAGGGGCGGCGCCTGATTCTGCGGGCGCTGCCTTTCTCCCGCGAACACATCAAATTCATCCAAGAAGGTATACCAGAGAAATGGCCAAGGAAAAGTTCCAGCGGAATAAGCCGCACTGCAACATCGGCACCATCGGTCACGTCGACCACGGCAAGACCACGCTGACCGCGGCGATCACCAAGGTGATGGCTGAAACCTACGGCGGCAGCGCCGTGGACTTCGCCAACATCGACAAGGCCCCGGAAGAGCGCGAGCGCGGCATCACCATCTCGACCGCGCACGTCGAGTACGAATCGGCCGCCCGTCACTACGCGCACGTCGACTGCCCGGGCCACGCCGACTACGTGAAGAACATGATCACCGGTGCCGCCCAGATGGACGGCGCGATCCTGGTCGTGAACGCTGCCGACGGCCCGATGCCCCAGACCCGCGAGCACATCCTGCTCGCCCGTCAGGTCGGCGTGCCCGCGCTGGTCGTGTACATGAACAAGGTCGACCAGGTCGACGACGAGGAAATCCTCGAGCTCGTCGAACTCGAAGTGCGCGAGCTGCTCAGCTCGTACGACTTCGACGGCGACAATATTCCGATCGTCAAGGGTTCGGCGCTGGCCGCTCTCGAAGGCCGCGATGACAACATCGGCAAGGATTCGGTCATTGCCCTGATCGAAGCCGTCGACAGCTACATCCCGCAGCCCGACCGTCCGGTCGACAAGAGCTTCCTGATGCCGATCGAAGACGTGTTCTCGATCTCGGGCCGCGGCACCGTCGTGACCGGCCGTATCGAAACCGGCATCGTGAACGTCGGCGACGAAGTCGAAATCGTCGGCATCAAGGACACCCGCAAGACCACCGTCACCGGCGTGGAAATGTTCCGCAAGCTGCTCGATCGCGGTGAAGCGGGCGACAACGTCGGCGCGCTGATCCGCGGCGTTGCCCGTGAAGAAGTCGAGCGCGGCCAGGTTCTCGCCAAGCCGGGCACCGTGACCCCGCACACCGAGTTCTCGGCCGAGGTCTACGTGCTGTCGAAGGACGAAGGTGGCCGTCACACGCCGTTCTTCGCCAACTACCGCCCGCAGTTCTACTTCCGCACCACCGACGTGACCGGCGAAGTGATCCTTCCCGAAGGCACCGAAATGGTGATGCCGGGCGACAACGTGACCATCGGCGTCAAGCTGATCGCGCCGATCGCCATGGATGAAGGTCTGCGCTTCGCGATCCGCGAAGGTGGCCGCACCGTGGGTTCGGGCGTCGTCGCCAAGATCACCAAGTAAGGTCGCCGCTGCCTCGCGCAGCTGACTGAACGCAAAAACGGCCCGGCGCTCTTACGAGCCGCCGGGCCTTTTTGTGTGAGGGCACGCCGTTTCGGCCGCGCCCGAACAGGCAGGGCAGGGTGCCCCCCGCGCACGAGAACATGGTCGTTTCACGGTCATGTAATTTTCAGTCCGAGGGCCCTTGCCAGAATCCAACTCGGCCCGTATAGGCGCGCATCCCCGACGGAGATTCGTCTCCTGACGGCACGAGTTTTGAGGAAGGCCGCCCGCTCACGGGAAACCGAAGCAAGCGGGGCGGTCTTTGTTTTTGGGAAATGCCGGCTCGCCGGTTGCTCCTTGGCTCTTTCGCATCGGTAGTAGGACATGGAAGCTCAGAATATCCGTATTCGCCTCAAGGCGTTCGACCACCGCGTTCTTGACCAGGCCACTGGCGAGATCGCAGATACGGCCCGCCGGACCGGCGCACTTATTCGCGGCCCCATTCCCCTGCCGACGCGTATCGAGAAGTTCACCGTGAACCGCGGCCCGCACGTCGACAAGAAGTCGCGCGAGCAGTTCGAGGTGCGCACCTACAAGCGGTTGCTCGATATCGTGCAGCCCAACGCCCAGACGGTCGACGCGCTGATGAAGCTCGATCTGGCTGCCGGCGTGAACGTCGAGATCAAGCTGGCCTAAGAGCCGGCCGAAATGCCCCCTGCTTCGGCAGGGGGCCTCTATCGTTGGGGCGCAGGGTGCCCCGCCTGACGATAGGGTGGATACCGCCGGAGACTATCTCCGGGCCGCGTCCCCCGTCTCGCTTCCAGCGGCTACCCGGCCAGCGGAAGCACTCAGCCCGGACGGGGCGATGCATGACATATCGGGCTGAACGGGGCCGCAGGTGCATTTCGCGTCTGCGGTCTCACACGCACCTTGCGGATGGTCTGCACGGTGCCTCTGTTGAGGAGTGAACTGACGATGCGCACCGGCGTTATCGCAAAGAAAGTCGGGATGACCCGCCTCTTCCAGGAGGATGGCCGGCACGTGCCCGTGACCGTCCTGTCGCTGGAAGAATGCCAGGTGGTCTCGCACCGCACCGAAGACCGCGATGGCTACTACGCCGTCCAGCTCGGCGCGGGCGAAGCCAAGCACAAGAACGTTGCCAAGCCGCAGCGTGAACAATTCGCCAAGGCCGATGTCGGTCTCAAGAAGCAGGTCGCCGAATTCCGGGTCGACAGCGCCGATGCGCTGGTCCCGGTCGGCGCCACCATTTCGGCCGAGCATTTCATCGCCGGCCAGATGGTCGACATCACCGGCCACACGCAGGGCAAGGGCTTTGCGGGCGCCATGAAGCGCTGGGGCTTCGGCGGTATGCGCGCGACGCACGGCGTCTCGATCTCGCACCGTGCCCATGGTTCGACCGGTAACCGTCAGGATCCGGGCCGCGTGTTCAAGGGCAAGAAGATGGCCGGCCACATGGGCGACCGTCAGCGCACCCAGCAGAACCTCGAAATCGTCCGCACCGATGCCGAGCGCGGTCTTCTGTTCGTCAAGGGTTCGGTCCCGGGCGCGAAGAACGGCTGGCTGCTCGTTCGCGATGCGGTGAAGCTCAAGGCTCCGGCCGATCTGCCGTTCCCGGGCGCGGTCCTCGAGAAGAAGGCCCCTGTGGCCGACGAGACCCTCGTGGCTGTCGAGGCTGTCGCAATCGACACCCCCGCCACCGAAGAAAACAAGGAAGACTGAGCCATGAAGATCAAGGTTCAGAACATCGAGGGCGCCGCCGCTGGCGATATCGAACTGTCGGATGACGTGTTCGGCATCGAGCCGCGCGCCGACATCCTGCACCGCGTGGTGACCTGGCAGCTCGAAAACCGCCGCGGCACCGCCCGCCCGACGCGCGAGCGTTCGGACGTGGCCCGCACCGGCAAGAAGTTCGGCAAGCAGAAGGGCGGCGGCACCGCCCGTCACGGCGACCGTGCGGCTCCGATCTTCATCGGCGGTGGTAAGGCTCACGGTGCGCGCAAGCGCGACTTCGAGCAGTCGCTCAACAAGAAGGTCCGTGCGCTGGGTCTCAAGATGGCGCTCTCGACCAAGGCCAGGAGCGGCCTGGTGGTCGTCGACAGCCTCGAGCTCGCCGACGCCAAGACCAAGGCGCTGAAGGGCCACCTCACCAAGGCCGGGCTCACCGGCAAGGTGCTGGTGATCGACGGCGAACAGGTCGACGCGGGCTTCAAGAAGGCCGCCGGCAACCTTCCGGGCATCAACGTCCTTCCGGCGATCGGTGCCAATGTCTACGACATCCTCAACCACGACACGCTGGTGCTGACCAAGGCCGCTGTCGAAAAGCTGGAGGCGCGTTTCAATGGCTAAGAAGGGCACCATCGACGCGCGTCACTACGATGTGATCATCGCGCCGCACATCACCGAAAAGTCGACCCTCGCGTCCGAAGCGAACGCCGTGGTCTTCAAGGTCGCCGCTGGCGCGACCAAGCCGCAGATCAAGGAAGCGATCGAGGCGATCTACGACAAGAAGGTCGTCGCCGTGAACACCCTGATCCAGAAGGGCAAGACCAAGCGCTGGAAGGGCAAGGCCTATCAGCGCTCCGACGTGAAGAAGGCCATTGTCACCCTCGCCGAGGGTGAAATGATCGACATCACCAGCGGTATCTGAGGCCAAGGGACAGGACACGAACAATGGCACTCAAGAACTACAAACCGACCAGTCCCGCCCGCCGCGGTCTGATCCTGGTCGACAAGTCGGCGCTCTACAAGGGCAAGCCGGTCAAGGCGCTCACCGAAGGCAAGCGCAAGACCGGTGGCCGCAACAACAAGGGCCACGTCACCTCGCGCGGGATCGCCGGGGGCCACAAGCAGAAGTACCGCTTCATCGACTTCAAGCGTCGCAAGTGGGACATGCCGGCCACCGTCGAGCGTCTGGAATATGACCCCAACCGCACCGCCTTCATCGCGCTGGTGAAGTACGAGGACGGCGAGCAGGCCTATATTCTGGCTCCGCAGCGTCTGGCGGTCGGTGACCAGGTCGTGGCTGGCGAGAAGGTCGACACCAAGCCGGGCAACGCGATGCTGCTCGGCCAGATGCCGGTCGGCACGATCTGCCACAATGTCGAGATGAAGCCGGGCAAGGGCGGCCAGATCGCACGGTCCGCCGGCACCTATGTGCAGGTCGTCGGCCGTGACCGCGCTTTCGTGATCGTCCGTTTGAACTCGGGCGAGCAGCGTTACCTGCGCGCCGACTGCATGGGCACGGTGGGTGCGGTGTCGAACCCCGACAACGCCAACCAGAACTTTGCCAAGGCCGGCCGTGGCCGCTGGATGGGCAAGCGTCCGCTGACCCGCGGCGTTGCGAAGAACCCGGTCGACCACCCGCACGGTGGTGGTGAAGGCCGCACCTCGGGTGGCCGCCATCCGGTGACCCCGTGGGGCAAGCCGACCAAGGGTGCCCGCACGCGCCACAACAAGCAGACGGACAAGATGATCATCCGTTCGCGTCACGCGAAGAAGAAGAGGTAAGAGACGATGGCACGTTCCGTCTGGAAAGGTCCGTTTGTCGAGCTGAGCCTGCTGAAGAAGGCAGAGGAAGCGCAGGACACCACGAACGCCAAGCCGATCAAGACCTGGTCGCGGCGTTCGACGATCCTGCCGCAGTTCGTCGGGCTCACCTTCAACGTCTACAACGGGCACAAGTTCATTCCCGTTTCGGTTTCGGAAGAAATGGTCGGCCACAAGCTCGGTGAATTTGCGCCCACGCGCACGTTCCCGGGTCACGCTGCCGACAAGAAGGGCAAGCGCTAATGGGCAAGGCTAAGGCACCCCGCCGCGTGGGCGACAACGAGGCGCTGGCCGTCGGCACCACGATCCGTGGTTCGGCGCAGAAGCTCAACCTCGTTGCGGCCCTGATCCGCGGCAAGAAGGCCGAAGAGGCGATGAACATCCTCGCCTTTTCGAAGCGGGCGATGGCGCGCGATGCGAGCAAGGTGCTCGCCTCGGCGATTGCCAATGCGGAAAACAACCACAACCTCGATGTCGACGCGCTGGTCGTCGCCGAGGCGAGCGTGGGCAAGTCGGTGACGATGAAGCGCTTCCACACCCGTGGACGCGGCAAATCGACGCGGATCCTGAAGCCGTTCTCGCGTCTGCGGATCGTCGTTCGCGAAGCTGAGGAGGCGTAAGATGGGTCAGAAGAGCAATCCGATCGGTCTGCGCCTGCAGATCAACCGCACCTGGGACAGCCGCTGGTACGCCGAAGGGCGGGACTATGCGGGCCTGCTCAAGGAAGACATCGCGATCCGCAAGTACATCATGAAGAACCTGCCCCAGGCGGCGGTTTCGAAGGTGGTGATCGAGCGTCCGGCCAAGCTGTGCCGCGTGTCGATCTACGCGGCCCGTCCCGGTGTCATCATCGGCAAGAAGGGCGCGGACATCGAAAAGCTGCGCTCGAAGCTCGCCACCATGACCGCGAGCGACGTCAAGCTGAACATCGTCGAGATCCGCAAGCCGGAAATCGACGCCAAGCTCGTCGCGCAGGGCATCGCCGACCAGCTGGTGCGCCGCGTGGCGTTCCGCCGCGCGATGAAGCGTGCTGTGCAGTCGGCGCTGCGTCTGGGTGCCGAAGGCATCAAGATCGTGTGCGGCGGCCGTTTGGGCGGGGCGGAAATCGCCCGTGTCGAATGGTACCGCGAAGGCCGCGTGCCGCTCCACACCCTGCGTGCGAACATCGATTACGCCGAGACCGAGGCGCTCACCGCTTACGGGATCATCGGGATCAAGGTGTGGATCTTCAAGGGCGAGATCCTCGCCCACGATCCGACCGCGCAGGACCGCCTGATGATGGAAGCCCAGACTTCCGGCGTCCGTCCGGCTCGCTGAGGTAGATAGCCATGTTGCAACCGAAAAAGACCAAGTTCCGCAAGCAGTTCAAGGGCCGGATCAAGGGCGATGCCAAGGGCGGCACCACCCTGAACTTCGGGTCCTACGGGCTCAAGGCGCTGGAACCCGAGCGCGTCACCGCGCGCCAGATCGAAGCGGCGCGTCGTGCGATCACCCGTCACATCAAGCGTCAGGGTCGTCTGTGGATCCGCGTGTTCCCCGATGTGCCGGTGTCGAAGAAGCCTGCCGAAGTCCGTCAGGGCAAGGGCAAGGGTTCGGTCGAATACTGGGCCGCCAAGGTGAAGCCGGGCCGCATCCTGTTCGAACTCGATGGCGTGGCCGGCCCGCTGGCCGCTGAAGCCTTCGAGCGCGCAGCCATGAAGCTGCCGATCAAGACCAAGGTCGTCGCCCGTCTCGGCGACACCAGCCACCTGGGAGGCGAATAATGGCCGACGTTGCGGACCTTCGCACCAAGACCGATGACCAGCTGACCGCCGAGCTTATCGAGCTCAAGCGCGAGCAGTACAATCTGCGGTTCCAGGCTGCGACCAACCAGCTCGAGGCTCCCTCGCGCATCCGTCAGGTGCGCCGGACCATCGCGCAGATCAAGACGCTGCAAAGCGAGCGCGCGGCCAAGGCCGCCGCTGCCAAGGCGTAAGGAGAAAGCACAATGCCCAAGCGTATCCTCGTCGGGACTGTGACCTCCGACAAGACCGACAAGACCGTGACCGTGAAGGTCGAACGCAAGGTGCGTCACCCGCTCTACGGGAAGATCATCCGCCGTTCGAAGAAGTATCACGCGCACGACGAGCAGAACGAATACACCGTGGGTGACGTGGTGCGGATCGAAGAGACCCGCCCGATGTCCAAGACCAAGACCTGGATCGTCAAGGACCGGGTCGTGGCAGGCGGCGTGCAGGCGGTGGAAGCCGACCTCGACGTCGCGGCTGCGGGCAACTGAATCAGGCGTAATCGGAACTCTCAGGCCCCGGTCGGATCGGGCGTCCTGAAAAGCCATTGAGAAGGAAGACGGATCAATGATCCAGATGCAATCCAATCTCGACGTCGCGGACAACAGCGGCGCCAAGCGCGTCCAGTGCATCAAGGTGCTGGGCGGGTCGAAGCGTCGTACCGCGGGCGTCGGCGATGTGATCGTCGTCTCCATCAAGGAGGCGCAGCCGCGCACCAAGGTCAAGAAGGGCGACGTGCACCGCGCGGTGATCGTGCGCACCCGCAAGGACGTGCGTCGTCCGGATGGCACCGTCATCCGTTTCGACACCAATGCCGCGGTGCTCGTGAACAAGAACGAGGAGCCGATCGGCACCCGTATCTTCGGCCCCGTGGTGCGCGAACTGCGCGGCAAGGGCTTCATGAAGATCATCAGTCTCGCGCCGGAGGTGCTGTGATGGCTGCTGCAAAGATCAAGAAGGGTGACAGCGTCGTCGTCCTGTCGGGCAAGGACAAGGGCCGCACCGGCACGGTTGCGCAGGTTCTTCCCAAGGACGGCAAGGTCGTTGTCGATGGCGTCAACATCGTCGCCCGTCACCGCAAGCCCAGCCAGCAGAACCCCCAGGGTGGCATCGACCGCTTCGCCGCGCCGATGGCCATCTCCAAGGTTGCGCTCGCTGATCCCAAGACCGGCAAGGCCACCCGCGTCCGCTTCGAAGTGAAGGACGGCAAGAAGGTGCGCGTTGCGGTCAAGAGTGGGGAGACCATCGATGGCTGATTACACCGCCCGTCTCAAGGCCAAGTACGACAACGAGATCGTCAAGGCCATGACCGAGAAGTTCGGCTACAAGAACCGAATGGAAGTGCCCAAGCTCGAAAAGATCACGCTCAACATGGGCGTGGGCGAGGCGAGCCAGGACAAGAAGAAGGTTCAGACCGCTGCCGAGGAAATGGCGCTGATCGCCGGCCAGAAGCCGGTCATCACCATCGCCAAGAAGTCGATCGCGCAGTTCAAGCTGCGTGAAGGCATGCCGATCGGCTGCAAGGTGACCCTGCGCCGCGAGCGGATGTACGAATTTCTCGACCGTCTCGTGACTGTCGCCATGCCGCGCATCCGCGACTTCCGCGGGCTGAACGCCAAGTCGTTCGATGGCCGCGGCAACTACGCGATGGGGCTGAAGGAACAGATCGTGTTCCCCGAAATCAGCTACGACAAGATCGAGAAGGTGCGTGGGATGGACATCATCGTCACCACCACCGCCAAGACCGACGAAGAGGCGCGCGAACTGCTGCGCCTGTTCGGCTTCCCCTTCGCGGGCGAGGCCAAGACCGAACAGAAGGAAGCGGCGTAAGCCGCCTCCCCTTAGTGACACGAAAGCAGAGAGCTTAAGTCCATGGCGAAACTGAGTTCCATCAACAAGAATGAGCGTCGCAAGAAGCTCGTCAAGCAGTACGCTGCGAAGTACGAGAAGCTGAAGGCGATCGCTGACGACGAATCCCTCGACGAGACCGAGCGCCTGATGGCCCGGCTCAAGATGGCGGAGCTTCCGCGCAACGCGAACCCGACCCGGGTGCGCAACCGTTGCGCCACCACCGGCCGCCCCCGCGGCTATTACCGCAAGTTCGGCATCAACCGTATCGAACTGCGTCAGCTTGGCAACCGGGGCATGATCCCGGGTCTGACCAAGTCGAGCTGGTGAGGACTAGACAATGGCAATGACCGATCCTCTGGGTGACATGCTCACCCGCATCCGCAACGGCCAGCGCGCCAAGAAGGACTCCGTCCTGACCCCGGCGAGCAACCTGCGTGCAAGCGTTCTCGAGGTGCTCCAGCGTGAAGGCTACATCCGTGGCTATTCCGAGGACACCACCGGCAAGCACAAGGCGCTGCGGATCGAACTGAAGTATTTCGAAGGCGAGCCCGCGATCAAGCACGTGGCCCGCGTCTCGAAGCCGGGCCGCCGGATCTACTCGGGTTCCAAGGAACTGCCGACGATCCGCAATGGCCTGGGCATCACCATCGTCTCGACCCCCAAGGGCGTGCTCTCGGATGCCGAAGCCCGCGCCAACAACGTCGGCGGCGAAGTCCTGGCGGAGGTGTTCTGATGAGCCGCATCGGTAAAAAGCCGGTCGCGATCCCTGGTGGTGTGACCGCCAGCATCGACAACGGCACGCTCAGCGTGAAGGGCCCCAAGGGCACCCTCACCATGGGCCTGTCCGACCTCATCACCTACTCGCTCGAGGAAGGCGCGATTTCGGTCAAGCCGGCCAATGACAGCAAGCAGGCCCGCGCCTTCTGGGGCATGCAGCGCACGCTGGTGTCGAACCTGGTGGAAGGCGTCAGCGCCGGCTTTACCAAGGTGCTCGTCATCAAGGGCGTCGGCTACCGTGCCAATGCGCAAGGGACGACCCTCAAGCTGCAGCTCGGCTACAGCCACGATGTCGATCTGCCGGTGCCCGCGGGCCTTGAGGTGAAGACCCCGGACCAGACCACGATCGAGATTTCCGGCACCGACAAGCAGGCCGTCGGCCAGTTTGCCGCCGAAATCCGCCGCTGGCGCAAGCCCGAGCCCTACAAGGGCAAGGGGATCGCCTACAAGGGCGAGTTTATCTTCCGCAAGGAAGGGAAGAAGAGATAAGATGGCAAAGCTTTCCCTTTTCGAACGTCGCCGTCGCCGGGTTCGCACTGCGCTGCGCGCACGTGCCGGTGGCAAGCCCCGCCTGTCGGTGCACCGCACCGGCCGTCACATCTACGCCCAGATCATCGACGATGCGGCCGGCAAGACCGTTGCTGCCGCCTCGACGCTCGGCGCCAAGGCGAGCGGCGCGAATGTCGATGCCGCTGCCGAAGTCGGCAAGGCGATCGCCGAGGCCGCCAAGAAGGCGGGCGTGACCACTGTCGTGTTCGATCGCGGCGGGTTCCTGTTTCATGGCCGCGTCAAGGCGCTGGCCGATGCCGCCCGCGAAGGCGGGCTGGAGTTCTGACAATGGCTGACGAAAACACCATCGATACCGTCGACGTGGCGGGCGACATCGGCGGCGATGCCGGCGAGAGCCAGGGTCGTCGCGGCCGGGGCCGTGGCGGCAACCGCGAAGGCGGCGAAGGCCGTGGCCGGGGGCGGGGCGGTCGTGATGACCGTCGCGGGCCCAAGCAGGAAGAAGATGACGGCATCATCGAGAAGCTGGTGCATATCAACCGCGTCTCCAAGACCGTGAAGGGCGGCAAGCGCTTCGGCTTTGCGGCGCTCGTGGTTGTCGGTGACGGCCAGGGCCGCGTCGGCTTCGGCCACGGCAAGGCCCGCGAAGTGCCCGAGGCGATCACCAAGGCGACCGCTTCGGCGCGCAAGAAGATGATCCGCGTGCCGCTCAAGGAAGGCCGCACCCTGCACCATGACGGCAATGGCCGTTTCGGCGCGGGCAAGGTCACCGTCCGCACCGCGCCTCCGGGCACCGGCATCATCGCCGGCGGTCCGATGCGCGCCGTGTTCGAGAGCCTCGGCGTTGCCGACGTGGTGACCAAGTCGGTCGGCACCTCGAACCCCTACAACATGATCCGCGCCACCTTTGACGCGCTTTCGGACCAGACTTCGCCGAAGTCTGTCGCCCAGCGCCGCGGCAAGAAGGTTGCCGACCTCCTGGGTCGCGGCGGGGCCAGTGCGGTTGAGGCGGAAGCCGAAGCTGCCGCGATCGTGGAGTAATTTCAGATGGCAACCATCAAGATCAAGCAGATCGGCTCGCCGATCCGTCGCCCCGCCAGCCAGCGCCAGATCCTCATCGGTCTGGGGCTGAACAAGATGCACAAGATCGTCGAGCGTCAGGACACCCCCGAGGTGCGCGGCGCGATCGCCAAGATCCCGCATCTGGTGCAGGTGATCGACTAAAATACTGTGGCGGGGAGGAATTCGTCCTCCCCCGTCATTCCGGCGAAATCCGGAATCCAGGGCGGTCAGCGCGTCCATCCTGCGGCAGAGCTAACCTCAGGTCCCAGCTTTCGCTGGGATAAACTTCAGCGAGTGCACACATGAAACTGAATGACATCCGCGACAATGCCGGTGCCCGCAAGGGCCGCGTCCGCGTCGGCCGTGGTATCGGCTCGGGCAAGGGCAAGACCTCGGCACGCGGCCAGAAGGGCCAGAAGGCCCGTTCGGGCGTCGCCATCAAGGGCTTCGAAGGCGGCCAGATGCCGCTCCACATGCGCCTGCCGAAGCGCGGCTTCAACAACCCCTTCGCCAAGGACTATGCCGAAGTGAACATCGGCATGGTCCAGAAGTTCATCGATGCCGGCAAGCTCGATGCCTCGGCCACCATCACCGAGGACGCGCTGCGCGCAGCGGGCCTCGTGCGCGGCAGCAAGGACGGCGTGCGTCTGCTGGGCAAGGGGGAGATCACCACCAAGGCTGCCTTCGCCGTCACCGGCGCGACCAAGGGCGCGATCGCTGCGGTCGAAAAGGCCGGCGGCAGCGTCGAAGTGGCGCCCGAGCCGACTCCCGAGCACGAGAAGAAGCTCGCCCGCCGCGACGCGAACAAGGCCGCCAAGGCCAAGTAATCGACAAAAGGTGGAGCGCGGGGGTTCGACAAGAGCCCCCGCGCTCCCTATTTACGCTCTCGCGCGCCCCGGCGGCTCTTGGCTAAGGGCCACAAAAGCAGGGCGCGCCCGGATCAAGAGCTAGGATCGACCCGTTCCCATGGCATCACGCGCCGACAATATCGCGAGCAATCTGAACCTCGGCAATTTCGCCAAGGCGACCGAGCTCAAGCAACGCATCTGGTTCACCATCGGTGCGCTGATTGTCTTCCGCTTCCTGAGCTTCGTGCCGCTGCCGGGGATCGACCCGGTCAAGCTCGCCGAGTTCAACAGCCGCGCTTCGGGCACGATCCTCGACCTGTTCAACGCCTTCTCGGGCGGCGCGCTCGAGCGCATGAGCCTGATCGCGGTCGGCATCATGCCCTACATCACCGCCTCGATCGTGGTGCAGATGGCCTCGGCGCTGCACCCGGCGCTTGCCGCGATCAAGAAAGAGGGCGCGAGCGGGCGCCAGAAGCTCAACCAGTACACCCGCTACGGCGCGGTGCTGCTGTGCGTGATCCAGGGCTATGCGGTCGCAGCCAATGCAGTGGCGCAGGGCATCGCGGTCGATACCAGCCCGCTGTTCTACATCACCACGATCATCAACGTGACCGGCGGGACCATGTTCCTCCTCTGGCTGGGCGAGCAGATCACCAGCCGCGGCATCGGCAACGGCGTGTCGCTGATCATCATGGCCGGGATCGTCGCGCAGTTCCCGACGTTCATCACCGCCCTGTTCGAAGGCGGCCGGACCGGGGCGATTTCGGAAGTGGTGATCATCGGCTTTGTCGCCATGGTGATCTTCCTGATCCTCGGCATCGCCTTCATGGAGCGTGCCCAGCGCCGCCTCACCATCCAGTATCCCAAGCGCGCGACCGAGCGCGGGATGATGCAGGCCGAGCGGTCCTACCTGCCGCTCAAGATCAACACCGCGGGCGTCATCCCGCCGATCTTCGCCTCCTCGCTGCTGCTGCTGCCGCTGACCATCACGCAGCTCGTCGGCACCTCGATCCAGCCCGGCACCACCGCCTACACGGTGTTGCAGACGATGAACCAGTATCTCCAGCACGGCCAGCCGCTGTACATGAGCCTCTATGCGCTCGGGATCATCTTCTTCTGCTTCTTCTACACCGCGGTCGTGTTCAACCCGGAAGAGACCGCGGACAACCTCAAGAAGAACGGCGGCTCGATCCCCGGCATTCGCCCGGGCAAGCGCACCGCGGACTATCTCGAATATGTCCTCACCCGCATCACGGTGATCGGCTCGATCTATCTCACCGTCGTCTGCGTGCTGCCCGAAGCGGTGATTGCGCAGACCGGGATCCCGCTGTTCCTCGGCGGCACCAGCCTGCTGATCGTCGTCAACGTGACGGTCGACACCATCAGCCAGATCCAGTCGCACCTGCTTGCGTTGCAATATGGCGACCTCATCAAGAAGGCCAAGCTCAAGGGCCGGATGCGCTGATATCCGACATTAGTCGGCTTGACGCGCGCAGCCACTTGGTCGAACCCGTAAGACTTGAAGAACGCGCGCGGCGCAGATCCGCGGCGATATTGGGGGACGGTTCGTGAACATCATTCTTCTTGGCCCTCCCGGCGCCGGCAAGGGAACGCAGAGCGCAGGGCTGGTCGAGCGGCATGGCATGCGCCAGCTGTCGACCGGCGACATGCTGCGCGCGGCCGTCAAGGCCGGAACTCCGGTGGGCCTGCGCGCCAAGGAAGTCATGGAGCGCGGCGAACTGGTCTCGGATGCAATCGTCTCCGACCTGATCGACGCCGAACTGGCCGCCATGGCGCCCGAAACCGGCGCGATCTTCGATGGCTATCCCCGCACCGCTGCGCAGGCGGATTCGCTCGATGCCATCCTCGCCCGTAACGGCCGCGTGCTCGACCACGTGATCGAGCTCGAAGTGAACGAGGATGCGCTGGTCGAGCGGATCACCGGCCGCTTTTCCTGCGGCAATTGCGGGACGCTCTACCACGATACCGCCAACCCGCCCAAGGTTGCCGGCGTGTGCGACACCTGCGGCAGCACCGAATTCAAGCGCCGCCCCGACGACAACGAGGAGACCGTGCGCATGCGCATGCAGGAATACCGCGCCAAGACCGCGCCGATCCTGCCGGGCTATGAAGCGCGCGGGATCGTCAGCCGGGTCGACGGGATGGCGGCGATTGACACGGTTGCGGGCCAGATCGACGCGATCCTCGCCGGCTGACGCAAGGCTCTGCGGGCAGGGCAGGGGGCTTGCTCCCGTCACGCTTTTGCCGCAGCCATGGCGGCATCGTTTCGCAAGGGAGGGTCTTGCCATGAAGTTCAGCGCAACTGCGCGCGCCGCCGTGCTGGCGCTCGGCGCGATTGCCGCATCGGTCCCGGCCTCCGCCGAGGTGACCCGCGCCACCGACAACGGCTTCGTCTCGCGCAACGAGGTCACCGTCAGCGCGACCCCCAAGGAGGTGTGGCTGGCGCTGATCGCGCCTGCGACCTGGTGGCAGTCCTCGCACACATGGTCGGGCGATGCCGGGAACCTCAGCCTGCTGCCCCAGGCGGGCGGGTGCTTCTGCGAGATCATCCCCGAGGTCGACGAGCCCGGGCGCTTCACGCTCCAGGGCAGTGTCGAGCATATGCGCGTGGTCCAGGCCTATCCCGAGGCCGCGCTGCGCATGGTCGGCAGCCTCGGGCCGCTCCAGAGCGAGCCGGTGACCGGCGTGCTGACGATCGTGCTCAGCAAGGTCGAGAAGGGCACGCGCATCGTGTTCGAATACAATGTCGGCGGAACGATGCGTTACGAGGTGCCGGTGATCTCCAAGGCTGTCGACGGGGTGATGGCGACGCAGCTGATGTCGCTGGCAAGGCCGCTGGGGATCGTCGCCGTGCCTCCGCCTCCGCCGCCGCCGCCGCCCGCGCCTGCGCCTGCCGAAGCGTCGGCCGCGGCACCTGCGGCAGCGCCTGCC
>NZ_ANFX01000022.1 GCF_000331285.1 Porphyrobacter sp. AAP82 | reverse complement strand
GAGGCGCCGGAGGCCTCGTGACCCTCGGCCCGCCGCGCAGGCCCCGCGCTCCGCCGTGCCGGGCGGAACCCGGGGCCGCGCGGCGGGCTAGTCGCCGGGCACCCATCCACAGGAGAGCCCCATGCAACGCGTCCTCATCATCGCTACCGACGGTTTCGAACAGTCCGAACTCCTCGAGCCCAAGCGCCTGCTCGAGGAGGCCGGTGCCGACGTCACCCTCGCCAGCCTCGAGCCGGGCACGATCCGCGGCTGGGACCGCAAGGACTGGGGCGAGAGCGTCGCGGTCGATTGCACCATCGCCGACGTCTCGGCCGGGGATTATGACGCGCTGCTGCTCCCCGGCGGGCAGATGAACCCCGATATCCTGCGGATGGAGCACAAGGTGATCGATCTCGTGCGCGCATTCGACGCGGCGCAAAAGCCGGTCGCGGCGATCTGCCATGCGCCCTGGCTGCTGGCGGAGGCCGACATCATCGAGGGCCGCTCGGTCACCGGCTGGCCCTCGATCCGCACCGACCTTGCCAATGCCGGCGCGGCGGTGGTCGACGAGGAGGTGGTGGTCGACGGCAATCTCATCACCAGCCGCAAGCCCGGCGACATCCCGGCCTTCACCGGCGCGCTCCTCGCCGCGCTCAATATCGAAGAGGCCGAGGCCTAGGTCACATCCGCCGCGCGTCGGCATGGCTCGCGGGGATCGAGACGGTCAGCCCGTCCATCTGCGCGGCCAGCTCGATCTGGCACGACAGGCGCGAGGTGCGCCGCGCGCCGGCGGCGAAATCGAGCATGTCCTCCTCCTCCTCGGACGCCTCAGGCAGGCGGTCGAACCATTCGGCGGCGACGATCACGTGGCAGGTCGAACACGCCATCTGTCCCTCGCAGGTGCCCTCGAGCGGGAGCCCGGCGGCCTGCCCGACGCGCAGCAGATTATCGCCCGCCTCCGCGTTGGCGGCGACCGGCTTTCCGCTGTGGTCGATGAAGGTGACGGTAATGCTCACAGGCCCTGCTCCTTCGCGCTTGCGAGAATCGCGGCGGCGGCGGTTTCAATCTCCGAGACGCTGGTATAGCGCCCGAAGCCGAGGCGGATAGAGGACTTGGCCTGGGCCTCGCCCAGCCCGATCGCGCGCAGCACGTGGCTCGGCCGGCCCGATCCGCTGGCGCAGGCGCTGCCGGCCGAAAACATGATCTGGCGGCAATCGCTCATCAGCCGCGCGACGTCCAGGCCATCGCGCCGGATGTTGAGATTGCCGTGCCAGCGATCCACCGCGCTGCCGTTCAGTTCCCAGCCCGCGAAGGCCTCGCGCGCGATGTTCCACAACTGCTCGATGTGGAGCATCTGTTCGGACAGGCTCTCCTGCGCCACCTGCGCCGCCGCGCCGAAGCCTGCACATAGGGCGGGCGAGAGCGTGCCGGACCTGAGGCCTCCCTCCTGCCCGCCGCCATGCAGCAGCGGCGCGGGCGCGGGGGCATCGGGACCGAGCCAAAGCGCGCCGATCCCCTTGGGGCCGTGGACCTTGTGCGCGCTGATCGCGATGTAATCGGCCGCGACCTCGACCGGCACCTTGCCATAGGCCTGCACCGCATCGACCAGCACCCGCGCGCCGACACTGCGGGCGATGGCGACCACCGGGGCGAGCGGGTTCCTGACCCCGATCTCGTTGTTGATCGCCATCACCGCGACGAGCCCGGTCTGCGGCGTGATCGCGGCCTCGAGCGCGGCGAGGTCGGCGCGGCCATCGGGGTGGACGGGGAGCACGGTGTAGCGCCGCCCCTGCGCTTCGACCGCCTTCCGGCAATCGAGCACCGCGGCATGTTCCGTGGCAAAGGTGACGACATCGCCGGGGGTGCCGAGGATTGCGGCATTGATCGCCTCGGTCGCGCCGCTGGTGAAGACGAGCCTGCCGCCCTCGGGCAGGAGCGCCGCCACCCGCTCGCGCGCGGTCTCTACCGCAGCGGCGGCCATGCGGCCCATGCGGTGGGGGCTGTGGGGGTTGCCGAAAGTGTCGCTCTGCGGCCCGCCAAGCCAGCGCAGCATCACCTCGCGCGCTTCGGGGGCGAGCGGCGTTGCAGCCTGATAGTCGAGGTAGATCATGGGTTTACGCCCCATGGACAAGAGGGAGAGCCTCGCCCCCCCGCAGGACGGCCCGCGAGCGCACGCGCGCGCGCCGCAGGTGCCCCGTCGCGAAGCGATGGGAACAGCACCGAGGACTGCACGCCGGAGGGCGTGCCGCACACAAGAAAGCGGGGCCCCGGATCAAGTCCGGGGAGACGAGGGGGGTTCAGCATAGCGCAGCCCACGCCTCCGCGAACCGCTCGAGATCCTCGGGCGTGGTCGACCACCCGAGGCTCACGCGGATGGTGCGCGCGGCAACGTCGTCGGGCACTCCGAAGGCATCGAGCACGCGGCTTTTCTTCAAGGTGCCCGAAGAACACGCGCTCCCCGCCGAAACCGCGAAGCCCATGGCATCGAGGCGGATGAGAAGGGCCTGCGCGCTCATGGTGGGGTGGGTCAGCGCTGTGATGTAATCAATGTGAGCACCATGAGGCTTCCAATCTCCGGACTGGCCGAAGCGCAACTGAAGATCGGTCCGCTGGTCCGGCGTGGTCGCCCAGCTTTCCGGCCCTCCCGCCTCCAGCGCAGCCGCCATTCCGAGTGCACCCGGCATGTTCTCTGTGCCCTGCCGGTAGCCCCGCTCATGTCCACCAATCGGCGCAAGCATCGCGAAATCCCTAATCAGCAGGGCACCGATACCGATGGGGCCGCCAAACTTGTGCGCGGAAACGACGGCCATGTCAGCCCACGGGAGGGGGAGCTTGCCGGCCGACTGCGAGCAATCGGCAAGCAGCAGGCTGCCCGTGCGAGCGAGAGCCTCGCCAACGGCATTGCTTCGGCCGGGGAGGTTGATCACCACCCCACCTGTCTCCGAGTTGACGGTCTGCATGGCGACGATCGCCGGAGGGCCCGTTTCGATTGCGTCGAGCATCGCCGCGATGTCCGGCAGCCCCCCGTCCCCGATGGCCACAACCTCCGCATCCGGCGCCGCCCGGAACACCGCATCATGCTCGACCGCGCTCACAATCCTGCGCTCCACCTTCGCGCGGTTGAGGGCAATCCACAGCGCCTCGCTCGCGCCGGAGGTGAAGATCAGCTCGCCTTCCCACCCCAGCATCCCCTTGATCCGCTCGCGCGCATCCTCCAGCGCGGCGCGGGCGCGGCGGCCTTCGGCATGGGGGCTGGAGGGGTTTGCCCACAGGCGAAATCCCTCCTCCATCGCCGCCTTCGCCTCGGGGCGCAGGGGGCTGGTGGCGGCGTGGTCGAGATAGACCCGTTCAGGAATGGCGCGTGTCCCCGTTACAAATTGCGATTTTCGCAGTCGCCCCTATATAGGCCGCACAATTTTCGGCGCCACCCGGCGCTGGGCGCACATTTATTGCAAGGTTCACCGATGCCGTCCGTCATCTTCCCCGGCCCCGAGGGCCGCCTCGAAGGCCGTTTCTCCCCGCCCCCGCGCCCGCGCGCGCCGGTGGCGATGATCCTCCACCCGCACCCCGAAGGCGGGGGAACGATGAACGACCGGATCGTCCAGCGGCTCTACAAGACCTTTGCGGATCGCGGCTTTGCCACGCTGCGCTTCAACTTCCGCGGCGTTGGCCGCTCGCAAGGCAGCTTCGACAGCGGGATCGGCGAGCTTTCCGATGCGGCTTCGGCGCTCGACTGGGTGCAGTCGATCCATCCCGAAGCCCAGAGCACCTGGATCGCGGGCTATTCCTTCGGCGCGCTGATCGGCATGCAGCTCCTGATGCGCCGCCCCGAAGTGCGCGGCTTCATCTCGGTCGCGCCGCCCGCCAACATGTACGATTTCAGCTTCCTCGCCCCGTGCCCGGCGAGCGGCATCTTCGTGCAAGGCGCGGCCGATACGGTGGTGCAGCCCAATGCGGTGCAGAAGCTGGTCGACAAGCTGCGCACCCAGAAGCACATCACCATCCACCACGAGGAAATCCCCCGCGCCAACCACTTCTTCGAGAACGAGCTCGACGATCTGATGCGCTCGGTGGACAATTATCTGGATTTCCGCCTCTCGCCGGATTGCCCTATTAAATAGGGTGTTTTGGTGCGCGCAGCCGCCTCTGCGCGTTTTTTGTGTTCCGCATCGCATCCGCGATGCGAAATCCTCGCTCACGCGGCCTGAAGGCCGCATCGCTGCGGGCGCGCAGTCGCGCTTGCGGTCGCTGGCGCGACCGATAAGCTTTTGTTTGCGTGCCCGCCTAGCGCGAGCACGTCCTCGGTGCTGTTTCAAGTCCTGCGGATTTGAGCACCTGCGGCTCGCGCGGGTGCGCTCGCGGTCGCTAACGCGACCGAGATCACCGCCTCCCAATCGACTCGCGCTGGTTCGGCCCGCCAACGGACGGGCCGCAAGGACGAATGCCCGCCCGCAGGCGCCCGGAGCATAGCGGAGGAACAGCGTCGAGAACGAACGCGCGGAGGCGCGTTGGTCCACATAACCCCCATTTCTCTACTGAAATGATTATAAAAAATACAGTCCTGAAAAACAACGCGAAATTGCTTCGTGCCTAACAAAATTCATAGTACCTTGTGCGTCGAGCGGGGCCGGAATGCCAAGATTGCGAAAGGTGCTCCGGCCACCGCTCCCACACTGATGGAGAGAGGAGCCCTTGCATGACTTACGTGTCTGCCAATCGCCGTCCCAACGCCGCCGCGCTCGCCGGAGCGCTCGGCATTCCGGGGGCCTTCGGCGCCCTGCTGGTCGTCGGCCTCGCGGTGACCGTGGTGACCGCGCCGCCCGAGCCCCGGATCAAGGGCGAAATCATCACCGAGACGCCCTTGCCCCCGCCCCCGCCGCCGACGCCCGAAACCCCGCGCGCCGATGCCAAGACCACCACGACCACCACAACGACCACGCCGACCCCGACGCCCCCCAACCCCTTCCCCGTCGATCTTGGCAAGGGCGAGACGGTGACCACCATCACCGATACCGGCACGCCGGTCACCACCGGGCCGATCGAATTCGGCATTCCCGGGCCGACGCCGGGCCCCGCCTCGCTCTATGATCCGGTCGGCGCCAAGCCCAGGGGCAACCCCGGCAAGTGGGTCACCAATGACGACTACCGCCCGCGCTGGATCGCCGAGGAGCTTTCGGGCACCGCCCGCTTCACGCTCCAGATCGACGCGCGCGGGCGCGTGACGGGGTGCACGATCACCCGCTCGACCGGCCATGCGGCGCTCGATGCCGCGACCTGCGACCTCGTCAGCAAGCGCGCCCGCTTCGATGCGGCGCGCGACGGCAATGGCAAGCCGGTCGCCGGGACTTATGCGAACGCCGTGACCTGGCGGATCCCGGAATAGGAGTGGTTGGCCGCCGGGGGAGGCTCCCCCCTAGCCTCCTCCGGCGGCCGCTTTCACCTGTTCGATCGGCGCGGTCCCATCGGGCGCGGGCACGGTCCAGATCAGCACGTTGATGACCGCGATCGCCGCCAGCAGCACCATCAGCGCGGGGTTCTGCACCTCGCCCGTACGCCGCCACAGCACGAAGGCCCCCGCAACCAGCGCGAAGGCGGCGAGCATGACGATGGCGAGCACGATATCGGTCATGGCGGGCAATCACGCTCCTGTTTGTCAGACCCTTGCGACATTCGCGTCGCATGCGCGTCACCGCCGGGGAACATCGCGGGCCTAGCCTCGGTATAGAGCACCGCCGCAGGGCGGCACGAGGGAGGCTATGATGGGTATTTTCACGTCGATCAAGAACGCGATCTGGGGCGAGACAAAGGACGCCGCCGCTCCCGCTCCCGCTCCCACGCCCGCCGCCGCGCCCGCGCCTGCCGCTGCCCCGGCCGCTCCGGCCGAGCCCGAGCCGCTCAGCGAGGCACAGATGCACGCGCACATCGCCGCCCTGCCCGATGCCGACAAGTTCAACTGGCAGACCTCGATCGTCGATCTGATGAAGCTGGTCGGCCTCGATCCCAGCTTCGAGAACCGCAAGGAACTGGCAGGCGAGCTCGGCATCGAAGGCTACGAAGGCACGGCCGAACAGAACATCGCGCTCCACCATGCGGTGATGAACCTGCTGGCGCTCGAAGGCGGCAAGGTCGGCGGGATGCTTGCCGGCTGACAGGCGGTCTTCGCGCGCGATTGACTTGGGGCAAGCGCGCCGCCTAACCTTGCCGGCATGAGAGAGAGCACCGCCACCATCACCCGCCGCCAGACCCTTTCCGGGCTGGCGGGCGCCTCCACCCTTGCCCTGCTGCCGGCCTGCGCCGCCAAGCCCGCGCCGGCCAGCGCGAGCGCTGTGACCGGCACGTCACTGAAGGGCCTTGCGCCCGATGCGGCGCTTGACCGCGTCGCTTATGCGATGCTCGCCCACGAGCCGGGCCGCGCCACCGGGCTCGGGGTCGATGTCGGCGAATATGCCGCGTGGCGATCGACCTTCGGCACCGGCGGGGCCGAGGGGCGCACGGCCTATGCGGCAACGCTCAAGGAGCTGGTCGCAGAGGTGCGCGCCTACCCGAAGGAGGGCCTCTCGGGCGACCAGCTGACCGGCTTCGAAGTGGTCGAGACCGCCTTCACCCGCGCGCTCGAAGGCATGGCGCTGCCCTATGGCGACGTCGCGGTCGGCAGCTGGCGCAATGCGCCCTATGTGGTGATCCAGAACGTTGGCGGCTATATCGATCTGCCCCGCCACTTCGGCTCGGGTCAGCCGCTCAACAGCCCTGAGGACATCGGCCCCTACATGAGCCGGCTTGCCGAGGTCCCGGCGCTGCTCGACGGCGAGCTGGACCGCATCCGGGACGCGCGCGGGCAGGGCGTCGTTCCGCCCGACTTCCTGCTCGACAAGGCAATCCGCCAGATGGAGGCGAGCATCGCGGGAGCGGCGGAAAGCTATGCCGGGCCGCTTGCCGCAGCGACAATCGCCGGCAGCGAGACCGCCGCGGCGCAGGCGGCACGCATTGCCGCCAGCGGCATCGTCCCCGCCCTCGAACGCCAGCTTGCCGAACTCAAGGTCCAGCGCGCCGCCGCCAGGGACGCGGCAGGGATGTGGGCGCAGCCGGGCGGCGAGGAATACTACGCCTGGGCGCTGCGCGCCTCGACCACCACCCGCCTCACCCCCGACGCAATCCACCAGCAGGGGCTCGACGAACTGAAGGCGCTCCACGCGCGCATGGACCCGATCCTCAGGGAGATCGGTTATACTGAAGGATCGGTCGGCGCCCGGATGCGCGCGCTGAGCGCCGATCCGCGCTACCACTTCGCCGAAGGGGACACAGGCCGCGCGGAAATCCTCGCCTTCATCAATGAACGCGTCGGCTGGATCAAATCGCAGATGCCGCGCGCCTTCAACCGGCTGGTCGACCCGCCCTTCGAGGTCCGCCGCCTGCCGCTCGCCGAGGAGCCCGGGGCACCCGGCGCTTACGGCGGCGCGGGGAGCAAGGACGGGTCGATCCCGGCGCGGATGTGGATCAATCTGAGGACCACCGACCTCCACCGCAAATACGACCTTGCCGACCTCGCCTTCCACGAAAGCATCCCGGGCCACGTGTGGGAGGGCGAGTTTTCCAACCGCCTGCCGCTGATCCGCTCGATCCTCGCCTTCAACGCCTTTTCCGAGGGCTGGGCGCTCTATGCCGAACAGCTCGCCGACGAGCTGGGGGCCTATGACGAATTCAAGGTCGGGCGGCTGGGATACCTCCAGTCCCTCGCCTTCCGCGCCTGCCGGCTGGTGGTCGACACCGGCATGCACCACAAGCGCTGGACGCGCGAGCAGGGCCGGCAGTTCTTCGTCGAGGAGAACGGCTCGAAGGTCGAGGAGGTCGCCTCCGAGGTCGATCGCTATTGCTCCTGGCCGGGGCAGGCGTGCGGCTACAAGATCGGCCATTCGGAGATCGTGAAGAACCGCGCCCGCGCGCAGGCGGAGCTCGGGGCGAAATACGACCTCAAGGGCTTCAACACCGCCGTGGTGATGGGCGGCAATGCGCCGCTCTCGGTGATGGCGAACACGGTGTCGCGGTATATCGCGGGGGCGCAGGGGTAAGTCGGGCGTCGCGCAGGCCCACCCGAAAGCAGCAATCCCCGCACATCGCCCCGCTTCCCAAACCGCTAAGCTGACCCCATCTTGCAGGTGCGCAGCCGACCGGAGGGACGCATGGAAACACTGGGACAAGACCTCGAGACCATGCGCCGCGTGCCGCTCGCGCAGAGCCACGTCGATGCGATCTGCGCGATCGGGGGCGAGAAATTCTACCCCGCCGGCGCCATCGTCATGGACATCGGCGAGCCGATGGACCGGTTCATCTACGTTCTCGAAGGCGAGATCGAGGTTGCCGATCCCTATACCGGCGAACGGATGCTCAAATCGTCGCTCGGGCCGACGCAGTTCCTCGGCGAGATCGGATTTCTCAGCGGGGCGACCAACATCATGCGGATGCGCGCAAGCATGGACACCCGCGTGATCGAAGCCCCGCGCGAAGGCGTGCTCGAATTGATGAGCCGCATTCCCGAGCTTAGCGACCACCTCATCACGGTATTCGCCGCGCGTCGGCGGCGGCAGTTTGAAGCGCGCAACGACACGATCAAGGTGATCGGTGCCGACCGCGATGCCAAGGTCCAAGCGGTCGAGCGGTTCCTGTCGCGCAACCGCATCCCGTTCCAGAGTTACGACATGGACGCCACCGATCGGGAAACGGCAAACCTGTGCAGCCTGATGGGCCACGAGCCGGGCGTGATCGTGGGTGCCGACACGCGCCTTGCCGATCCGACCCCGCGCAAGGTCGCGCAATATCTCGGCATGGACCTCGATATCTGTTCGCGCCGCACCTATGATCTGGTGATCGTCGGCGGGGGCCCGGCGGGCGTCGCAGCGGCGGTCTATGCGGGCTCGGAGGGGATCGAGGCGCTGGTCGTGGAGGACACCGCCGTTGGCGGACAGGCGGGCACGTCGAGCCGGATCGAGAACTACATGGGTTTCCCGACCGGCATCAGCGGCACCGACCTTACCTGGCGCGGTCAGGTGCAGGCGATGAAATTCGGCACCCGTTTCGTCATGCCGCGCCGCATCGAAGCGATGAGCCGGCGCGCGGACGGGGCCTATTGCCTCACCCTCGACGATGAGGATGAACTGTGCGCCCGCGCGGTGCTGGTGGCCACCGGCGTGCAATACCGCCGCCTGCCGCTCGCCAAGCTCGAGGCGCTGGAGGGCGCAGGGGTGTTCTATTCGGCGACCGAGATGGAAGCGCGCTTCTGTGCGAACACCGAGGCGGTGGTGATCGGCGGGGGCAATTCGGCAGGGCAGGCCGCGATGTTCCTCTCCCGCGCGGCGAGCCACGTGCATCTGGTGGTCCGGTCGGACAGCCTTGCCGCCTCGATGTCGAGCTATCTTACGCAGCGGCTGGAGGCCGATCCGCGCGTCACCATCCACTACCATTCCGAAGTCACCGCCTTGCACGGCGAGACCTGGCTCGAAGGCCTTGCCCTCAAGACCGGCGAGGCCGAGCGCCGGATCGATACCCGCGCGCTCTTCATCATGATCGGCGCCGCGCCCAACACCGGCTGGCTTTCGGGCCTTGCCAGCACCGACGCCAAGGGCTTTGTCCTGACCGGCGCGGCGGCGGGACAGAGCGATGACTACGCGACCACCGCGCCCGGCATCTTCGCGGTCGGCGATGTGCGCGCCGGATCGGTCAAGCGCGTGGCGAGCGCGGTCGGCGAAGGCTCGGTGGTGGTCAGCCGCATCTGGCAATATCTCGAGGATACGCGGCCTGCGGGCTGACCGAAAAGCCCGAACAACCCTCTGGCATCGCGCCAAAATGCCGATATGCTGCGGCCTGGCCCGCTGCCATCGCAAGGCCGCTGCCGGGGGATGCCTGACCGATGATTTCCGTGCTGTTCCGTCATGTCCTGGCCGCTCTGGCCCTGACCGCTCTCGCCGCGCCTGCCGCGGCCGCATGGTACGAGGCCTCGTCCGAGCACTTCGTCATCTACGCCGAGGACAAGCCCGCCGACATCCGCACCTTTGCCCAGAACCTCGAGCGCTACCACAGCGCGATGGTGTTCGTGACCGGCCGCAAGTCCGAAGTCCCCAGCCCTTCCAACCGCGTGGTCATCTATGTCGTGGGCGGCGAGCGGGCGATGCGCTCGCTTTCGGGCAGCAAGACCATCGCCGGCTTCTACGTGCCGCGCGCCGGCGGCAGCCGCGCCTTCGTGCAGGACATCCGCAACCAGGCGAGCGGCTATCCCGATTTCACCACCATCGTGCTGCTCCACGAATATGCCCACCACTTCCTCCTGTCCTCCTCGCGCTTTGCCAAGCCGCGCTGGTTCGACGAGGGGTCGGCCGAGTTCTTCGCGGCGGCCAGTTTCGAGCGCGACGGGAGCATGTGGATCGGCCGTCCCGCGCAGCACCGCGCGGGCGACCTCGCCTTTGCCGATCCGGTGCATGTGCGCGAACTGCTCGACCCGGCGCTCTACGAGCAGAAGAAGGTCAAGGGTTTCGACGCGTTCTACGCCAAGAGCTGGCTGCTCTATCACTACCTGTTCTTCAGCGAGACGCGCCGCGGGCAATCCAACGCCTATCTCGCCAACCTTGCCAAGGGCATGGACCAGAAGGCCGCGGGCGAGGCGGCGTTCGGCGATCTCGACAAGCTGGAACGCGAGCTGAAATCCTATGTGCGCCAGTCGAGCGCGCCGGCATTGAAGCTGCCGCCCGACAAGCTGGCGATCGGCCCCGTCACCCTGCGCCAGCTGACCGCAGGCGAGGCGGCGATGATGCCGCTCCAGATCCGCTCGCAGTGCGGCGTGACCTCGCAGGAGGCCGCGACACTGCTCGCCGAGGCGCGGCTGGTGGCGGCGAAATATCCCGAAGACCCGGGCGTGCTGACCGCGCTGGCCGAGGCCGAGTTCGATGCCGGGCATGATGCCGAGGCGATCACCGCGGCCGATGCCGCGATCGCCCGCGATCCCGCGCGCGCCAATGCCTATGTGCAGAAAGGCTACGCGCTGTTCCGCCAGGCGGAGAATGCCGAGGGGGACAGGCGCAAGGCCGCCTATGGTGCGGCGATCAGGCCGTTCGCCGCGCTCAACGCGCTGGAGAACGATCACCCCCTGCCGCTGATCTATTTCTACCGTGCGCAGATCGGACAGGGCAAGGCGCCCAACGAGAACGCGCGCGCCGCGCTGGAGCGGGCGGCGATCCTCGCGCCCTTCGACCACGGCTTGCAAATCAATGCCGGGATCATGCTGGTCGGCGAAGGCAAGATCGCCTTTGCCCGCACGCTGCTTGCGCCGGTCGCGGCCAATCCCCACGGCGGCTGGGCTGCCGAGCGCGCGAGGCAACTGCTCGCCGTGATCGCTGAAGCCCCGGAAGGCACCCTGCTTGAACTCGGCAATCTTCCCGAGCCGGTCGAGGTGCCCGAGGTCGAGGTGCCCGGCCGCGACGGTTGAAGCCCGGCTTCGGGCCCACCCCCAACCCCGATACCCGCCCCGGGCTTGACCCCGGGGGCAAGCGGGAGGGGAGTATCAGCGCCAACCAGTCCCCCTCCCGCTTGCGGGAGGGGTTAGGGGTGGGAAACGGCTCAGCTCTTGCCGCCGCCCAGCAGGCCCGAGGCCATGCCCATGATGTCGTCGAGCGGGTTGCCGTCCTTGTCCATGTCGAGCATCGAGGCAAAATGGGTGAGCGAGCCCTCGCCGCCGATCGCGGCGACGACCTGACCCAGGATCTCGGGCGAAAGGCCGGTCTTCTCGGCCGCCAGCGCGACCGTGTCGCCATCGAGCTGGTGGGTCTTGCCGAGCGCGGCAATCGCGGTCTCGACCATCGCCGGATCGATCCCGATCTGCTTGGCGAGGTTCACCACATCATCCGGCGCGCCGCCGATGTTCTTCAGAATGCCGTCGAGAATGCTCATGGGATCCCTCCTTCGATTCGAACGAGCGGGAATGTGGAGCAGGCTTGCGGCAATTCAAAGTAAAAGGCCCCGCTACCGGTCTAGCGCCGGGCGGGGCCCCCCTCTCCAACTTGTGAGCGCGCCTCAGGCGGCGACGCTGGCCGGCGCGGGCGCGGCGTTCTTGACGCCTTCATCGACGTGCGCCTCGAACTGGGCGAAGTTGTCGATGAACAGCTGCACCAGCTTCTTGGCGGTGGCGTCATACTCGGCACTGTCGGCCCAGGTGCTGCGCGGATCGAGGATCGTCTGGTCGATCCCCGCCTCGGCCAGCACCGGCACGAAGACCGGCACGTCAAAGCCGAAATTGGGGTCCTTGCGGAACTCGACCGTGTCCATCTTGCCATCGAGCACCGCATTGAGCAGCGCGCGGGTCGCCTTGATCGGCATGCGGTGGCCGGTGCCATACTTGCCGCCGGTCCAGCCGGTGTTGACCAGCCAGCATTCCGCCCCGCCCTTGGCGATGCGCTCCTTCAGAAGGTTGCCGTAGACGCTGGGGTGGCGCGGCATGAAGGCGGCGCCGAAGCAGGTGCTGAAGGTCGCCTCGGGCTCGGTCACGCCGATTTCGGTGCCCGCGACCTTGGCGGTGTAGCCGCTGAGGAAATAGTACATCGCCTGATCGGCGGTCAGCCGCGCGATCGGGGGCAGCACGCCGAAAGCGTCGGCGGTGAGCATGATGACGTTCGACGGCGCGGGGCCGAGGTTCTTTTCCGAGGTGTTGGGGATGAATTCGATCGGATAGGCGCCGCGGGTGTTTTCCGTCTTGCTGCCATCGGTGAAATCGAGCTCGCGGCTCGCCTCGTCCATGGTGACATTCTCGAGGATCGTCCCGAACATCTGCGTGGTCGCGTAGATCTCGGGCTCGCCCTCGGCCGAAAGGTTGATCATCTTGGCATAGCAGCCGCCTTCGAAGTTGAAGACCGCGGTGTCCGACCAGCCGTGCTCGTCATCGCCGATGAGGGTGCGGCTGGCGTCGGCGCTGAGCGTGGTCTTGCCGGTGCCCGACAGGCCGAAGAAGATCGCCGACTTGCCGTCCGCGCCGATATTTGCCGAACAGTGCATCGGCATCACGCCCTGCGCAGGCAGGAGGTAATTGAGCAGGCCGAACACGCCCTTCTTCATCTCGCCCGAATATTCGGTGTTGCCGATCAGGATCAGCTTTTCGGTGAAGCTCACCGCGATCACCGTGTCGCTGCGGCAGCCGTGGCGTTCCGGATCGGCCTTGAAGCTGGGCAGGTTGATGATCGTGTATTCGGGGACGAAGCCGGCAAGCTCTTCCGCCGTCGGGCGCACCAGCAGGGTGCGGATGAACAGGTTGTGCCACGCCATCTGGTTGATGACGCGCACGTTCACACGGTATTCGGGCTGCGATCCGCCGAACAGGTCGGCGACGTAAAGTTCGCCCTGGCCTTCCAGTTCCTTGAGGAAATCGGCCTTGAGCGCAGCGAAATGCGCCTCGCTCATCGGCTGGTTGATCGTGCCCCAGTTGATCGTGCCCTCGGTCCCGGCATCGCGCACGATATACTTGTCCTTGACGCTGCGGCCGGTGAAACGGCCGGTATCGACCAGCAGCGCGCCATGCTTCGTCAGCCGGCCCTCGCCCTTACTGAGCGCATGTTCGACCAGCGCCGAGGTGCCGAGATTGGGGTGGATCACCGCAGTGGTGGCAAGGTTCTGGGCGGCCAGCGGGGTTGCAAGGGGGGTCAACTTACGTCTCCTGGGCGAAGGCAGATCGGGCTATTGTGCGAGAGGGCGGCCCGGCCGGTGCCAGCGAATCCCCCGCGCTCACGTCACATCCCGTAGCACTTGCGCATACGTATGCAACACCGGCCGAGGAACCGCTCCACCATCCTGTCCGATCCCTGGGCCCCGCCTTAAATCGCGCCCGCCCGCCCGTCAAAGGGGCTGCGGCATAGCAATTGTGACAAGCGGCCAAGCGCGGCTTGGGCACGCCCGGGCCCCGGGCGTTGCAGCAGGCCCGCGATGGCGCTACCCATGCGCCATGGACACGCGGGCGGAGCAATCCTGATGGCGAGCGAGGGCAGCACCGCCCCCACCGATATTCCCGCCGAAAGCGGCACGGGCAATGCGCGGGGGCTCCAGATCGCGCTGGTCGATGATGATCGCAACATCCTCACCACGGTCTCGATCGCGCTCCAGGCCGAAGGGTTTGCCACCCGCCTCTATTCCGATGGCGAGACCGCGCTGAAGGCGCTGCTCGACAACCCGCCCGACCTTGCCGTGTTCGACATCAAGATGCCCAAGATGGACGGGATGGAGCTGCTGCGCCGGCTGCGCGAGAATTCCGCGCTCCCCGTCATCTTCCTCACCAGCAAGGATGACGAGAGCGACGAGGAGGCGGGCCTTGAACTGGGCGCGGATGATTACATCGCCAAGCCCTTCTCCCTGCGCCTGCTGATCGCCCGCATCCGCGCGATCCTGCGCCGTGCCGAGCCGCCGGGCGCCGACACCGCGCCCGCCGCCTCGCCCGAGCCCGCGCCCGCCACCCTCACCCGCGGCCGCCTGTTCATGGACCCGGCGCGCCATCAGGTGACCTGGCAGGGCGAGGCGGTCAGCCTCACCGTCACCGAATTCCTGATCCTCGAAGCGCTCGCGATCCGCCCCGGCGTGATCAAGAGCCGCAACCAGCTGATGGACGCCGCCTACCCCGACGATGTGTTCGTCGATGATCGCACGGTGGACAGCCACATCAAGCGCATGCGCCGCAAGTTCAAGCTGGTCGATCAGGGTTTCGATGCCATCGATACGCTCTATGGCGCGGGCTACAGCTTCACTGATGGCTGATCCCAAACGCAGCGGCGCGGGCGCGGGCGAGCAGATGAGCGCAACCGGCCGCTTTGCGCTGACGGGGCGCATCCTGGCGGTCAACATCCTGCCGCTGCTGGTGCTTGGCGGGGGGCTGTTCTACCTCGACAGCTACCGCACGCAGCTGATCAACGAACGCTTCAAGCTCGCCCGCATCGAGGCCCAGATCACCGCCGAGGCGCTGGCCGGTGCCACCCGCGAGCGGCAGGAGGCGCTGCTCGTCCAGATCGGCAAGGAGCAGCGCATGCGGCTGCGCATGTTCGACGCCAAGGGCCAGCTCACCGCCGACAGCTTCGCGCTTGCCGAACCCGCGTTCCGCTTCAACGACGTCTCCGATGATGACTGGGAGCAACGCTTTTCGGTGTGGCTGGATCGCACGGTCGACACCATCGTTTCGGCAGAGCCGGTGCAGGACTATGTCGAGCCCGACGCGCAGGAGGCCAATGCCTGGCCCGAACTCGCCCGCGCGCGCGAATTGGGCCTCAGCCAAGTGCGGCTCTACGATTGGCAGGACGGCACCCCCGTCATCACCGCCGCCGTGCCCGTGGGCCTGCAAGGCGCGACCCTGCTGACCGTGCGCAACGCGGTCGACATCACCGAAAGCGTGCGCGCGGCGCGCACCACGCTGTTCCTCGCGATGCTGCTGGTGATGGCGGCTTCGGCGACGCTTTCGCTGTTCCTCGCGCGCACCATCGTCACGCCCCTGCGCTTGCTGGCGCGCGCCGCCGTGCGGGTGAAGCAGGGCCGCGACCGCGAGGTCGAAGTGCCGCGCCTGCCCCAGCGCAGCGACGAGATCGGTCTCCTCGCCCGCGCGGTCTCGGACATGACGGCGGCCCTGCGCGGCCGGATCGACGCGGTCGACAGCTTTGCGGCCGATGTCGCGCACGAGATCAAGAACCCGCTCGCCAGTTTGCGCAACGCCATCGACACGCTCCCGCGCGTAGAAGACCCGGCCTTGCGCGCCGAACTCGCCCAGATCGCCGCCCACGATGTGCGCCGCATCGACCGGCTGGTGACCGAAATCTCCGCCGCCAGCCGCGTCGATGCCGAGATCAGCCGCGCGACACTGGAGCGCGTGGACCTCGCCGAACTCTTCGCCAACCTCATCGCCAGCCGCGAGAACCGGGGGATGAACGGCGGGCGGCGGCTCGATCTGGACACGCGCGCGCCGCCGGGCGCGCGCCTGAGGGTCATGGGCGTGCCGACCCAGCTCGAACGCGTCGCCGAAAACCTGATCGACAACGCGGTCTCCTTCTCGCCCGAAGGCGGGACAGTGCGCGTGACCCTGCGCCCGGCGGGCCGCATGGTCGTTACCGAAGTCACCGACGAGGGCCCGGGCATCCCCGCCGAGGCGCGCGAGGCGGTGTTCCGGCGCTTCCATTCCGACCGGCCCGAGGGCGAAAGCTTCGGCAACCATTCCGGCCTCGGCCTCGCGATCGGCCGCGCCATCGCCGAGGCGCATGACGGCAGCCTGGTCGCCGATGCCCGCGCCGACGGGACCAGCGGCGCGTGCCTGCGCCTCACTCTCCCCGCCGCGCCGTGAGCGGGCCGGATACCGGCCTTGTGATGCAGGCGGGCGCGGTCGCGATCGGGGGCCGCGCGCTCTTGATCGAAGGCCCGCCGGGCAGCGGCAAATCGAGCCTCGCGCTCGCGCTGATCGCAGCGGGCGCGGGGCTGATCGGCGATGATGCGGTGCGCCTGACGGCGCGCGAAGGCCGCCTGATCGCCAGCCCCCCGCCCAACATCGCCGGCTTGCTGGAAGTGCACGGGGCGGGCCTCGCGCGCTTCCCCCTCGCCCCGCCGGCGCCTGCCGCGCTGCTGCTGACGCTGGGCGGCCCGCCGCCCCCGCGCCTGCCCGAAACCCCGCTGCCGCAGCGCATGATCGCCGGGGTGGCGGTGCCGGTCCTCGCCTTCGATCCGGGCACCATCGCCCCCGCACCCCGCGCGCAGCAGGCCCTCGCGCTGCACGGCCTCGTATTCGAACCATCTTCCCTTTGCGCGCGCACCGCGCCAGATGAAGCGCGATGACCGCCTCCGCCACCGCCTCGCCCCTGCCCTCGCCCGAAAAGCGCCAGCTGCTGCTCGTCACGGGCCTTGCGGGCGCGGGCAAATCGACCGCGCTCGACGTGCTCGAAGACCTCGGGTGGGAGACCATCGACAACTTCCCGGTGCGGATGCTCAAGCGCCTCGTCACCATGCCCGACGACGCGCGCGGGCCGCTCGCCATCGGCGTCGATTCGCGCACCCGCGGCTTCGTCCCGGCCGATATCATCGCGCTGGTCAAGGACCTCGCCGAGCGTCCCGACCTCGCGCTCACCTCGCTGTTCCTCGATTGCGCGGGCGGCGAGCTGGAACGCCGCTTCAACGAGACCCGCCGCCGCCACCCGATGGCCGATGGCCGCCCGGTGCAGGAAGGCATCGCCGCCGAACGCGAGCTGCTCGAACCCCTGCGCCGCTGGGCCGAGGTGCTGATCGACACCTCGGCAATGACCAGCAACGACCTGCAAGGCCGGATCCGCGAGCTGTTCGCCCCGCCCGAGTCCGGAGCCGCGCTGACGCTCACCATCTCGAGCTTCGGCTTCGCGCGCGGGATGCCGCCGCTCGCCGACCTCGTCTTCGACATGCGCTTTCTCGACAATCCGCACTGGGTGCCGGGGCTGAAGGAGCAGACCGGGCAGGACGCGGCCGTGGGGGCGCATATCGCGAGAGACCCCGCCTTTGCCGAGGCCTTCGCGCGGATCCGCGACCTCCTGCTGCTGCTGCTGCCGCGCTACGCCGCACAGGGCAAGCCCTATGTCCACGTCGCCTTCGGCTGCACCGGCGGGCGGCACCGTTCGGTCTACACCGCCGAGACCATGGCCGGGGCCTTGCGCGCCGCGGGATTTTCGCCCACTGTCCGGCATCGCAACCTGGGTTCGCGCGCGGCCGACGCCATCGAAGGCGACCGGCCTTAGAGGTTGCCCCGGAAATGCACGCCGCGATGTCTCGCACATTGCCGGTTAACGTAGAAACGCGTAAGGCCCTGCGACGAGCGGGCAGTTAACGGACCCATTTTCACACATGATCGGCTTGATCCTGGTAACCCACGGCCGCCTCGCGGACCAATTCGTCGAGGCGATGGAGCATGTCGTCGGCCCGCAGGACGCGATCGAGACGGTCTGCATCGGTCCCTCTGACGACATGGAACAGCGCCGCACCGACATCGCCGATGCGATTCTCGCGGTCGACAGCGGCAAGGGCGTGATCATCCTCACCGACCTGTTCGGCGGCACGCCGTCGAACCTTGCGATCTCGCTGCTGGATGCGGGCCATATCGAGGTGATCGCGGGCATCAACCTGCCGATGCTGATCCGCCTTGCAGGGGCGAGGAAGGCGATGGACGTGACCGCCGCGGTCCATGCCGCGCAGACCGCCGGGCGCAACTACATCACCATCGCCAGCGAATTGCTCGGGGCCGACACCGCCCCGCCGGCGCGGGCCAAGGCCTGAGGGCTCGGCGCCGTGGGGGAGGCAAGGCAGAGCGTCACCATCGTCAACCGCCGTGGCCTCCACGCCCGGGCGAGCGCGAAGTTCGTCGGCGCGGTCGCGGCCCTGCCCGACGGGGTGAAAGTGACCGTCAGCAAGGCCCCGCACAGCGCGGCGGGCGGCTCGATCCTCGGGCTGATGATGCTCGGCGCGGCCAAGGGCGACACGGTGGAGGTTGCGGTCGAGGGTGACGGGGCGCAAGGCGTGCTCGCCGATCTGGTCGCACTGATCGCCGACGGCTTCGGCGAGGACTAGGGGCGCACGGCCCTGACGCTCATGCGCAAGCACATCACCGGCTTTTCCAATCCCACGGTCAAATACCTGCGAAGCCTGCGCGACAAGAAGCACAGGAAGCGCGCCGGCCAGTTCCTCGTCGAGGGCCTGCGCCTGCTCGAGGACGCGCGCGCTTGCGGACGCATCCCGCAAACGCTGGTGATGGCCGAGGGACGCGAACACCCGCTGCTCGAACGGCTCGAGGCCGAGGTCATGGCAGCGGGCGGCGAAGTGATCGCGACCACGCCCGACATCCTCTCCAAGATCACCGGCAAGGAGAACGCCCAGGTGGTCGCCGGGGTGTTCGACGAGTGGGAGACGCGGCTGGCGGCGCTCGACCGGGGCGCCGCACCGATCTGGCTCGCAGCGCAGGCTTTGCGCGATCCGGGCAACCTCGGCACGATGCTGCGCACCTGCGACGCGGTGGGCGCAGGCGGCCTCATCCTGATCGACGACTGCGCCGACCCCTTCAGCGCCGAAGCCGTGCGCGCCAGCATGGGAGCGGTGTTCACCGTGGGCCTCGCGCAGGCGCGGTGGGACGAATTCCTGCCGTGGCTGCGGGCGGGAGAGGGCCAGCTGGTCGCGGCCTCGCTGCGCGATGCGGTGCCCTATCGCGGCGCGCCCTATCAGGCGCCGTGTTTCCTTCTGGTGGGCAACGAATCGCAAGGATTGCCCGATGACTACGAGCTGGTCTGCGACCTGCGCGTCACCATGCCGATGAAGGGCCGCGCGGATTCCTTGAACGCTGCCGTCGCGGGCGCGGTGCTGGCTTACGAGGTGCTGGCGGCGCTCGGCGGCTAGCTATTCGGCGGCGTCCTTGCGTTCTGCGAGCGCGGGATATTCAGCCTCAACCGCCTTGCCATCCTCGGCATTGTAGCGCGGGGCGCTCTCCACCAGCGGCACCTCGTCGATGGCGCGCTTGCCGATCTCGACGCCCTTTTCTGCCAGCCGCCGCCCGGAGGACAGCACGTTGCGCTCGAAGGAACCGACGAACTTGTTGTAATTGTTGACCGCGCTTTCGAGCCCGCCGCCGACGCGCTTCAAGTGCTCGGCGGCGGTGGCAAGGCGGTCATACAATTCGGCGCCCATCCGGCCGATTTCCTGCGCTTCCTTGGCCAGCCCGTCCTGCCGCCACACCTGCGCCACCGTGCGCGCGATCGCCACAAGATTGGTCGGCGTCGCCAGCAGCACGCGCTTGTCGAAGGCGAAGTTCCAGAGGTCGGGATCGGCTTCGAGCGCTGCGGCGACGAAGTGTTCGCCGGGGACGAACATCACCACGTAATCGGGCGCATCGGCGAACTGCGACTGGTAGGACTTGGCCCCCAGCGTCTGCACGTGACCCCGCATCGAGCGCACGTGATCGGCGAGCGCGCGGGCGCGGGCTTCGTCATCGGTTGCCTCGAAGGCCGCCTGATAGGCGTTCAAGGACACCTTGGAATCGATCACCAGCACCTTCCCGCCCGGAATGCGCACGATCGCGTCGGGGCGCAGGCGGCCGTCCTCGGTATCGACCGAATGTTCCATCACGAAATCGGTGTGCTGCGCGAGCCCGCATTGTTCGAGCAGGTTCTGGAGCGCCCGCTCCCCCCAGCGGCCGCGCGCCTTGGGGGCGTTGGTGAGCGAATTGCCGAGCCGCTGCGCCTCGCGCCGGACCTGTTCCTGGCCTTCCTTCATCGACTGGATCAGCCCCGCAAGCTGCCCAAAGGCATCGGTGCGCTTGGCTTCCAGATCGGCGACCTGCTTTTCGTAACTCGCCAGCTTTTCGCCCACCGGGGAAAGCAGCGCCTTCAGTTTCTCCTCGCTTGCCTTCTCGGAATGACCGAGGCGTTCCTCGGCGCGCTTGAGGAAGGCTTCCTGCGCGCGGTCCAGCACCGCCGCGCCGGTGTTTTCGAATTCCTTGAGGAGGTTCCTCCGGGATTCTTCGAGCAGGCGCTTCTGTTCTTCAAAGGCGGCGCGTTCGGCGCGGAAGCGGGCGTTCTCTTCGCGCGCGGCATCGAGTTGCTGTGCCAGAGCGTCAGCCCGTGCGGCGCGTTCACCCAGCGCTGCAACCTCGATGCGCGCCTCGCCCAGTTCGGCGATGGCGCGGGCGAATTTCGCCTCGCCCTCGGCCCCCGCAGCCTCGGCCGCCGCGAGCCGCGCGCGCAGATCGGCAGCCACGCGCGAGGCGATAAACCAGCCGAGCGCGGCGCCGGCCAAGAGGGCAATGATCGAGAGAATCGCAGGGTCCATGCGCCGGTCCTACACGGAACGAATGGAGAACGCTAGACCCGGGATGCGCTTTCCAACAGGAAAGCGGGGCCCCGGATCAAGTCCGGGGTAACGAGAGCGGCGATGTAAGCGCAAGCATCGGCGCGGCACGCGCCGCAAGGCCGAACGGCCGCCCGCAGCGGGTCCGTAGCGAAGCGGAGGACGTCAAGCGAGGACGCTCGTCCGGAGGGGCGAGCGAAAAACAAATTACGCCGCCCGCCGGATCTTCTCGAGCTTCTTCAGCACCATCGCGCGCTTCAGGCGCGAGAGGTGGTCGATGAACAGGATGCCTTCCAGGTGGTCCATCTCGTGCTGGAGGCAGGTGGCGAGCAGGCCTTCGAGCGCTTCCTCGTGGGTATTGCCTTCGAGGTCCTGATAGCGGACCGTGCAGGTCGCGGGGCGATCGACATCGGCGTAGATCTCGGGGACCGAGAGGCAGCCTTCCTGATAGGTCGACAGCTCCTTGGCCGGATCGAGGATCACGGGATTGATGAAGACGCGCGGTTCCTTTTTCGTGGCCGGGTGCGTGTGCCTGTGGCCGTCATGCGCGCATTCGACCGGCGGCGCGTCAGGGTCGTCGGGCTGGAGATCGATCACCAGCACGCGCTTGGGCACGCCGACCTGGATCGCGGCCAGACCGATGCCGGGGGCATCGTACATCGTCTCGAACATGTCTTCGACGAGTTGGTTCAGCTCAGGGCCGAACTCGTGGGGTTCGACCGGGGTCGAGACGGTCTTGAGCCGGGGGTCCGGCACTTCGAGGATTTCGCGGATAGCCATAATGCGCTGCAAGATAGGGGCCGCGCCGCTTTCCGGCAAGCGCGATGCTCCAATCAGGGTGATCGGCGCAGCCACCGCTTGCCGCTTTGGCCGCAGGCGGGGCAACGGCCGATGCGGGACGTCTCGCCGCTCGCCTTGTAGCGGATACCGCCCATGTCCCACACGCTTTCGCGGTGGTCGCAATGGCCGCACTGGTATTGCCACTCGCGCGATTCGCGTTCGACCCCGGGGCCGAGGAGCCATCGGAAGAAGCGTTGCGTGCGGTTCACCCCACCGGCCGCCGCGCGCGCAGGGACGTCATTGTACGGGCCGCCTTGCGCGCAAGGCTTGGGCCAGCGTGCCCTCGTCGAGATAGTCGAGTTCCCCGCCGACCGGCAGGCCGTGGGCGAGCTGGGTGACGCGCAGGGGGAAGGCCTCGAGCCGCTCGGCAAGGTAGTGCGCGGTGGTCTGGCCCTCCAGCGTCGCGTTCATGGCGAGCACCACCTCGTCGATGCCGCCGGCTTCCACGCGGGCAAGGAGGCTGGCGATGCCGAGGTCTTCGGGCCCCACGCCGTCCAAGGCCGAGAGCCTGCCGCCGAGCACATGGTAGCGCCCCGGGAACAGCCGCGCGCGGTCCAGCGCCCAGACGTCGGAGACCTCCTCGACCACGCACAGCGCGCGCGCGTCGCGGCGCGGATCGGCGCAGATGGCGCAAGGATCGCGGGTGTCGACATTGCCGCAAGCTGCGCATTCGACCAGCGTCTCGGCGACACCCGCGAGCGCTTCGAGCAGGGCGGGCAGCGCGGATTCGCGGTGCTTGACCAGCCACAGCACCGCGCGGCGCGCGCTGCGGGGGCCGAGCCCCGGCAGGCGGGCGAGCGCGGCGCTCAATGCCTCGATCTCTTGCGATGCCATGGAGGGGGAGATAGGGGCTGCGGCTCGCTTCACAAAGGCCGCCGAGCATCCTTATGCGCATCATCTTCATGGGAACGCCGGAATTCGCGGTTCCGGCCCTGCGCGCACTTCACGCGGCGGGGCATGAGGTGGCGTGCGTCTACACCCAGCCGCCGCGCCCGGCGGGGCGGGGGAAGAAGCTCAGCCCCTCGCCGGTGCAGGTCGAAGCCGAACGGCTGGGGGTGCCGGTGCGTGTCCCCGTATCGCTGCGGGGGGCGGAGGCGCAGGCCGAGTTTGCGGCTTTGGATGCCGATGTCGCGGTGGTCGCGGCCTACGGCCTGATCCTGCCGCAGCCGGTGCTCGATGCGCCGCGTCATGGCTGTCTCAACATCCACGCCTCGCTGCTGCCGCGCTGGCGTGGGGCCGCGCCGATCCACCGCGCGGTGATGGCAGGCGACGCCGAAACGGGCGTGACCATCATGCAGATGGAAGCGGGGCTCGATACCGGGCCGACGCTCCACAAGTTCGCCGTGCCGGTGGGGTGCAAGACGACGGGAGAGCTGTTCGCCGAGCTGGGCGAGCTGGGCGCGGCGGCGATGGTCGAGGTGCTGGCCGAGCTCGCCGCTTTCCCTGCGCAGGTGCAGGACGATGGCGCAGCGATCTATGCGCCCAAGATCGACAAGGGCGAAGCGAAGATCGACTGGACGCAGGGCGCCGGCGCGATCGAGCGGCTGGTGCGCGGCCTTGCCCCCTTCCCCGGCGCGTGGTTCGAGCTGGAGGGAGAGCGGGTGAAGCTGCTGCTTGCCGAGATGGCGGAGGGTAGCGGTGCGCCCGGAACGGTGCTGGACGATGATTTCACCATCGCCTGCGGGACGGGCGCGATCCGGCCCCTGAAGCTCCAGCGCGCGGGCAAGCCGGTGCTCGAACGCGCGGAATTCCTGCGCGGACGGGCGGTGGCGGTGGGGACGCGCCTCGCTTGACCCGCTTCGCGCTCACCCTCGAATTCGACGGCACGCCGTTCTTCGGGCTGCAACGCCAGAGCCACGGGCCGAGCGTGCAGCAATCGGTCGAGGATGCGCTTCACCGGATCACCGGCGAGACGGTGACGCTCCATTCCGCCGGGCGCACCGATGCGGGGGTGCATGCGCTGGCGATGCGCAGCCATGTCGACGTGGAAAAGCCCTTCGATCCCTTCCGCCTGATGGAAGCGCTGAATGCGCAGTTGCGGCCCGATCCGATTGCGGTGACGGCCTGCGACGTCGTGCCCGAAGACTGGCATGCGCGCTTTTCCTGCACCGGGCGGCGCTACCTGTATCGTATTGCCAACCGCCGCGCGCCGCTCACCCTGCTGAGGGACAAGGCGTGGCACGTGCCCCGGCCCCTGGATGCAGACGCGATGCAACGGGCGGCGCAAGGCTTGGTCGGGCGGCATGACTTCACCACCTTCCGTTCGGTCCATTGCCAGGCGGCCGATCCGGTGAAGACATTGGACGAGCTGCGGGTCGAGAAAGTGGGCGAGGAAATCCACATCCACGCCGCCGCGCGCAGCTTCCTCCACCATCAGGTGAGGAGCATGGTCGGCTGCCTCAAGCTGGTCGGCGCGGGGACCTGGCCCGAGAGCCGCATCGCCGCGGCGCTGGCGGCGCGGGACCGCGGGGCGCTGGGGCTGAATGCGCCGCCGCACGGGCTCTATTTCGTCGCAGCGACCTATCCCTGACAGGCCCACCCCCGCCCCTCCCGCAAGCGGGAGGGGAGCATCAGCGGCAACCCGTCACCCTCCCGCCTGAGGGAGAGCTTAGGGGTGGGCGCTCGCCAATGGTTGCGAAGCGCAACCAGAATGCCTAGGCCCGCCAGCAACAAAGGGAGACGATCATGACCACCGGAAAGCAGCTCTTCACCACCCTTACTGCCGATGGCAAGCTGACGCTGGAAGTCGCCGAGAGCCAGTTCCCCGCGCCGACCGGCAATCAGGTGCTGGTCAGGATGGAAGCCGCGCCCATCAACCCGAGCGATCTTGCGATCCTCACCAGCGCCGCCGATTTCGAGAGCGCCGAATACGCCCCCGGCAAGGTCGTCGCGACCATGCCCGAGCCCTTCCTCACCGGCAACAAGGCGCGTCACGGCCAGCGCCTGCCGGCGGGCAACGAGGGCGCGGGCACGGTGATCGCGGCGGGCGAGAGCGAGATGGCGCAGGCCCTTGTCGGCCAGCGCGTCGCCTGCGTGCCGGGCCATGCCTTCAGCCAATATGCCATCGCCGATGCCATGATGTGCCTGCCCCTCGGCGAACATTCGAGCGAGGTCGGCGCTTCGAGCTTCGTCAACCCGATGACCGCGCTGGGCTTTGTCGAGACCGCCAAGATGGAAGGCCATTCCGCCATCGTCCACCTCGCGGCGGCGTCCAACCTCGGCCAGATGCTCAACCGCATCTGCATCGAGGACGGGATGAAGCTGGTCAACATCGTGCGCAAGCCGGAACATGTCGCGATGCTCAAGGCACAGGGCGCGACTTACGTGGTGGACTCCTCGGCCCCCACCTACATGGCCGACCTGCGCGCCGCGATCGCCGAGACCGGCGCCTTCCTCGGCTTCGACCCGATCGGCGGCGGACAGGCCTCGGACGGCGTGCTCAAGGCGATGGAGCAGGTCGCGGTCAGCCAGATGACCGAGTTCTCGCGCTACGGCTCGAACCAGCAGAAGAAGATGTACATCTACGGGCGGCTCGATCTCCAGAACCCGACGATCCTGACGCCCTCCTACGGCCTCCAGTGGAGCATCGCCGGCTGGCTGCTGACGCCCTTCCTCGCCCGCGCGGGGATGGAGACCGTGGTGCGGATGCGCCAGCGGGTTCAGGCGGGCCTCACCACCACCTTCGCGAGCGCCTACAAGGCGAAGGTGACGCTGGAGGGGATGCTGGAGAAGCCCGCGATCACCGACTACCGCCAGATGAAGACCGGCGAGAAGTACCTGGTCACGCCCTGGGGGTGAGGGGCGCTTCGGGGGGTGAGGGCCTGCGGATTGCGAAGCGGCGAGGTGTTCGACACGCGCGGCGGCGGATCGGCCGCAAAAGCGCGGTCGGCCGCTTCGATGGCGGCTGTCTGTTGCGCCTCGGGATTGCTCATGTCGCTGATTTGGCTGCCATGGCGTAGTCTGCAATCCAATTGCCTTTGCTGAGGGACGCCGCCCCCCTCACCCGTCAAACGCCGCCTGCACCGCCTTAGCGTCCGTGACCCCGTTCGCGACCAGCACCATCAGCAGCACCCGCGCCTTGGCCGGGCCGAGCGCCCTTGCCGCCACCAGCCCGAGGGCATCGTCCTCCACCTCGACATTGCGGTCGACCAGCCCCTCGTCGACCCGCGAGGCACGCACCACCGGGACCCCCGAAGCCGCGCAAGCGGCGAGGGCCTCCAGCACCACGCGCGGCGCATTGCCCTGCCCCATCCCCGCGAGCACGATCCCCCGCGCGCCGATGCCGAGCAGCGCTTCGACCGGCTTTGCATCCATCCCCGCCCCCGCGGTGAGGATCGCCACGCGCGGCAACTCCGCCGGGAAGGGATAGCGCGCGGCCTCGCCGACGCGGTGCGCGGGGCCGAACCAGTCGAGGCTCGAGGGGGTCACGCGCGCCAGCGGCCCTCTCGGGAAGGTGCGGAACGCGTCGATGGCGCTGGTCGCGGATTTCCTCGCGTCGCGCACCGCGAGCACCGCGTCGCCCATCACCAGCATCACGCCGCGCCCCGCCGCTGCCGGATCGCTCGCCACCTTCACCGCATTGGCGAAGTTGCGCATCCCGTCCGCCCCTACCGCGTCCGCCGGGCGCATCGCGCCCACCAGGATCACGGGCTTGGCCGTGGGCAGCGTCAGGTCGAGCAGGAAGCCGGTCTCCTCCGCGGTATCGGTGCCGTGGGTGACGATCACCGCGTCCACCGAAGGATCGTCCATCGCCCCCATGCAGGCCGCATGGAGCGCCTGCCACTCGGCGAAACCGATGTCCTGCGAGCCGATCCGCGCGATTTCCTGCGGGTGCAGTTCCGCCGCCAGCCCAAGCGCCGCAAGGTGCCCGACGAGCACCTCCAACGACAAGCCGCCCGGGCGATAGCCCGCTCCCGTCCCGCCGCTCCCCGCGCCCGCGATCGTGCCGCCGGTGCCCAGGACGAGGATGCGGGGTGCGCGGGTGCTCATGCCTGCGCCCCTAACCCTGGCACGCGCCCTCGCCAAGTTGAGCCGTGATTTCCGAGCCGTGAAATGTTCCATTTCACTCGAAATCACTCCTGCGGTTCGTTGCCGAACTGCGCGAACACCGCCGCCAGCCCCGGCACGTCCGGCTCGCCGCGCAGGGCGGCGAGCGCGTCCTCGATGTCAATCGCCAGCTCGGTCACCCCGCCCTCGTGCCCCACGCCCTTCGCGCCCAGCAAGCGCGCCAGCGCCAGCGCCGGGCGGTTTTCGGGGAGCACATGGACGGTGAAATGCTCATACCCCTCGCGCGCGCAATCGAGCAGCAGCACCGCCGTCAGCAGCCGCGCAAGGCCCCGCCCGTGATAGGCATCGATCACCGCGACGGAGAACTCGGCGGCTTCCGGATCATCCTTGTCGCGGAAGGCATGGACCACGCCCAGGGCCGGCGTGTCGGCCAGGTCGCTCCGCAGCGCGCCCCAGGCGAGGTGGTTGTGCCCGTCGGCGCTCACCAGCGCGCGCAGCACCTGCGGCGGGGCCTCGCGCATGCCGGAGAAGAACCGCAGGTAGCGCGATTGCGGCGAGAGCTGCGCGATGCCCTCCTTCAGCCGCGCCTCGTCCGCGCGGGCGACCCGGCGGATGCACACCGGCGTTCCGTCATTGAGAGCCGTGTGAATGGTCATCGCCTGCCTCGCGCTCTGCTTGCCCGCGCCTGTATACCCTACCTGCTTGACCCCCGCACCAACACAGCTAAACCGCGCTCCGGCCCATGGCGCCGTGGGGCGGTTAGCTCAGTTGGTAGAGCATCTCGTTTACACCGAGAGGGTCGGCGGTTCGAGCCCGTCACCGCCCACGGCGCCCAAGTCTGTTTCAACCGGGCTTTCGGGAGGCGATGCGATGGATCTGGGACTCGACGGCAAGACCGCGCTGGTGCTCGGCGCAAGCAAGGGCCTTGGCCGCGCGATTGCCGAGGCGCTGGCGGCCGAGGGCGCGGGGGTGATCACCGTGGCGCGTTCAGGCGCGGGGCTGCCCGGGCGGCTCCACATCCACGCCGATCTCGACGAACCGCAAGCCCCGCAGGCGATCATCGAGCGGGTGCGCGCAGGCGGGGCCTCGCCCGATATTCTCGTGCTCAACGCGGGCGGCCCGCCGATGGGCGGGGCGGCCACCACCGGCCCGGCCGATTTCGCCGCGGTGCTGCCGCGGATGTTCAATGCCCAGCTTGCCATCGCGCAGGAGTTCCTGCCCGACATGCGTGCGCGCGGCTTCGGGCGCCTCCTCGCGGTCGCCTCGACCAGCATGGTGACGCCGATTGCCGGCCTGGTGCTGTCCAACGCGGTGCGCGCGATGCTTGCCTCGTGGTGCAAGACCCTGGCGAGCGAAGTCGCAGCGGACGGGGTGACGGTCAACCTGCTGCTCCCCGGCCAGATCGCGACCGACCGCCTTGCCAGCCTCCATGCCGGGATGGCCGCCGCGCAGGGGCTCGAGGCCGAGCAGGTCACCGCCCGCTCGGTCGCGGCGATCCCTGCCGGACGATTGGGGCAACCGCAAGAATTCGGCGACATCGCCGCCTTTCTCGCTTCCCCGCGCGCAGGGTTCATCACCGGCAGCGCGATCAAGGTCGACGGCGGCCAGACCCCGACACTCTAACCCCTGCGCTTGCGCGCGGCCCCGCGCGCCGGTAGCGCCGCGCCCATGTCCGATCTGTTCATCGCGCTCCAGCATCTCGTCCCGCAGCACGCGCTCTCGCGCCTTGCCGGAGGGCTGGCATCGAGCCAGACCCCGTGGCTGCGCGACCTGCTGATCCGGCGGTTCGTGGCGGCCTACGGCGTCGACATGGCGCAAGCCGCGCGCGGGATCGGCGAATTTGCGAGCTTCAACGACTTCTTCACGCGCGAATTGAAACCCGGCGCGCGGCCGCTGGCGGACGCACAGACATTCATCCTCTCGCCCGCAGACGGCGCGGTGAGCCAGCTTGGGTCCATCAGCGGCGGGCGGATCATCCAGGCCAAGGGGCGCGATTACTCGGTCGCAGAAATCCTCGGCTGCGCAGCCGGAGAGGCCGCGCGCTTCGAAGGCGGGCGCTTCATCACCATCTACCTCAGCCCCAGCGACTACCACCGCGTCCACATGCCTGCCGCCGGCACGCTGGCGAAGACCAGCTACATCCCGGGCGACCTCTTCTCGGTAAACACCGCCACCGCCGCCGGGGTCGACCGGCTGTTTGCGCGCAACGAGCGCCTGTCGTGCCGCTTCGACGGGCCCGACGGGCACTTTGCCAGCATCATGGTCGGCGCGATGATCGTTGCGGGGATCGACACCGTCTGGCCAAACCGCTTCCGCACCCATGCGCGCACGCCGGTGCACGAGGACTTCGCGGGCCAAAGCCGGACATTGGCGGCGGGCGACGAGATGGGCCGCTTCCACCTCGGCTCGACAGTGGTCCTGCTGTTCGAACCGGGCCGCGTGGCATGGCGCGATGATCTCACGCCCGGCGATCCCTTGCGCATGGGCGAGCCGATCGCCGCGCGGCTCGCCTAGGCCTATTTCGCCGCGAGGCTGTTCCTCACCAGCGCCGCCGCTTCGGGCGAGCCCCAGTCATACCCCCCCGTCACCCGCAGCACTTCCGTGCCGCTCGCGTCGAACAGGATCGTCAGCGGCAGCACGCCTTCGGGGGTGAACTGCGCGGCCAGCCGGGTGTCGGGATCGAGCCACGGCTCCAGCCGCTTGAGGCCGGTGCGCGCGAAGAACGGCGTCACCACCTCGGGCCCGCGCATATCCTGGCTGACGGTGATGACCCGCACCTCGCCCTCGAGCGTGCCTGCCAGAGCATCGAGCTGCGGCATTTCCTTGACGCAAGGGGCGCACCATGTCGCCCACAGGTTGAGCAGCACCGGCCCGTCCTGCGCGCCCAGATCGAGGCTCTTGCCGGCGGGATCTGCGAATTGCAGATCGGGGAGCGGCGTTCCGGCAAACTTGCGGTCCACCGCCCCCGCCGCAGCCGCCGCATCGGTCGCTGCCGCTTCAACCGGTTGCGCCGGGGCCTCGGCGGCCCTATCGCATCCCGCCAGCATGAGGAGCGATACGGCAAGGATGAGCGGCGAACGGGACATGACGGGCTCCGGTGAGGGGACGGCGACCAACGCCATGTGGGGCGGCCGCTTCGCTGACGGCCCTAGCGCGATCATGCGGGAAATCAACGCCTCGATCCCCTTCGACAAGGCGCTGTGGCGGCAGGACATCACCGCCAGCAAGGCGCATGTGGCAATGCTCGGCGCGTGCGGCATCATCGCGGCCGAGGATGCGGCCGCAATCAGCGCCGGCCTCGATCAGGTCGCCGCCGAATACGCGGCGAACGGCGTGCCCGAGGATTGGGACCGCGAGGATATTCACATGACCACCGAAGCCCGGCTCGCCGAGCTGATCGGGCCGGTCGCAGGTAGGCTCCACACCGCGCGCAGCCGCAACGATCAGGTCGCGACCGATTTCCGCCTGTGGGTGCGCGATGCCTTTGCCCAGATGGACGAGGGGCTCGCAGCCCTCCAGCGCGCGCTGGTGACCCGCGCGGGCGAGCACGCCGCCAGCATCATGCCCGGCTTCACCCACTTGCAGACCGCGCAGCCGGTGACGCTCGGCCACCACCTGATGGCCTATTACGAGATGTTCCGGCGTGACCGTGCGCGGATTGCCGATGCGAAGGCGCGCATGAACGAATGCCCGCTCGGCAGCGCGGCGCTGGCGGGCACCGGGTTTCCCATCGACCGCGATGCGACCGCCGCTGCATTGGGCTTCGACCGGCCGACCGCCAATTCATTGGACGCCGTCTCCGACCGCGATTTCGCGCTCGATTTCCTGTGGTCCTGCTCGGCCAGCGCGCTGCACCTGTCGCGCCTTGCCGAAGAGCTGATCCTGTGGGCGAGCCAGCCCTTCGGCTTCATCCGCCTGCCCGACAGCCTCTCGACCGGCTCCTCGATCATGCCGCAGAAGAAGAACCCCGACGCCGCCGAACTGGTGCGCGGCCATTCGGGGCGGGTGATCGGCGCGCTCACCAGCCTGATGATCACCATGAAGGGCCTCCCGCTCGCCTATTCCAAGGACATGCAGGACGACAAGCCGCCGGTGTTCGAGGCGGCTTCGCTGATCGCCCTTTCCATCGCGGCGATGACCGGGATGATCGCGGGCGCCACCTTCAACATGGACCGGATGCGCGCGGCGGCCGAACTCGGCTATGCCACCGCAACCGATCTGGCCGACTGGCTGGTGCGCAAGGCCGGCATCCCGTTCCGCGAGGCGCATCACATCACGGGGGCCGCGGTCAAGCTGGCGGAGAGCCGGGGGATCGCGCTCGACCAGCTGCCGCTCGCCGATTTGCAGGCGATCGATGCGCGGATCGACGAAACCGTCTATGCTGCGCTTTCGGTCGATGCCTCGGTCGCGGCGCGCGCCTCCTACGGGGGAACCGCGCCCGGGCAGGTCGCGCAGCAGGTCGCCGCCGCGCGGGCCGCCCTGGGAATGGAGGAATGATGCGCAAAACCATCGCCTTGGGCCTTGCCGCCGCGCCCGCCCTGGCGCTTGCCGCTTGCGGCACGGTCGCCCCGCTGACGCCGCCCGAAGGCGCCAAGGCCCCCGATGCGCCCTATGGCGCCGCGGCCACGCCTTCGGCCGAGGAACTTCTGCGCCGCGAGGCGCTCGCCGCCCCCGAACGCTCCGTCGAACTGCGCCGCCGCTCGGAAGAGCGTCAGGACGATCCCTTCGACCTGCCCCCCGAATAGAGACCCGATGGACCATTTTGCCTATCAGAACGGTGTGATGCACGCCGAAGACGTGCCGCTGCCGGTGATCGCCGAGGCCGTCGGCACGCCGGTCTATGTCTATTCGCGGGCCACGCTGGAACGCCATGCGCGGGTGTTCCGCGAGGCGCTGGCGGGGGTGCCCGACAAGCTGATCGCCTTTGCCGTCAAGTCCAACCCCAACCTTGCGGTCCTGCGCGTGTTGCAGCAGCAGGGCATGGGCGCGGACGTGGTTTCGGTGGGCGAGATGCGCCGCGCGCTGGCGGCCGGGATCGCGCCCGGGCTGATCCTCTTTTCGGGCGTGGGCAAGACCGCCGCGGAAATGGCCGCCGCGCTCGATGCCGGGATCGGCCAGTTCAACATCGAAAGCGAGGAAGAGGGGATCGAACTCGCCGCGATCGCCGCCGCCAAGGGGATGACCGCGCAGTGCACGTTGCGCATCAACCCCGATGTCGATGCGGGCACCCACGACAAGATCTCGACCGGCAAGGCGGACAACAAGTTCGGCGTGCCGATCAGCGAGGCGGGGCAGATTTTCGGAGCGCTGGCGCGGCTCCCGGGGATCAACCTCAGGGGCGTTGCCGTGCATATCGGCAGCCAGCTCGCTGACCTTGCGCCGCTCGAGGCCGCCTTCGTGAAGCTCGGCCAGCTGGTCGCCAGCCTGCGCAGCGCAGGCCACACCGTCACCCATGTCGACCTCGGCGGCGGGCTCGGCGTGCCCTACCGGATGGGCGAGGTGCTCCCCGCGCCTGCCGAATATGGCGCGATGGTCGCGCGCGTCACGAAGGACTGGGGCGTCAAGCTGATCTTCGAGCCCGGCCGCGTGATCGCCGGGAATGCCGGCGTGCTGCTGACCCGCGTGGTGCGGGTGAAGCGCGGGATCAAGGACCCCTTCGTGATCGTCGATGCGGCGATGAACGATCTGGCGCGCCCGGCGCTCTACGGCGCCTACCACCACTTCGAGGCGGTCGCGCCCCGCGGCGGGCGGATGACCGCGAACATCGTCGGCCCGATCTGCGAGACCGGCGATACCTTCGCGATGGGCCGCGAATGCGATGCGCTGGCGGCGGGCGATTTGGCCGTGTTCCGCACCGCCGGGGCTTACGGCGCGACCATGGCCTCCTCGTACAATTCGCGCGGCTTCGTTGCCGAGGTGCTGGTTGGCGGGGACAAGTTCGCCGTCGTCGCCGACCGGATCGAGGCGGGCGCGATCATGGCTGCCGAACGCGTGCCCGAATGGCTCGCCTGACGGCCCGGGGATCAGGGCGGTGAGCCGGCCATGAGCAACATCGCCAGCCTGCCGCTGTTCCACCAGATTGCCGGGCAAGCGGTGCTGGTGCTGGGCGATGGCCCGGCCGCCGAACCCAAGCGGCGGCTGGTCGAGCGCGCCGGCGGCGTGATCGTCGACGACCTGCCCCGCGCGATCGACGAAGGCGTGCGGCTCGCCTTCATCGCCTATGAAGACGCCAAGGCCTGCGAGGTTGCCGCGATCAATGCGCGCTGTGCGGGGATGCTGGTCAATGTCGTCGACCGGCCAGAACTGTGCGATTTCACCACGCCTTCGATCCTCGATCGCGATCCGCTGCTGGTGGCGATCGGCACGGGGGGCGCCTCGGCAGGGCTCGCCAAGCATGTGCGGCTGCGATTGGAGCGGGTGCTGCCCGGAACGCTGGGCGCCCTCGCCCGCGCGCTGGAGGCTGCGCGGCCGGTGCTGCGGGCGCGGCTTGCCGATGGCGCCGACCGGCGGCGGGCGGTCGATGCGGCGCTGCGCGAGGGCGGGGTGCTCGATCCGCTCGATCCGGCGGCGCATGAGCGCGTGGCCCGTTGGGCCGAGGGGGCCGAGGGGGCCGAGGCGCCGGGTGCAGGCGCGGTGGCCGAGATCGTGCTGCGCTCCGACGATCCCGAAGACCTGACCTTGCGCGAGGCGCGGCTGCTCGGGATCGCCGACACCTTGCTGGTGGCCGAGGGGGTTCCCGCCGCAATCCTCGCCCGCGCCCGCGCCGATGCGCGGCGGCTGCCGCTGGCGCGCTCTGGCGAGGCGAGCGGAATGACGCTTGCGATCCGGCGCGACGGGGCCGAGACTGCGGCGGACTGAGATCTTCGAAAGGGGCGCTGCGCCATGCTCGTGTCTTGCCTGCTGACCCGGCGGACGCAGCGGTGCGCCGCTCAGGCCGCCTGCAACACCGGCATCCTCAGGCTCGCGAAGTAGCCCGACATCGCGTGAAGCGCCGTGTCGCTCAGCGCGATGAAGGCGCGGCGGCGGTCGGCAGGATCGGGCACCCGCACGAAGATCCCGCTTTCGACCATCTGCGTCAGCCAGCGCAGCGCGGTGGTCGCCGGAACGCCCGCCGCGATGCACAGCGAGGTCACCGAGACGCGTGCACCTTCGCCATGCGCGGCGGTGAGATCGAGCAACATGTCCCACGCCGGATCGCCGAACAGTTCGGAATCGAAAAAGCGGCAGCGCGCCTGGCGGTTGGCGATCATCTGCCGCACCAGATGAGGATCGGGAAGCGGGGGGCCTGCGAGCGCGGCGACGGCCGAAGCGTCAGGAACAGCGCCGAAGCCGGCGAAGGCCGAGGCCTCGGGCGCGGCGTAACCGCGCTTCAATTCGCCCAGATTGCCCGCAGGCCCGCCTGTATAGCCGAGCCGGTCGAGCGAGTGGGCGATCGCTTCGACCTGCTGCGAGAGGCGCAGCAGCGCCACGCGGTCTTCCTCGCCCATTTCGCGCAGGCGCGCGGCCCCCGCCTCTCCCATCACGCGGCCGACCGCGATCACGCGTTCGGCGCGGCTGGGGCTTACGAGGATCTGCGGATTGGACTGGTCGAGCACCGCGAAGACATCGTCGAGACCTTCAAGGTTGGTCGCCACGATCAGCTTGGCACCCGAACGCGCCACCCGCATATCGAGCCGCGCGAGGCCGGCGAGCATCATCGCATCGCTGCCGCGCGCACCCGTGACCGCGCAATCGACCACCACCACATCGCCGAGCAGGGCAATCGGCCCTTCGAGCAGCGCCCGCAGCGATCCCCCGTCAATCGCGCGGAACCCGGCCCCGCCAAGATCGGCGGCGATCTGGCGGCGCAAGCCTTCCTCCGCCCCGAAGATCGCGACCCGCGCAGGCAAGCCCGCGCCGTCATCGGCAAGGTCATAGGCAAAATCGGCTTGGGCAGAGGTGTGGGTCAGCATCGACTCGACTCCGGCTGTGGTAGAACGATTATGGAACAAAACGCGATCAAGTCAAGTAGATGTACCGAGATCGCCTCCATAACGGAGCTTTCGGGATGACCTCCCTTGCCCTTCCTCCGGGCGCGACCGGAGAGGATTACGGCCTGATCTCGATTTGTGTCCCGTCGGGCACGATGCGCCACAATTCCTCGATTTCGGCGTTCGACAGGGCGATGCAGCCGTCGGTCCAGTCGCCCGGAACGCGGCCGAAGGGGAGCGAATTGGGCTGGCCGTGGAGGAAGATATCGCCCCCCGGCGAGCGGCCCTGCGCTGCGGCAAAGGCGCGGTCGGCGGCGTTGGGGTAGGAGACCTTGAGGCTGAGGTGATAGGCGCTCCCCGGATTGCGGCCCTCGATCACATAGCGTCCCTCGGGCGTGCGCTCGTCGCCCTCGAAGCGCTTGTGGCCCTGCGGCTGGTCGCCGAATTGCTGGCCCCGCCAGGCCTTGACCGGCTGGCCTTGCGCATAGGCGACCATCAGGCGTTCGGACTTGTCGACGATCAGATAGTCGACGCCGGCGACACGCCGTTCGGGAATGATCCGGGCGGCATCGCGCGAGAGCGGGGGCTGCGAGGAGGGGCCCTGCGCCTTGTCCGCCGGAGGCGCGGCGCAGGCGGCGACAAGCACCAGGGAAAGGAGTACCGCGCGCTTCATCCCCGCCATTCTAAGGCGCTGATTTGCGGCCGGCAATCATGGTGATGGCCTTGCGCTTTCGCCGCTCAATCCACGAAGGGATCGCGCATCAGGATCGTGTCGTCGCGTTCCGGCGAGGTCGAGACCAGCGCGACGGGGCATTCGATCAATTCCTGGATGCGCTGGATATACTTGATCGCATTGGCCGGAAGATCGGCATAGGAGCGCGCGCCCGCGGTGCTCTCGTGCCAGCCGGGCATGTCCTCGTAGATCGGCTCGCACCCTGCCTGGTCGGCGGCATGGCTGGGGAGGTAGTCATAGACCTTGCCGCGCAGGCGATAGCCGGTGCAGATGCTCACCCGGTCAAGCCCGTCGAGCACGTCGATCTTGGTGAGCGCGATGCCGGTGACGCCGGAAATCGCGCAGGACTGGCGCACCAGCACCGCATCGAACCAGCCGACCCGGCGCTTGCGCCCGGTGACGGTGCCGAATTCATGCCCCCGCTCGCCGAGCCTTTGGCCAATCTCGTCCTCCAGTTCGGTGGGGAACGGGCCGCTGCCGACACGGGTGGTATAGGCCTTGACGATGCCGAGCACAAAGCCGGTCGAATTGGGGCCGAGGCCGCTGCCCGAGGCGGCGGTGCCGCTCACCGTGTTGGACGAGGTGACAAAGGGATAGGTGCCGTGGTCGACATCGAGCAGCACGCCCTGCGCGCCTTCGAACAGGATTTTTGCCCCCGCACGCCGCACCTTCTTGAGGCGCTTCCACACCGGCTGGGCAAAGCGCAGCACGAAGGGGGCGATCTCGCGCAGTTCCGCGAGCAGCGCGGCGCGGTCCACCGGAGGCTGGCCGAAACCGGCGCGCAGCGCATCGTGGTGGGCGCACAGGCGATCAAGCTGCGGCTCCAATGTGTCGAGATGCGCAAGGTCGCACACCCGGATCGCCCGCCGGCCGACCTTGTCCTCGTAGGCCGGCCCGATCCCGCGCCCGGTGGTGCCGATCTTGCCCTTGCCCGCCGCCGTTTCGCGCAAGCCGTCAAGATCGCGGTGGAGCGGCAGGATCAGCGGGCAGTTGTCGGCAATGGCGAGGTTCTCGTCGGTGATCGACACCCCCTGCCCTTCGACCTTGGCGACCTCGTCGCGCAGCGCCCACGGATCGAGCACCACGCCGTTGCCGATCACCGACAGCGTGCCGGAAACGATGCCCGAAGGCAGCAGCGAGAGCTTGTAGGTCTTGCCGCCCACCACCAGCGTGTGGCCGGCATTGTGCCCGCCCTGGAAGCGCACGACCGCATCGGCGCGGCTCGCCAGCCAGTCGACGATCTTGCCCTTGCCCTCATCGCCCCACTGGGCGCCGATCACGGTGACGTTGGCCATTGCTATCCTTTGCGGGTGGCGGGAGAAATGCGCGGGCGGGGGCCTAGGCGCTTGGGCCTTGCGAGGCAAGCGCGGGCCTCGCGCGATTTGGCGCTTTCCTACAGATCGCAAGGCGTGGCAGGCTTGCTCCCATGCCCGCCGATCGCCTCCGCTCCCCCGCCTGCACCGGACCTTGCGGGCGGTGCGACGCAATGTGCGGGCCGCGGCCGGGATTTCGCTCCAGGACAGTGTCTCATGTGTCTCCTACACGCGCGCTGGCAGGCGGCAGGCTGGCCGCAGACCGTGCGCGAAGGGTTGGCGGGCATCGTGCGTTGAAGGGGGCGAATCGCCCTCTGCAAGGAACCGCCCGATGAACACCCCTGCCAAGCTCGTCCTCGCTGCCGGAGCCCTCGCCGCGCTCGCCACGCCGATCCTCGCCCAGCAGCGCGCCGGGGGAATGGGCGGCGGCGAGCGCCTGTCGAGGGAGTGCCGCGCCGAGATCGTCACGCTGTGCGGCACCGACCGCAGCCAGCTGCGCACCTGCCTGATCGAGAAGGCCAGCCAACTCTCCGAGACCTGCCGCAGCCAGCTGCGCGCACGGATCGAGCAGCGCGCCGGGCAGCGTGCGGGCCGCGGAGCGCGCGGCGATGCCGCGAAGGTGCCGCCGCCGCAGACGCTCTACTACGGCGATGACAGCCTCCAGGCGATCGACCTGTGGGTGCCCGGGGGCGCCGGCAAGGCCCCGCTGGTGCTGTTCGTCCATGGCGGCGGTTGGAAGCGCGGCAGCAAGAACAACGCGATGGGGCGCGCCATGCCCGCGCACATGCTTCGGCAGGGCTACGCCTTCGCCTCGATCGACTACCGGCTGGTGCCGCGCAACACCGTCGAGGAGCAGGCCGGCGATGTCGCCGCCGCGCTCGCCCACCTGCTGGAGCGCGCCGATGCGCTCGGGATCGACCGGTCGCGCGTGGTGCTGACCGGGCACTCGGCAGGCGCGCATCTGGTGGCACTGGTGGGGACCGACGAGCGCTATCTGAAGCAGGCCGGCCTCAGCTTTGCCGACATCGACGGGGTGATGCCCAATGACGGCGCGGCCTATGACGTGGCGAGCCAGTTCACCCTGGCCGGGCCGCGGATGACGGCGACCTACGAGCAGGCCTTCGGCACCGATCCCGCGCGCCAGCAGGCGCTCTCGCCGATGCGGCAGGCCGCGAGCCCCAATGCGCCGGCCTTCCTGCTGCTGCATGTCGAGCGGCGCGATGCGGTCGACCAGTCGAAGCGGCTGGCCGCAGCGCTCAAGGCGGGCGGCACCGCGGTCGAGATCGCGGGCTTCCCGGGCAGGGGCCTGCGCGGTCACATGGAGATCAACAGGAAGCTCGGCGAGGCCGACTACGCCGCGACCGTGGTGATGGACAACTGGCTGAGGAAGGTGCTGGGGTGAACCGGCGCAACCCTCCGGCTGCGGCCCAGCCCCCCTACACGGCGGCGATCACGTCGATCTCGACCATCAGGTCGGCCAGCGCGAGGCCCTTGACCTCGACCGTGGTGTCGGCGGGGTATGGCGGGGTGAACCAGCGCTGCCTCGCTTCGAGAATGGCGGGGAAGTGCGCCATGTCGGTGAGGTAGATGGTGACCTTGACCACCTTGCTGAGGTCGCTGCCGCCCGCCGCCAGCACGCGCTCGATATTGGCGAAGGTCTGGGCGAGCTGCGCGTCGAAATCGCCGATGCCGACGATGCTGCCGTCCGCGCCGATGCTCGCCTGGCCGGAGAGGAACAGCAGGTCGCCCACCCGCCAGGCGGGCGCGATCAGGTATGGGGCGAGCGGGTCGTCGGGGAGGGCGATCGGGGTCGGTACGGATGTCATCGGGCGTGCTCCAGGGCGATCGGCGCGGTGCCTTCAAGGATGTAGCCGCACCCGAGGCTGGCCGGGTCCTCGCCTTCGGCGAGCTGCGCGATGGTGCGCCAGCCTTCGAAGCGCAAGCGGGCCGCTGCCGCGCGGTCATGGCCCAGCGGCAGGTAGCAGGTGCGCACCGCCCCGGGCTGCGGGGCGATGTCGGCGAGGCGGTCAAGGTAGAGCGTGAAGCCGGTCGCGGCCTCCTCGCTCCCGGCGATGCGGTAGGTGCCGCCCCGCCCCGCCGCGCGGCGCAGGCCTTCTGCATAGAGGGTGAAGCCGAACCACGACTGGTACTCGAAGCCGTGGCGCTCGGTCGGGTCGAGGGTGATGGTGGCGGCATCGCCGATGGCGGCGGCGATCGCCGCGAGCCCGTCGAGCCGGGACTTGAGGGCGCCGCCGGCATCGACCGCGCGCAGCCCGGCCAGCGCGCTCTCGATGGGGCCGGTGGCGTAGAGCAGCGGCAGGTAGGCGCCGCCCCCTGCGGCCTTGAGCCCGCCTGCGTCCTTGGTGTCGAGCTCGCGGCGCACCGCCTCGTGGGCCTCGGGGGCAAGCGGGAATGGCCCGCGACCATCGGCTCCGGCGAGGGTGTCGACGAGATCGGGCAGCGTGAAATCGACCGAGATGCCGGTCAGGCCGGCGGCCTTCAATGCCTCGACCGCGAGCATCACCACCTCGCCCGCGGCCGCGACACTGTCGGCGCCGATCAGCTCGGCACCCAGTTGCAGGCGCTCGCGCGCGGGATCGAGCTGGCTCGCCTTGATGAGCACGGTGTCGCCGCAATAGGCGAGCCGCAGCGGGCGCGGGGCGGCGGCAAGGCTGGTCGCGGCGATGCGCCCGACCTGCGGGGTGATGTCCGAGCGCAGCGCGAGGGTGCGCAAACTGGCCGGATCGACGAAGCGGAACAGCGTGCTGCGCTCGCCCACCGTCACCCCCGCCATGCGCCCGGCGAGCGAGGCCTCGAACTCGAGCAGCGGCGGGCGCACCCGGTCATAGCCGTGCGCGTCCAGCACATCGAGACAGGCGCGCATCATGGCGGTGATCCGCGCGGCCTCGGGCGGCAGGCGGTCCTCGAGGCCTTCGGGCAGGAGATCGTTGGGCTTGGTCATGTGCAACCGCGCTTAGCGGGGTATGGGCGCGGGGTGAAGGGGCAAGCGCGGAAGGCTACCCTCCCGCAGAAGCGCTGATCCGGCCCGCTTGTACGGGCCGCAAGCGCAACCGCGTGCCGGCCGGCAGGCCGCCCCCTCGGCAGGGAGGCTGGCAGCGCCAGCCTCCCGCGAGAGATCAAAACGACAGCGCCTTGACCAGCTTCACGCCTTCGACCTTTTCGGCCTCGGCGATGACTTCGGGGGTCAGGGCTTCATCGAGGCTGAGGAGCAGCACCGCTTCCCCGCCCGCTTCGCGGCGGCCGAGGTTGAAGGTGCCGATGTTGATGCCGCGCGCGCCCAGCAGCGTCCCGATGCGGCCGATGAAGCCCGGCTTGTCGTCATTGACGATGTAGAGCATGTGACCCGACAGTTCCGCCTCGATGCCGATGCCGAAGATCTCGACCAGACGCGGCGCCTCGGTGCCGAACAGCGTGCCCGCCACCGAACGCGGCCCCTGCGCGGTCTCGACCGTCACGCGCACCAGCGTGTTGAACGCCCCGTCGCGGTCATGGCGCACTTCGCTCACCGCCAGCCCGCGCTCCTTGGCGAGGAACGGCGCGTTGACCATGTTCACCGTATCCGAATAGCGGCGCATGAAGCCGGCGAGCACGGCCGCGGTGATCGGCTTGCCGTTCAATTGCGCCGCCGCCCCTTCGCGCTCGATCCCGATTTGCGTCAGGTTGCCATGCGCGAGCTGGCCCACGAGGCTGCCGAGCTTTTCGGCCAACGCCATGTAGGGCTTCAATTTCGGGGCTTCCTCGGCGCTCAGCGAGGGCACGTTGAGTGCGTTGGTGACGCCGCCGTTGACGAGGTAGTCGGCCATCTGCTCGGCGACTTGCAGCGCGACGTTGACCTGCGCTTCAGTCGTGCTCGCGCCCAAGTGCGGGGTGCAGATGAAGTTCGGCGCGCCGAACAGCGGGTGATCGGCGGCCGGCGGCTCGGTCTCGAACACGTCGAGCGCGGCGCCTGCAACCTGCCCGCTTTCGAGGCACTCCTTCAGCGCCGCCTCGTCGATCAGGCCCCCGCGCGCGCAGTTGATGATGCGGATGCCCTTCTTGGCATTCTCGAGCCGCTCGCGGCTCAGGATGTTGCGGGTTTCCTCGGTCAGGGGCGTGTGGAGCGTGACGAAGTCGGCACGGCCCAGCAGCGTATCGAGATCGACCTTCTCGATCCCGAGCTCGATCGCGCGGTCTTCGGTGAGGAAGGGATCATAGGCGATCACCTTCATCTTGAGGCCGAGCGCGCGCGACGCGACGATCGAACCGATGTTGCCCGCACCGATCAGGCCGAGGGTCTTGCCGGTCACCTCGACCCCCATGAACCCGCTCTTGGGCCATTGGCCCGCCTGGGTCTGGGCGTTCGCCTCGGGCAGCTGGCGGGCAAGCGCGAACATCAGCGCGATGGCGTGTTCGGCAGTCGTGATCGAGTTGCCGAACGGCGTGTTCATCACCACCACGCCCTTGCCGCTGGCATAGGGAATGTCGACATTGTCGACGCCGATGCCGGCGCGGCCGATCACCTTGAGGTTGGTGGCGGCATCGAGGATCGCCTTGGTGACCTTGGTCGAGGAACGGATCGCGAGGCCATCATATTCGCCGATGCGGGCGATGAGCTGCTCGGGCGTTTCGCCGGTGATGACATCGACATCGCAGCCGCGCTCCTCGAAGATGCGCGCGGCGTTGGGATCCATCTTGTCGCTGATAAGAACTTTGGGCTTGGTCATGGGAAATACCTTCCACTCTTCATCCCGGAACCGGTCCGGGATCGCGCGCAAACCGCGCTGGGGCATTGGGGAGAGCGGCCCCGGATCCCGTCCGGGGCGACGCCAATTGCGACGGCCTCAGCCGTTCTTGACCTTCTCGTAGGCCCATTCGATCCACGGCAGGAGGCGCTTCAGATCCTCCTGCTCGACGGTCGAGCCGCACCAGATGCGCAAGGACGGCGGCGCATCGCGGTAGCCGTTGAAGTCGAAGCCGACGTTGCGTTCCTCGAGCAGCTTGACGATCTTCTTGGGAACGGCGGCCTTGTCTTCGTCGGACAGGGTCTCGTACCAGTCGCCCTGGAAGACCATGCACACGCCGGTGTTGGTCTGGAGCGCGGGGTCGGCGGCCATGTTGCGCAGCCACGGCGTCGCCTCGATCCAGTCCTTGACCAACTGCGCGTTGGCATCGGCCCGCGCGATCAGCGCCTTGCGGCCGCCGATCGACTTGGCCCATTCGAGCGCGGCGATGTAATCTTCGGTCGCCAGCATCGAAGGCGTGTTGATCGTCTCGCCCTCGAAGATGCCGCGATTGAGCTTTGCGCCCTTCTTCATGCGGAACAGTTTGGGCAGCGGCCAGGCGGGATCATAGCTCTCGATCCGCTCGATCGCCTTGGGGGAGAGGATCAGCATTCCGTGCTGCGCTTCCGAGCCCAGCACCTTCTGCCACGAATAGGTGGTGGCATCGAGCTTGGGCCAGTCCATCTCCATCGCGAAGATCGCGCTGGTGGCATCGTTGATGGTCACGCCCTCGCGCCCGGCTTCGAGCCAGTCGGTGTTCGGGATCTTGGCGCCGCTCGTCGTGCCGTTCCAGGTGAACACCACGTCATTCCTTTGCGGGATGGTGGTGAGATCGGGGATCTGGCCGTAGTCGGCGGTCAGGACCTGGAGGTTGGGCAGCTTCAATTGCTTGACCGCATCCTGGATCCAGACGTTGCCGAAGCTCTCCCACGCCGCGACCGTGACGGGGCGCGCGGGATCGAGCATCGCCCACATCGCAGCCTCGATCGCGCCGGTATCCGAGGCGGGCATGATGCCGATCAGGTAATCGTCGGGAATGCCGAGCAGTTCGCGGCTGAGATCGAGCGCATATTTCAGCCGCGCCTTGCCGAGGCTCGAACGGTGCGAGCGGCCAAGCGATTCGGTCTTGAGCTTGTCGAGCGACCAGCCGGGGAATTTTGCCGTGGGGCCCGAGGAAAAGAAGGGGCGCTCAGGCTTCAGCGACGGCTCATGCGCGAGCCCGCGAACATATTCAGTCATGTATTCTCTCCTTGCAGAGAGCACGCGCGGCGTTGGGACCGCGTGGCCCGTGAGCGGCTTTAGAGGCAGGCCGTGACAAGTCAATGAAGAAAGGGGCTGCGACCGCGCTTGAGCCCACGTCCCACGGCAAGCACGGCGAGCGACCGGCGCCACACTCCCTCTCGCAATATCGCGCGGCCTCGCCTAATGGGGCGGCGCCATGGACATTTCCGATCTGCGCATTGCCCTGTTCAGCGGCAACTACAACTACACCCGCGACGGGGCCAACCAGGCGTTGAACCGCCTCGTCGGCTCGCTGCTCGCCAAGGGCGCCAAGGTGCGGGTCTATTCGCCCAAGGTCGCCAACCCCGATTTCGCCCCGACCGGCGATCTCGTCGGCCTGCCCAATGTGCCGATGCCGGTGCGGGGCCGCGGCGAATACCGCTTGCCGACCGGGCTCGGCGCCGCAGTGCGGCGCGATCTGGAGGCCTTCGCGCCCGATATCGTCCACCTCTCCTCGCCCGATCCGGCCGCCCATGCCGCGCTGCGCTGGGCGCGGGCGCGCGGCCTGCCGGTGCTCGCCAGCGTCCACACCCGCTTCGAGACCTATCCGCGCTACTACAACATGGCGTTCCTCGAACCGCTGATCGTCAAGGGGCTGAAGCGCTTCTACAACCGCTGCGATGCGCTGGTCGCGCCCTCGCAGTCGATGATCGACGAGCTTGCCGCGATGGGAATGCACACCCGCATCGGGCTGTGGAGCCGGGGGGTGGACCGCACGATCTTCTCGAGCGCGCGCCGCGATCCCGAATGGCGCCGCAGCCTCGGCCTTGGCGATGATGACGTCGCGATCGTGTTCCTCGGCCGGCTGGTGATGGAAAAGGGCCTCGATGTCTTTGCCGAAACCGCCGCGCGGCTGCGCGAGGCGGGCGCGGCCCACAAGGTGCTGGTGATCGGCGATGGCCCTGCGCGCGGCTGGTTCGAGACCAACCTGCCCGGCGGCATCTTCGCCGGCTTCAAGACCGGCGAGGCCTTGGGCCAGGCGCTCGCGAGCGGGGATGTGTTCTTCAACCCGAGCGTGACCGAGACTTTCGGCAACGTCACTCTCGAGGCGATGGCGAGCGGGCTGCCGGTGGTCGCCGCCGGCGCAACCGGCAGCGCGAGCCTCGTGGCTGACGGGGTGACGGGCCGGCTGGTCGCGCCCTCGGACAGCAAGACCGCCGATGCGGCAGCATTCGCCGCGGCGCTCGCGCCCTATTGCAGCGACCGCTCCCTGCGCGCCGCGCACGGCAGCGCGGGCGAGACGCGGGCCTGCGAATATTCGTGGGAAGCGATCAACGCCGTGGTCGCCGAGACCTATGTCCGGCTGGTCGAGGAACGGCGAAAGGCGTAGTTTGTCGCCCTACCGCTCCGCTCCTTGAGGGCGTGTTTGTCGCCCTACCGCTCCGCTCCTTGAGGGCGTGTTTTTCGCCCTACCGCTCCGCTACTTGAGGGCGTGTTTGTCGCCCTACCGCTCCGCTACTTGAGGGCGGCGCGCGCCTGATTATCGCAGCACGCCCTTGCCCGCCATCGCGCGGGCATAGAACAGCAGGAACAGCGTCACCGCCCAGATCGCGATATCGAGCGCGGGGGCCTGCATTGCGGCGGGCACATCGAGCACGACGTAATTGCCCAGCGTCGTCCCGATCAGCCCGACCAGCGCCACGCCCATCGCCCCCGCCGCCCATTGCGAGCGCGCCAGCAGCAGCACCGATCCGGCAAAGGCACCCCACACGCCCAGCGCCCAGAAGGCGCCGATCCATGCCGGATAGCTCTCCATGAAGGCGATCTGTTCGGGGGTGAGACCCATCTGCTCGAGCATCCCGAGCTTGGTCGTCAGATAGCTGACGATGCCCATCGCGTTGAACAGCAGGGTCACCACCCCCACCACCCACAGATGCCACGGCGTGGCGATGCGGCTTGCAGAAACATCAGTCACGGGCTTCCCCTCCCCCATCCGCTGCGACCCGGACGGGGAAGAGAATATGCCTTGATTGCATGCGCTGCAACAGCGCATCCCGTCAGGTCACAGGCGCTCGATGCGCTTGGCCATCTCGTCGATCATGTCGACGATCTCGTTGATGGTGCGCTCGTCGAGCTTGCCTGCCCGCGCGCGGTTCTTGAGCACGCTGCCGAGGTTGCCCATCGCGCGGAACACATCGTGCGAGCGCACGGTGGTGGTGCGTTCGCCGTGGCGGCCGAGGCGGCGCATCAGGCTCTCGACCTCGTCCTTGCGGTTGTCGAGCTCGGCGTGGCCCTCGGCCGTCGCGGCGAAGGGCTTTTTCGCACCCTCGGCCTCGGCTTCCTCGATCGCGCCTTCGTCTTCGAGAAGCTGGAGCGTCGGGTAGACCGCGCCCGGGCTCGGGGCGTAATCGCCGCCGGTCATTTCCTCGATCGCCTTGATCAGTTCATAACCGTGCGAGGGGTTCTCGGCGATCAGCGCGAGCAGTGCGAGGCGCAGTTCGCCCTGCGCAAACATCCGCCCGCGGCGGCCGCGGCGGCCACGGTAGCCCTCCGGCCCGCCGTCTTCGCCTTCAGCCTCGCGGCCGCGCGGAAAATCCTCGTCGAAGCGCGCGCGCATCTTGAAGCCGGGGCCGCCAAAACCGGTGTTTCCGTTCATTGCCCCGTTCATGGCCATCGTCGCCATTGCTTCGGCGAGTTTTTCCCAGCCGCCACCGCGGCCATACCGGTTCCAGGTCATATCATTCCTCCTCGCCTCTATCAGCGATACGTTTAAGATATATCTTAGACCTATCTTTACAAGAGCCGCGCAGGCGGGTGGTTTCCTTTTCCGCCCGGCAGCCTATCACGTCCGACCAATGGCTGACCTGTTCGGACAAGACGCCCCCGAGGCCCCGCGCGACATTGCGAGCGACGACGCGCCGCTCGCCGACCGGCTGCGCCCGCAGACCCTGGCCGAAGTGGTCGGGCAGGAGCACCTCACCGGCGGCGCGATCGGACGGATGGTGGCGGCGGGCCGCCTGTCGAGCATGATCCTGTGGGGCCCGCCCGGCACCGGCAAGACCTCGATCGCGCGCCTGCTCGCAGATAGCGTGGGGATGCGCTATGCCGCGATCAGCGCGGTCTTCTCGGGCGTTGCCGACTTGAAGCAGGCCTTCGCCGAGGCCGAGAAGATGGCCAGGGCCGGCCGCAAGACGCTGCTGTTCGTGGACGAGATCCACCGCTTCAACCGCGCGCAGCAGGACGGCTTCCTCCCCTATGTCGAGCGCGGCGTGGTGACGCTGGTGGGGGCGACCACAGAAAATCCGAGCTTTGCCCTCAACGCGGCGCTCCTCAGCCGTGCGCAGGTGCTGGTGCTGAACCGGCTGGACGAGAGCGCGCTGGCCGCCCTGCTGGCCAAGGCCGAAGACCTCGAAGGCCCCCTCCCCCTCGACCCCGAAGCGCGCGCCGCGCTGATCGCGCAAGCCGATGGCGACGGGCGCTTCCTGCTGGGACAGGCCGAGACCCTGTATGCGGCCGGGCTCGCGGCGCCGCTCGATCCACCCGCGCTCGGCCAGTTCCTCCAGCGCCGTGTCGCTGTCTACGACAAGGACCGCGACGGGCACTACAACCTTATCTCGGCGCTCCACAAATCGGTGCGCGGCAGCGATCCTCAGGCGGCGCTCTACTGGCTGGCGCGGATGCTGGTGGCGGGCGAGGAGCCGCTGTTCCTCGCGCGGCGGCTGGTGCGCATGGCGGTGGAGGATATCGGCATGGCCGATCCGCAGGCCCTGCCCCAATGCATGGCGGCGATGGAGGCCTACCGCTTCCTCGGCAGCCCCGAGGGGGAACTGGCGCTGGTGCAGGCCTGCCTCTATCTTGCCACCGCCCCCAAGTCGAACGCCGCCTATCTGGCGCAGAAGGCCGCATGGAAGGCGGCGAAGGAAACCGGCAGCCTGATGCCGCCGATGAACATCGTGAACCCGGCAACCGGCCTCATGGAGAGCCTCGGCTACGGCAAGGGCTACACCTACGACCACGACACGCCTGAGGGCTTTTCGGGCGACAATTACTGGCCCGAAGGCATGGCGCCGGAAACCTTTTACGCGCCCGTCGAGCGCGGCTTCGAACGCGAGGTGAGGAAGCGCCTCGATTACTGGGACAAGCTGCGGGGCGAGCGCGGATGAGCGGCGCGCTGGACAGCAGGGAGGCGGCGCGCGATTTCGCGCTCACCCTGCCGGGGACCGTGCTGGCAAAAAGCTACGGCAAGCCCGCGGTGAAGGGGGCGGCCTCCTTCGTGCTCCACATCGACATCGCCGCCGCCGAGATGCTGATGGCGACCGGCCCTGCGACCTTCTGGCAGACCCCGCATTACGAGAGCTACGGCGCGGTGCTGGTGCGCTTTGCCAGCCCCGATCCCGAGCGGGTGCAGGACACGATCCGGCAGGCCCACGCGCCGGCATCGACATTGCCGGCGGTGCCGAGGTGCAAGCGGTGATGAAGCGGTTTGCCCCGGTCCTCGCCCTCGCGGTGCTGGGCCTGTCCGGATGCAAGGAAGAGCCAGCCGCGCCTCCGGTCAATGCGGCAGCAGCCCCGCCCGCACGAAGCGCCGCCGCCGGACCCGATATCGCCCGCTGTGATGCGCAACATGTGCATCATCCCAATGCGCCGCTGTCTGCCGACCCGGTTGCCATCCCCAAGGCTTTCCGCGGCATCGTAAAGGCCAGCGCGCTCGAACTCGCGCTGCTCACTCAGGCGGGCACGACCATCTGCGAAAACCACGTCGGAACCTACGCCGTCACCGACATGGCATGGCTGCGCGAGGATCGCCTGCTTGGCTGGGCGTGGGAGGCTTACGAGGCAACCGGCTACTCGATCTTCGATCGCGCCGGCGAGGGCACGGCGATCGAAACGGGGGTCAGGCCGGTGTTCTCGCCGGGCGGGACGCGCCTTGCCGCCGTCGAATTCCCGGACTTCGGGGCGCTCGGCGGCTTCGCCGTGTGGGAAGTGCGCGCCGAGGGCACTGTGCAAATCGGCGGTGGGACAACCCAGCGCCAAGGAGTAGGCGAGGATGTCGTCTTTGTCGAGCCTGCCGTCTTCACGGACCGGATCGGTGACTGGTCAGTCGTCGGCTGGAAGGGCGAATCCTGCGTCACCATCGCCTTCGACGGTCAGGAACTGAGCCCGGAGGCCTTCGCGTCCGGCCAGAGCACCTTCCACGCCGCGGAAAGCGCAAGCTGGCGGATCGCGCCCGGCCCCTGCCCGTGACACCCCGCTTCGCGCAGTTCCTCGCGGTCGACTGGTCGGGTGCCAAGGGGCCTCGCCAGAAGGGGATCGCCGTGGCGGTGGCCAATGTCGAGGGAGGCCCTCCGGCCTTGCTCGCCCCGCCCGATCCGCGCGGCTGGGCGAGAGCCGAGGTGTTGGCGCTGCTCGCGGGGCTGAAGGTGCCGACCCTCATCGGCCTCGATCTCGGGATCTCGCTGCCTCACGCGGACGCAGATGCCTTTTTCCCCGGCTGGGACGCCTCGCCCGCCGACGCGCGCGCGCTGTGGGCGCTGATCGACGCGCTGTGCGCGGATGACCCGCACCTCGAGGCCGGCGGGTTCCTCGCCCATCCCGAGGCCGCGCGCTATTTCCGCCACGGCGCGGGGGCGACCGGCGACCGCTTCCTCCTGCCTGGCGCGGCCACCCGCGAGGGCCGCTTCCGTATCGCCGAACACGCCCAGCGCCAGCAGGGCGTGCGGCCGGTGAGCAATTTCAACCTCGTGGGCGCAGCGCAGGTCGGCAAGTCGAGCCTCACGGGGATGCGCATGCTCCACCGCCTCGGGCCGCGTCTGCCGGTCTGGCCGGTCGATCCGCTTCCGCAAGAAGGCTCGGTGGTGACCGAGATCTACACCTCGATGGCCGCCCGCCTCGGCGGGGTGACAGGGACGGCAACCAAGGTGCGAAGCTACGCGGCGCTGGGCGATGCGCTCGGCGCGCTGGGATCGCCCCCCGTCGCCGGCACGGGCGCGATCGACGACCATTCCTCCGACGCGCTCCTCACCGCGGCGTGGCTGCGCCGGGTGCACACCATCGGCGAACTGTGGCACCCCAAGGCCCTCACCCCGCAGATCGCCTGCACCGAAGGGTGGACTTTCGGCGCGCTCTAGGATTAAGGCCTGCCCCCTGACGCCATGTGCCGGCTTAGCTCAGTTGGTAGAGCAGTTGATTTGTAATCATCAGGTCGTTGGTTCGATTCCGACAGCCGGCACCATCGTTTGTGTGCAGGATACCGCAGAAGCTCAGGAAAGCGTGGATTTTCTGCGCGCCGCTCTGGGGGCTTCGAGAGACGCTAAATATTCTGAAAACCTGACATTTCCGTCTTCAGTCTCGCGACATTTAGACATCGCCGCGATCCGCGGTTATGGGCGCGCGATGGCCCGGCTGCTCCTGTTCAACAAACCCTTCGGCGTGCTCTCGCAATTCACCGACCGCAACGCGCCCGCCGGGCGCGCGACGCTGTCGGACTTCATCGCGGTGCCCGGCGTCTATCCGGCCGGGCGGCTTGACCGGGATAGCGAGGGGCTGCTGCTGCTGACCGACGATGGCAGGCTACAGGCACGCATCGCCGAACCGCGCTTCAAGCTGCCCAAGACCTATCTCGTGCAGGTCGAGGGCGATCCCCAGGACGCCGCGCTCGAGCCGCTGCGCAAGGGGGTGCGGCTGAAGGACGGCATGACCCTTCCCGCCGGTGTCGCCCGCATCGATCCGCCGGACCTGTGGCCGCGCGATCCGCCGATCCGCGTGCGCAAGTCCGTGCCCGACAGCTGGCTGCGGATCACGATCCGCGAAGGGCGCAACCGGCAGGTGCGGCGCATGACCGCAGCGGTCGGCCTGCCGACCTTGCGGCTGGTGCGCTGGTCGGTGGGCGACTGGACGCTCGCCGGGATCATGCCGGGGGCCTTCGCGCAAATCGCGGCATGAACTACCGCCACTCCTTCCATGCCGGCAACAGCGCGGACGTGGTCAAGCACGCCCTGCTGATCGCGCTGGTCCGCGCGCTCCAGCTCAAGGACAGCGCGCTGACGCTGATCGATACCCACGCGGGCTGCGGGCTCTACGATCTCGCGGGCGAGGAGGCCGGGCGCACCGGCGAGGCGGCCGGCGGCGTGCTGCGCGCCTGTGCCGCTGCCGACCCGCTGCTCGATGACTACCGCGCCGCCGTGCGCGCCGTGAACGAGGGCGCCGAACCGCGGTTCTATCCCGGCAGTCCGCGCTTCCTCGCCGGGCTCCTGCGCCCGCAGGACAGCCTGATCCTCAACGAGAAGCACCCCGAGGACGCCGGCGCCTTGCGCGCCGCGATGCGCGGGACGCCCGCCGCCATTCACCAGCGCGATGCCTACGAGCTGTGGCTGGCGATGCTTCCGACCCGCACCCCGCGCGGGCTGGTGGTGGTCGATCCGCCCTACGAGCAGACCGACGAGCGCGCCCGCATCACCGCCACCCTCGCTGCCGCACAGCGCAAGTGGGCGCACGGCGTGACGGTGATATGGTATCCGCTCAAGGACCGCGCCGCCCATGCGCGCTGGAAGGACAAGCTCGGCCGGATCGGGGCGCCCAAGCTCCTCAATGTCGAGCACTGGCTTTACGATGACGACCAGCCGGGCATCTACAACGGCGCGGGGCTGTTCATCGTCAATCCGCCCTATGCCTTCACGCAAGGCCTGCCGCCGCTGCTCGAGGCGCTGCGCGCAAGCCTTGCGCCAGAGGGCCATAAAGGCAAGATCACGGCCGACTGGCTGGACACCGCGGCAAGCGCGCCGCGCACGGCCCGGCCCCGGGGGAGATGACATCATGCGCCGCAAAGCCCACATCCTGCTTGCCGTTCTCGGCCTCGCCGCAATCGGCGCCGGGGTCTTCAAGCTCTTCGAGCGGCCGATCGCGATGCATCTCGCCGGGCGGGTGATCGATGCCAATGTCGGCACCGATCCCAGCGCCGCCCTCCCCGACGGCCTCCACGCCTATCTGTGCGGCACAGGCTCGCCGATGGCCGATGCGCGCCGCGCGGGCGCCTGCATCGCGGTGATCGCGGGCGAGACGAAGCTGATCTTCGATGTGGGGTCGGGGAGCATGCGGGTGCTCGGGCGGATGGGCTTTCCGGTGGGCAAGACCGAGCGCCTGTTCCTCACCCACCTCCATTCCGACCACTTCGATGGCCTCGGCGAGCTGATGGTGCAGAGCTGGGTGCAGGGCGCGCGGCACACGCCGCTGCCGGTCTCGGGACCGCCGGGGACCATCGGTGTCGCGGATGGCTTCAACCGCGCCTATGCGCTCGACGCGAGCTACCGCACCGCGCACCACGGCCGCGACATCGCCGATCTGGCCGGCGCAGGGCTGGCCCCGCAGGAAATCGTCATTCCGCCCGGCACCGATAGCGTGGTGGTGCTGAGGAAGGGCGCGCTCACTGTCACCGCGATCCGCGTCAGCCACGATCCGGCCAAGGACGCCTATGGCTACCGCATCGACTACAAGGGACGCGCAATCGCGATCAGCGGCGATACCGCCTTCGACCCGCGCCTTGCCCGCGCCGCCAAGGGCGTCGATGTGCTGTTCCACGAGGCGCTCGACCGCAAGCTGGTCGGCCGGATGCGCGAGGCGGCGCAGCGCAACGGTTCCGCGCCGATCGCCAAGGTGATGGCCGATATCCCGGGCTATCACGCCAGCCCCGTCGAAGCTGCCAAAGTCGCCAGGATGGCGGATGCGCGGATGCTGGTCTTCTACCACACCATCCCGCCGATCCCCTTCGCGATGGTGGAGAGCGTGTTCCTCGAGGGCACCGGAGAGGAATATGGCGGCCAGATCCGCATCAGCCGCGATGGCGACCGGATCAGCCTGCCCGCCGGGGGGACCGCGATCGATTACGCGAACGTGCTGTTCTGAGGCTCAGGCGAGCCTGAGGAAAAACTCCTCGCGCTCGCGGCGCAGCTCTGCGGGCGTCAGCGCGGCCAGCGTATCGAGCTCCGAGCGCAGCGCCAGCGTCAGGCGCTTCACCGTCTCGCCATGATCGCGGTGCGCGCCGCCGCGCGGTTCGTAGACAATGCGGTGGATCACCCCCAGTTTGAGCAGATCGCCCGCCGTCACCCGCATCGCCTCGGCAGCGGTCGCCGCCTGGGCGCTGCTGCGCCACAGGATCGAGGCGCAGCCTTCGGGCGAGATCACCGAATAGACCGCATGTTCGAACATCAGCACGCGGTTGGCCGCCGCGAGCGCCACTGCCCCGCCCGATCCGCCCTCGCCGATGATGACCGCGACCAGCGGCACGCCCAGGGCAAGGCAGGCTTCGGTCGAACGGGCGATGGCCTCGGCCTGTCCGCGCGCCTCGGCGTCGACCCCGGGGAAGGCCCCGGGGGTATCGACCAGCGTCACCACGGGCAGGCCGAAACGATCGGCCAGTTCCATCAGCCGGATCGCCTTGCGGTAGCCCTCGGGCCGGGCCATGCCGAAATTGTGCTTGAGGCGCCCCGGCGTGTCCTCGCCCTTGACGTGGCCGATCACCATCACCTTGCGGCCTTCAAAGCGCGCAAAGCCGCCGATGATCGCCTGATCGTCCCCGAAGGTGCGATCCCCCGCGATGGAGAGGAACGCGCTGAACAGCCCGGCCACCAGCTTCTCGAAACGCGGCCGCTGCGGATGCCGGGCCACCAGCGTGCGCTCCCACGGGGAGAGGCGCGCATAGGTATCGGCGAGCAGCTTGTCCGCCCGCTCGCGCAGCATCCGCGCCTCCTCGGTGCCCTCGGCATGGGCGGAAAGCTCCGCCACATGCCGGTCGAGCGCCTCGATCGGCTTTTCGAAGGGCAGGTACTGGATCATCCCCCCGATGCTCGGCTCAGACCGTCATCGACATGCCGCGGTAGATCCGCGCACGGTAGCGCGAATCCTCGGCATCGGGCAGCGGCGCGCCGACCAGCAGCACCGCGCGGGCGAACCGGCGGACCTCTTCGAGATGCTCATCGAGATCGCGCGGCTCTTCCGATTGCACGCGGCGCGTGAGGTTGATCTGGTTGACCGGCACATCATGCACCAGCCGCTCGTTCTCCACGGCGAGCGTGGCGGTGAAGGCGTGGAGCGTGGTCTTGATGAAATTCGCGAGCGCGAAGGCCGGGGACTTGTCGCCCATCGCCACGTCGGGGCTGGTCAGCACCAGTTGGCAATCATCATACAGAGACGCGCGGCGCGAGACGCGGAAGTGGTGGGTGAGGTTGTCGGCCACCACGGTGCGGAACTCCTCCGGCGTCAGCGGATCGTCCGCGCCGAACAGCTTGCCGGGCAGCGCCGACATCGGGGTCGAAAGGATCGTCGTCGGCTTGCCCCACAAGGTCAGCGCCTCGTCCATCGCGGCTTCGATGTCGGCGGACTTGACCAGCGAGGTCAGCGCCTCGGCGGTCTCGGGTTCGAGCTGCGCCTTGACCGCCTCGAAGGCTTCGGTGCTGCGGGTGACCAGCACGACATTGGCGACATGGCAATCCTCGATGAAGGCGCGCGCGGTTTCGGCGAGGTAATCGGCCAAGTGCTCGCCGATGATCCACACCGTTTTCCCGCGCATCTGGTCGAGCCGTTCCTGCTTGGGGCTGCCGAACAGCTCGCGCTCGGTGGTCGAGCGTTCGACCGAGAGCCCGCCCGAGGGCATGAAGGTCTCGCCCGAGACGGCGCGGTCGGCAAGGAAGAACACCGTCGCCTGCGCCACGTCATGCTCGGTCGGCATCTTGCCGAGGTAGAGCTTCGAGAGGACCCCAGTGCCGACCTTGCCCGCCTCCACCGCGATCTTGTCGGCGGGGAGGAAGGGCGCATCCTCGGGCGGTACGCGCAGCAGCCAGTCGGCATCGCTTTCGGGCGTGGCGGGCCGCTCGGACCATTCGGGCGCATCGAGGAACAGACCCGCCTGGCGCAGGCGGCCGATCAGTGCCGCCGCGATGGCGGGGGTGAGCAGATACTGGTCCCAGGAGCAGGCGCCATCGCCCTCGCGCGCGCAGGCCAGCGCCAGTTCGCGCAGCTCGTGCGGGTTGTTGGTGTCATGGCTCATCTTGACGGTGTCATTGCGCGCGAGCCGCGCCAGCACCGCCTCGACCCGCACCCCGCGCCGGATCGCCTTGATCGCCGCGGCGTGGACGGCGTTGAGGCGCTTGTTTTCGAGGATCAGCTTGCCGCGCCGCTCGAACAGCCCGGGCTTGCCGCCGGTGCCCGACAGGCGATCACCATCCACGGGGCCCGGCGCGATCGCGTTGAACTGCACCTCGGGTCCCAGATAGCGCGCCATGCTCTCGACCATCGCGCGCTGCCCGGCTTTGGACACGGCATAGTCAGCGCGGTTGGGATAGGCGACCGCGAGATATTTCTCCCCGCCGAAATAGGACGAGACGTTGAGGATGTAACCCGATCCTTGCGCCTTCATCAGCGGGGCGACGTGGTGCATCAGGAAGTAGTTCGACACGAGGTTGGCATCGAGCGTGTAGTTCCAGGCGTCGACCCCCATGTCGACGACCATGTCCTCAGCGCCGGCAACGCCTGCGTTGTTGATGAGGTAATCGATCCGTCCGAAGGCCTTGAGGGTGGCGTCGACCGCGCCCTTCAGGCTCTCGAAATTGCTGACATCGACATTGGCGAGGGTCTGCACCCGCCGCTCGACCCCGGCGAAACCGATGTCCTCCAGTTCGGAGACGATCCTGGCGCGCGCGACCGCAAGCTCACTCTCGCGCCGGGCGACCATCATCACCTTGCCGCCCGCCAATGCGAGCAAACGCGCGACCTGACCGCCGATCCCGGCCGAACCGCCGGTGATCAGCGCGACCTTGCCCAGATGCAGCCCGGTGATATTCTCGGAGAAGCCCGGCATGGCCTTGCGCGCCCCCGTCGCCTCGCCGATATTGGCGGGGACATAGAGCGTGATCTCGCCGAGCTTGCTTTCCTTCAGCAGAATGCGCGCGGCGTGGCCGGCGGTGAAGCGGATGTTCTCGCCTTCGGTGTTGGTGAAGCGGACGATCTGGTTGCCCCACTCGGCCTGCCGGCGGCGGCCATGGGCGGTGTCGATCTCGCTCTCGTCGCGCCAGATGCGGATCAGCTGTTCGGTCGCGGCGCGCAGGATGTGGCCGTAGATGTCGCCCTTGCCGTCGCTCTTGTGGCTGACGAAGACGAAGCGCGGCGGCTGGAGCAGGTTGTCGTGGCGCTTCCAGTAGCGGCTCATGGTGCGCGCGAGCGCCAGGTTGCCGGCGAGTTCGGCATCCATCAGCGCCTCGACGACCGAGTCGTCGGCAGCAGTGATCGCGCCCGACAACTCGCCCGCACCCAGCGCCGGCAGGAACAGTGCGCCGCTGACGGGCGTCCCGCGCGCGGTGTAATCCTCGAGCGCGGCTTCCATCGCTGCGGGATCCTTGCGGCTGAACCGGATGATCGCGAGCTTGTCGGAGAGGCCGAGCGCGGCGCAGCGCTTCTCGGCGATGGCCACATCGGCCGCGCGCGGCAGGCCGAGCACGACCTCGGCCCCGCAGGCCAGCTGCACCTGCGCGATTTCGAGCGCCTCCTCCCAGTCGTCCCCCGCCGCGACCAGCACGGCAAGGCCGGTGCCGTCCATCGAGCGCATCGTCGGGCGCGCAAGGTAGGTCGAGCGCTGTTCCTTGCGCACGCTCATCCCGTGGGTGACCTCGAAATCGTGCCCATTATAGGCCGCGCTCTCGTCCGAGCCGAGAAAGACGCAGGTGGTGGCGATGTCGGTCGGCGTCGGGAAGGTCTTGGCCTTGTCGTTGCCGCCCGTGGCCCGTTCGAGGCTCATCATGTCGAAAAACTGCGTCGCGGTGGTGCCCGCCTCATCGCCGCGTGCCTTGTCCATGGCGGCAAAGACGTTGCGGATGCGCTCGCTCTCGATCGGGCCGGGATAGACGAGGTTGACGCGGATGCCCTTCGGCCCGAGTTCCAGCGAGAGTTCGCGGCTCCACGCGTTCATCGCCGCCTTGGGGACGACATAGGCGGCGCGAGCGTAATAGGGCGTGCGGCTGAAGATGGTCGAAACGTTGATGATCGAGCCGCCCTCGGGGATGTGCTCGGCTGCGACCCGCGCGACGTTCCAGGCGACGCCGAAGATGTTGCGCAGCGCGTCGCCCACGGTCTCGCTGTCGGTGCTGCCGGTCTTCTGGAGCGCGGCGAGTTCCTCGGCCGAAAGCGGCAGGTTCTCGATCGGTTGCTTCGGCCCGGCGCTCCCGGCGTTGTTTACCAGAATGTCGATCCGCCCGAACTGCCCCACCACCTCGGCAATCGCGGCGCGCACCGATGCGATATCGCCGCCATCAAGCGCCACCGTGGCGAGCCGCGCGGGATCGGCCCCGGTCACCTTGAGGAGCGCCTCGGCCGCTGCCCCGGTGCGATCGGGGGTGCGCCCCGTCATCACCACGGTTGCGCCTTCGGCAAGGTAGTGGGTGACGATATGTCCGCCCAGATTGCCGGCAGCACCGGTGACGACGGCAATCTTGCCTGCCAGACGGCCCGGAACATCGCCCTGCAAGGCGGGCGCAGCGGCGGCGGCTTTCGATTTGGCCATAAGCTCTCTCCTCACAGAATTACCGCGAAGCCGCGCTTCGCTTTGCGTTTCGTTCATTCTCTGGGGAGGAGAGGGAAGAACGTTTCAAGAAATGCAATGCGTGAGCTAGCTGCCCGGTTCCCCGGCGGATTGTGCAGCAGCCCACGCCTCCAGCAGCGCGTCGCGGCTTCTGAGGCCCAGTTCGGGCAGCGCGTGGTTGACGACATAGGTCGATCCGGTGTGCCGGTTGTCCCACATCGCCTGATGCGCTTGCGGCAGGCCGTCCCACGGCACCACCTCGGGCTCGGTCACTTCGAGCAGGCCCGCCGCGATCATGTCGTTCATCCGCGCGACCTCGTAGGCGTTGCACAGGTGCGTGCCGAAGAGCTGCGCGGTGGGCATGTAGATGCGGCGCTGGCGGGTCCAGACCTGCGGGGCATAGAAGGTGAACCGGCACCCCGAGAGATCCTCGGCGAAGATCACGCGGCCGGTGAAGGGCTTGACCAGCGAGGTCGAGATGCCGAGCGTGTCCTGCCCGGCCCGCTCGAACACCAGGTCGGGGCTGCCGCGCGGGTTGTCGGGCGATCGCAGGATCTTGCCCACCGCCGAGCCGAAGGGCTTCATCACCCGGTCCTGATAGTCGCGCACCGCCGCCTTGAAGACCTCGATATCGGCCTTGGCATCGGGCAGGCGCGGCATGGTCTCGGGCCAGTGGAAATTCGCGCCTTCGCGCCGGCGGATGGATTCGAGGCTCACGATCCCCTCGATCGCATCCTCCAGCCCCAGCGATTGCAGGAATTCGCGCTGGCCATCGGTGGTGGTGGCAATCACCGAGCGGGCGTTGAAGCGCCGCGCGGCCTCGATCATTTCGAGCCCGGTCTCATCGAGCAGCTCGGAGGAACCGGGACCGTAGAAGATCAGCACCGCCTCGCCGCCCCTCAGAGCCGCGCGCCGCAGCATTTCTTCGGGGCTGGCCGTGCCCGGCTTGCCCATGAAGCTGAAGTGGTAGCCGGAGGAAGCGCCATAGAAGGCGAGCGTGCCCCCTTCGGCGAGCAGCTGGAAGCTGCGCGGGAAGGCGGTCTCGCCCGCATGGCTGACGACGTAATCGGCAAGCTTGCCGCCATTCAGCGCCTTGTATGCCTCGATCAGCGGCGCGCCTGCCGCTTCCCACGCCTGTGCCTCGCCCTTGTCTTCGGGCACCACGGTGTAGAGGTCGGCCAGCGCCGCATCCTTGCGGTTGATCGCCCCCACCGCGCCCTGCACCTGCGTGATGAAGGCGGCGCGTTCCCCGGAGGATACCAGCCCCGTCACCTGCAAGCCGGTCCGCACCGACGAGCGCAGGGCATCAAGCCCCGTCCCCGTCGCCGCGCCCTCGACAAACAGCGTCCGGCCCGGTGCGATCTGCAAGGTCGTGAACAGGCAGCGCGCAATCGTGCCGAGGTTCAGCACATAGCTCCCCGCCTGCTCCAGCGTGAGGTCGGGCGGAACCTTGTGCATCTGCGGGGCCTGCACGGTCAGGAACTGCGCGTGGCTGCCGGTTTCCGTCTCGTAGCCCTGGATCGAGAAATCCGCATACATCGGGTCATTGCCGACCAACGGGCTGAGCAGGTCATTGGTGCCCGAATAGACCGTCACCAGATCGCCGACCTTGATCCGCGCCTGCGCGCGCGTCTCCGAGCCCAGCGCCGCAACCAGCGCGATGCCGCCCGATCCGGTGATCTGCACGTCTTCCTCGTGCGCATCGAAGGGCGAGACGGGGATGCCGGTCAGCGCCCAGATGTCGTTGAAGTTGACCTCGCTGGTCAACATGTAGAGCAGCGCCTCGTTGGGCGCGGGTTCGGGCGTCTTGACGATCAGCTCCTTCTCATGGCTCGCGGGCGGGCCGAAGCGGGGCTGGCCGGTGTCGGGATCGCGGGCGATGCCGAAGGCATATTGGTGACGCGGGATCGGGGTCACGCCGGGATAGAACGGCGCTCCTACGGGAAGCAGCTCGCCTGCCGCTTCCAACGCCCGGGCACGCATCTCGTGCTCTGCGTCGATCCACACGCCATCGCGCCGCACGGGAAGCGGGGGCGCGACCTTGTCCATGAACTGGCGGATGCCGGTCTTGCCCCCTTCAGGGTCGACGATGGCTTCGGAGAACAGCCGCGCCTCGCGCTGCGTCCCTTGCGTGATGCCATGTTCAAGGCCGGTGCGCACAGCGTCGAGCGCCCGCGCGCCCGCGACATCGCGGCCCGCCCAGGCAAGCTGCCTCAGGATGCGCTGGAGGAAATCGTCCTCCAGCACCGCATCGAGGCTGACATCGGACGCAGCTTCCCAGCGCACGGTTGCCGCCTGCCGCTCGGCGAAGGCGAAGCCCAATGCGCTGCCCGGGCCGTACTTCACGAAGTCCCGCACGGCCGCATGGGCGGCCGAAAGCGCATCCTCGGCGCCGTCGACCAGCTGATCGACCACGCCGATCGCGGCAGCCTGTTCTGCCGTGATGCTCCGCCCGCCGAGGATCAGATCGAGCGCATCGCGCAGGCCCTCTTCCCCGCGCCGGTCGGCGAGCAGGCGCGGCAGGCGCTGCGTGCCGCCATAGCCGGGCAGCAGGCGCAGGCGGATTTCGGGCTGGCCGAAGCGTGCCACGGGTTCGGCGATGCGGTAATGGCAGGCGAGCGCGAACTCCATGCCGCCGCCCAGCGCCACGCCCTGCACCGCCGCGACGCAGGGCTTGTTCATGCTCTCGATGGTGCGGAACGCGAGGTGCGCGTTGTTGGGGAGCACCATCGCTTCTTCGGCCGTGTGGATTTCCTCGAGCATCTGGCGGATGTCCGCCCCCGCGACGAAGGACGATGTCCCCTCTCCGGTGAACACCACCGCGACGACGCTGTCATCGCGCGCGAGGGTGGAGGTGACCAGCACCAGCTCGTCGATCGCGCGCTCATTGAGAGCGTTGACCGGCGGGTTGGTGACGGTGACCGTCGCGACCTGCTTGCCGGGGGCCACCATATTGTATTGCACGAGGAAATAGCGGTGCCGGTCGAACAGTGCCTGCTCGTCGCTCATGCGCTGCTTGCGCTGCCAATCGGCGATGACGGTGCTGAGCTCGTCCAGCGCCTCGGGGTTGCGCAGGGTCGTGACGTCGCCCACGTCCTCGCCCACCACCAGCGCGCGGACCATGCGGCGCATGTATTTGCCGCTGCGGGTTTCGGGAAACTGGCTGACCTCGATGAAGTCCGCCGGCACCGCCACCGCACCTTTCTCGGTGCGCACGAGGTCGAACAGGCGGCGCTTGTCCTCATGGGTCAGCTTGCGGCCTGCGACGGGCACGACGAAGGCGAGCGGGGTCAGCCCCTTCTCGCGGTGCGGGGCGCCGACCACCAGCACGTTGCCGACCGGCGAATCGGGGGCCAGCGCCTTGTCGCGCAGCACCGCGCCTTCGATTTCCTCGGTGCCCATGCGGTGGCCCGAGACGTTGATGACATCGTCAGAGCGGCCGTGGAGCGAGAATGAGCCATCGGCATGCCGGATCGCGAAATCGCCCTGGGTATAGGCCCATGCGCCCTTCCAGCGCCGCCAGTAGCCCTCCTCCCAGCGCGCCGCATCGCCGCGCCAGGCGGGATCGACGCGGCCATCTTCGACCGTGAAGCCCGCGATATCGCCCCAGATGGTGCGCGCGAGGTAGGGATAGGGCGCGGCGATGACGATTTCGCCCTTTTCGCCCACATCGGCCTTGCGCCACGGCACGCCGCCATCATCGGCGCGCGCGAAGGGGGCAGGTGCGCCGGCGCCCGCCTCGTCCTCGACCCACACATCACCCGCAATCCACGGCAGCGGATAGGCGTGGGCATCGGGGCGCAGGGGGAAATCGTCATTGGCGAACATGTGCGTCCACGCGATCCCGCCGTGTTCGGTCGCCCAGTAGGAATTGATGTAGCGCGGCGTGACATGCTCCATCCCGAAGGCCTGCACGCTGGGGCTGACCGGTTCGGCGCAGAAGGTCGCCACGCGCAGCCCGCTCATGTCGTAGCGTTCCACCTCGGCAAGGTTGGCCGGGTCGGACATGATCGCCTTCAAGAAGGTCACCCCGGCCTTGAAGATGCGCACATCGTGCCGCTCGATCATCGAGGCGAAGCGGCCCGCATGGGGGAACACCGGCGAGCCTTCGGAGACAAGGCTCGTCACCCGCGTCATCAAGGGCGCGCAAATGAGATAGCTCTGGCCGGTGATCCAGCCCGGATCGGCGACCACGAACAGCGTATCGCCGGGCCGCGCATCGAAGCTTGCCGCCATCGTCTCGGCAACGCCAGCGGCATAGCCGTGCGAATGGACGATCCCCTTGGGCTTGCCGGTCGAGCCCGAGGTGTAGATGAAGAACATCGGATAGTCGGCATCGACGGGCACGGGCTTCGACGAGGCCCAGATCGCCCGGACGAAATCGGCGCCCTCAAGCGCCAGCAGATCGCCCTCCGACTGCACGGCAAAGCCCGCCGCGCGGGCCTTCTCCAGCACCGTTGCCAAGGCGGCGTCGGTCAGTTCGTGGCTCCAGCGGTCACGCTCCTCGCGCCAGATCATGTCGGGCTGGTGCGTGTGGCGGCACACGATCACCGCTTCCACGCGCGGCGGCAGGGTGACAAGGCTCGAGGCGATCGCGATCCGCACCCGCGCGGCATCGGCGCTGGTGATGCGCCCGTCCGCGCCGAGGTTGATGAGCGCCCGGCCCACGCCGCGCATCACGTCCGAACGGTCAACCGTGATCTCTCCGGCAAGCGCCTCGCGCACGGTTTCGAGGATCGTTTCATGCCCGCCGTCCGGCAGGCCCAGATCGAGCCCGCCGAGGATCGCCAGCGCGGTCGTGACCGGCACGAAATTGTCGAGCGCAGGATCGGTATAGGCGTTCTTGAAGGCGGCGACCTGGGCGTTGCGGTAGCTGCCGTCGGAGGTGACGATCACCCGCGCGCCGGTATCGGCGATGCGGTCCGACAGGGTCTTGTCGGAAAAACCGCCGAACACCGCCGTATAGACCACACCCATGCGCTTGGCGGCCTCGGTCCAGGTGATCTGCGGCACGATGCTCGGCATGTTCAGCGCCATGCGGTCGCCCGGCTTGAGGCCGAGCGCTTCCAGCGCGACGGCGCACTTGGCGACTTCCAGCAGCAATTGCTTGCGGGTGACGGTGAAGCAGTCGATCGGCGCGCCCTTGCCGCCGTTCGCGCTCATGTCCCAGCGATCGCCCTCGAACACCAGTGCGGTTTCATCGCCGTGGCCGGCGAGCACATGGCGGTCAAGCTCGGAGAAGGCGGCATTGGTGCGCCCGCCCACGAACCAGCGCCAGTGGGGCGGGTTGGAGCCGTCGAAACCGGTGTGCCAGGGGGTGAAGCCCGAAGGCAGCGCAGGCGAGACCGGCGCACCGCTCGCCGCGTCCCAGCCGTGCCAGCCACCATCGGTCCCGCGCGCGAGCCACGCTCCCGCCGGCCCGCCGGCTTCGGCCACGAACCAGTGCATGTTGCGACCCGCGATCTCGCCATGGAAGGCGCCCGGATCGGCGAGCGCGGCGGCGCGCATCGTCTCCCAGTCAGCGCGGGTACGAACGGGATTGGTCAGCGCCTCGGGCGGGCTTGCCAGCAGAGTATCGACGGAAATGACACCACCCCCTTGCCATGCACAATACTGGCGGCGCGATCCCGAACGCCGGCGGTCATGCAGCAAAATTACACAGTGCAGCGCGCTGCGCGAAACTTTATGCCGCGCGCGCCTCACCAGCCGACAACGGTCTTTCAGGTAAAGGGTTCCGCGCCCTTTACCGCTGCGCTGCCTCGGTCTGGCGCGCTCCGCAGGGGGCCGCGCGGGGGGGGGGTAACGCTTTCTCAATCTCGACCGGCTTAAGGTAGGTAACGGTTGCCTAACCATGAATGACGCCACAGCAAGGACGAGGTATGCCGCTAGGCTTTCGCAAGACCCTGCGCGAATCCAGAAACGCCGCGCCCGCGAAGCGCGCGGCGAAGGGCGGCATCGCGCCCAATCGTACCGTGGTGCTGGGTGAGGTCGAGGAACTCGGCATCGGCATGTTCTGGGCGACCGACGCCGAGGACAACCTCACCTTCCTCTCGCAGCGCGCGCTCGCCGATCTTGGCGCGGGGGCCGGGGACCTGATCGGCAAGCCCCTCGTGCGCGTCTTCAACGATATCGAGGAGGAGGCCGGTGCCCCCACCCAGCGCAGCCTCGCCTTCAAGCTCAAGGCGCGCTCCAAGCTCGACGAGCAGATCGTCGCCGTGCCCGACGCGCGCGGCAGCACCCGCTGGTGGCGCCTGAACGGTCGCCCCCCTGCTCGATGGGCAAGGCAATTTCCAGGGCTATCGCGGCAGCGCGGTCGATATCTCGGCGCAATATGCCTACGAAACGCAGGTCGCGCGGCAATCGCAGGTCGACGAACTGACCGGGCTCGCCAACCGCCGCAAGCTGGGCGAGCGGCTCTCGGCGATGCTCGCCGCGTTCCGCGTCAGCCAGCGCTCCTGCGCGCTGATGATGCTCGATCTCGACCGCTTCAAACAGGTCAACGACACGATGGGCCACCCGGCGGGCGACGAGCTGCTCAAGCAGGTCGCCCGGCGCCTCACTTCGATCGTCGGCAACCATGGCGAGGTCGGACGCCTGGGCGGCGACGAATTCCAGGTGCTGCTGCCCGACCTGGACGACCGCGGCACGCTGGGCGAGCTGGCCAACCGCATCGTGCAATCGGTCAGTCAGCCCTACCAGATCAACGGGCGGCGTGCGATCATCGGCACTTCGGTGGGCGTCGCGGTCGCGCCTTATGACGGGGTGGAGGCCGACGAGCTGACCCGCTCGGCCGACATGGCGCTCTATTCCGCCAAGGAGACCCGCGGCGGCACCTTCTGCTTTTTCACCAGCGAACTGCGCGATGCGGCCTCGAAGACCGCGATGCTCGGCGACCGCCTGCGCGATGCGGTCGACAAGGGCGAGCTGATGCTGGCCTACCAGCCGCTGGTCGATCCGGTCTCCAACGAGGTCAAGTGCTTCGAGGCGCTGCTGCGCTGGCACGACAGCGAAGAGGGCGACATCAGCCCGGCGCAGTTCATTCCCGTCGCCGAGAACGACGACCTCATCGTGCGCATCGGCGAGGCTGCGCTGAAGCAGGCCTGCATCGACGCGCTGGCCTGGCCCGAGACGATCCGCGTCGCGGTCAACGTCTCGGCCATCTGAAGCACGGGCACTTCGACAAGATCAAGATCGACCAGAGCTTCGTGCGCGGCTGCACCGAGAACGGCGACATCAACCCCGCGATCATCGCCGCCATCGTCGCGCTCGCCAAGGCGCTGGGGATGGAGACGGTCGCCGAGGGCGTCGAGGCGATGGACGAGCTGGCGCTGGTCAAGGAGCGCGGCGCGGACCTCGTGCAGGGCTTCATCTACTCCAAGCCGATCACCCAGGGCGAGGTGCTCGCCCAGTTCGCCGAGGGCTCGGGCGTGTTCCGCCCCAGCGGCCCGCCGCGCCACCGTGCCGAGCGCATCACCATCTTCCGCAAGGTCGGGCTGATCCACGAGGACCACTACTACGACGTGATCCTCAGGAACCTCTCCAAGACCGGCGCGCGCATCAACGGGCTTGCCGGCGTGCCGGTCGGGACCGACGTGGTGCTTGATCTGGGCCACGGGCAGCTGGTGGTCAGCAAGGTCGTCAACGCCACCGAGAACAGCCAGGGTCTGAAGTTCGAGACGTCGCTGATCTCGGACGGGAGCGGCGGGTTCATGACCCGCCACCGCATCTCGCCCTACTCGCTGGCCGAGGCCGGCATCCCGCTGGCGGCGCTGGGTGCAGGCGCCTTCCCACTCGCCAAGTGGCGTGAGGCCAACAAGTCGATCCCCAAGTTCGTCCAGCTCGAACTGAGCGCGCCCGGGCTCTAGCGCTCCGCTCTAGCCGCGTCCGCGGTAGGAGGGCACGCCCTGATCGGGCAGCCACAGGCCCTCGGGCGGCGCGCCGGACTGCCAGAACACGTCGATCGGGATCCCGCCGCGCGGATACCAGTAGCCGCCGATGCGCAGCCATTGCGGGCGCATCTCCTCGAACAGGCGCACCCCGATCCCCACCGTCACATCCTCGTGGAAGCCGTTGTGGTTGCGGAACGAGCCGAGGAACAGCTTGAGGCTCTTGCTCTCGACGATGGTCTCGCCCGGCACGTAGTCGATCACCAGATGCGCGAAGTCGGGCTGGTCCGTCACCGGGCACAGCGAGGTGAACTCGGGCGAGACGAACCGCACCAGATAGGTCAGCCCCGCGCGCGGGTTGGGGACGTAGTCGAGCACCGCCTCCTCCGGCGAGGCGGGCAGCGGCGTGTCGCGGCCGAGGAACCGGGGAGCCGCAGAGGGGGGTGTGCTTTCCATGCCGCGCTGTTGCCCCGTTCCGTCCGGCCGTGCAAGGCCGGAACTGGACGAGCGCCTCGCAGCCTGCCTAAGGAGAGACAGCGCGGGTTCACCGGAGCCCGCGCATGGCTTGCCCCCCGCACTGCCCCGCCCGCTCAACCGCTCCGCCAAAGCCCGCCGCGCCATGACCCGTCCGCCCTTCTGTCCTGCCCACGCCCGCGCCGCTGCCGCGTCGCTGCTGGCCGTGTTCCTGACGCTGGCCGCCGCGCCCTCGGCAGCGCAGCAGACCTTCAGCCTGCCGCCCGCGCGCCCCTCGCCGACCCCGGCACCGGCCGGCCCTGCCGACGAGCGCGCCGGCATCGCCATCCCGCCCCGCGCCGTTCCCGCAGCGCGCCCCACCCCCGCGCCGAGCGGCGCACCGAGCCCGGCTCCGGTCCGGCCACTCGCGCTGCC
>NZ_ANFX01000021.1 GCF_000331285.1 Porphyrobacter sp. AAP82 | reverse complement strand
CGGTTGTAATCCTCGACCCAGGCAGCGATCTCGACCCGTGCATGGGCCATGCTGAGGAACAGGGTCAGGGTCGCCCGCGAGGCGCGCGAAGGCGAGGCCGGACCGCTCATCATCGCCCGTTCCGATGCCCGCGCCATGGAAGGGCTCGATGCGATGCTTCGGCGATTGGAAACCTATCATGCGGCAGGCGCCGACATCCTGTTCCCCGAAGCCCTGACGACCGAGGAGGAAATCGCCTTCGTTGCCGCCCGCTTGCCGGGGCCAGCGATGATGAACATGGCGGACGGCGGCCACACGCCGATCCTTCCGGCAGCGACGCTCGAGCAGATGGGCTATTCCGGAGCGATCTTCCCGGCCATGACAGCGCTGGCGGCCGCGGCAGCCACGCAAACTGCCCTGCGGATGCTCAAGACGAACGGCGCCAGTCTCAACGAAGGGGTGCCGCTGTTCTCCTTTGCACAGATGTGCAGCCTGCTGCGCTTCGACGAGATTTACCAGCAGGACGCGCGCTGGGCCGATTTCAACCAGATCTGATCTTGCGCCAGCGGCGGGGCTTACGCCGCCTGAAGCTCTTCGAGCGCAGCGCCCGCGGCGAGCCATGCTTCTTCCGCCGCCGCCAACTTGTCGGCGGCCGCCGCGCGGTCGGTCAGCAGGCGCTGCATCGCTGCGCCGCTTTGCCCGCCGGCCTCGCTGCTCAGCGCGACGATGCGCGCGTCCAGCTTTTCGACCTCGTCGGTCAGGCGGGCAATCGCGGCTTCGGCCTTGCTGACTTCGGCTTGCGCCGCCTTGAGGTCCGCCCCGGCCTTGCCGCCGCGCGCGCCGCCGCGCTCCCTGCCTGCGCCCCTCGGCTGGTTCCGGCCGAGGATGAAGTCGATGTAATCATCCATGCTGCCGTCGTATTCGCGCGCCGTGCCGCCGTTCACCAGCACCAGCCGGTCCGCGGTCAGCTCGACCATGTGGCGGTCATGGCTGATCAGGATCACCGCGCCGCTATAGGCGTTCAGCGCCTGCACCAGCGCCTCGCGCGCATCGACATCCAAGTGGTTGGTCGGCTCGTCGAGGATCAGCAGATGCGGCGCGTCACGGGTAATCAGCGCCAGCGCGAGCCGCGCGCGCTCCCCGCCCGAAAGCTTCTCGACCCGCGTCTGCGCCTTGGGGCCGGAAAACCCGAAACGCCCGAGCTGCGCGCGCACGGCGGCGGGAGACTGCCCTTCCATCGCGCGCGCCATCAGGTCGAGCGGGGTGTCCTCGCCGGCCAGTTCCTCGACCTGGTACTGCGTGAAATAGCCGACCTTCAGCTTGCCCGGGGCATTCACCGCACCCTCGGCAGGCGCAAGCTGCGCGGCGAGCAGGCGGGCGAGCGTCGTCTTGCCGTTGCCGTTGCGCCCGAGGAGCGCGATCCGGTCATCGGCCTCGATCCGGAAATTCAGCCGCTTGAGGATCGGCGGCGCCGCACCATAGCCGACCGCGGCGTGCTCGAGCGTGATCATCGGCGATTTCATCTCGGAAGGATCGGGGAAATCGAAGCTCAGGCTCGGGTCTTCCATCAGCGCGGCGATGGGCTGCATCCTGGCGAGCATCTTGGCGCGCGACTGGGCCTGCTTGGCAGTCGAGGCACGGGCCGAGTTGCGCGCGACGTAATCCCTGAGCCGCGCCGCCTGCGCCTCCTGCGAGGCCTTGGCCGCGGCGAGCTGCGCGGCGCGCTCGGCCCGCTGCTTCTCGAAGGCGTCGTAGCCGCCCGGATAGAGCGTCAGCTGCCCGCCTTGGAGGTGCAGGATGTGATCGACCACCTTGTTGAGGAGGTCGCGTTCATGGCTGATCACCACCAGCGTGGCGGGGTAGGATTTGAGGAAGTTCTCCAGCCACAGCGTCGCTTCGAGATCGAGGTGGTTCGAAGGCTCGTCGAGCAGCAGGATGTCGGGCTCGGAAAACAACAGCGCGCCAAGCGCGATGCGCATCTTCCACCCGCCCGAGAAGCTGTCGACGGGGCGCTGCTGCATTGCCTCGTCGAAGCCGAGGCCATTGAGGATCTTCGCCGCGCGCGCGGGCGCGGAATAGGCGTCGATGGCGAGCAGGCGCTCGTGGACGTCGCCCATCCGGTCCATATCGGTGCAGGTTTCGAGCTCGGCGAGCAGCGCCGCGCGCTCGGTCGCCGAGGCGAGCACGACCTCCTCGGGGGTCATGCTGCCGTGCGGGGCTTCCTGCGCGATGTAGCCGATGCGCGCGCGCGCGGGCTTGGAAATCTCGCCGTCATCGGGCTCGATCTCGCCGATCAGCGTTTTCATCAGGGTCGATTTGCCCGCGCCGTTCCGGCCGATCAGACCGACGCGCGCGCCTGCCGGCACGGTCGCGCTGGCGCGTTCGAGGATCGCCCGGCCGCCGAGCCGGACTGTGACGTTGTCGATCGTGAGCATGCGCGCGCCTGTAACAGGCTATTGCGGAGGCCCCAAAGGAAATCCCGCCCGCGCGCCGCCAGCGGCAAACAACCGCGCAACCCCCCAAATTTGACGATACGCCCCGCCCCGTCCCTCGGCTATCCCCGCAGGCCACCACGACAAGCCGGGGAGAGGCGCTATGGATCTGGGATTGAAGGGCAAGAAGGTCATCATGAACGGCGGGGCCCACGGGCTTGGCCTGCAATCCCTGAAGCTGTTCGCCGCCGAGGGCGCGGATGTCGCCTTCTTCAGTCGCAAGGAAGACAAGATCGCCGCCGCCGTTGCCGAGATCGACGCTGCCGGCCCCGGCAAGGTCTTTGCCGAAGTGTTCGACATGGCGTCGGGCACCGAGGCCTATCAGGCGTGGCTCGAAAAGGCCGTGGCCGAGCTTGGCGGGTGCGATATCTTCGTCCACACCGCTTCTGCCTCGGGCACCGGCGGGGCCGGCGACTGGCAGGCGTGCCTCGACATGGATTTGAAGGGCGCGGCCTTCGCGGTCGAGACGCTGACGCCTTACCTTGAGGCTTCGGGCACGGGCTCGATCGTGATGCTGTCCTCGACCGCCGCGCTCGAGACCTTCATCGCCCCCAACCCCTTCAACGCGATCAAGGCGGCGCTGATTACCTATGCCTCGCAGCTCTCGCAGGCCTACGCCGCCAAGGGCATCCGCGTGAACACCGTCAGCCCGGGCGCGATCTATTACAAGGGCGGCAACTGGGAGATCATCGAGGAGCACATGAAGCCGTTCTTCGACGCGACCCTCGCCAAGATGCCCACCGGCCGCTTCGGCGAGCCCGTCGAGGTCGCCAAGGCGATCGTCTTCGTCGCGAGCCCGGCGGTGCCTTACATGACCGGCGCGAATATCGTGGTCGACGGCGGGTTTACCCAGCGCGTCCAGTTCTAATCCCCCTTCCCTGAGAGGCACCCAACATGGCCGAGATAGACCGCGACAAGCTGCTCGACATCTACACCCGCACGATGAAGGTGAACCGCACCGACGAGAAGTTCCGCGAGCTGCTGATGGGCGGCAAGGTCGCGGTGATGTATTATTGCGTGCGCGGGCAGGAGCTGGTCTCGGCCGCGGCGATGGCGGCGCTCGAGAAGGACGACTACGTCGTGTGCACCTATCGCGGGCAGGGCGAACAGACCGCCAAGGGCATCCCGATGGAAAAGTGGTGGGGCGAATGCCTCGGCAAGGCGACCGGCACCTGCAAGGGCAAGGGCGGCACCATGCACATCACCGATCCCGAGACGGGGATCATGGTGACGACCGGGGTGGTCGGATCGGGCCTCCCCATCGCCAATGGCCTTGCGATGGCGAGCCAGAACAACGGCGACGGGCGCGTGACGCTGGTCAGCTTCGGCGACGGGGCGGCCAATATCGGCGGCTTCCACGAGGCGATGAACATGGCCCAGTTGTACAAGCTGCCGGTGATCTTCCTGTGCCAGAACAACCGCTATGGCGAGCACACCGCCTATGCCGACCACACCGACAGCCCCAACATCGCGGCGCGCGCGGCGGGTTACGGCATGCCGGGGGTTACGGTTGACGGCAACGACGTCCACCAGATCTACCCTGCGGTGAAGGAAGCGGTCGACCGTGCGCGCCGGGGCGAGGGGCCGACGCTGGTCGAGGCCATGTGCTACCGCATGATGGGCCACTTCTTCGGCGCCGATTTCAGCTACATGCCGCCTGAACACATCGCCGAGATGAAGGCCGAAGACCCGCTCCCCAAGCTGCGCAAGGTGATGCTCGAACACCAGTTCACCGAAGAGCAACTGGACGCGATCGTCGCCGACATCGACGCGCAGATCAACGCGGCGGTCGAACACGCGCTTGCCGCGCCGCTGCCGGATGTGGGCGAAATCTACAAGGACGTGCTGGAGGAGACCGCCTGATGGCCCAGATCACCATGACCCAGGCGCTGAACCTCGCGATCGACGAGGCGATGGCCGAAGACCCGGGCGTGTTCTGCCTCGGCGAAGACGTGTCCGCCAAGCAGGGCGGCGGGGTGTTCAAGGTCACCTCGGGCCTGACCGAGAAATACGGCGAACACCGCATCCGCGCGACGCCGATCTCGGAGACCGCGATCATCGGCGCGGCGGTGGGTGCTGCGCTCGCCGGCCAGCGCCCGATTGCCGAGATCATGCTGATGAACTTCGTCGGCGTGTGCATGGACCAGATCGTCAACCACGCCGCCAAGCTCCGCTTCATGAGCGGCGGGCAGACCCCGTGCCCGATGGTGATCCGCACCACCACCGGCGTCGGCGTCGGCTTCGGCGGGCAGCACTCGGACATGCTCGAAGCGTGGTTTGCGCATGTGGCGGGCATTCATGTGGTGACGCCGTCGAACCCGGCCGATGCGCGCGGGCTGATGCGCGCCTCGATTGACGCCAATGACCCTGTGATCTTCATCGAGAACATCCTGTGCTACGGCCTCAAGGCCGAGGACCCGGGCCCGGGCTACCGCGTTCCGCTCGGCAAGGCGGCGATCGCGCGCGAGGGCAGCGACATCTCGATCATCACCTATGGCCGCACCGTCTTGGACGCGCTGGCGGTGGCCGATGACCTTGCCAAGGAAGGCATCAGCGTCGAGGTCGTCGACCTTCGCACCATTGCGCCTTACGACGAGGCGACGGTGCTGGCATCCGTGCGCAAGACCGGCCGCGCGCTCACCTTGCACGAAGCGGTGCGCCCCTTCGGCACCGGCGCGGAACTCGCGGCGAACATCCAGGAGAAGTGCTGGGACAGCCTCAAGGGCCCGGTGCGGCGCATCGGCGGGACCTTCTCGGCGGTGCCCTTCGCCAGCCACTTGGAACAGGCGTGGATCCCGACCAAGCCGCAAATCGTCGAACAGATCAAAGCCTCTCTCGGAAAGCTCTAATGGCCAGTGAAATCCGCATTCCCAAGCTCGGCATGAGCGCTGTCGAAATGACCCTCGTCGAATGGATGTTCGGCGACGGCGAGCGGGTCGAGAAGGGCGACATCATCTACACCGTCGAGACCGACAAGAGCACCACCGAGATCGAGGCCCAGGCCAGCGGGATCATCCATCCCACGGGCGAGGAAGGCGCGGTCTACAAGGTCGGCGACCTCATTGGCACCATTGAGGAATGAGCACGCCTAGGGAAATGCTGGCGACGGTCTACGCCACCGCCGGCACCCGCGACTGGGCGGCGGTGGAGGCGCTGATCCATCCCGATTTCGTGCTCTACGAGGCCGCCAGCCTGCCTTTCGCGGGCGAGTGGCGGGGCAGGGACGCGCTCCAGCGCTGCGCTGCCGCCATGTATGGCACGTGGGCCGACACGAAGCTCGAAATGCTCGATTGCACCGGGGGCGATACCCACGCGGTGATGGTGATCCGCCTCACCATGCATCCCAAGGACGGCAGCGAGCCCTTTACCCAGACCATCTGCGAGGCGGGGACCTTCGAGGACGGGCTGCTCAGGACCCTGCGCATCCACTATTTCGACGCTGCCCAGATCGCCGCGCGCGCCTGACCCGGGGTGGCAGGAGGGTGGTTAACCCAATCTAGAGCAATGTTAATTATCGCGAGTGGGCGCGAACCGTGACGGTTCGGCGGCCGCTGCGGCTGCCGGGCCGGCCGGGTCGCATCCTGCGGACTTTGAGCGAGCCCGGCCCACAACGCGATGACTGCCCCAGCCGTCCTTCCCCGCCCCACGGCCCTGATCGGCCACACCGGCTTTGTCGGCGGCGCGCTGCTGCGCCAGACGCGGTTCGATGCCTGCTTCAACAGCGCCAATATCGGCGAGATCACGGGCGCGCGCTTCGGCACGCTGGTGTGCGCCGCCGCGCCGGGATCGATGCTCGAGGCCAACCGCGCGCCCGAGCGCGACAAGGCGGCGATCGACGCGCTGATCGCGCGGCTCGATAGCGTCGCGGCGGAGCGCGTCGTGCTGATCTCCTCGATCGCGGTGCTTGCCGACTTCGCGGGCGGCGATGACGAGGGCACGACAGCGTTCCAGCAAACCCTCGCCTATGGCCGCCATCGCCGCGCGCTCGAGGCCTTTGTCGAGGAGCGTTTCCCCGGCAGCCTCGTGGTGCGCCTGCCCGCGCTATTCGGCGCAGGGCTGCGCAAGAATTTCCTGTTCGATCTGCTGAACCCGGTGCCCTCGATGCTCACCGGGGAGAGGCACCAAGGCCTGCTGCGCGCGCTGGACCGCGATCTGTCCGGCTGGTTCGAAGGCCTCTACACCCCCGATGCGCCGACCGGGATGCTGAGGCTCGACCGTGCGGCGCTTGATGCCGACCCGCGCCGGCCCGCGCTGGAAGCTGCGCTCGATGCACTGGGGGCGAGCGCGACGCAGTTCCACCACCGCGCCGCGACCTACCAGTATTACGACACCGCCCGCCTGTGGCAGGACATCGGCATCGCGCTGGCGGCGGGGCTCGCCCGTCTCCACCTCGCCCCCGAACCGCTTGCCGCCGCCGCTATCCATGCGCGCCTCACCGGTCGCCCCATGCCCGAAACGCCCGCGTGTCTCCATGCCGAGGACATGCGCACCCGCCACGCCGGCCTGTGGGGCGCGAGCGATCCCTACCAGTTCACCGCCGCCGCGACGCTCGAAAGCCTCGCCGCCTTCTTCGCGGGCGAGCGCGGGGGCGCGGCATGAGGCTCGCCATGTCGAACATCGCGTGGGCACCCGACGAGCGGCTCGAGGCCTATGCGATCCTCGCCGGGGCGGGCTTCACCGGGCTCGAGATCGCGCCTGCGCTGTTCTTCCACGAGGCCGAAGACCCCTTCGTGCCCGACACCGCCAGCGCCCGCCGCGCGCGGGTCGAGGCGGCGGATGCGGGGCTGGCCGTGGTCTCGATGCAATCGCTGCTGTTCGGTGTCACCGGCGCGGCATTGTTCGGGTCGCCCGAGGCCCGCGCCGCCTTCGACAAGGCGATGCGCCGCGCCATCGCGCTCGCCGAGCGGTTCGGCATTCCCAACCTCGTGTTCGGCTCGCCGCAGCAGCGCCGCGTGCCCGAGGGGCTGGCGATGGAACAGGCGCTGGCGGAGGCCGCCGAGGTGTTCCGCAAGCTCGGCGATGCCGCCGCCGCTGCCGACACCCGCATCGCCATCGAGGCCAATCCGGCGGCCTATGGCACCAATTTCTGCACCACGCTTGGCGCGGCGTTGGGCTTTGTCGCCCGGGTCGATCATCCCGCGATCGTTCCGCACCTCGATCTCGGCGCCATGCACATGAACGGCGATTTCGCCTCGGTGCCCGCGCTTCTCCCCGATCTTGCCCCGCGCCTCTCGCACATCCACGTCAGCGAGCCCGACCTTGCGCCCGCGCCCGCCGATCCGGCCGCGCTGGTCCCCGTCCTCGCCGCGCTGCGCGCTGGCGGATATGTCCGCGCGGTCTCCATCGAGATGAAGCGCGCAGCCCTCGGCCTTGCCGCCGTGCGCAGCGCCGTAGCCGGGCTCGCCGCCGCGCATGACGCCATGGTGGCAGCCCATGCGTGAGCCCGGAGCAGGCGAATTTCCCAAGGCCCGCGAGGATGTGGTCGTCTCGGGGTGCTTTTCGGAGCTTGCCGCGACCCCCGCCACCTTCGCGCAGCTGCGCGATCTGGCCGCCACGCTCGACGGCGCCTACCGCTTCCGCGAGATCATCCTCGTGGTCGACGATACGAGCCGCGAGGCCTTCCTCGATATCGTGCGCGAGGTGCCCAACATCCGCCTCTTCGTGGTCCGCCGCGGCACGGAGTATTACGACCGCCGCGTGATCGCCGCCGAAGAAGCGATCGGCGACCTCGTGATCCTCGGCAATCTCGACGAGATCGCGGCGCTCGATGTGCTCGCCTTTCTGAACTTCGCCGAAAGCCGGAACGCGGTGACGATGGCCTTTCGCCCAGCGCGCCGCCCGTTCAAGCGCGCGCTCGCCTGGCCGTTCATCGCGCTCGGCAAGCTCGCCGGCTTCAATGTCGATCCGGCCGAATTCCAGTCGATCGCGGTGCCGCGCACGCTGCTCAACCTGTTGCTTGCGCATGACGAGCCGCGCCTCGCGCTGCGCTTCCCCCCGCGCGACCCGCGCCTGCCGCGTGAATGGTTCCGGACCGCGGCCAATGTCGAAAGCCGCACCGCCTTCACCGGCATCGCCCGGCGGCTGGCGCTGCTCCAGACGCTGCTGGTCTATCTCACGCCGACGATCCTGACTGTGGTCGCGATCTCCTCGACGATCCTGACGCTGGTCGGCCTTGCCTATGCGGCCTGGATCATCGGCGCGCTGCTGCTGGTGGAGCGCCTGGCGGAAGGCTGGCTGACGACCAATGCGATGCTGGCGGTAAGCGCGGTGTTCATGGGTTTCTCGACCCTCGGCCTCAGCCTCGGCCTCCAGCACCTGCTGAAGCAGCAGCGGCGGCTGAAGGCGGGCCTGGTGCCCGAGGAGGTGAACCGCATCGATCTGTTCCAGCAGGTCGCCTTCGATCTCAACGTGGTGCTGGAGAGCGATACGCCTGCTCCGCCTCCGGAGGGGTGATGAGCGCCGGGCGCACCTCCTGTGATTGCATCGTCATCGGCGGCGGCTTTTACGGCTGCTGCCTCGCGCTTTACCTGCGCTCGATTTCCGCGCGGGTGCTGCTGGTGGAGGCGGGCGAGGGGCTGATGGACCGCGCCTCGCGGGTCAACCAGGCGCGGGTGCACACCGGCTTCCACTACCCGCGCTCTGCGGCGACGGCGGTGAAGTCGATGCTGCTCCACCGCCGCTTCCTCGCCGATTTCCCCGAGGCCGTGGTCGGCGATTTCCAGATGCTCTACGCCATCGCGCGGCGTCGCTCGAAGGTGACGGCGAAGAAATTCCACCGCATGTTCCGAGACATGGGCGCGCCGATCGCGGTCGCATCGCCTGCCCACCGCGCGCTGTTCGATGCCGAGCGGATCGAGGAAGCCTTCGCCTGCCGCGAGGTCGCCTTCGATCACAAGATCCTCGGCCGTCTGGTGGGCGAAAGGCTGGCGGCCGCGGGGATCGAAGTCAGGCTGGCGACCGCCGTTGTCGGCCTCGAGGACCGCCGCGAGGGGGTGCTTGCGCGCCTCTCCGACGGCAGCGAGGTCACCGCGCGCTTCGCCTTCAACATCACCTATGCGCAGATCAATGCCGTGCTTGCCAAGGCCGGCCTGCCGCCCGCCCGCCTCAAGCACGAGATCGCCGAGCTCGCCCTGATCGAGCCCCCGGGCGAGCTTGAGCGCATCGGGGTGACGGTGATGGACGGGCCGTTCTTCTCGGCCATGCCCTACCCTGCCGAGGGGCTCTATTCGCTCACCCACGTGCGCTACATCCCGCACGACAGCTGGGCCGACAATGCGGCGGCGCGCGATCCCCATGCCCATTTCGCCGGGCTGGAGCCCGAGAGCCGCTACGCCTTCATGCTGCGCGATGCGCGCTTTTATCTGCCCTGTCTGGCAGGGGCGCAATACCGGCGCTCGATCTACGAGGTGAAGACCGTCCTCATCAAGAACGAGGGCGATGACGGGCGCCCGATCCTCTATCACCGCAGCCCGGCAGCCAGCCGGGTGATCTCGGTGCTGGGCGGCAAGATCGACAATATCTACGACCTGTTCGAAGCGGTGAAGGGCAGCGGCGGGGAGTTCGCCGCGCTTGACCCTGCGCATGTGTTCGGGCGGGTCCATGCCTGAGATTTCTGGGCCTGAGGTTCCCGGCCTGCGCGGGCGCGCGCGCGGCTTTGCCGCGCTTGCGGGGGTGCTCGTGGTGCTCGCTGCCTTGCGGGGTGCATGGCTGCTTCACGCGCACAGCCTCAATTCGATCGACGGGGCGCTGCAAACATGGTTCGCCGCCGACCATTTCGCGCGCGGGGATCAGCTGGGGACGGCGTTTCAGTCATACCTCGGGGTGACGATGGTGCTGGCGCTGCTGCCGGTCTTCGTTGCGGGCGGCAAGACGCTGTTCGCCTCGACGCTGGCGGCCTACACCATGGTTCTGCTGGGCGCCTTTGGGACCGCCTGCGCCTGCGTGTGGCTGATCCGCCCGATCCCGCCCCGCGCCCGCTGGCAAGCGGCTTTGGTGCTGGTGTGCCTGTTCTACTACGCCGGGCCAATGGTGGGTCAGGCGAGCGGGATCCTGTGGCCGGCGACGCTGGACCCGGGCGTGTCTCTGCGGCCCCTGCGCGGGGCGCTCCCTTTCCTTGTGCTGCCGTTCTATGTGGTGCTGTTGCGCCGCGTGCTGCTCGGGCGGCGCGCGCTGACGGGCGGCGTCATGCTCGGGCTGGTCGCGGGAGCGGGGCTCTTGTGGTCGAACGATGCGGGGGTTCCGCTGGTGATCGCCCCCGCCGGCGCGCTGGTGCTGGCCTTGTGGGAGCGGCTTGCCCTGCTGGCGCGGACGCTGGCGGGGTTGGGCGCGGGTCTGGCCGCCTCGGCCGGAGCGCTCCTGACGGGCGTGACCCACAGCGCGCCCGGCCCGTGGATCCAATACAATTTCCGCGATGTCGCGGGCGACCAGTTCTGGTTCTTCGCCCCGTGGGACCGGGGCACCCGTATCCTCTCGCCCGCCGACCTGCCGCAGATCCTCGCCGATGCCGATCCGCTGGCGGCGCTGGGCCTCGTCGTGCTGGCGGCCTGCCTCGCCTTTGCCGCGATCCAGCGCCTGCGCGCACGCAGCGCCCCGGTGCGGGGGAGCGCCTTCCTGTTTGTGGGCGCAAGCGTGCTCAGCACGGCCCTGGTACCCCAGATCGGCGGGCATGTCGGGGCGGAGTATAACGGCATCACCTTCGTCCTCGCGACTTGCGCACCGCTGATCGTGCTGCCTGCGGGGCTGTGGCGGCAGGCGAGGGGGCTGCTGCGTCCCATCGGCCCGCGCCACATCGCCGCGCTGACCGGAGCGGCGGTGCTGGCGATGGCGGGGACCGAGGCGGCAAGGATTGCCACCTCACCGGAGCGGGCCGGGCGCACTGTCTATGACCCGGCGCTGGGGTTCCATGTGACCCCCGCCTATGCAGGGGACCTTGCCGCGATGCGCCAGCTGGCGGCGGCGTGGGACCAGCAGGGCATCCCGGCCGATCGCCGGCTGCTCTCGGTCTACACCTCGCCGCTCGATATTGTTGCCGGGGTGCGCAGCCCCGCCGATGTCGGCTCGCTGATCCATGCGCTGGGGCCGGACAAGCGCGCCGCCTTCACCGCGCTCGTCGCGCGAGGGCAGGTTGCCGCGGTCACCACCATCGCTCCCGATTACAGCGGGTGGGAGGGGTGGCTGACCCGCGCGCAGTGGCCATTTTTTCGCGCGCTGCGGGAGAATTACGCGCCGCTTGCCCGCAATGACCAGCAGGTGCTGTGGGTGCGCAGCGATGCGCGGCGCCTGCCCCCTGCATCTGCCACCTGCCGCATTGCCGAAGCTTCGCCGGGGCGGATCGTGGTCGAGGTGGAAAGCGCTGCGGTGGGCCCCGCGACGGTCCGCCTCACCCGCCAGCCGCCCTTCGCCACCGCGCGCGGGGCGATGCTGACGGTGATCGAGACGTCACCCGATACCGCCCGCACCACTGGTCGCTGGGCCGGTTTCCCCCGCTACGGTATAGCCAATGTGCCCGCGCTCGAGCTGATGGCGCCGGTCGCGCCGGGTCGCGCGACCCGGCTGACGCTCGAAACCCTCGACGGATCGGCGATCGGCAGCGCCGCCTGCACCGCCACCGCCGCACCCGATGTCGACCTCGCCGCGCTCCCCCCGCTGCCCGAGGGCATCGCCCGCCACCTTGCGGGAGACGCCCGGTGAGCGAGCTGGTGCGCTTCTTCGCGGTGACGGTGCTGGGGGTGATCCTCGACCTTGCCATCGCCTTTGCGCTGCATCGGTGGGCGGGGGTGCCCTTGTGGCTGGCGGCGGCGAGCGGTTTTGCGGTGGCAGCCTTGGCCAATTACGTCATCCACCAGACCTGGAGTTTCCGGAACGGTGCGCTCTCGCTGCGGCGCGCGGGGCTTTATGCGGGTGTCGCGCTGGCGACGCTCGGGGTGCGGGTGGGGATCGTCGCGCTGCTCGACCGGGCGCTGCCGGGGGCCTGGCCGCTGGCGATCCTTGTCGCAGGCGCCGGGGTGTCGTTCAGTGTCAACTTCGTGCTCTCCAAACGGATCGTCTTCGCGCCCCGGGGGGAACGCGCATGACCGTGCTGCCGCCCCTGATCCTCGATGACGCCGCATGGGAGTTGCCCGCGCACGAGACCGCGCTCTACGCCCCGCGCGTTCATGCCCATGCGCTAGTCATCCCCGTCATCAACGAGGGCGAGCGAATCAGGGGCCAGCTCGCCCGCATCGCGGCTGCGGGCCTGCCGGTCGACGTGGTGATCGCCGACGGCGGATCGAGCGACGGCTCGCTCGATCCCGGTTTCATGGCGCAGGTCGGCGTGCGCGCGGTGCTGACCAAGACCGGGCCCGGCAAGCTCTCCGCCCAATTGCGCATGGCCTATGCCTGGTGCTTGCAGCAGGGCTATGCGGGCATCGTCACCATCGACGGTAATGGCAAGGACGGGGTCGAGGCGGTCGCGGCGATGGTCGCCAGGCTGGAAGCGGGCTGCGATTACGTTCAGGGCTCGCGCTACCTGCCCGGCGGGGCGGCCGAAAACACGCCGCTGGAGCGCACCATCGCCAACCGGCTGGTCCACGCGCCGATGCTGAGCATCGCGGGCCGGCACTGGTTCACCGACACCACCAACGGCTTTCGCGCCTATTCCGCCCGCTATCTGACGCACCCCGGTGTGCAGCCGTTCCGTCCGGTGTTTTCGGTCTATAACCTGCTCTTCTATCTCACGGTGCGGGCCGGGCAGCTGGGCCTCAGGGTCGCCCATGTGCCCGTGGAGCGGCGCTACCCCGACGACGGCAAGGTGCCGACCAAGATCGGCGGGTTCGCGTCCAAGCTGGCGCTGCTCGCAGAGACCTTCATGGCGGCGACCGGCGGTTACACGCCGGACAGCGCCGTGGGCCGCGCGGGGTGGCTGTGGCCGGTGGCCGTTCTTGTCGCGCTGCTGGCGGTGCTGCTGGCAGGGGTGGCGGCCGCGCCGCCCTACTCGCCCGATTCCTGGGCGCTGTGGGAGTTGTCGCAGACCGTCGTGGGCGATTTCTACCGCTTCACCCATTGGCGCTCCTACGCCAGCGAAGGGCCGTGGTCGGCGAGCTTCGGCACGCCCTTTGCCACCGACAATGCCGGGATCGCCGCCGCGCTCGATCCGCGCGCCTATGTGACCGACTGGTGGCCCGCCGCGCAGCCGACCCTCGCTGACGATCCGGCGGCGTGGGCGGGCAAGGTCGCAGGGAATCTCGGGCGGTTGGCCTATGTCGCGGCGGGGCTGGCGCTGAGCCCGCTGGGGTTCGTGGCGGCGGCCTTCCTCGCTCTGCCCGCCGCGCTGGCGCGGCTGTGCCGGACCGGGCTGCGCGGGCACGGGGCGCCCCATGCGGTGCTGACTGTGTTCGCGGTGCTGATGGCGGCGATGCTCGCGCCGCAATTGCTCACCGGCTATGTCGAGCAGCGCTATTTCAGCGCGCTGGTCTGGACGGCGCTGCTGGCAGCGGCGAGCTTCGGGATCGCCGCGAGCGGTGCGCTCGCGCAGCGCCGGGTGTTTGCGCGCGGGGCCGGAGCGGTCGCGGTGGTCGCGGCAGCGGCGCTCGCGCTCACCGCGCCCCGCGCCGGAGAGGCTGCGGCCTTCGACGATCCTGCCGATGTCCGCACGCTCAAGGCCTGCCTTGCCGGCGTGTCCGACGCGCGGGTGCTGGTCATCGGCGACGACCTGTTCGCCGCGCGGGCCGGGGCGCAAGGCGGAATCGCGGCCATGATGGCGCCGCGCAACCTTGCCGAGGGGCGGCTCGATGCCGCCGATGCCCGCAGCTTCGCGGCAACCTTCAAGGTCACCCATGTCCTCGCCGCCGGTCCGGCGCATGCCGACCGGGCGCGCAAGACCTTCGCCGTCACGCCGGTGCCGGGCTGCCCGCTCGCGCTCTACCGCCTCGCGGGCTGAACGAAAAAGGGGCCGGCGAGCGCGCGCTCGCCGGCCCCCAGCAAGGTATCGGGTGTCAGGACCCGATCAGAAATCCTTGCGGAGCGTCACGAAGAACTGCTGCGGCGCGCCCGCGAGCAGGGTCTGGTTGTCGCCCGCAAAGCCGAAGCCGTTCGAACCGATCGTGCCGACATAGTCCTCGCCCGTCAGGTTGGTCACCGTGCCTTCGATGGCGAGGCCGTCGAGGAAGCGGTTGTCGCTCTGGAGGCGGTAGCCGATCAGCGCATCGACCAGCACGCGCCCGTCGACCGAACGATCGTTCGAGTAGGTGAAGAACCGCTCCGAGGTGTAGTTGGCATTGGCGCGGGCGTAGAAGCTGCCGTTGTCATAGGCCAGTTCGAGGTTGGCGATGCTTTCCGGGCTGTCGACCACGGTCTTGCCGTCGATCGCCTGCACGACCACACCCGCCTGGTTGACGATGTCGTTGCGGTAGGTGTTCTCGTTGTAGGCGTAGGAACCGGTCACGGTGAAGCTTTCGACCGGCTGCCACTGGAGGCCGATTTCCGCACCCAGCGAGCGCACGTCGCCGACGTTCGAAAGCAGCGCGGCGTTGCCGACGATGCCCGGACCCTGCGGCACGGCGAGCAGGCGGTTCGAGAAGTTGACGAGATAGGCCGCGATCACGCCCGAAAGCTGGCCTTCGCCGAAGCGGAAGCCGAGCTCGTAGGTGTTGGTCTTTTCCGGCTCGATCCGGTCACGCAGCGCGGCAAAGCCCGCGGCCGAGGTCGCGAACGGACCGGTGGTCGCAGCGGCGGTGAAGGCGCGCTGGTTCTGGGTGAAGCTGGCGAAGATCTCGTTGCCGCCTCCGAGGGTATAGAGCACGCCGACCTGCGGCAGGAAGAAGTCTTCCGCCTTGATCTCGCCGAGCGCCAGCGGGCCCGGGTTGGGGTTGATCGGGGTCGCTTCAAGCTTCACCGACTGGCCCTTGAAACCGGCCGTGACGGTCAAGGCGTCGGTCACGTCCCAGGTGTCCTGCACGGCGTACTGGAAGGTGCGGGTGTTGTAGGCGTTGTTCCACTGGGTGAAGAACGGGTTCGACTGGTAGTCGAGAGCGTTGCGCCCGGGCACGGTCTGGCTGGTGCCCATGTCGTAGAAGCGGCGCGCCTGTTCGAAGTCATTGTTCTCGTACCACAGGTTGACCTTGACGGTGTGCGCGCCGAGTTCCGCCTCGATATCGCCGAGCACGCCGATACGCTCCATCTCGTATTCGGTGGTGCGGAAGCTCAGCGGCAGGCCGGCGCTCGGGCTGGCGCGGTAGGGCGTGATCCACGAACCCTGGCCCTTGTTGGTGTGGTAATAGACCTGGAGGCCCGCAGCGACGGCATCGCCCAGCTGCTGCTCGATGCGCCCGCTTGCAACCCAGTCGCGGCGCAGGCCGGCGGCGTCGTAATAGGCATCGTCGATGGTGGCGATGGGGGCGGGATAGGTGGTGCCGAAGGTGTTCGGGCCGACCACCACGCCGGTATCGCCGCGGTTGGCGCCGATGAACGCGAGGCGCACTGCGAGCGGCCAATCGTTCGAGATGTTGTCCCAGTCATAACCGAGACGGTTGATCATTTCGAGGCTGAGGTCCTGATAGTCGCTTTCCTTGCGATCCGAGAAGTTCACGAAGGCCGTGAAGGTGGTCGAAGGCGACAGGTCGGCGACCAGCTTGGCGTTGACCTGCGTCGAACGCTGGCTGCCAAAGCCCTTCCACTTGTCGGCATCGATATGGGCAGCGCTGATATAGGCCTTGAAGCCGCCGAGATCGCCGGTGTCGAGCGTGGCGTAGCCGCGGATCGTGTTGCTGTCGCCGTAGGTCACGTTGCCGGCAATGCCGAGTTCGTCCTGCGGATCGCGGCTGGCGAATTCGATCGTGCCGCCCAAGTTCGAGGTCGAGGCCGTGCCGAGCGCGCCCGCGCCCTGGCTCACGCGGGTCTCGCCGATATTGTCGGCGATGATCGCGCGGCTGATGTGCAGGCCGTTGGTGTTGCCGTAGCTCATGTCGCCGAGCGGCACGCCATCGAGCGTGAAGCCGAGCTGGTTCTGGTTGAAGCCGCGCAGGGTGATGCGGGTCGACCATTCATAGGTGCCGAAGGGATCGGCCGACTGGAAGTTGACGCCCGGCAGCTTGCGCAGCGCGATGAAGGGGCTGGAGCCGGCGGTGGTGAGCTGGATGTCGGCGGCGCCGATTTCGGTCACCTGGCGCACTTCGCCCTTGCCGTAGACGACGATCTCTTCGCCCTCGGCAGCGGTGTCGGCGGCGGCGGTTTCAGCCTCGGCCTCGGCCGCGAAGGCGGCAGCGGGGATGGCGAGGACGAGGAGCGCGGTGCCCGAGAGGAATGCGGTGCGCATTGCGGAAGTCTTCATGTTTCTTGCCCCTTTTATGGTTGCGAGGCTGGCGCCTAGGCGCGCGATGTTGCGGTTCGCGGGCGGATTGGTTGCAGTTCAGGGGCGCAACGATGACCATTTGCGGACGTTGCCCGCCGGTCACAGCGCGCTTGCGGCGAACTCCGCCCGCTCTTGGCGCCCTGCGCAAAATGGCGTATTCCCGCAGCCTGCCGCACCACTTTACTGCCGAGCCGATCCATCAGGGGACGACGATCCGGTGAAACAGTCGCTCATCAACCTTCTGCCGCCCGCCACGCTTGCGGTGGTGATTGCCTTCTGGGGCCTCGCGCCGGCCGCATGGGTCGAGACTCCGTGGTCGCTGCTGGCGGTGGGCATCGGCACGCTGGTCTTCGTGCAAGCCCTGGAACTGGTGTTCGAGCGCCACGCGGGCTGGCGCATCAACGGCAAGGAACTGGCGACCGATGTGTTCTACGTCGTCCTCAGCTACACCGCGATCGGCTATGCCACCGAGGCGCTGATCCATTCGCCGCTGAGCGCGCTGAAGGACAGCTGGGGCATCGCGACGCCGTGGCTCGCCGACCTGCCCTTCCTCGTGCAGACGCTGATCGTCCTGTTCCTGTTCGAGCTGGGCCAGTACTGGATGCACCGCGCGATGCACAACTGGACCCCCTTGTGGCTGACCCACGCGCCGCATCACCACATCACCCAGCTGAACGCGGCCAAGGGCTTCGTGGGCAATCCGGTGGAGCTGTTCCTGATTTCCATCGGCATCACCGCACTGCTCGATGTCGACATGAACGCCCTGTTCGCCAGCATCACCGCAGGCGGGGTGATCGCGACCTATGCCCACGCCAATGTGAAGGCCGATCCGCCGATCTGGTACGGCTACTTCTTCACCACGATCCGCACCACTCATTGCACCACACCGCCACGAGCTACGAGGACACGCGCTGCAACTACGGCAATTCGGTGATCTTCTGGGACCGCGTGTTCGGCACCTACAAGGACGGCGAGAGCGCCATCGTCGGTCAGGACGATCGCAAGCGGCTGTCGATCGCGGAACAATGGCTGTTCCCGCTGCGCCCGTTCATGGAGAAGAAGGCTGCGCCGGAAGGGTAGGAAGTGAAGAAACCACTTCGTGGATGTAGTGCGGTTGTCAATCGTCCCAATCTAAACTGACGAGTGCCTTGCTGATCAGAGCGCAAATATCTTCTAAGCCTTCAGTAGTTTTGATAATAGATAGTCGCCTACCTAGTATAAGAACTTCATTGTTCGCGACATCGTATACTAGAAGCGCCGCTTCGGACAAGTACTCAGCCTTATTGACCGTCAGCGGATGTGCAACCGTTTGATCAGTTAGATAGGGCCTAGGAGCATCGCCAACCCAAGCGTCCAACCTTTCATCAAAATGGTCTACCGCATCTCTTAGTGTCCGATCTTTGAGAGCATGTTGCGGCGGAATTCTACAGAGTTCTCGCAAACGAACAGCGCGCGCCTTAGCACGTTCAAGATCCTCTGTGTTCCGGTTGAATGCTGGCCAAAACACCCGCGAGACACTTGCCGAGGCTGAGATGCCGAGGCGCAACTGATCAAGAACAGACTTCAACTCAAGCGCTTGCACCCCGGGTTGTCGCTCATGCACGATGTGTGACAAGCGTAGAGCTTCATCAAACGCCGCAATTGCTCTCGCAGCTTCACCTAACGCGTACAGAAGAAAGATGTTGGCAGGCCCAACTTTTGTCCAAGCCATTCCTCACCTAGTAAACGCGTTGATGCTTGATCGCTATTAGTAGGATCGCCTCACCGCCTCTTCCGGCTCGCCGCCGCCGCCTTGATCGCGGCCTCGTCCCACGTCACGCGGGTCTGGGTCTGGGGGTTGAAGCGGTTGTCTTCATACCTGGCGGCGTTGGCGGCGGCGATTTCGGCCTTGCTGAGGTGCTCGCCCGGCTTCAGCGTGAACACGTCGATCCCGCGGGTGATTTCGGTGCCGTAGATGTGGCTCTTGTACCAGTAGACCGACCAGTAGCCGCCCAGCACCATCTGCCTGGCGTCGATCGGACCGCGGTCGAAATAGGCGACCTCCTTGGGGTTCGCGCTGTCGGTGAAGTCCATCACCGAAAGCCCGCCCTGATACCACGCCTGCGCAAACAGATCGCGGCCCGGGACCGGGATGATCGAGCCGTTGTGCGCGACGCAGTTCTCCTTGTCGCTCTGGGGCGCGGGCATCTTGTAATGCGCGCGGAACACCAGCTTGCCATCGACGATGTCGTAGATCGCGTTGGCGCCCCAGGTCTTGGGGTCGGACGCCTTGCAGCGCGGCCGCCCGCCGCCGCCCCATTCGTCGGTAAAGATCACCTTGGTGCCGTCATTGTTGAAGGTCGCCGAATGCCAGTAGGCAAAGCCGGTGTCGGTGACGACGTCCAATCGCTTGGGGTTCAAGGGATCGGCGATGTCGAAGATGATGCCGTTGCCCGAGCAGGCGCCTGCCGCGATCTTCAGCGCCGGGAAGACGGTGATGTCGTGGCACTGGTCGGTGCGCGCGGTGGTCTGCGTGTCGTCGCCATGGTCGCCGCCCTTCCACAGGCCGGCGATCTCGCCGGTGGTCTCGTCGGCGAAGACGCGCGGGGACTTGACGATGCGCGCCTTGGCGGGGTCGGCCACCGGCACCTCGATCACGTCGATCGAAAACAGCGCGGTGCGGGTGTCGCCCGGCGTGCCGCCGATGCAGCCGGCAAGCTCCTTCTCGTCGCGGATGCCCGCCGTGCCCGAGTTGTAGATGATGAGGCGCGTGGGATCGGCGCTGACCACCGAATGCGTGTGGCTCCCCCGGCAGGTCTGCACCGCGCCGACCTGGCGCGGGGCGGCAAGATCGGAGATGTCGAAGATGCGAAGGCCGCGGAAGCGCTCCTCGTTGACCTTGCCCGGCGCGCCCTCGAGCCCGCAGTCGATCCGCCCGCGGGTCTGCTCGACGCTCATGACGAGGAGGTTGCCGACCACCGAGACATCGCCCTGCCCGCCGGGGCACACGACGCTGCTCTTCAAGGTGGGGATGCCGTCCGCGCCCAGCTGGTAGATGTTGAACCCGTGGTAGGAGCCCGCCACCATCACGTCGCCGAAGAAGGCCATGTCGGTATTGGCGAAATCGAGCAGGGGGGTGCGTTCGGCATATTCGGTGAGGCTGTCCTCCTCCTCACGCGCCGGCGGGGGAGCGGCGGCGGGGGGAGCGCCCTTGGCCGGGGTGGCAGCGGCAGCCGCATCGGCAGCGGCTTCGATTGCCGCCACGGCAACTTCGGCCGCTTCTTCCAGCTCCTTCTCGTCCTTGTCCTTCCGGGGCGGAACCACGGGGCGCAGGTCAGCCGGGTTCTCGGGGTTGAAGAAGCCCGCCGGCTTGCCCAGCTCGGCGACCTTGACGAGGCCCATGATCGCCTCGCCCGCATTGTCGAAGCCCGCTGCAAGCCCTGTGCGCGGATCGGCCGAAAGGCTGGCGAGGAGCTTGTCCATCTTGCCGATTTCGGCCTTCTGCTCGCTCTCGATATCGCCCACGAACTGGAACAGCACCGGATCGGCGGCGGTGCCGTCCTCGCCCAGCAGCTCCTCCACCATGCTGAGCGCGCCGTCGTGGTGGGCGATCATCAGCGTCAGGAACTGCTTGTCGAAAGCCGCACCCTTGGCGGCGGCGAGGGCTTTCAGGTCCGCAGGAGAAGCCATGCCCTTCATCATGTGGTGCAGGTGTTCGGCGTGACCCTTCATCGCCGGGTCCTCGAGCGGCTCGCCGCGCTCCTTGAGCCAGGTCTGCATGAAGGCGATTTCATCGGCCTGGCCGGATTCGATGCGGCCGGCGATGGTCTTCAATCCCTCGGTGTTGGTGCGGTTCTTGACCAGCACCGCCATGTCGACGGCCTGCTGGTGGTGGACGATCATGGCTTGCATGAAGGCGACGTCCCCGGCGGTGTAGCTTGCCTGCGCGAGCCTGGTCGCCTCTTGTGCCGAGAGCGTCTTCGAGGCCTGCCCGGGCGCGCCCGGCTTCACGATCGGCACGGGCGCCTGTTCGCTTTGGGCAAAGGCCAGGCCCGAGGCGGACAGCAGCAGGGCGGCAAGGCCGGCGCGCGCGGCGCAGGCGGTGGCGGTGTCGGTCATCACGTGAAGTCCCCTTGGATCGGTGCTTGACCGCCACCCTGCCTTGCGCGCGTGCGCAGTCAAGTGCGCCAGCTGCCCCGCAAGAGCCCAATCGACGAACCCCTTACCACCTTCGAGCAAGCGCTTGCGCGCCTCCCGCGGCCTTCGTGCGTATCCCGGTCGTGCCTCTCGCACCGTTCGCCGCACACGGCAGAGCGGGGCCTTGCCGCGCCGAATCGCGCGTGGCTAAGTGCAGCGTTAAGCCCGCCGAAACCCTGTCGGAGTAGCCTTAGTCGCATGGCACGCCCCCGTTTCCTTGCCGCACTGACCGGCCTTCTGGCCTCCATCGCGGCGCTTGCCAGCCCGGCTGCGGCGCAGGACGATCTGACGGCGACCTTCGACAGCACCTTCGGCACCCAGGCGCGCGATCCGCAGAGCTTCGATGCCGTCTACGCCTCGACCTTCGAGCAGCGCATCGCCGATCTCGCCAACCCCGCGCTGGGCCGCATCGGCGTGGCGGCGGTCGATCTGGCGACGGGCGAGGAAGTGATGGTGCTGGGCGATCAGCTGTTCCCGATGGCCTCGACCAGCAAGGTCGCGATCGCTGCGACCTATCTCGAGATGGTGGAACAGGGCCGCTTCACCCTCACCTCCGAATTCCCGCTGATGCTGCCGGTGCCCTCGGCCAGGTTTTCCACCGCCAAGGCGCCGGTCAGGGCTGGCCAGTACATGCCGGCGATCGACCTCATCGAGCTGATGATCACCCGCTCTTCCAACCCCGCGACCGACGCGCTGCTTGCCGCGGTCGGCGGCCCGCAGGCGGTCAACAGCTGGGTGCAGCGCAAGGGGCTGGCGCCGTTCTCGATCAACCGCGACATCGCCACGCTGGTGCGGGACGATGGCGAGTACAACCCCGCCAACTTCATCGACACCCGCGATGCGGCGACCCCGCGCGCGATGGTGCGCCTGCTTGCCGGGCTCTACCGCGGCGAATATCTGTCGGAACAGAGCCGCCAGGTGATCCTCGGCGCGATGAGCCGCACCGTCACCGGCAAGCGCCGCATCCCCGCCAATATCCCGCTCGAAGCCCGCGTCAGCCACAAGACCGGCTCGCTCAGCAACACCTCGAGCGATATCGGCATCATCGAATGCCCCGATGGCCGCGTGATCGCGGTCGCCATCTATGCCACCGGGCAGGGCGGCAAGCTCGCCCGCGAGGAACGCATCGCCGCGATCGCGCGCGCTGTGTATGATGGCTTTGCGGTGAAGGCGCAGCAGAACCCGACCCGCAACTGGGCGAGCGCCCCCTACGCAACCGGCGGCTGAAGCCCCGCCCCCGCACACCGCGGACAGCAAAAAGGGCGGCGCCCCTCCCTGATCGGAGCGGCAGCCGCCCTTTGCGTTTCGGCCCCGAGGGGGGAAGGGCGCTTATTCCGCGCCGGCTTCCTCGGCCTGGTCGACGACGCTCAGCGCATCGTCGCCGATTTCGTCGGTGGTCTTGACCGCATCGTCGGCCGCATCCTTGGCGTCGGCCTGGATGTCTTCGGCGCTCTGGATGGCGACGCCTTCGATCGCGGCGCCTTCATCGGCGCTGGCTTCGGCGTCGGCGTTCATCGCCTCGACCGTCTCGTCGGCCTCGGCTTCGGTCTTGTTGCTGCACGCCGAAAGGCCGAGCGCGGCGGTGGCGATGGCGGCGGCGAGAATGATCTTGCGCATGAGGTGTGTTCCCTTGTCCTTGCGATTGCCACGCACCCTTGGCGGGCACGCCGACCGGTCATCCGGTTCGCTGCCGAATCTAAGGCGCGCAGCGCCGCCGCACAAGGCGCTTTCGCCGCAATCTCGCCACATTCCCGCCCGCCTTTGCCCGGGCGGCCCCCGCTGCCAAACCCCTACCCGCGCGCGGCGCCGGGTGCTAGCACGCAGCCATGGCCGAAAAGCAGCACCTCTATCTCGTCGACGGGTCCTCCTACATCTTCCGGGCCTATCACCGCCTGCCCCCGCTGACGAACCCGCAAGGCACGCCGGTCGGCGCGGTCTATGGCTACACCACGATGCTGTGGAAGCTCGCCGCCGATCTCGACGCGGCCGATGGCCCGACCCACCTTGCGGTGATTCTCGATGCGAGCGGGGTGTCTTTCCGCAACGACATCTACGAACACTACAAGGCCAATCGCCCCGAACCGCCCGAGGATCTGAAGCCGCAATTCCCGCTGATCCGTGACGCCACCCGCGCCTTCAGCCTGCCGTGCATCGAGGTCGAGGGGCTGGAGGCCGACGACCTCATCGCCACCTACGCCCGCGAGGCGCAGCGGCGCGGCTGGGATGTCACCATCGTTTCCTCCGACAAGGACCTGATGCAGCTGATCGGCGAGGTGGACGGTGCGAAGATCGACATGCTCGACACGATGAAGAACCAGCGCATCTGGCTTTCCGAGGTCGAGGAGAAGTTCGGCGTCGGCCCCGAACTTGTCGGCGATGTGCTCGCGCTGATGGGCGATTCTGTCGACAATGTGCCCGGCATTTTCGGCATCGGTCCCAAGACCGCCTCCAAGCTGATCGCCGAACACGGCTCGCTGACAGCGGCGCTGGATTCGGCGCCGGCGATGAAGCCCTCCAAGCTCAGGGACCGGCTGATCGAGGGGCGCGGGGATGCCGAGCTATCCAAGGTGCTGGTGACGCTGAAGGAGGATTGCGACCTCCCCCAGCCACTGGACGAGATGGCGCTGGGCCCGATCCCGCCGGCACCGCTGGCGCTGTTTCTTGGGACCCACGGCTTCACCTCGCTGCTGCGGCGGCTGGATGCGGGGGTGGGGAGCCCCTCGCGCGCCACCGATCTCAACCCGGCCAAGCCCACGACCGCGAGTGCCGCCGCGCCCGCGGCGGGCGAGGGCAACCGCCAGCCCCTCCCGGAGTTTCCGGCGGTCGATCACGCCGCCTACGAGACGGTGCAGACGCGCCAACGGCTTGAAGCCTGGGTCGCGCGCGCGCAGGCCGCGCAGGCCGTGGCGGTCGATACCGAGACCTCCTCATTGGACGCGATGCGCGCCGATCTCGTCGGGGTCAGCCTCGCGCTCGGCCCCAACGATGCCTGCTACATCCCCCTGGGTCACGGCGGGACGGACATGTTCGCGCAGAAGCCGGATCAGGTGCCGCTCGCCGAGGCGATCGCCCTCTTGAAGCCGCTGCTGGAGGACGAGGCCGTTCTGAAAATCTTCCAGAACGGCAAGTATGACCTCAACGTGCTCGCCCGTCAGGGGATCATGGTCGCCCCCATCGATGATACGATGGTGATCAGCTTCGATCTTGACGCCGGGCGCGGCGAGGACGGGATGGGAGGCGGCCACGGGATGGACGAGCTTTCGCAGCGCCACCTCGGCCACACCCCGATCCCGTTCAAGGACCTGTGCGGCACCGGCAAGAAGGCGATCAGCTTCGCCGAAGTGCCCCTGGACCGCGCCACCGCCTATGCCGCCGAGGATGCGGATGTGACATGGCGGCTTCACGCGCACTTGAAGCCGCGTCTGACGGTCGAGGGCGGGGCGCGCATCTACGAACGCGTCGACCGCCCGCTGATCCCCGTCGTCGCCGGCATGGAGCGCGAGGGCATCAAGGTCGACCGCGCCCGTCTGGCGAGGCTCTCGGAGGAATTCTCGCACGAAATCGCCCGGCTCGAAGGCGCGATCCACGCGGTCGCCGGGCAGGAATTCGCTGTCGGCAGTCCCAAGCAGCTGGGCGAAATCCTGTTCGACAAATTGGGCTACAAGGGCGGGAAGAAGGGCAAGACCGGGCAATATTCGACTGATGTCACCGTGCTGGAAAAGCTCGCCGCCGAGGGCGCAGCCGTCGCGCGGCTGGTGCTGGAATGGCGGCAGCTGGCGAAGCTCAAGTCGACCTATACCGATGCGCTGCAAGCCGCGATCAATCCCGATACGGGCAGGGTGCATACCTCCTACTCGCTGGTGGGTGCGCAGACCGGACGGCTGTCCTCGACCGACCCCAACTTGCAGAACATTCCGATCCGCACGGCAATAGGGAGGCAGATCCGCGAGGCCTTCGTGCCCGAGCCGGGCAATGTGCTGCTTGCGGCGGACTATTCGCAGATCGAACTGCGGCTTGCCGCGCACATGGCCGACGTGCCGAGCCTCAAGGAGGCCTTCGCGGCAGGCGAGGACATCCACGCCCGCACCGCGCGCGAAATGTTCGGCGAAGTGACGCGCGATACCCGCAGCCGCGCTAAAACGATCAATTTCGCAATACTTTACGGGATTTCACGCTGGGGTCTCGCCGCGCGTCTGGAAGTGCCGCCCGAAGAGGCGCAAGGCATGATCGACACCTATTTCCAGCGCTTCCCGGGCATCCAGCGCTATATCCACGAAACGCTCGAAAGCGTCCGGTCGCGCGGCTATTCCGAGACGCTGTTCGGGCGCAAGACATGGTTCCCGCGGATCAATTCGAAGAACCAGGCCGAACGGCAGGGGTCGGAACGCGCCGCGATCAACGCCCCGATCCAGGGCACGAGTGCCGACATCATCAAGCGCGCGATGGCGCGGATGCTCCCGGCGCTGGCGGGCGCGGGGCTGCATGATGTGCGGATGCTGCTCCAGGTCCACGACGAATTGGTGTTCGAACTGCCCGAGGGGCGGGTCGATGCCGCGACGCCGATCATTCGCCAGGTAATGGCCGAGGCGGCGCTGCCTGCGGTGGAGCTGACCGTCCCGCTCGGGGTCGAGATCGGCACCGGGCTGAGCTGGGACGCGGCGCACTAGAGAGCGTCCCACGCCAATGCTTCACGCGGAACATTCGAGGAGCGGAGCGCCCCTGCTCAATCGTGCTTCCTCTCCCGTGTGGGCTTGAGCATTTCCGGCGCGAAAAAGCCCATCGGCTGCACTGCGGCGGCGCGCTTTTTCAGTTCGCCGCGCATCTGCTGGTATTCGCTCTCCATTTCGGGCGTCACCGTCGCGCGCGAATCCTTGAGCGCGGTTTCGAAGTCGCGCGCTTCCACCGCGCTGACCTCGCCCCCCACGCGGCGCAGCGCGGCAAGCCCGGCGCGGCGGACGAGGTCTTCGAGGTCGGCGCCGGTGAAGCGCTCGGTCTCGGCGGCCAGCTTGCCCAGATCGACATCGCCGGCGAGCGGCATCTTGCCCGTGTGGATGCCGAGGATGTGCTCGCGCCCGGCGGCGTCGGGCGTGCCGACATAGACCAGCTCGTCGAAGCGGCCCGGGCGCAGCAACGCCGGGTCGACCAGCGTCGGCCGGTTGGTGGCGCCAATCACCACCACTGATTGCAGCTCTTCCAATCCGTCCATCTCGGCAAGGATGGTGTTGACCACCCGGCCCGTGACCTGCGGCTCGCCCTGGCCCGAGCCGCGCGCAGGGACGAGGCTGTCGATCTCGTCGATGAACACCACGCAAGGCGCGACGGCCCGCGCGCGGGCGAAGAGGCGGGCGATCTGCTGCTCGCTCTCGCCATACCACTTCGAAAGCAAGTCACTGGATTTCATGGAAATGAAGTTCGCCTCGGCCTCCTTGGCGACCGCCTTGGCGAGCAGGGTCTTGCCCGTGCCCGGCGGGCCATAGAGCAAAAAGCCCTTGGCCGGACGGATCCCCAGACGGCGGAAGGCGTCCGGGTTCTTCAGCGGAAGCTCGATCCCTTCCTTGAGCTTGTCGACCGATTCCCCCGCGCCGCCGATGTCGGCCCAGCCGACATTGGGCACCTGCACCATCACCTCGCGCATCGCCGAAGGCTGGACGCGCTTGAGGGCGGACAGGAAATCGTCGCGGGTGACGCACAGGTCCTCGAGCACCTCGGGCGGGACGGTGCGTTCGTCGAGGTCGAGGCGCGGCATGATCCGGCGCACCGCCTCGATCGCAGCCTCCCGCGCCAGCGCGGCGATGTCCGCGCCGACGAACCCGTGGGTGACACGGGCGAGTTCGTCGAGGTCGACCGCGCTCTCCAAAGGCATCCCGCGGGTGTGGATGGCGAGGATCTCGCGCCGCCCGCGCTGATCGGGGACGCCGATCACGATCTCGCGGTCGAAGCGGCCGGGCCGGCGCAGCGCCTCGTCGATCGCGTCGGGGCGGTTGGTGGCGGCGATCACCACGAGGTTGGCGCGCTTCTCCAGCCCGTCCATCAGGGTGAGCAGCTGGGCGACAAGGCGCTTTTCCGCCTCGCCCGGCACCTGGGTGCGCTTGGGGGCGATCGAATCGATTTCGTCGATGAAGATGATCGCAGGGGAGGCCCGCGTGGCTTCCTCGAACACTTCCCTCAGGCGCTTTTCGCTTTCGCCATAGCCCGAGCCCATGATCTCCGGCCCGTTGATGATGAAGAATTCGGCATCGCTTTCATTGGCGACCGCCTGCGCGAGGCGGGTCTTGCCGGTGCCCGGGGGCCCGTGCAGCAGCACGCCCTTGGGCGGCTCGACCCCGAGCCGGATGAACAGTTCCGGGTAGCGCAGCGGCAGTTCGACCATTTCGCGCAGGGCCCGGATGGTCTCCTCCATCCCGCCGACGTCGTCATAGTTGACCACTGCCCGGCCATCGCGCGGTTCCTCGAACTCGGCGCGCAGCTCGACCTCGGTGTTCTCGTCGATATGGACGAGGCCCTTGGGGCTGGTCGAGGCGACGGTGAGGCGGATCTGGGTAAGTGCATAGGCGGGGGCGCGCAGCAGCTGGCGCACGTCGGCGGGCATGTTCTGCACCGGCTGCTGGCCGGTGGTCGCGACGAGGTCTCCGGCCACCAGCGGGCGGCGGAAGAAGTTGCGCTTCAAGGCCTGGGTCGGCCCCTGGAGGCGCATCTCGCGCTGGGCGGGGGCGAAGACCACGCGGGTGGCGGGGCGGGATTGCCCCTTCGCGATCTCGACATGCTCGCCCGAGCCCCCTTGGGCATTGGCACGCTGGAGGCCGTCGAGGCGCACCACGTCGAGCGCGTCATCTTCCGGATAGGCGGCCATCGCGATCGCGGCGGTGGTGCGCTTGCCGCGAATCTCGACGACATCGCCCTCGGTGATGCCGAGCTTCTGGAAGGCCGCGCGCGGAATGCGGGCGATTCCCGCCCCGGATTCCTCCTGCCGCGCGGGTGCGACCTGGAGGCGCACGGTGCGGATCGGGGTGGCGGTTTCGGCGTCGGCCATGGGGCAGTCCTGTCCAAGCGGTGGTTGACCGCCAAGCTAGGAAGGGGGGGAGCCGAATGCAATCGGGACGGGGCGCGCGGAGCCGGCCGAGCGGTAGCGCCAACCGGCAAGAAAAAAGCCCGGTGCGAGGCACCGGGCTTGGAAAGTTTGGGAGAGGATGCCTGAAAGGCACCTTCCAAATGCCGCAGATGAGCCGATTGTGCAAGTGCGAAAGACGCGTAGTTCGTTGCAAAGAGTGCAATCAACACCCATTTCGGTGCAAATTTGTGCGCAAACTTGCAAATTTCTGCCCAAATCGGCGGCAGTCGCTCAAAGATTGGGCAAAAAATGCCTTTGTGACCGTTTTGCGTCGCAACATGAAAGTTGATTCGACTTCGAGTCGCGCGAGGGGTGACAGCGCCTCCCGAACGCTCTAATCACTGCTCCGATCCCGCCATCGGGGTCATCCCTGGGCGACACCACAAGAGGCAGCCGAGCCGCAATGACCAAGCTCTACCCCGACGCCGCAAGCGCGCTCGCCGGCGTGCTGCGTGATGACCTGCTGATCGCCGCAGGGGGCTTCGGCCTTTGCGGCCTGCCCGAAAGGCTGCTCGATGCGATCCGCGATTCGGGCGTCAGGAACCTCACCTTCGCCAGCAACAATGCCGGGATCGACAACGAGGGCATCGGCAAGCTGCTGCGCACCCGGCAGGTCAGCAAGATGATCAGCTCCTATGTCGGCGAGAACAAGGAGTTCGAGCGGCAGTATCTTGCCGGTGAGCTCGAAGTCGAGTTCTGCCCCCAGGGGACCCTCGCCGAACGGATGCGGGCAGGGGGCGCGGGGATCCCGAGTTTCTACACCCGCACCGGCGTGGGCACCGAAGTCGCCAAGGGCAAGGAGCACAAGGACTTCCCCGACCGCGACGGGGTGATGCAGACCTATATCCTCGAGCACGGGATCTTCGCCGATCTTGCGATCGTCAAGGCGTGGAAGGCCGACGCAACCGGCAACCTCGTGTTCCGCAAGACCGCGCGCAATTTCAATCTGCCCGCCGCGACCTGCGGCAAGGTGTGCGTCGCCGAGGTCGAGGAGGTGGTGCCAGCGGGCAGCCTCGATCCCGACCAGATCCATCTGGCGGGCGTATTCGTTAACCGGATCGTCCTCGGCGCGCCCTATGACAAGAAGATCGAGTTCCGGACCGTGCGGGAGAGGGAGACGGCGTGATGGACAAGAAGTTTGCGGCGCTGCTGGCATTGCTGGCGGGGACGTCGCTGTCGGGCTGCGTGGCGGCGGTGATCCCGGTGATCGCGGGATCGACGATGGTCGGATCGCGGGTGATCAAGGACGGCGAGCAGCCCGAAGCCGCACCGACGCCCGCAGCAACCCCGGCCGCAGAAGCGACGCCGGTCGTGATCGTCTCGCCCCCGGCACCCGGGCCTGCGCCCCAACCGGCGCGCCCCGTGGCGGTGGCACCCGTGGCGGTGGCAACGGTGGCTGCGCCGCCGGTCGCGGTCCCGACGCCTGCGCCCCAACCTTCCCCGACGCCTGCCCCGACGCCTGCCCCGACGCCGACGCCAGTCCCGGCCCCCAAGCCGGTGCCAGCGATCGCTGCGGCACCCCCGCCGGCCCCCGAGCCGGTCCCTCCGCCGACCCCGACGCCTGCCCCCGCTCCCGCGAGCATCGCCGCGCTCGGCCCGCCGACCGCCTATCCCGATCCCGAACGCCCGCTTGCGTCCGGGCAGGCCAACTTCGCGCGCTTCGTGCGCTACACCCAGGCCGCCGCGCGGCAGGCGGCGGGCGGGGCCGAGCTGCCCTCGGCGATTCTTGCCGATCCGGTCGCGCTCGATGGCAAGCGCCGCCGCTGTTCGGCCGGCGAGCAGCTTATCGCGGTGATCGATCTCGATCCGGCGGGCGGCATCTTCGCGCCGCCTGCCAGCCCCGGCCAGCTCCCCAGCCTCGCGCTCGGCCTTGCGGTGCTGCGCGAGGCGCGGGTCGAGATCGCGTGGCTTACGGACCTTTCGACCGACCAGTCAGGCAGTCTTCGCACCGCGCTCGAGCAATCCGGGCTCGACCCGCGCGGGCAGGATATCATCTCGCTGCGCCGCGACGAGGGCGACAGCAAGGACCAGCGCCGCGCCAACCTCGCCGGGATCACCTGCATCATTGCCATCGCCGGTGACGAGCGGCCCGATTTCGACCTGCGCTTCAAATACCTGCGCAACCCCGAAGCCGGCGCCGGCATCGAACCGCTGATCGGCGACGGGTGGTTCCTGATCGAACCGCTGCTGGGCCAGTAAGGACACCTCTTCCCATGACGACGCTTCCCACCGGCTGGACCCGCGACGAGATGGCCGCCCGCGCCGCGCGCGAATTGAAGGACGGCTATTACGTCAACCTCGGCATCGGCATCCCGACGCTGGTCGCCAACCACATCCCCGAAGGGATGCTGGTGACGCTCCAGAGCGAGAACGGGATGCTCGGCATCGGGCCCTTCCCCTATGACGACGCGGTCGATCCCGATCTCATCAATGCCGGCAAGCAGACCATCTCCGAACTGCCGCACAGCGCCTATTTCGACAGCGCGACCAGCTTTGCCATGATCCGCGGCGGGCATATCGACCTCACCGTGCTCGGCGCGATGGAAGTGAGCCAGGATGGCGACATCGCCAACTGGATGATCCCGGGCAAGATGATCAAGGGCATGGGCGGGGCGATGGACCTTGTCGCAGGGGTCAAGAAGATCATCGTGGTGATGGACCACACCGCCAAGGACGGCAGCCCGAAGTTCATTCCCCAATGCACCCTGCCGCTGACCGGCGCAGGCGTGGTCGACATGGTCATCACCAACCTTGCCGTGTTCCAGCGCCCCTCCAAGGGCGAGCCGTTCCGCCTGATCGAGATGGCTCCGGGCGTCACCGGGGCCGACATCGCGGCGAGCACCACCGCGCACTTCGCCGCCTGATGAAGCGCAAGCTCGCGATCGGCGGCTTCGCGTTGGCGGCGGCGGTGGGCGGGGTTCTCGCCTTCACCTCGCCGCCGCGGCTGCTCTCGTGGTACGACCGCATCGCCGGCGGGGCGGGCGGCGCGGTGCTGGCGGCTGAAGGCATCGCTTTCGGCAGCCACGGCCAGAGCCTCGACATCTGGAAGCCCGAAGCAGCGGCTGGCAAGCTGCCGGTCGTCATCTTCTGGTATGGCGGCGGCTGGGCCAAGGGCGAGCGCACCTCCTATGCCTTCGCCGGACGGGCCCTGGCGCGCGAGGGCTTCCTCGTCGTCATCCCCGACTACCGCAAGGTGCCCGGCGTCCACTTCCCGGCCTTCCTCGACGATGGTGCCGAGGCGGTCGCCTGGACCCAGCAGACCATCGCAAGGCACGGCGGCGACCCCGGGCGGATCGCCTTCATGGGCCACTCGGCCGGGGCCTATCAGGCGGTGATGCTGGCGCTCGATGCCAAGCGGCTCGCCGCGGCGGGGGCGGACCCGGCGGGGGTCAAGGCCGCGGTCGGCCTGTCGGGCCCCTACGACTTCCACCCCTTCACCTCCGATCGCGCCATCGCCGCCTTCAGCCAGTGGCCCGAGCCGGCCGAGACCCAGCCGGTCACCTTCGCCCGTGCCGACGCGCCGCCGCTGCTGCTCGTCACTTCCGATGGCGACACCACCGTCCGCGCCCGCAACGCCCTCAGCCTCGCCGCCCGCCAGCGCGAGCTGGGCGCGGTTGCCGACGTCGTCAACTACGGCCCGCTCTCCCACGAGGAGGTGGTCATGGCGCTCTCGGTCCCGTTCCGCGCCAAGGGCACGGTGCTGGCCGACTCGGTCCGCTTCCTCAAGGCCGAGCTGGAGCGCTAGGCCATGTGGCTCGACCAGCCCCGCAACCCCAAGGCGCCGCTCGCCGGCCTCAAGGTCATCGAGCTCGCCCGCGTGCTCGCCGGGCCGTTCTGCGGGCAGATCCTCGCCGACCTCGGCGCCGATGTCATCAAGGTCGAGAGCCCGGAAGGCGACGGCACCCGCCTGTGGGGCCCGCCCTGGGTGGAGCGCACCGACGCTGCTGGCACCGTCCACCGCGAGGCCGCCTATTACCACGCCTGCAACCGCGGCAAGCGCTCCATCATCGCCGACTTCGCCGATCCCGATGACCTCGCCCGCGTGAAGGCCCTCATCGCCGGGGCCGACGTTCTCATCGAGAACTTCAAGACCGGCAGCCTCGCCAAGTTCGGCCTCGATTACCCCTCCCTCTCCGCCGCCAATCCGGGCCTTGTGTACTGCTCGATCACCGGCTTCGGCCAGACTGGCCCGCGCAGCGCGGAGGCCGGATACGACTTCGTCGCGCAAGGGATGAGCGGCCTCATGTCGCTGACCGGCGAACCGCAAGGCCACCCCGTCAAGATGGGCATCTCGATCAGCGACCTTGCCACCGGCGTGTGGGCGGCGAACGGCGTGCAGGCGGCGCTGCTGATGCGCGCGCGCACGGGGCCCATGCACGGGAGGGGCCAGCAGGTCGACATGAGCCTCCTCGATTGCTCGGTGGGCATGCTTGCCAACCAGGCGACATACCTCTTCACTTGCGGACAGAACCCGCCGCGGATGGGCAATGCCCATGCCCAGGTCGCGCCATACGGCGTCTTCGCCGTCAGTGACGGGCACGTGATCCTTGCGCCGGCCAATGACGGGCTGTTCCACAAGCTGATGGCGGTGCTGGGCCTCGCGAGCCTCACCACCGATCCGCGCTTTGCCGCCAACGGCGATCGCACCGCCAACGCCGCGGCGCTGGACGCCGCAATCGCCGCCGCCACCGCCGGGTGGACCAAGCAGGGCCTGCTCGATGCCTGCCATGCCGCAGGCGTTCCGGCCGGCCCCATCAACCGCTTGGACGAGGTCTTCGCCGATCCGCAGGTCATCGCCCGGGGGCTGCGGATCGAGCTTGGCGGGATGGCGGGGGTGAGGAGCCCCTTCACCTTCTCCGACGCCGAACTGGCCCTGGACCGGCCCTCGCCGATCCACGGGGAGCACGGCTGAGCGCACCTGCCGGCTTGGCGTGTAGGAGACAATGAGACACTGTCCAGGGACGGAAAACCGCGCGTCGTGTGCAGCCTGTCCTGAGCGGTCATCCAAACGGGCGCGCGGGCGTTCATCCCCGCAAGGCTGTCACTTTTCAGGCGTGTAGGAAAGACCCGATGCAAGCCGGTGCGAAAGCCGCCGCCACAGCCGTTCGAACGGCCCCTGTCCTACTTTCGTGACCCAGACAGGCGACCACGCCAGCATCGCCGCCACCGGCACCAGCCCGATCGCAAAGGCCTGCCAGCGCGTCACCTCGCCGAACAGGCCGAGGCCCCAGGACGCAAAGATCGCCGACAGGATCACGCTCGTCATCAGATAGTTGGTGAGCGACAGCCGCCCGGCCATCGCCAGCCGCTCCGCCGCCGCGCCGCTGCCGAGGAAGGCCATGGCGAGCGCGGCGTAAGCGACCGCCAGCGCCATGTCGAAGGGTGCGGACAGCAGCAGGGCCACCGGCCCGACCAGCGCGGCGGGAAAGCCGGTGCTGACCAGCACGCCCGCGAGGCCCAGCAGCCCCGGCAGCGCGACAAGCGCGGCAAGCCCGGCGATCCGCCGGAGCCGGAAGGTGCGCCACGCGCCCTTCAGCATCCCGCCCCGCCACAGCCCCATGCCCAGCGCAATCGCCGACAGGTTCAAGGGCAGCGCGGCAACCAGCGCGATCATCTGCGCCGGAATGCCGAGGGTGCGGCGGACGACGCGCGCGCCAAAGGCCTCGCGCCCCTGTTCGAGCAGCGCGGCGATGGCGGCGGGTTCGCGCCCGAACTGGCGCTCGGCCCAGAGCACAAGCTCGGACCCCTCGCGGCCTGCCAGCCATGATGCCAGCGAAGGCCCGAGCAGCGCGAGCCCCATGAACAGGTGGACGCCGAGCAGCCCCAGCGCGACCGTCACCAGCGCGCGGGCGCTGAGCCCGGCAAGCAATGGCAGGGCCAGCCCGGCGAGCGCATAGGCGCGCAGCACGTCGTTGCTCGCAAGGAGCGTCGCATGGACGAGGCCGATCGCGAAAAGCACGGCCATCCGCGCATAATGCGCGCGCCACGGGCGGGGTCCGGAACGCTCGACAAGGATCAGGCACCCTGCGCCGAACAGCATCGCGAAAAGGGTGCGGAACTTGTCCTCGATGAACACGAAGCTCGCCAGCCACACCCAGTAATCGGGCGGGCTGGTGCTGCCGAAGACCGGGGGGCTGAAGCTCGCCGGGTTGTAATAGGCCGGCCCCGGCATGGCGAAGGCGAGCACATTCATGCCGATGATGCCGATCACCGCAATGCCGCGCAAAGCGTCGAGCGCGAGGATGCGGGGGGCGGGGGGCGGCGGCGGGATCACGGGGCCGATAGGTAGCCTATCTGAGGCCGTGACACAGGGGTTTTCTTGGGCCGTCGGCGCAGGCCCACCCCTAACCCCTCCCGCAATCGGGAGGGGGATGGTTGGCGCGGATACGCCCCTCCCGCTTGCGGGAGGGGCAGGGGGTGGGCCTGTCCGGCACCCCCCGTCCCATAAAATCAGCCCAGCGCGGCCTTGAGGTCGTCGACCAGATCGAGGCGTTCCCACGGGAAGAAGTCGCCTTCCGCGGTGCGGCCGAAGTGGCCGTAGGCGGCGGTCGGCTGGTAGATCGGCTTGTTGAGGCCAAGGTGCGTGCGGATCGAACGCGGGGTCAGGCCGCCGAGCTTGGCAATGCCGAGGATCGCCTGTTCGATCGTGTCGTCGCCGACGGTGCCGGTGTCGTGGGTGTCGACGTAGAGGCTCAAAGGCTTCGACACGCCGATCGCATAGGCGATCTGGATGGTGCAGCGCGTGGCGAGGCCGGCGGCGACCACGTTCTTGGCGAGGTAGCGGGTGATGTAGGCGGCCGAACGGTCGACCTTGGTCGGGTCCTTGCCGCTGAACGCGCCGCCGCCATGGGGCGAGGCGCCGCCGTAGGTGTCGACGATGATCTTGCGCCCCGTAAGGCCCGCGTCGCCATCGGGACCGCCGATTTCGAAGCTGCCGGTGGGGTTGATGAAATATTCGGTCTCGCGCAGCAGCACCGGCGGGATCACGTCGGCGATCACGCCCTTCACATAGGCTTCAAGTTCCGCCTGCTTGGCCGGATCGTTCTCGTCATAGCCCGGCTTGTGCTGGGTCGAGACGACGATCGCTGTCGCGGCGACCGGCAGCGAGCCTTCGTAGCGCAGGGTCACCTGGCTCTTGGCATCGGGCTCGAGGAAGGGGGCGGCGCCCGAGTGGCGGTCGGCGGCCATGCGCTCGAGGATCTTGTGGCTGTAGTAGAGCGTCGCGGGCATCAGGCCCGGGGTCTCGTCGGTGGCGTAACCGAACATGATGCCCTGGTCGCCCGCGCCTTCATCCTTGTTCTCGCCCGCGTCCACGCCTTGCGCGATGTGCGCCGACTGGCCGTGCAGGTGGTTGAGAAACAGGAACTTCTCCCAGTGGAAGCCGTCCTGTTCATAGCCGATGCGCTTCACGGTGGCGCGCACGGTCGCCTCGATCTCTTCCTTGGCGCCGGGGGCCCACTCGTCGTTTTCGTAGACGCCCTTGCAGCGGATTTCGCCGGCCAGCACCACCAGCTGGGTGGTGGTGAGGGTTTCGCAGGCGATGCGCGCCTCGGGGTCCTTGGAGAGGAACAGATCGACGATCGCGTCCGAAATCTGGTCGGCGACCTTGTCGGGGTGGCCTTCGGAAACGCTTTCGGAGGTGAACAGGTAGTTGGTGCGCATGGATGTCCCCCGGGGGCTGGAATGGGCGTGGCGGGGCGGGCCAAGGGCACCTTATAGAGATATAAGGAAACCTTTATGTCCCGCTTGTCTGCCGACCGCCCTAGCCGCGCGCGCGGACAAGCGCAAGCACTCTCGGTGCCGCGATGCCGAGACCCGCGAACAGCGCCGCCCATGCCAGCGTCAGCGCATGGCCCCACCGGGCGAACAGCGTCGGCGGCTTGGCGGCGGGGACCAGCCCCTCCAGCCTGTCGGCCTTGCCCGGTGCGATGGTGCCGCGCACGATGCCGCCCGCGTCGATCACCGCGCTGATCCCGGTGGTGGTCGAGCGCAGCACCGGCAGCCCCTCCTCGATCGCCCGCATCCGCGCCTGGGCAAGGTGCTGCGGCGGGCCCCAGCTGCCGAACCAGCCGTCATTGGAGGGATTGAAGATGTAGTCGGGGCGATTCGCGCGGGACGCGACGTGGCCGGAGAAGACGATCTCGTAGCAGATCATCACCCCCGCCTTGCCGTATCGCCCGAGGTCCAGCGTGCGCGGGCCGGGGCCGGGGAGGTAGTCGATGCTGCCGGCCACCAGCCGCGACAGCCCGAGCGGTTCCAGAATGGTGCGCATCGGCAGATATTCGCCATAGGGCACGAGATGCGCCTTGTCGTAGCCGCCGCGAATCCGGCCCGCGCCGTCCAGCGCCATCACCGAATTGCGCGCGCTCACCGCTCCCGAACGGCCATCGGGCAGGCGACCGATATTGAGGTTCACAACCCCGGTCAGCAGGGTCGATTGCGGGCCGATCACCCGGCCGATCCGGCGGCGGGCGAAGTCCGGATCGCCCCCTGCGGTCATCGCGGTGTAGTAGCGCGCCGGATAGCCGTCCTCGAGATAGTCGGGCACGCCGCTTTCAGGCCACAGCACGATGCGCCGGCTCCCGGTGCCCTTGCCGGTGAGGCGGGCGAGGCGCTCGAACTGATCCTCGAACTTCGAGGCGTCGTTGATCTCGGACTGCGGGATATGGGGCTGGACGAGGGTGTAGCGCAGGGCGGAGTCCGGCGTCTTTGTACCGGGCGCCAACATCAGTCCGACGACGGCAAGCGCAAGCGCGAGCAGGGCAAGCCACTGCCTTTGCACAACGCAGAACAGGAACAGCCCCGCGAGAAACAGGGTGAGGCCCGACAGGGCATAGCTGCCCATCCCTGGCAGCCAGCTGCCCGCCAGCCCCGGCGCGTCCCATGTGCCCAGCAGCATCAGCCCCAACGGCGGCCACGGGTAGCCCGTAAAAACCCAGCCCCTCAGCCACTCGGTGACGATCCACGCCCCTGCCAGCACCAGCCCGAAGGCCCACATCGGCTGCTTGCGCGCCAGCCCATGCGCCGCCAGCGCCGCCAGCATCGGATAGACCGCGAGGTAGACGCACAAGAGCGGCACCGCCGCCCAGCCGAGCACCTCGGGCATCTTGGCCTGATGGGTGAAGGCGGTCGCGATCCAGTTGTTGGCGAGCGTCAGGTGCGCCCAGCCGAACACCCAGCCGCGCGCCGCAGCCTGCTGCCAGTTTTCGGCGGAGTGGACCAGCCACACGAACCCCGCCAGCGCGGCAAGGCCCAGCGGCCAGAGGTGGAGCGGCGGGTAGGCGCAGGCCGCGATCAGCCCCAGCGCCACCGCCGTCAGCGCCGGAAAGCGCCGCAGCAGCGCGGGCACCCCGCTCGCCGCGGCTGCCAGCCGCTCACGCATGGCGCTTACTCGACGGTTTCGAGCGTGCCGCTATCGCCGCCCGTATCGTCCCCACGGATCGAGGGCGGGAGGATCGAGCTGTCGATGCCCCGCTGCTCGCCGTCATCGGCGCTCTTGCGGGGCATGCGGGTGCGCGCGGGCTTGTCGGCGCGTTCGGTGCGCTCGGCAGGCTTGTCGGCGCGCTTCTCGCTGCGTTCCGGGCGATCCTGGCGATTGCCGTCCCGTTCCTTGCGCGGCTGGCGACGCTGGCCGCGATCGCGCCCCTCCCCGCGCCCCTCCCCGCGGTTGCCTTCCCCGCGGTTGCCGTCCCGCTCGCCGCGGCCGGTCTCGCGGTCATCGCCGCGATCATCGGCGAGAAAGCTTTCGCCCTCCTGCCCGGGCTCGCCCTCGGCGACATCGAGACTGCCGATCGTGTCGGGCTGGTCATAGGGCGAACGGGTCGGCGTGTCGCTGCGACGGCCGAAGTCGAAATCGTCCTCGAAATCCTCAGGGTTCTCGCGCTCGTCATGGCGACGGTTGCCGCCGCCGCCATTGCCGCCGCGCTGTTCGTCCTGACGCGCCTTGTTGTCGGCGATCACGCGGAAATAGTGGTCCGCGAACTGGAGATAGTACTCCATCTGCACCCGGTCGCCATTGTGCTGGGCGTCCTGGGCGAGCTTCTTGTACTTGTCGAGCATCTGCGGGGCATTGCCGCGCGCCCGGCTGTCGATGCGGTTCAATTGTGCGCCGCCTCCGCCCTGGTTGCGGTTGCCGCGTCCACGACGCCGGTTATTACGGTTGTTATTCAAGGAAAACGTTCCTTAACAGCGACCTAGCGCGAAAACATTGGTCATACGCGCGGTCAACAGACCCCTTGCCCTTGCGCCACGCCGGACCCCGTCGTTCCAATGGGCCGAAGCGTGCCGCGTGCTCCGCGCTGGATGCTGCCGGGGGCGAGCCCTCACGGCGGTATCAGCTGAGTTCAGGAGCATGGCCCAGCGGTTTGCGCCCTTCGCAATCCATCTGGCCTAGGCAAGACGTAGCGATGCGAAACCGGTTTGCCAAGCCCCGCGCGCGTAATTCTGTTACGTCAGCAGCAGGGCCCGCGCGCGGCCCGCAAGGTCGCGGGCCAGCTCCACGCAAAACCCCGAGGCGGTCGCCAGCGCGCCGACGGCCCCGGCCTGATTCGCCCCGATTTCAAGCACGGCAAGCGCGCCGGGCCGCATCAGCGCGCGCAGTTGCGGGATCAGCACGCGGTAATCGTCGAGCCCCTCGGGCCCGGCAAACAGCGCCGAGGCAGGCTCGAAACCGGTGACTTGCCGGTCGAGCGCGGCGCTCTCCTCGACATAGGGCGGGTTGCACAAGATGAGGTCGAAGGTGCCGAGATCTCCGGCCCAGCCGCCCGCGTGCCAGTCACCCTCGAGGAACCGCGCCTGCGGGCGCAGCCCCAGCGCTTCGGCATTGCGCTCCGCCACCGCGAGCGCCTCGGGCGAGCGGTCGATGCCCACGCCCCGGGCGCCCCGCAGATAGGCCAGCACGGCGAGCAGCAGCGCCCCCGATCCCGTGCCGAGGTCGAGCACGCGGGCGGCCTCGGGCCTCGCCGCCAGCGCCGCCTCCACCAGCGTCTCGCTGTCGGCGCGCGGGATCAGGGTGGCGGGGGTGACGATCAACGGCAGGCCGTAGAAATCCTGGCGCCCGGTGATGTAGGCGACCGGCTCGTGCCCGGTGCGCCGTTCGACCAGCGCGGCAAAGCCCGGCGGGGCGGGATCGCGCATGTGGCGCAGCAGCAGTTCCGAACGGGTCACGCCGAAGAGGTGCGCCATCAGCAGTTCGGCATCGAGCCGCGCGGTATCGCTGGTGGCTGCGAGGCGCGTCGCTGCGGCGCGGATCGCTTCGCCGACGGTCATTATTCCGCGAGCGCGGCGAGCCGCTTGCCCTCGTCCTCGGCGATCAGGGCGTCGACCAGTTCGGCAAGCCCCGGCCCGGCGAGCACCTCTTCGAGCTTGTGCAAGGTGAGGCCGATGCGGTGATCGGTGACGCGGCCTTGGGGGAAGTTGTAGGTGCGGATGCGCTCCGAACGGTCGCCGCTGCCGACCATCGCCTTGCGCGCCTCGGCCTCCGCGCCCTGCGTCGCCTCGCGCTGGGCATCGTAGAGCCGCGTGCGCAGCACCTGCATCGCCTTTTCCTTGTTCTTGTGCTGGCTGCGTCCGTCCTGACAGGTCACAACCGTCCCGGTGGGAAGGTGGGTGATGCGCACCGCCGAATCGGTGGTGTTGACGTGCTGGCCCCCGGCTCCGCTCGCGCGGTAGACGTCGATCTTGAGGTCCTTGTCCTCGATCTGGATGTCGACCTCGTCGGGCTCGGCCAGTACCGCGACGGTCGCGGCCGAGGTGTGGATGCGCCCGCCGCTCTCGGTCACCGGCACGCGCTGCACGCGGTGGACGCCGCTTTCGAACTTCAATTTGGCGAAGACCCCGGTGCCGGTGACGTTGGCGATGACTTCCTTGTAGCCGCCGATGTCGGAGGCGGCGATGCTGACGGCCTCGACCTTCCAGCCCTGTTCGGCGGCGTAGCGTTCGTACATCCGGTAGAGATCGGCGGCGAACAGCGCGGCCTCGTCACCCCCGGTGCCCGCGCGAATTTCGAGCATCGCGGGCTTGGCATCGGCCGAATCGCGCGGCAGCAGCGCGATGGCGAGGCGGCGTTCGAGATCGGGGAGGGCGGATTTGAGGTTGGCGAGCTCTTCTTCGGCCATCGCCTTCATCTCGGGATCGGCGAGCATTTCGGTGAGCCCCGCCATCTCCTCGCGCGCGGCCTTCACTTCGGCGGCGATTTTGGCGACGGGTTCAAGCTCGGCATAGTCGCGCGAGGCGCGGACGAAGGCCTCGCCCTCGAGCGTGCCGGACGCCATGCGCGCTTCCAGCTCCGCAAAGCGGTGCGCGATCTGGTCAAGGCGTTCGGGGGGGATTTGCATGGGGTTCGGTGTGTTTCTCGTCTTCCCGGACTTGATCCGGGATCCCGCTACTTAATGATCCGCCGCGAGAAGAAAAGCGGGGCCCCGGGTCAAGCCCGGGGAGACGACGTGTTGTTGAGCGCAGCGACAATCCTGTCGGTCGGACCCTCGCCCGAGATGCCGTAGTAGCCAGTCGCGTTGACCCTCAGAATGTGCTGCGGCTGCTGCTTCACAGCCTTATCATAGCGCTTCTTTGGCGAACCGGTCGCCATGATCTCGGCAACGACACCGCACTTGCGCAAGTCTGCCAGCAAGGCAATCGCGGCGCCAAGCCCGGCATCATCCTCGACGAGCACCATCGCCTCGAGCCGCTCCTCCTCCCGCGCCCCCACCAGCATCGCCAGCCGCTCGATCCCCGCGGCCCAGCCCACGGCAGGCGTCGGCGCGCCGCCGAGGCTCTCCATCAGCCCGTCATAGCGCCCGCCGCCCAGCACCGTGCTCTGCGAGCCCAGCGCGGCCGCCGAAGCACTCCCCTCGTCGGGGATGAATTCGAAGGCGGTGTGGCGGTAGTAGTCGAGCCCGCGAACGAGGCTTTCGGCCCGCACCCACTTCACGCCCGCCGCATCGAGCCCGCTGGTGACGGCGGCGAAGAAAGCCGAAGCCTCCTCCGACAGGAACGCGTCGATCTTCGGCGCGTCCGCCAGGAAGGGCTTGTCCCTCGGGTCCTTCGAATCGAGGATGCGCAGCGGGTTCTTCTCCAGCCGCTCCTGCGATTCCTCGGAGAGCTCGCCCTTCACCGCGCGGAAGTATTGGATCAGCGCTGCCCGCCACGCCTCGCGGCTCGCGCCGTCGCCCAGCGTGTTGAGGTGCAGGGTGACATCGTGGATGCCCAGCTCGCGCAGCAGCTGGTCCGCCATCGCCAGCAGCTCGACATCGGCCTGCGGCTCGCCCGCGCCGATCACTTCGGCGTCGATCTGGTGGAACTGGCGGTAGCGGCCCTTCTGCGGGCGCTCGTAGCGGAACAGCGGGCCGTGGGTGGCGACCTTCAAGGGCGCATATTGCTGCCAGCCGTTGGTGAGGAAGGCGCGCGCGATGCCGGCGGTGAATTCGGGGCGCAGGGTCAGGCTCTCGCCGCCGCGATCATCGAAGGAATACATCTCCTTGGAGACCACATCGGTCGTCTCGCCGAGCGAGCGCGCGAACACCTCGGTCTTTTCGAACACCGGCATTTCCACCCGGCGGAAGCGGTACAGGCGGCGCACGCGCTCGAAGGTTGCGACGACGAAGGCGAAGGCCTCGGCATCGGCGCCGAAAATGTCCTGCGTGCCGCGGATGGCCTGGGGTGTTTGGCGCGGGGTCTTCTTGCTCATGGGCGCGCGGATTAGGCCCACACAGGGCCTTTCGCAATCCTGCCGCACCGATTAAGGGGGCGATCCGAACCTCTCCGCCGCAAGCGCAAACGCGCGGCGCCCAGCCAGAAGAGAACATCCATGCGCATCGACAAGATTCCCACCGGCGTGAACCCCCCCGACGATCTCAACGTGATCATCGAGGTGCCGACCGGCGGGGAGCCGGTGAAGTACGAGTTCGACAAGGAAAGCGGGGCGCTGTTCGTCGACCGCATCCTCCACACCCCGATGCGCTATCCGGCCAATTACGGCTTCGTGCCGCACACGCTCAGCCCCGATGGCGACCCGCTCGATGCGCTGGTGATCTCGCGCTCGCCCTTCATCCCGGGCTGCGTGGTGCGCGCGCGGCCGATCGGCGTGCTCAATCTGGAAGACGAGCAGGGCGGCGACGAGAAGCTGGTCTGCGTGCCGGTGAACGAGACCTTCCCCTATTACGCCGAGGTCAAGGAAACCACCGACCTGCCGAGCATCATCTTCCAGCAGATCGAACACTTCTTCACCCACTACAAGGACTTGGAAGCCGAAAAGTGGGTGCGCGTCGGCAAGTGGGGCGATGCCTCCGAAGCGCGCAAGATCACCGTCGAGGCGATCGAGCGGTATAAGACTTCCTGATTGCGGGCCCGTCCTCGGTGCTGTTCCCGTGGCTAGCGCCACGGGGCACCTGCGGCTCGCGCGCGTGCGCTCGCGGCCCTGTGGGCCGAACCAGTGCCAACATGAGTGGTATGCGCTGGGATCGGTCGCTTTAGCGTCCGCAAGCCCGAACGGGCGCCCGCAGCGATGGGGCCGTCAGGCCCCGTGAGCGAGGATTTCGCAGCCCGCAGGGGCTGCAAAACACAAGGATACCCGCGGAGGCGGGCACCCCATCAAAACACTTCCAGCAACATCTTGAAGATCAGCGTCAGCCCGAAGGGCAGGCCGATCGCCATGGCCCACAGCGCAATGACGTCGCGGCGGAATTCGCCCGCGAGCGCAGGGTCGGCGGCCTCGGCATCGCCGAGCACCGCCCAGCGCTTCTCGAACCAGCGGCACACCGGAATGATCCCGGCGACCAGTACGATCAGTGCAAGGTAGGGAAGCCCCGTCGAGGAACCCTCGGCCAGCGCCTTGACGGTCACGAAGATCTGCAACGCGGTGTAGGCGAGCAGGCCATAGGCGACATGATCGCTCATCGCCTTGCGCCAGTCCCGCACCCGGGTTGCAGACAGCGCCTTGCCGTGGTTGCGCTCTTCAGAATTCACCATGCGTGCCGCTCCCCGACGGTGTGATGCGAATAACGCAGTATCGCAAAGGTGTAGCACGGTTGCAATAAGCCGCGCGCGCCCGGCGCAATATTGCGCGCCGCGCAAGGATCGCCGCGCAAGCCGCTCTATTCGCGGGAGGGTTGTGCTGCCTGGCACCCGATTGCCGCGCGCCTAAGCAAAAATCCTGCCAAATGCACTGCGCCACTTTCCTCGCCTCGCCATGGTGCTAAAGACTCGGGCGCAATGAACACCGCCACCCTCCCACAATCGCAGGGCGAGGCCGCCCCGATCCAGCCGACCGGCTCCGGGCTCGAGGTGATCTCGATCGCCAAGAGCTATGAAAAGCGCGCGGTCCTCACCGATATCTCGCTGAGCGTTGCCAAGGGCGAGGTGCTCGGCCTGCTCGGACCCAACGGGGCGGGCAAGACCACCTGTTTCTATTCGATCATGGGGCTGGTGAAGCCGGATTCGGGCCGCATCCTGATGGACGGCGAGGATGTGACCAAGCTGCCGATGTATCGCCGCGCGATCCTCGGCCTCGGCTACCTCCCGCAGGAAACCTCGATCTTTCGCGGCATGACGGTGGAACAGAACATCGCCTGCGTGCTCGAACTGGTCGAGCCCGACAAGGCCACCCGCGCCTCCGAACTGGAGCGGCTGCTCGACGAATTCGGCCTCACCCGCCTGCGCGAAAGCCCGGCGATGGCGCTGTCGGGCGGGGAGCGCCGCCGCTGCGAGATCGCCCGCGCGCTCGCCGCCAAGCCCTCGATCATGCTGCTCGACGAGCCCTTCGCAGGGATCGACCCGCTTTCGATCAGCGATATCCGCGATCTGGTGAAGGACCTGAAGCAGCGCGGCATCGGGGTGCTGATCACCGATCACAACGTGCGCGAGACGCTCGACATCGTCGATCGCGCCTGCATCATCTATGGCGGGCAGGTGCTGTTCGCCGGATCCCCGCAGGAACTGGTCGCCGACGAGAATGTGCGGCGCTTGTATCTGGGCGAGAGCTTCACGCTGTGATTTTCCGGTGGGAGGCCAACTGATGGCTGCGGGTGGGTCTTGGTCCACCGGGGTCGAGGCCAGCCCGTTCCCCCGCCCTTCCGCCCTTCCGCCTATGATCCCGGGTGGAAGGGCGGGGGATCGTGCCAGCCCGGCGCGCAGCATTATGCGAAGCGAAATGCGGATCGACGCATAATGGCATTGGGCCCCCGCCTCGATATCCGGCAGACGCAATCGCTGGTAATGACGCCGCAATTGCAGCAGGCGATCAAGCTGCTGGCGGCCTCCAATCTCGAGATCGAGACCTTCATATCCGACGCATTGGAGGCCAATCCGCTGCTCGATACCGGCGGGCCTGCCGACCCGGGCGAGCCTGACCGCATCGAAATCGCCGCGCCTGCCGGCGAGGAGGCGACCGCCGATCAGCTGATGCTGGCCGGCGGGGGCGAGGGCGATGCGCCGCTCGATCTGGGCGCGGTGGACCGCGATTTCGACACCGGCGACGGCGCGGGGCCTTCGATGCGCGATGCCGAATGGGGCGCGGCCGGCAGTGGGGGCTCCGGCGACTTCGACGACATGCCCGACTGGGAGCAGCTGCGCGCCGCTGACATCACCCTTGCCGAGCATCTCGAAAATCAGGTCGGCGCCCTTGCCAGCGACGCGCAGACCGGCTTCATCGCGAGGGCCATCATCGGGTTGCTCGACGAAGCGGGCTATCTCACCATCCCGCTCGAGGAAGTGGCGGACGATCTCGGGGTCGATATCTTCGATGCCAAGGCGGGGCTTCGGCTGGTGCAATCATTGGACCCGTCGGGCGTGGGGGCGCGCAACCTTGCCGAATGCATCGCCATCCAGGCGCGCGAGGCGGACCGCTACGACCCCTGCATGAAGGCGCTGATCGACAATCTCGATCTGGTTGCCCGCGGGGAGGTCGAACGCTTGAAGCGCCTGTGCCGCGTCGACGACGAGGATTTCGCCGACATGCTGCGCGAACTGCGCAGCTACAACCCGCGCCCCGGCCTCGCCTTCGCCCCTGCCGAGACCGGCACCGTGGTCCCCGACATCCTCCTTACCGCCAACGCGGCCGGAGGCTGGGACATCGCGATCAACGAGGAGACGCTGCCCAAGCTGATCGTCAACCGCGGCTATTATCTGGAATTGAACCGGGGGGCGACCAACAAGGAATCGCAAGGCTGGCTCAAGGAGAAGCTCGCCGATGCGCACTGGCTGATCCGCGCATTGGACCAGCGCCAGAAGACCATCCTCAAGACCGCCGCGGAAATCGTCAAGCAGCAGGACGGCTTCTTCCGCCGCGGGGTTGCCGAACTGCGCCCGCTGACCTTGCGCGAGGTGGCCGAGCAGATCGGGATGCACGAAAGCACCGTCAGCCGCGTCACCAGCAACAAATACCTGTGGTGCGAGCGCGGGACGTTCGAGCTCAAATACTTCTTCACCAGCGGCGTTGCGTCAGCCGACGGCGAAGGCGCTTCGAGCGCCGCGATCAAGGCCCGCATCAAGGCGCTGATCGACGCCGAGACCGCGAAGAATATCCTGTCCGACCAGCAGCTTGCCGAAATGCTCCAGAAGGAGGGCTTCGACCTCGCCCGGCGCACGGTCGCCAAATACCGCGAGGCGATCGGGCTGGGGTCGAGCGCGGAGCGGCGGCGGGCGAAGAAACTGGCGGGGGCGTCTTAGGACTTTCCCTCAGGCGACGGGGCGATCGTAAAGTCCTAGCCTTGCCCCGATTTCGCCCCGTCCGGGGGTGTGACTCGAAAGACTCACTCCAAAAAGTTTACGAGCTAAACTTCTTGTTAACCTTTTTTGGTGAGAAGTGGCGTGGTTAACAGGCGACAACCTCTCCTAAGCGGGGGTTACCAGGGGTAAGACAGGGGTACAGAAATGCGCGTTCTGCTCATCGAAGACGAACCGACCACCGCCAAGGCGATCGAGCTGATGCTCACCACCGAAGGCTTCAACGTCTATTCGACCGACCTTGGCGAAGAGGGTTTGGACCTCGGCAAGCTGTATGATTACGACATCATCCTGCTCGATCTGAACCTGCCCGACATGCATGGCTACGACGTGCTCAAGAAGCTGCGCGTCGCCAAGGTGCAGACCCCGGTGCTGATCCTTTCGGGCATTTCCGAGATGGATTCGAAGATCCGCTCCTTCGGCTTCGGCGCAGACGATTACGTCACCAAGCCGTTCCACCGCGAGGAACTGGTCGCCCGCATCTATGCCGTGGTGCGCCGTTCGAAGGGCCACTCGCAGTCGGTCATCCGCACCGGCAAGCTCGCCGTGAACCTCGATGCCAAGACGGTCGAGGTCGATGGTGCCCGCGTGCACCTCACCGGCAAGGAATATGCGATGCTCGAGCTGCTCTCGCTTCGCAAGGGCACGACGCTGACAAAGGAAATGTTCCTCAACCACCTTTACGGCGGGATGGACGAGCCCGAGCTCAAGATCATCGACGTGTTCATCTGCAAGCTGCGCAAGAAGCTGTCGCTGGCCTGCGGCGGAGACAACTACATCGAGACCGTCTGGGGCCGCGGCTACGTGCTGCGCGACAGCGAGACCGAGGTCGAAGCGGCGTAATGGGTTTTGCGCTCGCCCCTCCGGGCGAGCGTCCTCGGCGCTGTTCCGAGCCTTTCCGGCTCGGGCACCTGCGGCTCGCGCCGTGCGCTCGCGGCCCTTCGGGCCGGCCAATCGCGTCATGATGAAATCGGACGCCCGGGCTGGAAACACCCCGGGCGTTTTTCTATGGCCCTCTCCATGACGGCATTCAAGGAAGGCGATCCGACCACCATCGCGCGGCTTTACGGGCGCTCGGTCGGCAAGAAGCTGCGCACCTATCAGCAGGGGCTGGTCGACAACCTCCTGCCGCAGATCACCGTGCCCGCAGAAGGCCCGGTCACGAGCGAGGTGCTGTTCGGCGACACGCGTCCCCTGCATTTCGAGATCGGCTTTGGCGGGGGCGAGCACCTCGCCTACCGCGCCGACCTGCTGCCCGATCACGGCTTCATCGGCGCGGAGCCCTTCGTCAACGGTGTCGCGCAGGCGCTGACCCACGTGGCCGACCAGCGGCTTGCCAATATCCGCATCCATCACGGCGATGCCTTGGAGGTGCTCAGCCGCATCCCCGATGGCGCGCTGACAATGGTCTACCTGCTCCACCCCGATCCCTGGCCCAAGGCCCGCCACGCCAAGCGGCGGATGATGAACGACGGCCCGGTGCGGCTGTTCGCGCAGAAGCTGAAGCCCGGCGGCGAATTCCGCTTCGGCACCGACCACGCGGTCTATCTGCGCCACGCGCTGATGGTGATGCAGCGCCACACGGACCTGTTCGAGTGGGTGGTCGAGAAGCCCGCCAACTGGCAGGTCCGCCCCTCCGGCTGGCCCGAGACGCGCTACGAACACAAGGCGCGCACCGTCTACGGCCACGAGGTGTGGTATTTCCGGTTCCGGCGGAAATGAGGCCCCCGCACCGCAAGCTGCTTGCCTGCGGTAATATATCTTATAAATGAGGGCTGACAGCGCCGCTGCGGGCGCGGAGGCCCCCGATGATCCGGATCGCGATCGCCCTTCTGCCCCTGCTGATGGCGGGCTGTGCCACACTCGCACCGCGCGTCGCCATCGATGCCGACTTCCCCGACCCCGCCGTGCTGCGCGCTGACGACGGCACGTTCTACGCCTATGCCACGCAAGGCTCGGTGCAAGGCCGGCAGGTCAACATCCAGATCGCCCGCTCGCCCGACCTTGCGCAGTGGCAGCACTTCGGCGATGCGCTGCCGGTGAAGCCTGCATGGGCCGGCCGGACACAGGATTTCTGGGCGCCGCATGTCGCCCGGGTCGAGGGGCGTTACCTGCTCTATTACTCGGCCAAGCCCGATGCCGCGCTCGATGACCCGGCGCAGGGCCTGTGCCTCGCCCTCGCCACCGCCGCGCGGCCCGAGGGGCCCTTCACCGACACGGGCAAGCCGCTGTTGTGCGGCCCCGGCTTCGTCAATATCGACCCGATGCTGTTCGACGACCCTCAGACCGGCAAGCGGCTGCTTTACTGGGGCTCGGGGTTCGGCCCCATCAAGGTGCGCGAGATGACCGCCGACGGCCTCGCCTTTGCCCCCGGCAGCACGACGATCGACCTCGTCGCCCCCGTGCCGACCGATGACCCCGCGCACTACCGCCGCCTCGTCGAGGGCGCGTGGGTCACCTATCGCGCAGGCTGGTATTATCTGTTCTTCTCGGGCGACAATTGCTGCGGGCCGAACGCGCATTACGCGGTGATGGTGGCCCGCGCGCGCTCGGCGACGGGGCCGTTCGCGGTCAGGCCGCAGAACGGCGGCGTGATCCTCGCAGCCTCGCCCGGATGGACCGCGCCGGGGCACAATGCGCTGGCCGAGAAGGACGGCGAGACCTTCATCCTCTACCACGCGGTCGACGCCGGGCGCCCCCGTGCCCGGCCCGAGGACGAGATCAACACCCGCCGCATCATGCTCGCCGCGCCGCTGGTGTGGCGCGGCGGCTGGCCGGTGGTCGCGCTGGGCCGCGAGGCGCGCCTCGTCGCAAGACCCTGACGTCCTGTCCGATCCGCGTCGCAGCCCTCACCCATGACAGGGCCGCTCTCCGGCGGTGCCGGCAATCGCCAGGGCAGAACCCAACCCCGCACCGGAGAGCCCCGCCATGACCATCTCGACCCTCAAGGACCTCTACAGCGCCAACCGCCAGGCCTTGCAGGCGACGCGCGAGCTCCATGACACCGCCCGTTCGGGCGAGCTGCGCAAGGCGCTGTCGGCCGGGGCCGAGGGGATCGAGGAGGGGATGGCGCAGCTCAAGAGCCTGATCGAAAGCCACGACGCCAACCCGCGCGGCGAGCATTGCCGGGGCATGGAAGGCCTTGTCGCCGAAGCCCGCGCGCACGGGGTGGAGGCGGACTTCACCGACGAGGACGTGCGCGATGCCTCGATCATCGCGCAATACCAGCGTATGACCCATTACGGCATTTCGGGCTATGGCACCGCGGCGGCGTTTGCCCGGCGGCTGGGGCTCGAGGAGGACGCGGGCGTGCTCGTCCAGTGCCTCGAAGACACCCGCGGCGGCGACCGCAAGATGACTGCGATCGCCTCGGGCGAGGTCAATCCGGCAGCGGCCGAGGCGTGACGGGCCGCGCGCCCCGGCTGTAACGACAGGGGCGCGCCTCTCTCAGCCCACCACCCCCGCGCCCGCCAGCACCGCGAGCGTCAGCACATCGGGGACGCTCGCGGTCATCGGCACGATCTGGACCGGCTTTTCCATGCCGATCATCATCGGGCCGATGGTCGCGTTGCTCCCCAGTTCGCGCAGCAGCTTGGCCGACAGGTTCGCCGATTGCAGCCCGGGCATGATGAGCACATTGGCCGGGCCCGACAGGCGGCTGAAGGGATAGAGCGCCATCACCTTGGGATTGAGCGCGGCATCGGGCGCCATTTCGCCTTCATATTCGAAGCCCTGTTCCTCCTGATCGAGGATCGCGACTGCGGCGCGGATATTGTCGAGCCACTGGCCCGAGGGGTTGCCGAAGGTCGAGTAGGACAGGAACGCCACGCGCGGTTCGTGCCCCATGCGCTTGGCGACCGCGGCGGTCTCGCGCGCGATGTGGGCGAGCGCGGCAGCATCGGGGCGTTCGTTGATCGTGGTGTCGGCAAGGAAGGTCGTGTGATTCTTGCCGATCATCATGTGGATGCCGAAGGGCAGGCAGCCTTCCTTGGGATCGAGCACCAGGTTCACCTCGCGCACGGTCTGCGCGAAGGTGCGGGTCATGCCGGTGATCATCCCGTCGCCATGCCCCAGCGCGACCAGCAGCGAGGCGAAGACGTTGCGATCCTGGTTGACCATCCGCCGCACATCGCGCTCGGTATAGCCGCGGCGCTGGAGGCGCTTGTAGAGATAGGCGACCATCGCGGGCACATGCTCGCTGTCGGCCGAGTTCTGGATCTCGAAGCTGCCCGGATCGCCGACCGAAAGCTGGTGCAGCTTGTCCAGCACTGCCTTGGTGCGGCCCACCAGGATCGGGGTGCCATAGCCGAAATCGCGGAACTGGATCGCGGCGCGCAGCACCACTTCTTCCTCGGCCTCGGCAAAGACCATCCGCTTGGGATTGGCGCGGGCGATCTCGTAGGCGCCGGTGAGGACCGAGGTGGTCGGGTTGAGGCGGCTGCGCAGCGCGACGCGGTAGGCATCGAAATCCTCAATGGCCGTGCGCGCCACGCCCGAATCCATCGCCGCCTTGGCGACCGCTGACGAGACGACCTCGATCAGGCGCGGATCGAAGGGGGCCGGGATGATGTAGTCGGTGCCGAACTTGTGGTTCTTGCCATAGGCGCTCGCCACTTCCTCGGGCACCTGCTGGCGGGCGAGCTCGGCGATGGCCTTGGCGGCGGCGACCTTCATCTCTTCGTTGATGGTGGTTGCCTGCACATCCAGTGCGCCGCGGAAGATGAAGGGGAAGCCCAGCACGTTGTTGACCTGGTTCGGGAAGTCCGAACGGCCGGTGGCGACGATCGCGTCGGGCCGCACCGCCTTGGCCTGGTCGGGCATGATTTCAGGCGTGGGGTTGGCCATGGCGAAGATGATCGGCTTGTCGGCCATCTTCTTGACCCATTCGGGCTTCAACGCGCCCGCCGCCGACAGGCCGAGGAAGATGTCCGCGCCCTCCAGTGCCTGTTCGAGGCTGGTCGCGCTGGTGGCGACGGCGTGGGCGCTCTTCCACTGGTCGACCCCGTCGCGGCCCGGAGTGATCGGGCCCGAACGGTCGCACATGATCACGTTCTCGTGGCGCACGCCCATCGCCTTGATCAGCGCGGTGCAGGCGATCGCCGCCGCACCCGCGCCATTGACCACGACCTTCACATCCTCGAAATCGCGGCCGGTGATGTGGCAGGCATTGAGCAGGCCCGCCGCGGTGATGATCGCGGTGCCGTGCTGGTCATCGTGCATCACCGGAATCTTCATCTTCTCGCGCAGCGCGGCTTCGATGATGAAGCATTCGGGGGCCTTGATGTCTTCAAGGTTGATGCCGCCGAAGGTCGGCTCCATCAGGGCGACGGCGTTGATGAAGGCTTCGGGGTCTTCGGTGGCCAGTTCGATGTCGATCGAATCGACGTCGGCGAAGCGCTTGAACAGCACCGCCTTGCCTTCCATCACCGGCTTGGAGGCAAGCGCGCCCAAGTTGCCGAGGCCGAGGATCGCGGTGCCGTTGGAGATCACCGCGACAAGGTTGCCCTTGGCGGTGTAGCGCGCGGCGAGCGAGGGATCGCCGGCGATCGCTTCGACCGGCACCGCGACGCCCGGCGAATAGGCAAGGCTGAGGTCGCGCTGCGAGGTCATCGGCTTGGTGGCGACGATCTCCAGCTTACCGGGACGGATCGTCTCGTGATAGAACAGCGCTTCTCGCGCGGTGAAGCCGCCCTTGTTGTCGTCCGCCATGGTGCCCGTCCCCCTCATCGTCCGTAACGCAAACCGTGCCCCGCTTAGCCCGAGCCGCGCCGATGCGATAGGTCGTTTATCGCACCAGGTTCGGGGAAAGCTGCAAGTGGCGACATTCCCGAATCGCCGCGCGGCGCGCTAGGCGATCGTCATGCCCGCGCGCGACGATCCGAAACCCACCCCGATGATGGCGCAATATCTGCGCCTGCGGGAAGAGGCGGGCGATGCGCTGCTGTTCTACCGCATGGGCGATTTCTTCGAGCTGTTCTTCGAGGACGCGAAGCGCGCGGCGGCCATCCTCGATATCGCGCTGACCACCCGGGGCGAGCATGGCGGCGCGCCGATCCCGATGTGCGGGGTGCCGGTGCATTCGGCCGAGAGCTATCTGGCGCGTCTCATCAAGGCGGGCTGCCGGGTGGCGATTGCCGAGCAGGTCGAAACGCCCGAGGAAGCCAAGGCGCGCGCCAGGCGTGAAGGCACGCCGTCCTCCAAGGTGCTGGTCGGCCGGGCGATCGTGCGGCTGGTGACGGCGGGCACGCTCACCGAGGAAGCGCTTTTGGAACCGCGCCGCGCCAATGTGCTGGCGGCCCTCGCCGAACTGCGGGGCAAGGTCGGGATCGCCGCGGTCGATGTCTCGACCGGCGCGATGGTGCTGGAGGAATGCACGGGCGAGCAATTGGGCGCGGTGCTGTCGCGGCTCTCGCCCAGCGAGGTGGTGGTGCCCGAGGATTGGGAGCCCAAAGAATCTGGCGGCCCCGAGGAGGCGATCTTCCGCCCGCGCTCGACCTTCGCCAGCGATGCCGGGGCGGAGCGTCTGAAGGCGGTGCACGGCGTCGCGACGCTCGATGCCTTCGGGGCCTTCAGCCGCGCGATGCTGGCGGCGGCGGGGGGCCTGGTCGCCTATCTCGACCATGTCGGGCGCGGGCGTCTGCCGTTGCTGCTCCCCCCGGTGGCGCGCGAGACCGCCAGCACCATGGCGATGGACGCGGCGACGCGCGCGAGCCTCGAGATCCTCGAATCGGCGCAAGGGGGCCGCGCCGGAAGCCTGATCGGCGCGGTCGACCGCTGCGTGACGGGTGCAGGATCGCGGCTGCTGGCCGAGGACCTGTCGGCGCCGCTGCTCGATGCAGGTGCCATCGAGGCCCGGCTGGCTCTCGTGCAGTTCTGGCGCGACCGCCCGATCGAGCGCGCGCAATTGCGCGACATTCTGCGGGCGATCCCCGATCTCGGGCGGGCCTTGGGCCGGGTGGTGGCGGGGCGGGGCAGCCCGCGCGATCTTGGCCAGCTGCGCGATGGACTTTCGGAGGCGGGACGGCTCCACAACTGGCTTGCAGGCGCCCCCGACGGGCCCGCGCTGCTCGCCGAGGTGACTTCGCGGCTGACCGGCCACGGCGCGCTCACCGATCACCTCGCGCGCGCGCTTGTCCCCTCGCCGCCGACCGAGCGGTCTTCCGGCGGGTTCATCGCCGACGGCTATGACGCCGCGCTCGACGAATTGCGCGCCACATCGGGCGATGCGCGCCGCGCGATCGCGGCGATGGAGGCGCGCTACCGCGAGGAGACCGGCATCGCCTCGCTGAAAATCCGCCACAACGGGGTGCTCGGCTATTTCATCGAGGTCTCCGCGCGTCATGCCGATGCACTGATGGCGCCCGATAGCGGCTTCACCCACCGCCAGACGATGGCCGGTGCGGTGCGGTTCAACTCGCTGAGACTGCACGAGGAAGCCGCCCGCATCGCCGAGGCCGGCGGCCATGCGCTGGGCTGCGAGGAAGCCCACTTCGAGAGGCTGGTGGCCGAGGTCATCGCCGCGCGCGAAGCCATCGCCGCCACCGCCGCAGCGCTCGCGCGGCTGGATGTGGGCGCGGGCAATGCCGAGCGGGCGGCGGAGGGCGACTGGTGCCGGCCCGAGATCGCCGAGGATGCAGGTCTTGCCATCACCGCGGGCCGCCATCCGGTGGTCGAGGCCGCGCTGGCAAAGACCGGCGAGCGCTTCGTCGCCAATGATTGCCAGCTTGCTGCCGATAACCGCCTGTGGCTGATCGGGGGGCCCAACATGGGCGGCAAATCGACCTTCCTCAGGCAGAACGCGCTGATCGTATTGCTCGCACAGGCCGGGTGCTTCGTCCCCGCCACCGCTGCGCGAATCGGCCTCGTCGACCGCCTGTTCAGCCGGGTGGGCGCGGCCGACAACCTTGCGCGGGGGCGTTCGACCTTCATGGTCGAGATGGTCGAGACCGCCGCGATCCTCGCGCAGGCCACCCATCGCAGCTTCGTGATCCTTGACGAGGTCGGTCGCGGGACATCCACCTATGACGGCCTCGCGCTCGCCTGGGCGGTGGCCGAGGCGGTGCATTCGCAGATTTCCTGCCGGTGCCTGTTCGCCACCCATTATCACGAGCTCGCAAGGCTGGCCGAAACCTGCGAGGCCTTGAGCCTCCACCACGTCCGCGCGCGCGAATGGCAGGGCGATCTGGTGCTGCTCCACGAACTTGCCGATGGCCCGGCCGACCGTTCCTATGGCCTTGCCGTCGCGCGGCTCGCCGGGGTGCCTGCCAATGTCGTCGCGCGGGCCAAGGCGGTGCTCGCCAGGCTCGAGGCGCAGCGCGAGGCGACCGGCGGGATTGCGGCGGGGCTTGGCGACCTGCCGCTGTTCGCCAACCTCGCGCCCGCCGAGCCCGAGCCTGCGGCCCCCGAACAGCAGCTCGCACAGAGCCTCAGGGCGGCCGATCTCGATGCCCTGACCCCGCGCGAGGCGCTCGATCTGCTGTATGAATGGAAGCGCGGCCTGCCCGCGGCGCGCGGCTGAAGGCAACCAAGGCTTAACCATGCGCCTGCTATGCGCGCGGCATGATGAGGCTTCTGTTCCAGAACAGTCGTATGGCGCTCGCCTTTGTGGTCCTGACCGTGCTCGGCGCGGCGGCGATGATCGGTTCGCAGGACAATGGCGGGCTGGTGACGCGCGTGGTGAGCCTGTCCGAAGGCCAGCGCGGGCTGCTGGCCGCAGGCGCGCAGCCGGTGGCTGGGGAAGGGCAGAAAGCACCGCCTGCGGTGTTCGGCGAGTATGATCCCGATACCCCGGCGAGCCCCGCGCCGCTTCCCTCGCCGGGCAGCAGCGTCGCTGCCGGCAACCCGATGACCGCGCCCCTGGCATCGGGAGCGGTGATCGCCGGACCGGCCCCGGCAGATCCGGTCATCCCGGACGATCAGGCACCAGGGTCATAGGGTCAGCAACACGGCCGGCTCAAGCGACAGCCCGCCTCACTCCTCCTCGTCGAGACCCGGCACCGGGTCCGCGTCGGCCCCGTCCTCGTCATCTGCATCCAGCGCGCGTTCGAGTTCGGCATAGCCTTCCGCGTCGAGCAGGATATCGATCTCCTCCTCGTTCAGCGTCTCGCCATCGGCGGTGAGCCATTCGCTGTCGTCATCATCGGTGGTCTCGCCGCCATAGGTGCCGGGCTCGTCATCGTGATTGGGCTCGCCCGCAAAGGCGGACATGTCGATCCGGCCCTCGCCCTCCATGCGGCGCATCTCGTCGACAAGGTCGCCGGTGCTGTCGGGGGCGGGATCGGTGGCGGTGGCGGGAGGCTTGGTGCTGTCGAGCGGGCTGGCGCTGCGGCTGTCCTCGCGGCGGGCATCCGCGGCGACATCCCGCGCCTGCGCTGCGCGCGGGTCCTGTTCGTCGTTATGCGCTTCGGGCGGCGGACCGGCGAGATGGCCGGGGCGGGGCGGGGTGGTTTCGGGCATGGGGCGTCTCCTTCCCCCTGCCCAACCGCGCAGCCCGGCCGATTGTTGCCCGGCCTGCGACCCGTCTGCGCCCGGACGCGCCGGGCATGCGCCGGGATCAGCGCCCGCGCCTCAGCGCGTCGGGACCGGCGCCTCGCCCGTGTAGTCGTAGAACCCGCGCCCGGTCTTGCGGCCGAGCCATCCCGCCTCGACATATTTCACCAGCAGCGGGGCGGGGCGATACTTGCTGTCGCGGGTGGTCTTGTAGAGCACCTTGATGATGTCGAGACAGGTGTCGAGGCCCACGAAGTCGGCCAGTTGCAGCGGCCCCATCGGGTGGTTGAGGCCGAGGCGGCAGCCCTTGTCGATATCCTCGATCCCTGCCGTGGACTGGCCGAGCACGAACACCGCCTCGTTGATCATCGGCAGCAGGATGCGGTTGACGACGAAGCCGGGTTCGTCCTGGCTGAGCACCACTTCCTTGCCGAGGCCCCGCGCGAAGGCGGTCACCGCGTCGGTGGTCTCCTTGGCGGTGGCAAGGCCCGGGATGACTTCGATGAGGCCCATCACCGGCACCGGGTTGAAGAAGTGCAGCCCGATGAAGCGCGCCGGATCGGGCGAGTGGTTGGCCATGCGGGTGATCGGGATCGACGAGGTGTTGGATGCCATGATCGCGCCTGGGCCAAGCACCTTCCCGGCCTTCCCGAAGATCGCGTTCTTGATCTCCTCGCGCTCGGTCGCGGCCTCGATGATGAGGTCGGCCTCGGCGAAGGGCGCGTAATCGGCGACCGGCGTGATCCGGGCGAGCAGCGCCTCGGCCTCGGCCGCCTCGATCTTGCCGCGGCCCATCAGCTTGGCGAGCGCCGCCTCGATATTGGCCTTGCCCGCTGCGGCGCGGGGCAGGTCGACATCGGTCAGCATGACCTTCATGCCCTGGGCCGCGACGGTCTGGGCGATGCCGGTGCCCATCTGGCCGGCACCGATGACGGCGATGTTGCGCATGGGGCTGGTCATGGGGGGTGAGTTCCTTCGCAAGTGCAGCAAGAACGCCGCCCTAGCGGGGAACGCGGGCGCTGGCTAGCAGCCTATTTGGCTAGCTATCGGCGCGCTACCGGTTCTGGCCGGGCACCCACTTGACGTCCGCGCGGCCCTCGTCGTTCGCCACCCGGGCGAGCACGAAGAGCAGGTCGGAGAGGCGGTTGATATAGGCGAGCGCGGCGGGATTGACCGCGTCCTCGGCGGCCAGCGCCACCATCGCGCGTTCGGCGGCGCGGGTGGTGGCGCGGGCGACATGGACGCGCGCGGCCGCCTCGCTCCCGCCGGGCAGCACGAAACTGGTGAGCGGTTCGAGCCGTTCGTTGAGCGCATCGATCTGCGTCTCGATCCAGTCGGGCTGGCTGGGGACGATGCGCAGCACCATCTCGCCCGGGGTGAAATCACCGTCGGCCGAGGGCGTGGCGAGATCGGCACCGAGATCGAACAGGTCGTTCTGCACGCGGGTGAGGAGCGCCTTCTCGGCCTCGCCCGCGAGCGCGCAGATCGCAAGGCCGATCGCCGAGTTCGCCTCGTCCACCAGACCCATCGCGGCGATGCGCGCCGAATGCTTGGGGCAACGCGAGCCGTCGACGAGACCCGTCGTCCCGTCATCCCCGGTGCGGGTGTAGATGCGGTTGAGCTTGACCATGAAGCTTGAGGCCTAGCGCGACACCGCCAGCAGGATCGCGACCACCACGATGGCCAGGCCCTGATACTTGATGCGCGCGAACATCGCCTTGTTCTGGGCGAGCTGCATGTCGGTCGCGGTGCTGCCCTCGCCGGTTTCGAGGTCGATCTTGGTCGTCTGGAGGAAGGCGATGATGCCCTTCACCAGCGAGAAGGCGGTCAGGCCCATGAGGATGAGCAGCGCGGGGATGAGGACATAGGTCATGGGTCCCTAAATGGACGCATCAGCGTCAGGTTCCAAGTGACAAAAGTTGCATCCTGAGTTGATCGGCGAGCATCCGTCCGTCCGCGCCCTGCTCCCGCCGCTCGGCCAGCGCGGGCGAGCCGCGGCGCTTGGCGAGCTTTTCGCCGTCCTTGCCAAGCAGCAGCCGGTGGTGGTGCCAGCGCGGCACGGGCTTGCCGAGGAGGGCTTGCAGGGTGCGGTGGACGTGGCTCGCGGTGAACAGGTCCGCGCCGCGGGTGACCAGCGTGACGCGGTCCGCGGCATCGTCAAGCGTGACGGCGAGGTGGTAGCTTGCCGGCAGATCCTTCCTCACCAGCACCACATCGCCGAGGCCTGCAAGGTCGACCGCTTGCGGCCCGGCCAGCGCATCCTCCCACCGCAGCGCGCCGGTTTCGGCCAAGGCCTTCGCACTATCCAGCCGCCATGCCGCCGGGCGCGCGGGATCGGGCGGGCGGTGCTTGCAGGTGCCGGGGTAGATCAGGCCCTCCGCCCCGGGCAAGGCACCTGCCGCCTCGATCTCGGAGCGGGTGCAGGTGCAGGGGTAGATGAGCCCGCGCACCCGCAACGCTTCGGCCGCCGCCGCATAGCTGGCGAGGCGGGTGGACTGGGCGGGGACCTCCTCCCATTCCAGTCCGAGCCATTCCAGATCGCGGCGGAATTCATCCGCCAGTTCGAGGCGCGAGCGCGGCCCGTCGATATCCTCGACCCTGAGCAGGAACCGCCCGCCGCCCGCCGCCGCCAGATCATGCGCGACGATCGCCGACAGCGCGTGGCCAAGGTGCAGCCGCCCGTTGGGGCTCGGCGCGAAACGGGTCACGGGCGGGGCGGTGCGAACCATCGCAAAGGCCCATGCCACAGGACATTTCCTTGCGCTATCCACAGGTCATCAACAGGATGTCCCTGTGGCCAACTCTGTGGAAACCCACCCTGTCACGGGTTTGACTCTTTGCCCTGCCACGGCAGGATAGAGGTCAATCAGGGAGGAACGCGCGTCGTGTTCAATGCCGAACTGATCGAGAAAGTGGCGAAGTTCCGCGGGGTCGACGAGGACCCGACGCGCAATCTTTCGGCCTGTCCGGCGCTGGTGCTCAACGCCGATTATACCCCGCTGTCCTACTATCCGCTGAGCCTGTGGCCGTGGCAGACCGCGATCAAGGCGGTGTTCCTCGACCGGGTGGATATCGTCGCGAGCTACGACCGCGAGGTCCATTCGCCCAGCTTCGACATGAAGATCCCGAGCGTGATCGCGCTGCGCCAATATGTGAAGGCGAGCGAGTTTCCCGCCTTCACCCGCTTCAACGTGTTCCTGCGCGACCGCTTCCAGTGCCAGTATTGCGGCAGCCACGATCACCTGACCTTCGACCACGTCACCCCGCGCCGACTTGGCGGGCGGACCACGTGGGAGAACATCATCACCGCCTGCGCGCCGTGCAACATGAAGAAGGGCGGGCGCACCCCCAAGCAGGCCGGGATGCCGATCCACCAGCCCCCGATCCGCCCGACCAGCTGGCAATTGCAGCAGCACGGCAAGATGTTCCCTCCCGGCTACCTCCACGAAACTTGGCGCGACTGGCTCTACTGGGACGTCGAACTGGAGGCGTGAGGCGCGCCGGCGGCAGATTGCCTCCGCGATAATCGTCGGGCCTCAACCGCAAGGCGCTGTCCGGGCGGGCGATGGCACCGCTCTCCATCATCTGGTCGCCCATTTCGCCCGCGCCGGCTTCACCTGCGTCACGCGCGACCGGCGCGGGCATGGCCGCTCCGCAGTGCCGCCGCAAGGTTACGGCCTGGACTTTCTGGCCTTGGAGACCCGATCCGAATCGGGCGACAGACCTTTTCCCGAATATGTCAAAATACACACCAGCGATCTATTCATAGCCAATGCTGCGATGATCCGTTTAACAAAAGAGTAAAAAATATTCTATTCTCGTTTACTAATGAATGTTATTTCACAACTCGTCGTATTTTAACCCAGATTATATTGACGGATCAGGATTCCGGCCCCCATCAAAACGGGGCAACCGGAGGATTGTCCCATGAAGCGCCTTGTCTCACTTGCTGTTCTTGTATCGGTTCTCGGCGCCTGCGGCGGGGATGAGGCGGCCGCGCCGTCAGCCGGGCTTGCCAGTGCCGCCCAGCCGGCCACGTCCGTCCAGCCGAACGGCGACAAAGAGGCCGCGCTCGCCACCAGCCTGCCCGAAGGCGCCGTCACCACCACCAACCCCTTTGCCGCCTTCGATTTCAAGAACGGCACCGCCTATCCTGCCAAGGCGGCGGTCAGCATCGGGACGGTCAGCGTGCCGGTCGGCGCGACCGAGGCCTTCGTGCCGGTCCGCATCAACCGCCAGACCCCCAACACGGTGATCGTCCGGGTGATGACCCGCAACGGATCGGGCACGCTGGCCGGCGTCGAGGGGCGGCACTTCCAGCGCACCGTCACTACGCTGTTCTTCCGCCCGGGCGACCCGCTGGAGCAAACCGTGCGCATCCCGCTCATCAACATGGACGCAGGGCGCACCTTCGACCTGATCCTGCCCGAAGGCGTGGTGGGCGGCGCGGTGATCAATTCGTGGGCGCGGATCACCGCGGTAGCCGGTGCGGCGGCGGGGGTGGCCAGAACCGCCGGCTTCCGCCCGGCGCGGACCTTCGGCCCGAGCGGCGCGCTCGCCTACCAGCTCGATCCTGCCCGGGTGACCTGGAGCGATGGCGGGGCAGCCGATGCCTGGCGCACGCGTCTGCCCCACGGGCGCACCCAGCCCGGCAATGCCGAGACCGGGCTCTATCTCGATCCGGTGCTGCATCCCTCCGCCATGGCCCCCTTCGCCATCGAGAACGGCGAGCTGGTGATCCGCAGCCAGCAGCTTGTCAGTCCGATCCTCCACGACGGGGTCTACTGGAACCACGGCGCCGCGATCCTCACCGGGCAGCGGATGCCTGCAACCCAGCTGCAATACGGGCAATACGAATGGACCGCGATGATGCCCAACCGCCGCGGCGGATGGCCCGCCCTGTGGCTGCTCCCCGCGAGCGGCTGGCCGCCCGAAATCGACGTCTATGAAGGCTTCGGCTATTCGAGCGGCTGGAATTTCTCCCGCAACATCAGCGGCAACATCCATGGCGGCGCCAATGGTACGCGCACCTTTACCGCGCTGATGCAGGTCAATGCCGCGAATGCCTATGGGCTGTCGGGGTTCGACACTGCCTACCACCGCTACGCCGTCGACATCGCGCCCGATTTCATCACCTGGTTCGTCGATGGCAAGGAGACCTACCAGACCGTCAACCCGTTCAAGGGCACGACCTGGTTCCCGCTGATGAATGTCGCGGTCAAGCACACCGGCGACTATGCCGGCGGCACGGCGGAGATGCGGGTGAAGGGCTTCCAGGTCTGGAAAGTGCCGGGCTGAGGCACAAGGCCCGACACCAGCGCGCCAGAGCGCGCGGGATGCGGCGGCGGGTCCCCTCCTTGCCCGCCGCCGCGTCTTGCCTGACGAGAACCGCTCCGCACTGCGTTGCATTTCCATGACGCATCGCTAGGCGGGCTGTGTCTTGGGCCTACGGGGATTCGCGTTTCCATGAAGATCATGTCCGGCAATTCGAACCTGCCGCTCGCCCGTGCGATCGCGGCCTATCTCGAAATCCCGCTGACCGATGCCAGCGTGCGGCGGTTCTCCGATGAAGAGGTGTTCGTCGAGATCCACGAGAACGTGCGCGGGGAGGACGTGTTCGTCGTCCAGCCGACCAACTTCCCGGCGAACGACAACCTGATGGAACTTTTGATCTGCATCGACGCGCTGCGCCGCGCCTCGGCCAAGCGGATCACCGCGGTGGTGCCCTATTTCGGCTACGCGCGGCAGGACCGCAAGCCCGGGCCGAGAACCCCGATCTCGGCCAAGCTGGTGGCGAACCTCATCACCGAGGCCGGCGCCGACCGGATGCTCGCGGTCGATCTTCACGCCGGGCAGATCCAGGGCTTCTTCGATATCCCGACCGACAACCTCTATGCCGCGCCCGTCATGGCTGCCGACATCCAGGCGCGCTATGGCGACCAGCAGCTGATGGTGGTCTCGCCCGACGTCGGCGGCGTGGTGCGCGCCCGGGCGCTGGCGAAGCGCCTCGACAACGCGCCGCTGGCGATCGTCGACAAGCGGCGTGACCGTCCGGGCGAGAGCGAGGTCATGAACATCATCGGCGACGTCTCGGGCCGGCACTGCATCCTGATCGACGACATCGTCGATTCGGGCGGCACGCTGTGCAACGCGGCCGAGGCGCTGCTGGAGGGCGGCGCCAAGTCGGTCGCGGCCTATATCACCCACGGCGTGCTGTCGGGCGGGGCGGTGGCGCGGATCAACGGATCGAGCCTCAAGGAGCTGGTGATCACGGATTCGATCCGCCCGACGGAAGCCGCCGAAGCCAGCGACCGCATCCGCATCCTGCCCATCGCGCCCCTCGTTGGCGAGGCGATCCGGCGGATTGCGGACGAGAGCTCGGTTTCGAGCCTGTTCGACTGATGTCTCTAGACCCTCGCCAAGTTCGGGACATGCTTCTCGAGGCTGCGCGCACGGGCAACATGCTGACTTACAAGGAAGTCATCGAGCGTCTCGGGTTCGATTTTAATACCAATCTTGTTGGACAGTTGGGCCGCGTGCTCGACAGGATCGACGAGCATTGCCGCGCCAACGTCGAGCCATTGCTGGCGGTTTTGGTGGTTCGCCAATCCGACGAATTGCCCGGTCAAGGCTGGTGGGTCACCCGGGCAAAGGCCGCCGGTTACCAAGGCGAGTGGACCGGCCCTGACGCTCTTGCGCATGTCAAAGCGCAGCAACAACTCGCTTTCGACTATTGGAAGAACCGCTGATGGCGACCTCGCCAACCGATAAGGACCTTGCCCTCGCCCTGGCGCTCGCCGATGCCGCCGGGGCCGCGATCCGTCCGCTGTTCCGCGGCCAGTGGAGCCAGGAGCGCAAGGCCGACCGCACCTATGTCACCCAAGCCGACCGCGCCGCCGAGGCCGCGATGCGCGCCCTGATCGAAGCCGAATTCCCCGCCGACGGCATCATCGGCGAGGAATATGGCACCCGCAACGAGGGCGCGGGCCGCCAGTGGGTGCTCGATCCCATCGACGGCACCACCAGCTTCATCGCCGGCCGCCCGATCTTCGGCACGCTGATTGCCTTGCTTCAGGATGGCTGGCCGGTGCTCGGCATCATCGACCAGGCCGTCAGCGGCGAGCGCTGGGTGGGCCGCATCGGCCAGCCGACGCTCTTCAACGGCACGCCCGCCGCCACCAAGCCGCTCAAGGAATTATCGGACGCGGTGCTTGCCACCACCAGCCCCCACGCCTTCACCAACGAGGAAGCCGACGCCTTCATGTCGGTCGCCAAGAGCGTCGCCGAGCGCAAGATCGTCTATGGCGGGGATTGCTACAATTACGGCCTCGTCGCCAGCGGCCATATCGACATCGTGATCGAGGCGGGGCTGAAGCTGCACGATTACGCCGCGCTGGTGCCCGTGGTGGAGGGCGCAGGGGGAATGATGGCCGACTGGCAGGGCAACCCGCTCGATGCCGGCAGCGACGGCACGGTGATCGCGCTCGGCGATCCGGCGCGGCTGGAAGACGTGCTCGAGGCGATGGGGTAAGGGGCAAGCGCCATTGCCCCCCACCCGGACCGACACGATGGGCTCAAGCTGCAATCCTGTCCGGACTTTGCAACAATCCTGTCCGATAGGGTGCCCGGCCGCTCCGCCTGGTTGGTGATCGGCAGGTGCAACCACGGAGGTAACGGGTGGCAAGTCCGATTTCGCGTCGCGGTGTGATCAAGGGCGCAGCGACCAGCGCAGCCCTTGCCTCGGCCCCCGCTCTGGGAGCGCCCGCAGCACAACAGGCGCTCACCCGGATTGCCTTCGGCTCGTGCGCCCATCAGGACAAGGAACAGCCGATCTGGGATCTGGTGAATGCCTGGAACCCTGAGCTCTTCATCTTCCTCGGCGACAACATCTATGGCGACACCGAGGACATGGCGGTGTTGCGAGCCAAGTATGACAAGCTCGCCGCCAAGCCGGGATTCCGCACCCTGCGCCGCAATGCGAAGGTCATCGCGACCTGGGACGATCACGATTTCGGCGTCAATGATGGCGGCAGCGAATATCCGATGAAGGCCGAAAGCGCGGCAATCTTTCTGGATTTCTGGGGGGTGCCGGCCGATCACCCGCGCCGTAGCCATGAAGGCATCTACGCGAGCTATCTGTTCGGCCCCGAAGGCCGCCGGATCCAGGTGATCCTGCCGGACAACCGCACCTTTCGCACGCCCTTGCTCGGCTACAGCGTCGAGCCTGAGGACAAGGGCCAGTATGTCGTCAATCCTGATCCGGACGCGACGATGCTGGGGCAGGCGCAATGGGACTGGCTGGAGGCCGAACTGCGCCGTCCCGCCGATCTGCGCATTCTTGCCTCGTCAACGCAGATGTTGCCCGATGCGCCCGGCTACGAGGCGTGGATCAATTTTCAGGCGGATCACCAGCGCCTGCTGGACCTGATCGACTTTGCCCAGGTTGAAAACCTTTTGATCATCTCGGGCGATACCCATTATGCCGAACTCTCGCGGCTGGACGAGCGCATGCCTTATCCGCTTTACGAACTCACCTCGTCCGGGCTGACCGAAGTGTGGCCGGTGTTCGGCCCCAATCGGAACCGCATCGCCAAGGCCCCGCTGATGCCGAATTTCGGGCGGCTGACGATCGATTGGGGGGCGCCGTCGCCGTCTGTGCTGATGGAAGTGCAGATGCTCGATGGCAGCATCGGCATCAGCCAGGCGGTCAGCCTTGCCGAACTCAAACAGCCCGGCACCCGCTGACGCGCGAACCTGGCGAAGCATCGCTGCGGGGCGGCATGCGCCCCCCATCCCCCTTGCCTTTCGCCGCCCACACGCCTAAGCGCGCGTACTTCACCGACACGAATCAATTAGCCAGCCTGGCGACAAGGGCTGCCATGGCCGGTTCCGACGTGTCTCATGCAGGAGATGAAAATGCCCAAGCTGAAGACCAAGAGCGGTGTGAAGAAGCGCTTCAAGATCACCGCCACCGGCAAGGTCAAGCACGGCGTCGCTGGCAAGCGTCACCGTCTGATCAGCCACAATGCGAAGTATATCCGCACCAACCGCGGCACCTCGGTCCTGTCGGCCAACGATACGCCGACGATCAAGAAGTGGGCGCCCTACGGGCTGGATTGATGCGAGCCGGGCCTTGGCCCTTACGCACGTAGAAACAAGGATATACTGATATGTCACGCGTCAAAAGGGGTGTTACCACCCGCGCCAAGCACAAGCGGATTCTGGACCAGGCCAAGGGCTATCGCGGTCGCCGCAAGAACACCATCCGCATCGCCCGGCAGGCGGTCGAGAAGGCCGGGCAGTACGCCTACCGCGACCGCAAGGTGAAGAAGCGCACCTTCCGCGCCCTGTGGATCCAGCGCATCAACGCTGCCGTGCGCATGGAAGGCCTGACCTATTCGCAGTTCATGCACGGCATCAAGCTGGCTGGCATCGAACTCGACCGCAAGGCGATGGCCGATCTCGCCATGAACGAAGGCGGCGCCTTCAAGGCCGTGATCGCCCAAGCCAAGGCGGCGCTCCCGGCGTAAGCCGCGCAGGGCCTCGGCCCGGCACGAAATGTAGGGGCAGGTTCCCGCACGGGAGCCTGCCCCTGTTCGCGTCCGGTTTGTAGAAATCCGCCACAAGCCTTGTAGAACTGCGCCATTTGCGCTTTATAGCGCACATGGGGGATGGAAATTACACGCGCGCCGCCCGGCGACCTTCGCCGTTGCCGCCCGAACGGCTGTCGGCCGAATTCCGCGAACCGCCGCCGGAATTCGCCGGGTGCTTCACCTCGCTCTACCACCTCACGCTCGACCTGCCCGAGGGCGGGGGCCGGGTCACCGACTATCTCCAGCCCGAATGGGGCAACATCCGCTTCTTCTGCGGGGGCCTGCCCGAAGCCGAGATGGCCGGGCTGACGCTGAGCGGGGCGCCGTTCGTCGCCACCGGCCCCAGCTCGCGCGCGTGCCGCTTCTCGCTCGGCAAGGTGCGGATGTGGGGGGTCGGGTTCCTGCCTCTCGGCTGGGCGCGGTTCTTCGATGCCGATGCGAGCACGGTCACCAACCTCATCTGCGATGGCGCCGCGCACCCCGCCTTTGCCCATTTCGCCCCGCTCACCGAGGTGCTGTGCGACCCCGAAGCGAGCATCGAGGAGCAATATGCAGCGCTTGTCGAGGGGCTCGCACGCGCGATGCGCCCGAGCCGCGACGAGCCGCGCATTGCCCGGGTCCACGCCGCGCTGGTCAACGGCGATCACGCCTCGGTCCACGAGCTGGCCAGCGCCTGCGCGATGAGCATCCGCACCCTCGAACGGGTCTGCACCCGCTATTTCGGCTTCTCGCCCAAGCTCCTGATGCGCCGCCAGCGGTTCATGCGCAGCCTTGCGACCTTCATGCTCCAGCGCGGCGGGCGGCCGTGGACCGAGGCGATGGACGCGCATTACCACGACCAGGCGCAGTTCACCCGCGAGTTCCGCGATTTCATGGCGATGAACCCGAGCGAATATGCCGCGCTCGATCACCCGATCCTGACTTCGTTCATGGAAGCCCGGGCCAGAGTGTGGGGCAGCGCGGCGCAGACCCTCGATCCGCCGGCGCCGCCCAGCCCTCGCACCTGACACAAGCACCGCTACCCCTGCTGTCTGGATCATGCTATCGGCCCCCCGCGATGACCGGCAGACGGTCACAATGCGGTCGCATGCAGCACGCGCTCCCGGGGCAGGGCGCGGCGGGGGACAAAATCTGATGCACGCGCTGGCAGGGGATTCGGTACAATTGCGCTTTGCCCTGCCGGCAGAGCCGCTGCGACGTTACGTGACGACCTATTACCGCACCGATGTGGTGTGCTCGGTCGGCAGGGTGTGGCTGGAGGACTGGCTCCACCCCGAATGGGCCAATATCCGGTTTCTGGGCGCGGTCGATGCGCAGTCGGTGATCGGCCCGGGGCCGCTGGCGGCGTGCCCCGTCTTCACCGTCACCGGACCGACCAGCCGTGCGGTGCGGTTCCGGGTCGGCTCGGGGCACAGCTGGGGGGTCGGGCTGCTCCCGCTGGGCTGGGCACGGCTCTTTGCTGCCGGTGCGAGCGACTATGCCGACCGCTTCGTCGATGGCGCCGCCGATCCGGTGTTCGCTCCCCTCGCCCCGCTTGCCGCCGCGCTGGCGAAGAGCCGCGGCAATCATGCCGCAGAACTCGCGCAGATCGAGGCGCACATGGCGCGGCTGTTCGACGGGCCCCGGCACCCTTCCGAGGCCGCGATCATCGCCATCCATGCAGCGCTCATCGATCCCGATACGCTGACGGTGGCCGATATCGCCGCGCGGGTGGGGATGACGGTGCGCAGTCTCGAGCGCCTCTCGCGGCGCGCTTTCGGCTTTCCGCCCAAGCTGCTGCTGCGCCGCCAGCGGTTCCTGAGAAGCCTTGCGCGGTTCATGATCGATCCCTCGCGCAAGTGGCTCGGCACGCTCGATTGCAGCTATCACGACCAGTCGCATTTCGTGCGCGATTTCCGGCGCTTCATGGGAATGAGCCCGTCCGAATATGCGCGCGCGGAGAAGCCCCTGCTGGCGGCGGCGGCGCGGGCGCGGCTGGCGGTGGCAGGCGCGGCGGTGCAGGGGCTCCACGCGCCCACGCCGGCCGGGGCATCCTGAACGGCCGGGCACCGCTCCCCGAGTGCCAAGGTCCTTTGCATTTCCGGCGATTTGCCGCTAGCGGGCCTCGGCGAAATCACGGCTCAGAGCACCTGCAATCCATGACCGACATCACTTCCCGAACCGAGGCCGCGCTGGCCGCGATCGCCGCGGCGACCAGCCTCGATGCGCTCGAGGCCGAGCGGCTCGAAACCCTCGGCAAGAAGGGCTGGGTGAGCCTTGCGCTCAAGACCCTGGGCGGCATGACCCCCGAAGAACGCACACAGGCCGCCCCCGCGATCCAGTCGGCCCGCGCGGCGATCGCCGATGCGCTCGACGCGAAGAAGGCCGCATTGGAAGCCGCTGCGCTCGAAGAACAGCTGGCGCGCGAGACGGTGGACCTGACGCTCCCGGCTGCGGCCGCGCCCCGGGGTTCGGTGCACCCTGTCAGCCAGGTGATGGACGAACTCGCCGAAATCTTCGCCGACCTCGGCTTCGCGGTCGCCACGGGCCCCGAGATCGAGGACGACTGGCACAACTTCACCGCGCTCAACATGGACGAGACGCATCCCGCGCGGGCGATGCACGACACCTTCTATTTTCCGGACAAGACTTTGGCCTCAAGTAGCGAAGCGGTAGGCCAACAAAAGACTCCCGAGGGCCGTGAAGTGCTGCTGCGCACCCACACCTCGCCCGTCCAGATCCGCGCGATGCTGGATCAGGGCGCGCCGATCCGCATCATCGCGCCGGGCCGCGTCTACCGCTCGGACAGCGACGCGACGCATACCCCGATGTTCCATCAGGTCGAAGGGCTCGTCATCGACAAGGGCATCCACCTTGGCCACCTCAAGTGGACGCTGGAAACCTTCTTCAAGGCCTTCTTCGAGCGCGAGGATATCACCTTGCGCCTGCGCCCCTCCTATTTCCCCTTCACCGAGCCGAGCGTTGAAGTGGACGTGGGATACTCCAACGAAGGGGGCCGCCGCGTCGTTGGCGGGCATGGCGATGCGCCGGGCCATGCGTGGATGGAACTGGGCGGCAGCGGCATGGTCAACGCCCGCGTGCTCGAATTCGCCGGGCTTGATCCGAAGGAGTGGCAGGGCTTCGCCTTCGGCCTCGGGATCGACCGCATCGCGATGCTCAAATACGGGATGAACGATCTGCGCGCCTTCTTCGACGGCGATCCGCGCTGGCTGGCGCATTACGGCTTCTCGCCCTTCGACCAGCCCACCCTGTCTGCCGGCGTGGGAGCACGCGCATGAAGTTCTCGCTGACCTGGCTCAAGGATTACCTCGAGACCACCGCTTCGGTGGCGGAAATCTGCGACGCGCTCAATGCCATCGGGCTTGAAGTGGAAGGCGTGGAGGACCCGGCTACGAGGCTCGCCGGTTTCCGCATCGCCCACGTGCTGACCGCCGTGCGCCACCCCGATGCCGACAAGCTTCAGGTGCTCACCGTCGACACCGGAGACGGCAACCCGCTGCAAGTCGTGTGCGGCGCGCCCAATGCGCGCGCCGGGATGAAGGGCGTGCTGGGCCTGCCGGGCGCTACCGTCCCCGCCAACGGCATGGTGCTGAGGAAGAGCGCGATCCGCGGCGTCGAATCGAACGGCATGATGTGCTCGACCCGCGAGCTGGAGCTGGGCGAGGATCACGACGGGATCATCGAACTGCCCGACGATGCGCCGGTCGGCACCGATTTCGCCGCCTATCACGGCAGCGATCCGGTGATCGAAGTCGCCGTGACCCCCAACCGCCCGGATTGCATGGGTGTCCATGGCATCGCCCGCGATCTGGCGGCCAAGGGGCTGGGGACGCTGAAGCCGGTTCCCATGCCCGCCTTCAACGCGCGCGGCGCGTGCCCGGTCGAAATCCGCACCGACGACCCCCAAGGCTGCCCGGCCTTCTATGGCCGCGTGGTGACGGGTGTGACCAACGGCCCCTCGCCCGACTGGCTCCAGACGCGGCTGAAGAGCGCAGGCCAGCGCCCGATCTCGCTGCTGGTCGACCTCACCAATTACCTGATGCTGGGCTTCGGGCGTCCGGCCCACGCCTATGACCTCGCCAAGCTCTCGGGCGCGGTGGTGGCGCGGCGCGCAAAGGACGGCGAGGAGGTGCTGGCGCTCAACGAGAAGACCTACACCCTCGACAGCGAAATGGTCGTGATCGCGGATGATGCGGGCGTGCACGACATTGCCGGGATCATGGGCGGCGAGCATTCGGGGGTGCAGGATGACACCACCGACGTCCTGCTCGAAATCGCTTACTTCGATCCCGCCCGCATCGGCGCAACGGGCCGCAGGCTGGGGCTGTCCTCCGACGCGCGCACCCGGTTCGAGCGGGGGGTGGACCCCGCGTTTCTCGATCAAGGCCTCGATCTGCTCACCGGGCTGATCGTGGAGCTGGCAGGCGGCACGCCGAGCGACATCGTCCGTGCCGGTTCGCCGCCGGCGCAAGCGAAGGTCGTCGCCTTCGATCCCTCGCTCACCACCCGTCTCGGCGGGGTGGAGGTGCCCGAGGCCGAACAGCAGCGCATCCTCGAAAGCCTCGGCTTCAGCATCGGCGCCAAAGAAGATGGGGGCTGGCAGGTCACCTGCCCGCTGCGCCGCCACGACATCGAAGGTCCGGCCGATCTCGTCGAGGAAGTCGTGCGCATCCACGGCCTCGACAAGGTGGCGAGCGTCGCGCTTCCCCGCGCGGAAGGCGTCGCCCGCCCGACCGCCACCCCGCAGCAAAAGCTCGAACGGGGCCTGCGCCGTGCCGCCGCTGCGAGCGGGCTGAACGAGGCGGTGACCTGGTCCTTCCTGCCCGCCTGGGCGGCGGAGCACTTCGGTTCGGATCAACCCCTCTGGACCCTCGCCAACCCGATCAGCGAGGACATGAAGGCGATGCGCCCCTCGCTGCTCCCCGGCCTGCTGATGGCCGCCAAGCGCAATGCCGACCGCGGCGCGGCATCCTCACGCCTGTTCGAGATCGGACGGCGCTACTTCCGGGGCGCCAACGGTCTCTCCGACGAAAAGCCCACCCTCGGCATCGTGCTCGCGGGCGAGAAAACGCAGCGCGGCTGGCAGAGCGGCAAGGCCAGGCCCTTCGACGCCTATGACGCCAAGGCGCTCGCGCTCCAGCTGCTTGAAGCGGCGGGGGCTCCGGTCGCCAACCTGATGGTGATGGGCCCAGAAGCGTTTGGGGCGGGGGCGCAGTTCCACCCCGGTCAGTCCGCGACCCTCAGGCTCGGCCCCAAGGTGGTGCTGGCGCGCTTCGGGATGGTGCATCCCTCGACCCTGAAAGCCTTCGATGCGGATGGGCCCATCGCGGCGGTGGAGCTGTTCCTCGACGCGATCCCGGCCCGGAAAAACCTGACTCAGGGCGCGGCCTTCGCGCGCCCGGGCTTCACCCCGCCCGCGCTGCAAGCCGTGACCCGCGATTTCGCCTTCCTCGTGCCCGCGACGCTGGCGGCGGGCGATCTCGTGCGCGCCGTGCAGGGCGCGGACAAGGCCTTCATCACCGGCGTGCGGGTGTTCGACGTGTTCGCAGGCCAAGGCGTGCCCGAGGGCCACAAGTCCATCGCCGTCGAAGTCACGCTCCAGCCGGGCGAGGCGAGCTTCAAGGATGCCGACCTCAAGGCGATTGCCGAGAAGGTCGTCGCCGCCGCGGCCAAGCTGGGCGGGGAGCTGCGCGGATGAGCAAGACCGCTTTCGTCACCGGCGCGACCGCCGGCATCGGCCTGGCCACCGTGCGCCGCCTGGTCGCCGACGGCTGGCGCTGCGTCGCCACCGGGCGGCGGCAGGAGCGGCTTGACGCGCTGGTCACCGAACTGGGCGCGGACACAGTCCACACCGCCTGCTTCGACGTGCGCGACACGGAAGCGCTCGATGCCGCGCTGGCGGGCCTCCCCGAAGGCTTCCGCGAGATCGACCTGCTGGTGAACAACGCCGGTCTCGCCCAAGGCCTTAGCCCGGCGCAGAATGCCAGTCTCGACGATTGGCACACGATGATCGACACCAACGTCACCGCGTTTGCGGTGCTGACCCGCAAGCTGTTGCCGCAGCTGATCGAGAGGAAGGGCGCGATCATCGCCATCGGCTCGGTCGCGGGAAACTACGTCTATCCGGGCGGCAATGTCTATGCCGGGTCCAAGGCCTTCGTGAACCACTTCACGCTCGCCCTGCGCGCCGATCTCCACGGCACCGGGGTGCGCGTCACCAGCATCGAGCCGGGGATGGTCGAGACCGAATTCACCGTGGTGCGCACCGGCAGCCAGCAGGCCTCGGACGATCTCTATCGCGGCGTCAACCCGATGACGGCTGAGGACATCGCCGGCACCATCGGCTGGATCGCCAGCCTGCCGCCGCACCTCAACATCAACCGGATCGAGCTGATGCCGGTCAACCAGGACTTCGCGGGCTTCCGCGTCGCGCGCGACAGCCAGTGACCTCCAACCGCCGCACCTTCGCGATCATCTCGCACCCTGACGCAGGGAAAACCACGCTCACCGAAAAGCTGCTGCTGCAAGGCGGGGCGATCCACTTGGCCGGCGAGGTCAAGGCGCGCGGTGCTGCCCGGCGGGCGCGGTCGGACTGGATGAAGATCGAGCAGCAGCGCGGGATCTCGGTGACCTCCTCGGTGATGACCTTCCAGAAGGACGGCATCGTCTTCAACCTGCTCGACACCCCGGGCCACGAGGACTTCTCGGAGGACACCTACCGCACGCTCACCGCGGTCGACAGCGCAGTGATGGTGATCGACGCGGCGAAAGGCATCGAGCCGCAAACGCGAAAACTCTTCGAGGTGTGCCGCCTGCGCTCCGTCCCGATCCTCACCTTCGTCAACAAGGTCGACCGCGAGGGCCGCGATCCCTTCGAGACGCTGGACGAGGTCGCCGACATGCTGGCGCTCGACGTCTCGCCCCAGATGTGGCCCATCGGCATGGGCGGCGAGTTCGAGGGGCTGCTCGATTTCGCCACCGAAACCGTCGCCCGCCCCGAAGGGCCGAGCCGCGAATTCCTCGGCACCCGCGATACCGCTGCCATCCCCCAGCGCTTCCTCGACGAGATCGAGCTGGCGCGCGGCGGCTACCCCGAATTCGACCTCGAAGCCTTCCGCCACGGCGACCTCACGCCCGTGTATTTCGGCTCGGCACTGAAGAACTTCGGCGTCACCGAACTGATCGACGCCATCGCCCGCCACGCCCCGCCGCCGCGCCCCCAGCCCGCAGGCGAGGAGCAGATCCCCCCGACCCGCGACGAGGTCACCGGCTTCATCTTCAAGGTCCAGGCCAACATGGACCCCAACCACCGCGACCGCATCGCCTTCATGCGGCAGGTCTCGGGCACCTTCAAACGCGGCATGAAGCTCACCCCGTCGGGCCTCGGCAAGCCGATCGCGGTGCATTCCCCGATCCTGTTCTTCGCGCAGGACCGCGAGCTCGCCGACACAGCCGAGGCCGGCGACATCATCGGCATTCCCAACCACGGCACCTTGCGGGTGGGCGATACCCTGTCCGAACGCAACCAGGTGCGCTTCACCGGCCTTCCCAACTTCGCCCCCGAAATCCTGCGCCGCGTGCAGCTGCGCGATCCGACCAAGACCAAGCAGCTGAGGAAGGCGCTCGACGACCTCTCGGAGGAAGGCGTGATCCAGGTCTTCTATCCCGAGATCGGCTCGGCCCACATCGTCGGGGTGGTCGGCCAGTTGCAGCTCGAGGTGCTGATCAGCCGGCTCGAGGCCGAATACAAGGTCGAAGCCGTGCTCGAACCCTCGCCCTTCGCCACCGCGCGCTGGATCAAGGGGGACGCCAAGGCGCTGTACGACTTCGCCGGCTTCAACCGCGCCAACCTCGCCAAGGACCGCGACGGGGACATGGTGTTCATGGCCAAGAGCCCGTGGGACGTGACCTACCAGGTCGAAAAGAACCCGGAGCTGACCTTCTCGGCGACGAAGGAACGCTAGGCTTGCGGGGGCGCGGGCTTCGCGGCATGGCGGGGGCCATGGATACGACCGGCCCGACCTCGCAGAGCTTCATCTCGCAGCGCCTCAAGCTCAATTACCTCGACTGGGGCGGGCGGGGGAAGCCGCCGCTGGTGCTGGTCCACGGGGGGCGCGATCACGCGCGCAGCTGGGACTGGACGGCGGAGGCGCTGAGCGCGGACTACCATGTCATCGCCATGGACCACCGCGGGCATGGCGATTCGGACTGGGTCTCGGACGGGGTCTATTCGGCCGCCGACATGGTCTATGACCTTGCCCAGCTGATCCACCAGCTTGGCGTCGGCCCGGTCAGGATGGTGGCGCATTCGATGGGCGGGAATGTCGCGCTGCGCTATGCCGGGGCCTTTCCCGACATGGTCACGAAGCTCGTCGCGATCGAGGGTCTCGGCCCCTCGCCCGAATGGCGCGAGAAACAGCGCGAGACACCTTACCCTGAACGCCTTGCCGAATGGATCGAGAAAAAGCGCAAGGCGGCCGGGCGCACGCCGCGCAAATACGAGAGCATCGAGGCGGCCTTCGCCCGCATGATCGAGGAGAACGCCTACCTCACCAAGGAACAGGCGCGCCACCTCACCGTCCACGGGGTCAACCGCAACGAGGACGGCACCTATAGCTGGAAGTTCGATCCGCACCTCAATGTCTGGCCGGTCGAGGATATCGGCGATGAATTCATCGAACAGCTGTGGAGCGCGATCCGGTGCCCGGCGCTGTTGCTCTACGGGGCGGATTCGTGGGCCTCGAACCCGGAGAAGGACGGGCGCATCGCCCACTTCAAAACCGCCAGCGTGATCGAGTTCGAGAAGGCCGGGCACTGGCTTCACCACGACCAGTTCGACCGCTTTATCAAGACCCTGCGCGATTTCCTCTAGGAGCCGGGGCGGCGCGCAACAATCTTGCGAAGTTCACGAAGTTCACATTGCAAAACGCGCAATCCTACAGGATTTCCTAAAGCGTTTCAGGCAGTTGCGGGGCAAAAGCGAAGTTCACACAGATTCGCGCATGTTCGTGCCGGGATCGGGCGCATGACCCGGGCTGCGACCGGGGGGCAGACAATGCGAAAGAGCCGCGCGCAATCTACCCCGGCAGCATCGCTGTAGGAAAGCCTGCCGTTGCGGGCTAGAACGCGTGCAAAAGGAGGGTTCGCGCATGGCCGATTTCACCGAGGCGCTCACCGAAAAGCACATCGCCATGATCGCCGCACAGCCGGTGTTCTTCGTGGCGAGCGCGGCGGGGGAGGGGCGGATCAACCTCAGCCCCAAGGGCTATGACGCCTTCCGCGTGCTCTCGCCCACCCGGGTCGCCTGGCTCGACCTTGGCGGATCGGGCAACGAGACCCACGCGCACCTTGCTGCGGCCCAAACCGATGCGGGCCGGATCACGGTGATGTTCTGCAACTTCCAGCAGCCCGCGCTGATCCTGCGCATCTACGGGCGGGGGCGGCCGGTGCTGCCGCAGGACCCCGATTGGAGCGCGCTCGCGGCGCACTTCACGCTGATGCCCGGCACGCGCCAGTTCTTCGACATTGCGGTCGAGAGCGTGCAGTCCTCCTGCGGCTGGGGCGTGCCCTTCATGGCGCTGGAGGGCGAGCGCGATACGCTCAAGAAGGCCCACCGCCAGTCCGATCCCGCCGAGTGGGAGGCCAAGATGGCCAAGCGGACCCGCAGTATCGACGGCCTGCCGACCCGCGCGACCGACCGCTATATCGCGGGTGAGTGACGCACGGCTGGCCGCAAAAATTGCCTAAGTGTTAATCACGTGCCCGTAAATTAGGCGGGTATTATCCCGCGCTTGCGTAAAAACGCGCGGATTCCTTTGCGTCACCTGCGTTACACAATCTTGGCACGCTTGTTGCTGTGTGTCCGGCGGCCGGAAAAAATCCGGTGCAACAGGGGCCACAGATGAAGTTCATCATCGCCATCATCAAACCGTTCAAGCTCGACACCGTGCGCGAGGCTTTGAGCGGCATCGGCATCGCGGGAATGACCGTGACCGAGGTCAAGGGCTTCGGCCGCCAGAAGGGTCAGACCGAAATCTACCGCGGCGCCGAATATTCCACCAACATGCTTCCCAAGGTGAAGCTCGAGATCGCTGCCAGCGACGAGATCGCAGCGCAAGTGGTCGAAACCATCCAGCAGACCGCCAACACGGGCGCGATCGGCGACGGCAAGATCTTCGTACTGGATCTGTCGTCCGCCACCCGCATCCGCACCGGCGAGTCCGGCGAAACCGCGCTGTAAGGGGACCCAAAGCAATGAAGCGCATTCTCTCCAATCTTGCGGTCGTGGCGACCGGGGCGGCGCTGCTCGCCGCGCCGGCCATGGCCGCGCCCGCGGCGGCGCCGACGCCGTTCGTGCCCACTGCCGACATGGTCAACAAGGGCGATGTCGCCTGGATGATGGTCTCGACCGCGCTGGTCCTGATGATGAGCGTTCCCGCGCTCGCGCTGTTCTATGGCGGCCTGGTGCGCGCCAAGAACATGCTGAGCGTGCTGATGCAGGTCCTCACCATCGTCTGCGTTGCCGCGCTGGTGTGGTTCGGCTGGGGCTACTCGATGGCCTTCACCTCCACCGGCACCCCCTTCCCGGCGTTTGTCGGCGGGCTCGACAAGGCGTTCCTCAAGGGGGTGACCGTCACCAGCCTTGCCGCGACCTTCTCGAACGGGGTTTATCTCCCCGAGCTGGTCTTCGTGATGTTCCAGATGACCTTCGCCTGCATCACGCCGGCACTGATCGTCGGCGCTTTTGCGGAACGCGTGAAGTTCACCCCGCTGATCATCTTCGTGGTCGCGTGGATGACGCTCGCCTATTTCCCGATCGCGCACATGGTGTGGTACTGGGCCGGCCCCGACTTCCTCCACGCCGCGCCGACCGATTACGGCCTGCTGTGGGGCTGGGGCGCGCTCGACTTCGCCGGCGGCACCGTGGTGCACATCAATGCAGGGATCGCCGGGCTCGTCGGCTGCCTCGTGATCGGCCCGCGCATCGGCTACAAGAAGGAGCCCATGCCCCCGCACAGCCTGGTGATGACCATGATCGGCGCCAGCCTGCTGTGGATCGGCTGGTTCGGGTTCAACGCCGGCTCGGCGCTCGAATCCAACGCCTTCGCCGCGCTCGCCTTCGTCAACACCTTCGTCGCCACTGCGGCAGCCGGTGCGGCCTGGGCGATCATCGAACAGATCACCCACAAGAAGGCTTCGCTGCTCGGCGCGGTCTCGGGTGTGGTGGCCGGCCTTGTGGCGATCACCCCGGCGGCGGGCTTTGCCCACCCCGGCACGGCGATCATCCTCGGCGCTGTCGCCTCGGTGATCTGCTATGTCTTCGTCACCACGGTGAAGAACAAGCTCAACTACGACGACAGCCTTGATGTCTTCGGCATCCATGCGGTCGGCGGGATCATCGGCGCGATCGGGACCGGCATCGTCGCCGACCCGGCGCTCGGCGGGCAGGGCTGGATCGACTACACCGCGCCGGTGGCCGTCGCTGGCGCGTTCGACCTCGTCGGCCAGGTGACCACCCAGATCTACGCGGTCGGCGTGACCGTCGCATGGACCGGGATCGTCTCGGCGGCGCTGTTCCTCGCGCTCAAGTACACCATCGGGCTGCGCCCCGACGCCGAAGCCGAGACCAACGGCCTCGACATCTCCGAACACGGGGAGCGGGCTTACAACTAAGCCCCTCACCCACCCAGCTTGGCGGGGGGAGGCCTCTCTCTCCCTCTCCCCTCCCCCCGCCTCACCACGTTCCTCCTGCGAACGAACAGACTGAATAAGGCCGGAGCCGCGTAATGCGTCTCCGGCCCTTTTTTGTCTTTCGCTCGCCCCTCCGGGCGTTCGTCCTCGGCGCTGTTCCTCCGCTACGCGCCGGGCGCCTGCGGTCGCGCGGTCGCGCTTGCGGCCCGTCCGATGGCGGGCCGGATCAGCGCAGTCTGATCGGGCGGGTTCTGGTTCGGGCGCGAAGCGACCGCAAGGCCGAACGGCCGCCGCGCCTTATGGCGCGAAAGCCAAGCGGCCCGGACGGGCCGCGCCCGGCGCTTGAGGGCGTAAACTATTCACTCGCCATCACGAAATCGGCACACCGCTCGCCGATCATGATGCTGGGCGCGTTGGTGTTGCCGCTGACGAGCTTGGGCATCACGCTCGCGTCCGCCACCCACAGGCCCTCGAGCCCGTTGAGCCTGAGACTCGGATCGACCACGGCGTCCGCGTCGCTCCCCATGCGGCAGGTGCCGACCGGGTGGTAGACCGTGTCCGCCCGCGCGCGGATCAGCGCATCGAGCGCGGCGTCGTCGTCCATGTCGATGGGGTGGCGGTCCCTGGGGCCGAAGGCCTGCAGCGGCGGCGCCTCGGCGATGCGGTGCGACAGGCGCACGCCGGCGCGCAGAACCGCCATGTCGCGCTCGTCATCGAGGAAGTTGGGATCGATCACCGGCGCGGCGGCCGCATCCGCGCTCCCCAGCCGCACCGTCCCCCGGCTCTCGGGCCGCAGCACGCAGGCGTGGAGCGAGAAGCCGTGCGCCTTGACCTTCTCGCGCCCGTGATCCTCGAGCACCGCGGGGACGAAATGCCATTGCACGTCGGGGGCCGGGCTCTCGGGCATCACGGTCCAGAACCCGCCCGCTTCCGCATAGGGCGTGGTCATCGTGCCGGTCCGCTTGCGGCGGTGCTCGACGATCGCGGCCGCCATCTTGAGCGTGCCCTTGAGCGTCTGGCCGAGCGGCACGTCGCTTTGCGTCTCCCAGCCCGAGACATAGTCGATATGGTCCTGAAGGTTGCCGCCCACGCCTGCGCGGTCAAGCACCACGTCGATCCCGTGCGTCTTGAGATGCTCCGCCGGGCCGATGCCGGACAGCATCAGGATCTGGGGGGAATTGAACGCGCCTGCGCTCAGCACCACGCCGGCCTTCGCGAGCAGCGTCTCGGACTTGCCGCCGCGCCGGACCCGGACGCCGATGACGCGCCCGGCCTCGATCACCAGCTTTTCGACCAGCGTGTCGGTGCGCACCGCGAAATTGCCCTGCTGCCGGATCGGCTCCACATAGGCCCGCGCCGCCGACCAGCGTTCGCCCTTGTGCTGGGTGACCTGGTAGAGCCCGAAGCCCTCCTGCCGCGCGCCGTTGAAATCGGCATTGGTGCGCAGCTGGAGCGCGGCGGCCGCCTCGACAAAGGCGTGGCTCGCCGGGTTGGCGTATTTCTGGTCCTCGACAAACAGGGGCCCGCCCGCGCCGTGGAAGTCATCTCCCCCGCGCTCGTTCGCCTCGGCGCGCTTGAAATAGGGGAGCACATCGTCATAGCCCCAGCCGGTCGCGCCCTCGGCCGCCCAGTTGTCGTAATCCCAGCGGTTGCCGCGGATATAGACCATCGCATTGATCGCCGAGGAGCCGCCCAGGCCCCGCCCGCGCGGCTGGTATCCGGTGCGGCCACCCAAGCCCTTCTGCGGCACGGTCTCGTAGCGATAGTTCGCGTTCTTGAGCAGGAAGGGCATGAAGCCCGGCGTCTTCACCAGAATGTTGTCGTTGCGCCCGCCCGCTTCGATGAGGCACACCCGGCGCGTGCCGTCCACCGCGAGCCGCCCGGCAACCGCGCTGCCCGCGCTGCCACCGCCGATGACGATGTAGTCGAAACTTTCCATGATCTCTCCCTTTCAGAGCACGTCCCGGCCACTCCGTGTTACCGTGATTGCGTCAGGGAGCCCGCTGGCAAGGCGCGGCGTGCAGCAGGGGCTGGTTGCCCCTGCAATCGCCGGAACGCCGTCCAGCGGGCTCCCTGACGCAACCGCTTCGCGGCGGGCGGAATCCGGCGCATTGCGGCGTTGCTCGTCGGTCACGATGCATCAGCATCGCTCCCTCCTCGCGCCTTGCACTGCGCCGGATTCCGCTCCGTCACGGTGACACAGAGTGGCCGGGACGTGCTCGTTAGGAGAGGTTTAGGCAGCTTCCGTGCCGCCCGCAATCGGGTTTCGTTCCGCCACTGATGTTGCTTGCAGGCCAACAGTGCCGACCCGGGCCTGCCACTTCGCGCGGATCATGCCGGAGGTCTCGCGGCTGCCGTCATGGCTCCAGCCGGGTTCGCGCAGCAGGTAGCCCAGCTTGTGCTGCCAGGGGCTGCGCCAGATATCGGTCAGCATCCCGATCCATTCGTGGAACACCGACCACAGGAGGTTGAAGCTGCCCAATTGCCTGACGATCCCGTAGCGGATTGTCTCGTCATCGACCTCGGGGGTGAAGGTGCCGAACAGCCTGTCCCAGACGATGAACACGCCCGCATAATTGGTGTCGAGATAGCGCGGGTTGGTCGCGTGGTGGACGCGGTGGTGCGAGGGGGTGTTCATCACCGCCTCGAACCACGCGGGCATGCGGCCAATCGCCTCGGTGTGGATCCAGAACTGGTAGATGAGGTTGAACCCGCCGCAGATCGCGATCATCGCCGGATGGAAGCCCAGAAGCACCAGCGGCACCGCGAAGAGAAAGCCGAAGGTGAACATCCCCGTCCATGTCTGCCTGAGAGCGGTGGAGAGGTTGTAGTGCTGCGAGGAGTGGTGGTTCACGTGGCTCGCCCACATCCAGCGGATGCGATGCCCGGCGCGGTGGACCCAGTAATACTTGAGATCGTCGAGCACGAAGCAGACCGGCCAGGCCCACCACACCGTCCACCACTCGGGGCCGAAATCGAAGATGCGGTATTCGTAGGTCTCGATGAAGAGGGTGAGCGCAAATCCGCCGAGCAATGCGCCCGCCACGGTCGAGCCGAGGCCGAACATCAGGCTGACGAGGGTGTCCCTGGGCTCGTAGGCTGCGGGCGCGCGGAACCGGGCCCAGATCATCTCGGCGAGCACCGCCGCCACGAACAGCGGCACGGCATATTGGGTGGGGTTGAAGTCAGGCATCGCGCGCCCCGTTTACCCGATTGATCGCCGCGGCCCAAGCCTCGGCGTCGGGGAGGGTGAGGACAACCTTGCCGAAGCGCGGCTCGCCCGGATCGACCTCGAGCGCGATATCGCCGGGGTCACGCCAGATCCGCGCCGCAGCACCCGGGCCGAGCACGCGGCCGGCAAAGCGGTTGCCGTGGCGCTTGATGACCATGATCCGCCCCTGCGCATCGCGGGCGAGCGCGGCCGCGCCCGCAGCGTCGCAGGCGGACGTTACCGGCGCGAACCCGTCCTCGACCTCGCCCGCCGCGCGCGCGACCGTCGCTGCACTGTCGAGCCGCGGCGTCCCGCCCAATTTCAGCCACCACGCCAGCCCCGCCAGCGCGAGGATGGCGACGAGCGAGCCGGCGGTCTGGGTCAGCAGGGCCACGAAACGGCAGCGCCTCAGCGCGCCGCGAGCATGTCGATCAGGCTGCGAATCGGGCCCACGTCATAGCCCGCCTGCGCAGCGGTGCGAGCGATGGTGTCGGGATCGTCGCCCTGCCTGGCGCTGGCGAGCGCCCACAGCAGCGTGGAGCGCGTGCCCGAGCGGCAATAGGCGAGAATCGGCCCCTCGGCCTGTTCCAGCGCGGCGATCATCGCATCGACCTGCGGCTCGCTGAAGCCCGAATGGCCGACGGGAATGGCGACATAGTTGAGCCCCGCCGCCGCCGCCGCCGCCGCGATCGCGTCACCCTGCGGCGCCGAGGGCTCCTCGCCGTCGGGGCGGTTGTTGACGATGGTGGAGACGCCAAGCGCGGCGGCAGCGGCGATATCCTCCAGCGCAAGCTGCGGGCTCACCAACACATTTTCGTTGAGGCGGCGAAAATCGCTCATGCTGTCGTCCTGTTGTCGCGGTGACCCTGCGCGCCACTCTTGCCCAAAGGCGGGGCGCGCCGCAAGCGCCCGCGCGCCATGGCTTGCGGGGCTCGCAGCCGGGCTCACCGGTCGTCCCGGTTATTTCGTTCGCAAAGCAGGCTTTTGTACGCTATACCTGAAACCACGTGCGCTGCCGGACCACAAGATCGGCGCGACTGTGTCCGGTGCGGCTCACTGCTCACGACATCGGAGCTTTGGAGGACGGGCAGTGTGGCAAGGTACGTTTTGATCTATGGGTTACGATAGGGGACGCCGGCGCGGCCGCGACAAGCGCGACGGTTTCGGCGAAGATGGCTTCGATCCGTTTGGCGGCGGGAATGACGGTTTTCCGCCCCGCGACTTCGGCGGCGACCGGTTCGGGGGCGGTGACCGCTTCGGCGGCGGCGGCGGCGACCGGTTCGGCGGCGGGGGCGGTGATCGCTACGGCGGCGGCGGCGGCGGTGGCCCGCGCGGCGGCGGTGGCGGCGGCTTCGGCGGCGGAGGCC
>NZ_ANFX01000020.1 GCF_000331285.1 Porphyrobacter sp. AAP82 | reverse complement strand
CAACCCCCCACCCCCGACCCCTCCCCAAGGGGAGGGGAGATTTATGCGTCTCACTCGCCCTGAGGCACCACCCGGCAGAGCACCGCTTCGACCTGCACCTGCCCGCCGGCGCTGACGGCCAACCCCTCGACCACCCCGTCGAAGGGCGCGGCAAGCGCGTGTTCCATCTTCATCGCCTCGAGCACCAGCAGCCGCTGCCCGGCGGTGACGGCCTGGCCTTCCGCAACATCGACCGCGATGACCTTGCCCGGCATGGGGGCAATGATCGCGCCATCGGCGGCGGAGGCTTGGCCGGTGCCGTCGTGGCGAGCCAACCGCACGAAGCGGGGCTGCGCATTCTCGATGAACAGGAGGCCGCCGTCCACTTGAGCCGAATGAAGCCGGTATTCTTGCGTCGGCCAATCACGTTCCAATTCTATCGTGCGAGTCTCGCCGCCGCTCTGGAGGGCGACCGCGAGTTTGGGCGCGGAATTGAGACGGAACCCTGCGATCTCGCGCCAGACATTCCCCTGCCGGTGGGGAAGAAGGTCCCATGTATCGGCCCTTTCGCCGTCAGCGTAGGCCATGCGCATGAAGGTTATGGCCGCACCGTGCCACACCCGATCTTCGGTCTGCTTGGGCGGCACGATGTGATTTTCGTGCGCGGCGATGAAGCCTGTGTCGATCTTGCCTTCAAGGAAGGCAGGGTCAGTCAAAGCAAGGTTCAAGAAGCCCAGGTTCGTCTTGACGGGCCAGACGCGACATTTCGCGCACACATTGGCGAGGCCATACGCTGCGTTCCGACGGTCCGAAGCGTGCATGACGAGTTTGGCGATCATTGGGTCATAGAAGCCGGTGACTTCACTGCCCTGCGCGTAACCGGTTTCGATGCGATGCCGACCTAAGCCGAGCCCGAAATCATCCTCGTCCGGCAAGTCGAAGAGTTCCAGCGGGCCGGTGGACGGCAGGAAGCCCTCTATGGGGTCCTCCGCATAGAGCCGCGCTTCGATCGCGTGGCCGTTGATCGACAGCTCATCCTGCCTCTTGGGCAGCATCTCGCCGCTCGCGACGCGCAATTGCCATTCGACCAGATCGACCCCGGTGATCTCCTCGGTCACGGGGTGCTCCACCTGAAGCCGGGTGTTCATCTCCATGAAGAAGATGTGGGTACTGCGCAGGCCCTCGGAGGCATCGGCGATGAATTCGATCGTGCCCGCGCCCTCGTAGTCCACCGCCTTGGCCGCGCGCACGGCGGCAGCGCAGATCGCTTCGCGGGTGGCTTCGTCCATGCCGGGGGCGGGGGCTTCCTCGATCACTTTCTGGTGGCGGCGCTGCAATGAGCAGTCGCGCTCGAACAGGTGGACGACGTTGCCGTGCGCGTCGCCGAACACCTGCACCTCGATATGGCGGGGCGAGGTGATCCACTTCTCCAGCAGCACTTGCGTGTTGCCGAAGCTCGCCTTGGCCTCGCGGCGGCAGCTTTCCAGCGCGGTCACGAAATCCTCGGGCGCATCGACCTTGCGCATCCCCTTGCCGCCGCCGCCCGCGACCGCCTTGATGAGGACGGGGTAGCCGATCGCCTCGGCCTCGGCGGTGAGGCGCTCGACCGACTGGTCCGCGCCGTCATAGCCCGGCGTCACCGGCACGCCCGCCGCGCGCATCAGCTGCTTGGCCGCGTCCTTCAGGCCCATCGCGCGGATGCTCGCAGGCTTGGGCCCGACCCAGACGAGGCCCGCATCCAGCACTCCTTGCGCGAAGTCGGCATTCTCCGACAGGAACCCGTAGCCCGGATGGATCGCATCCGCCCCGGTCTGCTTGGCCGCCGCGATGATCTTCGCGCCGACCAGATAGCTTTCGGCAGCCGGCGAGGGGCCGATATGCACCGCCTCGTCCGCTTGGCGCACGTGCAGCGCCTTGGCATCGGCATCGGAATAGACCGCGACCGTCGCCACGCCCAGGCTGCGCGCCGTGCGCATGATCCGGCAGGCGATCTCGCCGCGATTGGCGATCAGGAGTTTCCGGATCATCAGCGCGGCTCCTTCGGCGCGCCGAGCGCTGCGCAGCGTTCGGCCCGTTCCATCGTGAAACTCGTGTTGGCGACCTTCCACGCGCCTCCTTCGGTCTTCACGAGGCTCAGCGCATTGATCCCGCAATGGCTGGTCTGCCCGTCCGAGATGAAGCGATAGGGGCCCCACACCAGCGCCATGTCGCCGTCCACCCGCACGGTGTCGTAGCGCATCACCTCGTCGACCTTGCGCGTGCCCTTGGCCCAGCGCGCGAGGTGATCGGCGACCGGAATGGCGTCGATCCGGGGGGGCTCGGGCGTCATCCGGCTGTGGACGAAGATCATGCCCTCGGGGAGCATTTGCTGCGCGAGTGCGGTGCGATCCTCGCTGCGCAGTGCGGCGAAGAAGGCGTCGGCGGCGGCGATGACCCCGGCTTCCTCGGGGGTTGGCCCCTCGGCGGCGAGCGGCGTTGCGGCGAGGAAGGCTGCGGCAGCGGTGAAAAGCGCTTTCATGGCTGCCGGATTAGCCCCCGGCTTGGCGGGTGTCGAGACGGGACAGGGTTCAGGGGCAGAAGGCTGCGCAGCCATGCTGCGGAAACGAGAATGCCCCCGCGTCAAACCCGGGGAGACGATGCGGGCCGGTAATCCGCGATCCCCCAGTCGATCCCGCCCGCAGGCATCTTCTCGCGGTTGAGCACCGCCGAGAGGAACGCGCGCACGCCGTAGAGCGCCTTCTCGCCCCTTGGCACGAAGGTCCGCGAATCCCATGCCCTTGTCCCCCGCGCGCGGACCTTGCGCCCGATCGCGCCATAGATGCGCGCGGCCGAGAGCACCGCCCAGCGGCTGCGGAAGGGGAGTTTTGCCGCGCCCACCCGCGCCGCCGCCTCGTGCTTTTCCACCAGCGCGACGAGCCGCGCGGTCATTTCGGCGAGTTCCTTCCTGTGGTGCGGCTTGGTGTGCTGGCCGGGCTCGATATCCTGTTCGACCAGCCAGCTGATGGGGAGATAGCAGCGCCCCGCCGCGTCATCCTCGACGATGTCGCGCGCGATGTTCGAAAGCTGGAAGGCAAGACCCAGGTCGTTCGCCCGGTCGAGCGTCTCGCGGTCCTGCGGCGAGACCCCCATCACCACCGCCATCATCACGCCGACCGCGCCCGCGACGTGGTAGCAATAGCGCAGCATGTCTCCTTCCGTGCGCGGGCGCCAGTCCTCGGCGTCCAATTGGAATCCGGCGATCACGTCCTCGGCCATCTGCGGGGTGAGGCCCACTTCGGCGGCGACCACGCCGAGCGCGTCGAAGGCCGGATCGCCGGTCGGCTCGCCGGCGAAGGCCAGCGCGGTGAGGCGGCGGATGTGGGCGAGGCGGCCTGCCAGATCGGACTGGTCGCCCAGCTCGCCGCCCAGCTCCTGATTGTCGGCAATGTCGTCGGCGCGGCGGCACCAGGCGTAGAGCAGCCAGGCGCGCTCGCGGGTCTCGCGGTCGAACAGGCGCGCGGCCGCCGAGAAGCTCTGCGAGCCGTGCTTGATCGTCAGCCGGGCATGCTCGACCAGCGCGGCGCGGGTGGCTGCATCGAACGCCATCGCAAAGGCTACAGCTCCCCGGCCTTCATGCGGAAGATCGGGGTGTGGGGGACGTAGGCCGCCATCGCGTCGAGGAGGTCGCCGCAGGTCTCGGCCGCGATCATGATCCCGGCATGCTGCGGGCGGACGAAGCCGACCTCGATCATCTTGGCGTTGAAGGCGAGCAGGTGGTCGTAGAAGCCGAAAGCGTTGAGCAGGCCCACCGGCTTGGTGTGATAGCCGAGCTGCGCCCAGCTGATCGCCTCCCACAGCTCGTCCTGCGTGCCGACCCCGCCGGGGATGGTGACGAAGCCGTCCGACAGGTCGGTGAAGCGCTGCTTCCTTTCGTGCATGCCCGATACGGTGACGAGTTCGTCGCATTCGTGATTGGCGACCTCGGCCCTGACCAGCGCCTCGGGGATGATGCCGATGACGTGGCCGCCATGGTCCTTGGCGCCCTTGGCGACCGCGCCCATGAGGCCGAGCTTGCCCCCACCATAGACGAGGCCGATCCCCCGCCGAGCGAGTTCCGTGCCGACATCATGGGCGAGGCTGAGATAGCGCGGATCCTCGGGCGAGGCCGAGCCGCAATAGACCGCGAGGCGTTTCACGACCGATCCTCCCCGGAACGGGGAGGGGGACCATCCGCAGGATAGGGGAGGGGCGAGCAACGCATCGTCTTCATTCTTTCATCGCAGATATCGACCAGCCGCCTAACCACGGCCTCGATATCTTCAAGCACAAGTTTCGCCGGAATGCGCGTGGTGGCAATTCCGTTGTCCCGCAGGAACCGCGAGCGGGCGGCATCCTTGGCGATCACCGAGGCGCTGTCGTGCGCCCTGCCGTCCACTTCGATCGCCAGCCGCGCCTTGGAGCAGAAGAAATCGGGCACGTAGATCCCGGCAGGGTGCTGCCGGCGGAACTTGTGGCCGCCCGAGCGGGTGCGCAAGGCTTGCCACAGCGCGATTTCCGGCGGCGTCATTTCGGCGCGGAGCTTGCGGGCGAGATTGACTGTTTCCTTCAGGCCTCTGATCATCGCTCGCCCCTCCACCACCTGCGGTGGTCACCCTCCCCTGAAGGGGAGGATTACCGCACCGCCAGATCCTCCAGCATCAGACCCGCCGTCGCCTTGGCGCTGCCGACCACGCCGGGGATGCCCGCCCCCGGGTGGGTGCCCGCGCCGACGAGGTAGTAGTTGCCCAGCACGTCATCGCGGTTGTGGCCGCGCAGCCAGGCGCTCTGCCACAGCACCGGTTCAAGGCTGAAGGCGCTGCCCATGTGGGCGTTCAAGTCGGCCTTGAAGTCCTTGGGAGCGTAGCTGAACTTGGTGACGATCCGCGAGTGGATGTCGGGGATCAAGCGGCGGCCGAGCTCGTCGAGGATCATCTTTTCGAGGCGCGGGCCGACCTCGTCCCAGTCGAGCGGCATCTTGCCCATGTGGCTGACGGGGACGAGCGCATAGAAGGTGCTCTTGCCCGCCGGCGCCATCGAGGGATCGGTGACGGTCGGGTGGTGGAGGTAGATCGCGAAATCTTCCGGCACCACGCCGTTCTTGTAGATGTCGTCGAGCAGGCCTTTGTAACGCTTGGCGAACAGGATCATGTGGTGCGGAATGCCGGGCCAGGTGCCCTCAAGCCCGAAATGCACCACGAAGAGGCTGGGGCTGAAGCTTTTGCGGCCCAGCGACTTGGCCATGCTGCGCCCGCGCTCGCTGCCCGACAGCAGGTCCTTGTAGGAATGCATGATGTCCGCGTTGCTCGCGACCGCATCGAAGCGCTGGCGGAAGCCGGACTTGGTCTCGACTTCGGTGGCCTTGGTGCCGAGGGTGTGCACCTGCACCACCGGATCGCCGACCCGCATCGTGCCGCCCAAGCGCTCGAAATGGCGGACCATGCCCGCGATCAGCCGGTTGGTGCCGCCGCGCGCCCACCACACGCCGCCGTCCTTTTCCAGCTTGTGGATGAGGGCATAGATCGACGAGGTGTTCATCGGGTTGCCGCCGACCAGCAGCGTGTGGAAGCTCAGGGCCTCGCGCAGCTTCTCGTTCTCGACATAGCTCGACACCATCGAGTACACCGAACGCCACGCCTGTTCCTTGATCAGCGCGGGCGCGGCCTTGAGCATCGACTTGAAATCGAGGAACGGCACGGTGCCGAGCTTCAGGTAGCCTTCCTTGTAGACCCGCTCGGAATATTCGAGGAAGCGCGCATAGCCCGCAACGTCGGCCGGGTTCAGCTTGGCGATCTCGGCATTGAGGCTGGCTTCATCATTCGAATAGTCGAAATTGGTGCCATCGGGCCAGTTGAGGCGGTAGAAGGGCATGACCTTCATCAGCTCGACATCATCGGCAATGTCGTGACCGGTGAGGGCCCACAATTCCTTGAGGCAATCGGGATCGGTGATGACGGTCGGCCCGGCATCGAAGGTGAAGCCGTCCTTGTCCCAGAAATAGGCGCGCCCGCCGGGCTTGTCGCGGCTTTCGATGACGGTGGTGGCGATGCCCGCCGATTGCAGCCGGAGCGCGAGCGCCATGCCGCCGAAACCGGCGCCGATCACGCAGGCGGTGCGGCCTTCGTAGCGCTGGGCGAGGGCGGGGTTGATGCCTTTTGCGCCCGAAAGGTTGAGCTTCGCATCGGCGTTCATGCCGGGGTCTCCATGTTGAGAGGCTTGCCTGAAGAAAACAGCGCCCGGATGGCGCGCGGGATAGCTACGGGCGGCTTGCCGGTGAGGATGCGCAAGCGATCGGGCCAGGTCGATCGGCCCGCGTAGAAACGTTCGACCAGCCGGCCTTGCAGCGCATAGAAATGTTCGAACACCACCACCCGCTTGCCGGGCTCGGCGGCCTCGAAGAGCATGCGGCTGAGCATCCGGTAATAGGCGGTCGCGCGCCAGTGGCGCCGTGCGCGGCGCTTGCAGAAGGCGGCGAGCTCGGCGCCGGAAAGCTCGGGCCGCCGGGCGAGGACTTGCGCGATGGCGAGCGCATTGCTGACCGCAAAGGGCAGGGTGTAGCTCGTCAGCGGATGCGAAAAGCCCCCGCGCGCGCCGGCCAGCGCCACCCCGGGGATCGCCACCTCGGCGCTCGCCGCGGCGAAATCGCCGCCCGAGATCACCGGCAGAATGCCCGCCTCCTGGTCGATCACCTCGCCCTTCCATCCGTGATGGTGGGCATATTCGGCGACGCGGCCCTTCAGCACCTCGGCATCCATCTTGGGCTGATCGGCATAATAGGTGTCCTCGATGAACACATCGTTTTCCGAAAGCGGCAGGACATAGACGAAGCGGTAGGCCTCGCCATTGCCGTGCGGGGCGAGCTGGGCGACGCTCGCATCCATGATGACCGGGCGGGTGAGACCGTGGGGCTTTTCGCACTTGAAGTGCTGGCCGAGGAATACCTGCCAGCCGCCCGCAAGGTGCCGCGAGGTCCGGAAGGGGCGGCAATCGATGACCCGCCTTGCGGCAAGGCGCGTGCCGTCCGCCAGCGTCACGCCGCCCGCATCGAGGCTGGCAGCCCTGGTTTCGAGCATCACACAATCGGCGGGCAGTTCCGCCATGAGTGCGCGGTGATATTCGGCGCTGGCGAGCGAGCGGTAGGCGGTGGGCAGGGTGCGCCCCAGGCCGGGGAAGGTGATGTCATAGCCCTCCTCCCAGCCGTTGAGGGCGAAGCCCGCCATCAGCGCGCGTTCGGCCGGGCAGATGTCGGTCTCGAACCAGCTCCAGCGGTGGTGGCCGCCAAGCGTGCGCCCGGCTTCGACCAGCACGAAGCGGCAACCGGGCGTGTGGCGGTGCAGCGCCAGCGCGATCAGGCCTCCGGCAAGCCCGCCGCCGACGATGATGACGTCATGCGCGGACCCTTCAGGGGCGCCGGTGCTGGGTTGGGAATCGACCATCGGCCGCAAGCCCTAGGCGAGGCGGCGGTAATGGGCAATCGCGCTGGCGGATTGCCGTGCAATTGGAATGTTGCAACATTACGCAGAAACATTAGAGCGCGCCCGCGTCAGACCCGCCGGAACGGCCTGCCGGGCCCGGTTTTGCCAAGGATCGCAGCACCATGAAGACCCGCCTCTTGCCCCTCGTCAGCGCCGCGTTGGCGCTCGCCGCCGCGCCCGCGCGCGCCGAAGATGGCAGCCAAGCCGACGCGCAGCCCCGGCAGGAGCGCGCCCCCGACGCCGAACCCGCCCCGCCGCCCCCGCCGCCCCCGCCGTTCGCATTCGCCAGGCCGGTGTTCGACGAGACCTGGGCGACCATCGGCCTCGGCGTCGGGATGGTGCCGAGCTATGCGGGCTCGGATGATTACATCGCCTTCCCCCTGCCGCTGATCGCGGGCCGCGTGGGCGGGGTGGGGATCGCGCCCAACGGGCCGGGCTTTGTGCTCGACGTGAATTCGCCCAAGCCCGCGATGGCCCCGAGAAAGGGCGCGCGCCTCGCCTTCGGTCCGGCGCTCCGGTTCCGCAATGATCGCAGCAACCGCATCTCCGATGATGTGGTGGCGCGCGCGGGCAGGCTCGATGCGGCGCTGGAAGTCGGCGCCAGTGTTGCGGTGGCATGGCGCGGGGTGGCAAAGCCGCTCGACCAGCTCAGCATCGGCGTTCAGGCGCGCCGCGATGTGCTGGGCGCGCACGCAGGCTGGGTGATCGAACCGCAGGCCTCCTACCGCGCACGGGTCGGCAAGGCCTTCACCTTGCAGGCGCAGGCGAGCATGGAGTTCACCGACAACCGCTTCGCGCGCACCTATTTCTCGGTCACCCCCGCGCAGAGCGCCGCCGCGGGCCTGGCGCAATACAGCGCCGACGGCGGGCTGAACCGCATCGGCACCACCGCGATCCTCAGCTACGATCTCGACCGCAATCCCCTGAACGGCGGCTGGGCGCTGACCGGCGTGGGCGGCTATTCGCGCCTGATCGGCGACAGCGCGCAAACGCCCTACACCTCCGTGCGCGGCAATGCGAACCAGTTCATCCTCGGCGCCGGGGCCGCCTACACCTTCTGAAGGCTGCGCGCTCTTGCCTTGCGGCGCGGCCCGCGCCATCACTCCTGCCTGACAAACAAGGGGAGAGAGATCATGCACCCGTTCCGCAAGGCGCTTTGCGCAGGCGCTGCGATGATGGCGCTGGCCGCCGGTCCTGCGCTCGCCGAGACCGTCGCGATCCGCGCCGGCAGCGTCATCACCGATGCGGCCGCCGAGCCGAGCGGCCCGGCGACGATCATCGTCGAGGACGGCAAGATCCGCTCCATCACCCCCGGCCATGGCGCCAAGGCCGACCGCGAGATCGACCTCAGGGGCAAGACCGTGCTCCCCGGCCTGATCGACCTGCACACCCATCTCACCGGCGATCCGGGCGGGGATTTCTGGAAGGCAGCCGTCGAGCCCGAGGAATGGGGCGTGGTGGTCGGCGCCAAGAACGCGCGGATCACCGCGCTCGCCGGCTTCACCACCGTGCGCGAGGCGGGAAGCGGGCAGGAGAGCGCCTTCTCGCTGCGGCGCGGCACGGCCGAGGGCATCATCCCGGGCCCGCGCATCATTGCCGCCGGTCCGGCTTTGTCGATCATCGGCGGCCATGCCGACACCAACGGCTTCACCCCCGAGGTCAACGCCCTGCTCGATACCGGCTACAACTGCACCGGCGCGGTGGAGTGCGCCGCCAAGGTGCGGCTCGCCAGCCAGAACGGCGCGGACATCATCAAGATCACCGCGACCGGAGGCGTCCTCAGCCAGCAGGGCCGGGGGCTCGAGGCGCACTTTACCCCTGAGGAAATGAAGGCCATCGCCGACACCGCGCATTCGCTCGGCCTCAAGGTCATGGCCCACGCCCACGGCGCACGCGGTATCCAGCAGGCCGCCGAAGCCGGGATCGACACCATCGAGCACGGCACCTATCTCGATGAAGCCGCCGCCAAGGCCATGCGCGATCGGGGCGTGGTGCTGGTGCCGACGCTGATGGCCTTGGAGGGCGTTTCCGAAGGCCTCGGCAAGGGGCTCTACACCCCCGTGGTCGAGAACAAGATCCGCGCCGTCCAGCCGCTGATGGCGAGCCTCGTGTCCCGCGCGCGGCAATATGGCGTCACGGTCGCCTTCGGCACCGATGCCGGCGTCTACCAGCACGGCCGCAACGCCGAGGAACTGACGCTGATGAGGAAGCAGGGGATGAGCGACCGCGAGGTGCTCGCCAGCGCCACCACCGTGGCCGCCAGGGTGCTCGGCATGGAGAGCCAGATCGGCAAGCTCGCGCCCGGCTTCTCGGCCGACATCATCGCGGTCGCGGGCAATCCCCTGAAGGACGTCAGCGTGCTCGAAAAGGTCGACTTCGTGATGGTGCGCGGGCGCGTGATCGAAGAGGCGGCATCGACCAGCCCTTAACCCTTGAGCGCTATGGCAGGGCCATGCCCGCCACCCCGCCTCCGCCCCCGGCCCGCACGCCCGACCACTTCCACGCGGTCGACGTGCTGCGCGGCTTTGCGGCGGTGACGGTGCTGCTCAACCACTACCGGCAGATGCAATACCCGCCGGGCACCTTCGATATCAACGCTGCCGCGATGGCCGGGGTCCTGCCGCTCTATGACTGGCTGTGGCCCTTCTACGTCTACGGCAACTGGGCGGTGCAGGTGTTCTGGATGATCTCGGGGTTTGTCTTCGCCAAGGTCTACGCAGGAAAGGCGACGCCGGGGGGCGAATTCCTGATCCGCCGCATCGCGCGGCTCTACCCGCTGCACCTGCTGACCCTGCTGCTGGTCGCCGTGCTCCAGGCCGTTGCCATCGGCGGGCTGGGTACCTCGCTGATCGTCGGCAACAACGATGCCTGGCACTTCGTCCTCAACCTGCTGCTTGCCTCGTCATGGGGGCTCGAACAGGGCAAGTCGTTCAACGCCCCGATCTGGTCGGTGTCGGTGGAGATGCTGATCTACCTGCTCTTCTGGCTGGTCTCGAAACCCCTGCTGAGCCGGGGGCTGGCCGGGCCGCTGCTGCTGGTCGTCGCGGCGGGGATGATGCTGCGGCTGGAGGTCGGCTCGCACTTCATCTGGCAATGCGCCCAGTATTTCTTCATCGGCAGCGCGCTGTTCCACGTCGCGGCCCACCACGCCCGGCCGGTGCGCGATCTGGGCGCGATCGTGGCGCTGATGGCTGCGGTGTGCGTGCTGATGCCGGTTGTTGCCGGGGACTTCAGGATCGGCAACTTCTTCCTGCCTTTCGCGATCCTGCTCGTCGGCGGCGCGGCCCTGATCGACCTCGGCCCCCGGAGCGCGGCCTTGCGCCGCGTGCGCTTCATCGGCGACAGCACTTATGGCATCTACCTGTGGTACGTGCCGCTCCAGATCGCGGTGCTGCTGCTTTTCGCAACGCTCGGCGTCCCGGCCGCAGTGTGGCAGCACCCGGCGATGCTGTTCGCCTATCCCGCCGTGTGCTGCACCGCGGGCTGGCTGTCCTTCACCTGGATCGAACAGCCCGCCAACCGCGCAGTCCTGCGCTGGGCGCGTCCGCGCGCAGCATCGGAACGTCCAGAGGCCGCCCCTTTTGTAACCTGACCGCGCGCGGCGGCGAACCGGCTGCAAGCACCCGTCATCCTGACGGGCAGGGGCCTTCCTTCGATGCACACGAGCCAGAACCGCACCATCCGCGCGATTGCGCTCCTGCTGCTGCTCGCGTGCATCACGCAAGGGGTCTACACCGCGCTCCATTTCGCCCGGCTGGAGGTGCCGCGCCCATTGCTGTGGGGCACCGAAGGCCTGCTGTTCCCGCTGCTCGCCGTGCTGGCCGGGGCCGCGATGGTGCGGGCCGGGCGGCTGACCCTGCCCTTTGCCGCCATCGCCTTTGCCGCGGTTCTGAACCTCGTGCAGGTGGGCGTGGGCCTCACCCTGTTTGTCCCCTTTGCGCTCGCCGCCAGGGCCGACCCGGCGCTCGCCCCGCTGGCAGGGGCGGTGGTCGCCTTCGCCTTCGTCATCTACAACGCCGCCAAGCTGCTGCTGGGCCTTGCCGCGCTGCTGGCGGGGCTGTCACGGATGGCGAGCGCGGGCAGGCTGCTGGGCGGCATGACGGCGCTGGCCGGCGGGCTGGCGATGCTCGCCAATGGCGCGGCCATTGCCGGGGGCGGCGAGATTTTCGGCACGCTCCCGCTCGCCGGCGGCACGGGCGTGCTGGCGACGGCGCTGCTGGCGGTGTGCCTGTGGGGCGCGGCCAAGGACGATTGAGCGGGCGGGCGCCTTGCCGCGCACCTCTCGACACTCCGCAGCAAACCCTCTAATCCCCTCCCATCCCCGGGGAGCACGCTTGTGCTGAGAGGTGGGTGTAGCACCCCACGACCCGTCGAACCTGAACCGATTAGCATCGGCGGAGGGAGTGGGCTGGTCGCCGTGCCAAACCCCGCCCGCTTTCCGCCATGAGGAGACAGAGCATTATGGCCGACATCAATTCCCCGGTAGAAATCGGCGTCACCACCGGGCCGATCCGAGGCAGCCGCAAGGTCCATGTCGGCGCACGCACCGGCAGCGGCATCCGCGTCGCCATGCGCGAGATCGACCTTGAGGGCGGCGAGCCGAGCGTGCGGGTCTATGACACCTCGGGCCCCTATACCGATCCCGCCGTCACCATCGACATCAGCGCCGGCCTTGCCCCGCTGCGCCGTGACTGGATCCTCGCCCGCGGCGACGTGGAGGCCTATGACGGGCGCGAGGTGCAGCCCGAGGATAACGGCCGCCTCGGCCCCGATCGTTCGGGCGGGGTGCCGCAGTTCCCCAACACCGTGAAGCGCCCCCTGCGCGCGCGCGCGGGCATGAACGTCAGCCAGATGCACTATGCGAGGGCCGGCATCATCACGCCCGAGATGGAATATGTCGCCGAACGCGAGAACCTCGGGCGCGAAATCGCCGCCGATCTGGTGCGCGACGGCGAAAGCTGGGGCGCGGAGATCCCCGATGTCATCACGCCGGAATTCGTGCGGTCAGAGGTGGCGCGGGGGCGGGCGATCATCCCCTCCAACATCAACCACCCCGAAAGCGAGCCGATGGCGATCGGGCGCAACTTCCTCGTCAAGATCAACGCCAATATCGGCAACTCCGCCGTCGCCTCGGACGTGGCGAGCGAAGTCGACAAGATGGTCTGGGCGACCCGCTGGGGCGCGGACACCATCATGGACCTCAGCACCGGTCGCAACATTCACGACACCCGCGAATGGATCATCAGGAACTCCGCCGTGCCCGTCGGCACCGTGCCGATCTATCAGGCGCTGGAGAAGGTCGGCGGCATCGCCGAGGAACTGACCTGGGACATCTTCCGCGATACGCTGATCGAACAGGCCGAACAGGGGGTCGACTACTTCACGATCCACGCCGGGGTCAGGCTGCCCTACATCCCGCTCACCGCCAAGCGCGTCACCGGGATCGTCAGCCGCGGCGGATCGATCATGGCCAAGTGGTGCCTCGCCCACCACAAGGAGAGCTTCCTCTACGAGCACTTCGACGAGATCACCGAAATCATGAAGGCCTATGACATCGCCTATTCGCTGGGCGATGGCCTGCGTCCCGGCTCGATCGCGGATGCCAATGACGAGGCCCAGTTCGCCGAGCTCTACACGCTGGGCGAACTCACCAAGCGCGCGTGGGCGCAGGACGTGCAGGTGATGATCGAAGGCCCCGGCCACGTGCCGATGCACAAGATCAAGCAGAACATGGAAAAGCAGCTGGAGGCCTGCGGCGAGGCGCCGTTCTATACCCTGGGGCCGCTCGTCACCGATATTGCGCCCGGCTATGACCACATCACCAGCGGCATCGGCGCGGCGCAGATCGGGTGGTATGGCACCGCGATGCTCTGCTACGTCACCCCCAAGGAGCACCTCGGCCTGCCCGACCGTGACGATGTGAAGGTGGGCGTTGTGACCTACAAGCTCGCCGCTCACGCCGCCGATCTGGCCAAGGGACATCCGGCCGCGCAGGTGCGCGACGATGCGCTCTCCAAGGCCCGCTTCGAGTTCCGCTGGCGCGACCAGTTCAACCTGAGCCTCGATCCCGAAACCGCCGAGCAGTATCACGACCAGACGCTGCCCGCCGAGGGCGCCAAGTCGGCGCATTTCTGCTCGATGTGCGGGCCGAAGTTCTGCTCGATGAAGATCACGCAGGAAGTGCGCGATTTTGCCGCGAAACAGAACGCAGGGATCGAAACCTTCGTCGCGGGCGAGGCCGAGGCGGAAAAGGGCATGGCCGAAATGAGCGCCAAATATCACGAGACCGGCCGCCAGCTCTATGTGGGGGCAGGGGACCGCGAGCACGATTGAGGGGCAGGGCCCGCGGACCCGGGGCGAGGAATTCCAGCCTTCCGGACTGCGCTTCGGGTGGTTTGCCCGAGGCCCCGCCCCGCCCCTTCAGGTCCTGCTCAGTCATCGAACCTGTCGTCATCGATCCCCGGATCGACACAGCGTTCGATGGCGACGTCCGCGTTGCAGGGGTCGACGCAGCGCTTGCGGACAACATCGGGATCCGCAGCCCACCAGCATTCGCGGGGCTCTTCCCGGCAATCCTCGACCCATTCGCACGGGTCGCGCAGCGGGCGGCATTCCCCGTCACCCCGGATCATCCCGTCGCAGACGATCTCGTCCGCGGGGCCGCGGGGAAAGGGATCGCCGCCATAGGCGATGGAGGTCGCCATGACCGGGGTCGCCGCGGTCACGAGCATAGCACAAGCGCAGATGGCACAGATGATGCGGTTCATGGCGTAAGCTCCTTGGGGCGGTGCCCGGTCAGTAGGTGACGAGGACGTTGATGCCGCCGCGGCCGACACCCAGCGAGGTGTCCTTGCCCACCGGCAGGCGGCCATCATGCGACGTGTCGCGCATTTCCTCGCGGACCCGCTCGCGCTCGATGCGCGCGGCGATCTCGGGCGCCTCGCGCATGTTGCGCTCGGCGATGCTTTCGGCGCGGGGGGCGGAGGGGCCGAAGATATCGGCGTCGCGGTCGGCGGGGGCGGCCTGGAGCGTGGCCGGGGCGGCAGCGCCCAGCAGGGCGATGAGCAGCAGTTTCCTCATGGCGTGGTTCCTCTTGTGAGGGATGGCCTGCAAGGCGCGGGCCGGGGTGGATCAGCGGTCGAACAGGTCTTCGCAGCGCAGCGGCTCGCTCGGCGGGTCCTTGGGCTCGGGCGCGGAGTCGATCGGATCGGGAATGTCGGCAAGCGTGTCGGCATTGATGATGTTATCAAGAACGCGGCCGTATTGTTCGACAATATCCGGCACCAGAGGATCGGCCTGCGCCGAAGTGCTGGCGAATGCGATTGCGAACAGGCCCAGGGCAATATTCAAGGTCTTCTTCATGGTATGTCCCTTTTTGGATTTGCAGCAGGCGATGCTGCGGAATTTCGGCTGTCGGGATTTCGGCTTTCTGGTGAAGCCTCAGCCTCTCGACACCCCCTCTCTAGCGATTCGGATTTGACATTTCAATCTGACATGTGAAATTAACTATCATGAATGAATGTTCAGCTAGAAATGGGATATTGAGACATTAACCTGAGATTTCTAATTCACCTGTGACATTGAATGTTCACTCTTGCGCCTCTATATGGGGTGCATCGATGGACCCGAATCCCCCGCCCCGTAACCCTCACCCCTCATCCAGGCCCCCCGCCATGACCGATACCCCCGCCGCCGATCTCAGCCCCGAACAGCGCGATGTCTTTGCCGATATCGCCCACCAGGTGCTCGAGAGCCTCCAGCAATGGCTCGACTTCTTCGAGGACCCGAAATTCCATTCGGTCCCCTTCATCGTGCTGTTCCTCGACCTGTTCGCCACGCCCGGACAGAAGAAGAGCGACCTCATCCTCGCGCTCCAGACCCGCACGCGGATCTCGCACAGCACCGCGCAGCGCATGCTCAAGGACGCCGAGGAGGCGGGCTATCTGGTGGTCTCGGAACGGATCGGCGAACGCGGCCTTGCGACCGAACTGAGCGCGGCGCTCAACGAACATTGCATCGCCTACCTCAGCGGCCGCACCCGCAAGGCGCTCTCCAACCTCGACGCTCTCGATACGCTGGAACTGGGCGAGGAATGATCCTCCCGGCCCGGCAGCGGGCGACCCGCAGGGTGGCGGAGGGGGCGGCTCGCAAGCGATAGACGCATTCCGCTTTCTTACAGACCCCGCCTTGAGTCATCCTTCCGGCCATGACTCGCAGCCCCTCCCCCCGTTCGCCGCGCGCCACCGCGCTTGTTCCGGTTCGCCATGACGGGTGGACCGTCCCGCGACAGGTCGCCTTTCTCGAGGCGCTCGCGGCGGGCGCGGCGATTGCCGAGGCGGCGCGGCAGGTGGGGATGAGCGCGCGCTCGGCCTATGCCTTGCGCGCGCGGCTGCGGGGCGAGCCGTTCGACCGGGCGTGGCATGTCGCCACCCATTGCCGCTTCGACCAATTGCTCGAGGCCGCGCTCGAACGCGCGCTCAACGGGGTCGAGGTGCCGCATTTCCACAAGGGCGAACTGGTCCACACCTCGCGCCGCTATGACGAACGGCTGACCATCGCGCTGCTGGCGCGGCGCAATTCCATGGGCGGGCGGGGGTTCGCCAACGGGCACCCGGCGTCAGGCTACACGCGCGAGGATTTCACCCGCCTGCTCGCACGGGTGGCGCAGGGACCGGAGACCTGGGACGAGGAGATCGAGGCCGACTATGTCGCGCGCGAGGAAGCGCGCGAGGCGCGCAGGCGGGCGATGATCGAGGGCGGGGCGGAAAAGAGCTTCGATGCGAAGGACTATTGAACCCGCGCACACAAGAGGGCGTGCGCGCGAAAATGTGTGAACTTCGGTTTCGGGCTGCAAGATACGGGGAACAAGGGCAAAAACCTGTAGGATTGCACAAAATGCAATGTGAACTTCGTGAAGTTTGGTGGTTTGTCTTGCGAGGGCGCCTCCACGCCCTCGGCCTCGGTGCGGCGCAGCCGGCTGCGCCGTCGGGGGAGGGGGCGGCAAGTGCGCGGGGAGTGGCCAAGGGTTCCATCGCAAAGGATCGGCCAGCATGCCGGACGCCGCGACGATGCTGATGCGCGCAGCATGGCGGGCGGGGAATGCGGCGGGCCGATTAGGCGATTGGCGCAAGGTGTGCTATGGGCCGCTTGCTGACGTCGAAATTTGCGACGGACTTCGAAATTTGCGCTCCGTCACCCGGCTCCGGCCCCTTGGCGACTCCCAGACGACGACTTCCTTTCATCGGACGATAACGCACTACGCTTTGTGGCCCTGCTGCCACCGGGCACCACCTGCGGGCATGTTGCCTGCCGGTAACCCTTTGTTCTTGAGAGGAACAATTCATGAGCACCAAGACCGGAACCGTCAAATTCTTCAACACCGAGAAGGGCTATGGCTTCATCCAGCCCGATGATGGCTCGTCGGACAGCTTCGTCCACATCACCGCCGTGCAGGCCGCCGGGATGCACAGCCTCGATAAGGACCAGCGCCTCAGCTACGATCTCGAGCGCGGGCGCAACGGCAAGGAAAGCGCCGTGAACCTGGCTTCGGCCTGACACTCTGGCGGGGCGGGGCGCGGTTGGCGTCCCGCTCCTCCTTGCTGTCCCACGCCAGCGCCCGAGCCTACCCTACCCCTACAGAATCCCGCCGACCCCCTCCCATGGCAGGACACCCCCAGATGGCCCATCCCCACGAATTCTACCTCGAGCGCGCCGATGAAGCGGCCGCCCTTGCCGCCAAGGCGACGCTCGAGAATGTCCGCGACCGCGAACTGCGCTCCGAAAAGACCTGGCGCGGCCTTGCCGAACAGGCGCGCCGGACCATCGAGGAGCGCGAGAAAGCGGACCGGGTGCGTGCCGAACGCCGCGCGGCGGAGGCCGGCTAGACCGCTCTAGAGCCCCTTGCGCCCGAATACCCGCGCCCTCACCCCGCGCCCGCTTGCGCCGGTGGGGCCGGGCCCGGCAGGGGCAGGCGGCGGGGCGGGCGGTGACGGCGGCGGCGGCGACGACGGGGCTTGCGGGGCATCGCGGTGGCGGACCTCGAAGCGCCCGCCGATCCCCTCGGCAAGCTTGCGCTTCTGGAACCACTCGTTGGCGAGCGCCATTTTCTCGTCCTGGCCTTCGGGCATGATATCGAGCGGGAAGGCGCGGTCATCGAAAGCGCGCTCGTCGGGGACATGCTCGGGGGCGAGATAGCCGTATTCGCGGTGCTTGAGCGGGACCAGCTCGTAGAAGGGCAGGTCCGCAGGCTCGGGCGAGGCATGGCCGATATTGTCGCCCGCATCGTGGTGCAGCACGCGGTAGGACTGGCTGCGATCCTCGGGCCCGAAGGTGTCGCCATGCGGGATGACATAGCCGTTGGCCAAGGTCGCGACCCGCAGGAAGGCGAGGATCGTCTCGAAATTGGCGGCCCACGGCAGGACATGCGGCTGGACGATGATCTCGCGCCCCAGCCAGTGGCGGGCGCCGAAGGTGCGGATGCCGGCGAGCGCGTCCTCGCCGGGAGCGGGGCGCGGGCCGAACAGGAAGGGGTGGATGTGGAGCGGCCCGGGCATGTCGCCAAGCTGGGCGAACCCGTCGAAGGCCTCGCCCTTCATCAGCATGTCGGACTGGGTCCAGTGCACCGCTAGCGGCATCGCATGCTCGATCGCCACCCGTGCCATCAGCGCGAGCACGGCGAGCCGCCGCTCGAACTCGGCCTGGCTGGCGCCCGAACGCTTGCGGCCGATCGCGTTGAACATCGCGGCGATCTTGGGGTCCTCCTCGACCCCCGCGAAGACCCCGTGGCTGACTTCGAGCAGCACATGGGGGCCCGACCGCGCGATCCGCTCGCGGATGTCGGGAGTGATGATCCCGGTGACGGGCGAGGACAGGGCCGGGGCAAACAGCGCGGCATCGCAGGGCCGCTCGACATATTCGAGCGTCACCATCAGCTCCTCGCCGCCCGCATAGAGGCGGTAGAAGCGGCCCGGATTGGCCTCGGAGACATGGAAGTCGGCGCCGCTGCGCATGCCCTCGATCCGCGCGAACTGGCGCATCACGCTTTCGAGATCGTGGAACGGCCGGTCGAACAGCAGCGCGGCCTGGATGCGGTTGGGGTAAAGCATGGCGGGTGGCAGGTCCGGGAGTGAGTGTCAGCCGCAAGCTGCTACGCCATCAGGGTTAATTCCCGGTTGAAACAGGCACCGCGCGGCCCTGGATGGCGCATTCGGCGATCAGCGCGTCGATCGCCTTGGCCACCGGGAAGAACCCCGCCTTGGCGAGCGGCCAGGTGGCGCGGTCGAGATCGCCGAGCAGGGTGATGATGCGCCCTGCGGCGGCCAGCGGGGCGAGATCGGGCCACAGCGCGTCGCGGGTCCATCCGGCGGGGAGAAACGGCACCGCGATCCGTTCCACCCCGGCCGCCACGAGCAGCGGGGCGAGCGGTGCGCCTGCGCGCCATTGCGCAGCGGGGCAGCCGAAAGCGGCAGCGCCTGAAGTCATGCCGCCCGCGAGCGCCCCTTGCGCGAAGGCCTGCGCGTGGCGCCCGGCCCCGCCAGGGGAGCGGGCTGCGCTGCGTTCGGCGCCGATCACCAGCGCCGGGCTTGCCGGCAGAGCCAGCGGCGCGTGATGCGCGGCCTCGTCATGCAGCAGCAGCGCGAAAGGCTGCGCAAGCTCGGCGGCAGTGACGGGGCGGGGCAGGTCGAGCGTCTGGCGCGCGTAATCGTGCGGTTCGGTCAGCGGCTCTGCCTCGTCACCCGCGAGCCGTGCAGCCGCGAGCGCGCCTTCGGGCCGGCCGGCGGTGTAACGCGCGATATTGTCGGCCCGCGCGAGGTAGTGTTTGCCCCTGGTGTGCAGCCCCGCGACCCAGCGCCACGAGAGGGTGTTGGAGGCCGCATCGCCGTCGATCAGGTGTTTGAGGAAGAAGTCCGCGCCAAGCCGCCAGTCGAGCTTGAGGGTGAAAATCCAGATGCTCGCAAACCACATCCGCGCGTGATTGTGGAGGTAGCCGGTCCCGGCCAGCTCGCGCGCCCACACGTCGAAGGCCTCGATTCCCGTCCGGCCCTCGCTCGCTTCGGTGAAGGCCTTGCGCAGCCCCGCATTGCCCGCGAGCGCGGCCAGCGCATTGTCGCGCCCCTTGCAATAGTCGTCCCAGATCGCCGGGCGCTGTTCGAGGTAGCCCTTGAAGTAGATCCGCCAGAACACCTCGGTGATGAATTTTTCCGCCGCGCGGGGGGAGTGCTCCGAGAGCACCGCCTCCAGCACCTCGGTCTCGCCGATCACGCCTGCATGGAGCCACGGCGAAAGCTGCGAGACATTGCTCCGCCCGCCGGGGCGCGGGCCATCGTCGGCATTGCGGGTTTCGGCATAGCGGCGACCGGCGGCGGGGAGGAAGGCGGCAAGGCGGGCCAATGCGGCCTCGCGGGTCGGGGTGAAGTCCATGCGCGCCCAACCGCTTGGCGCGCCTGCGGTTCCGGCCTAATCCTGCAAGTGAGGAGAAACCCGATGCAACCCCGCCCGCTGCCGCTCGCCGCGCTCACTCTTGTGCTTGCCGCTTGCACCCCGGCCAAGACCGACGGCATCGACCCGCAGGGCAAGGCCTTCGATGCCCTCGCGCCGCAGGAAGCCGTCACCATGCTCGGCACCGAACCCTTCTGGAACCTTGCGGTCACGGGCGACAGGGGGCTGTGGACCACGCCCGAGAACCAGCCCGGCAGCGCGGTCACGCTCAAGCGGTTTGCCGGAAACGGGGGCCTGGGCTTTTCCGGCACGCTCGATGGCAAGGCCCTGACCGCCACGCTCACCCCGGGCCAATGCAGCGACGGGATGAGCGACCGCACCTTCCCCTATGTCGCCACTATCGCTTTGGGGGGCGAGATTTTCGAGGGCTGCGGCTATAGCGAGACCCAGCCATTCACCGGCCCCGAAGCGCCGTAGAGCGCGAGCGGCCATCACGGGGAGAGAGACGATGACCATCACCGGAGGCTGCCTGTGCGGCAGCGTGCGCTATTCCTGCAAGGCCGATCCGCTGCTGTGCGTCACCTGCCATTGCAAGAACTGCCAGCGTCAGGCCGGCAGCGCGCTTTCGGTGATCATCGGCGTGCCCGAGGCCGCGGTGAGCTTCGAGGGCACGCTCAAGACCTACAACGACACCGGCGACAGCGGCGCGACGGTGCGGCGGCAGTTCTGCCCGGAATGCGGATCGCCGGTCTTCACCCGGGTCGACAGCCCGCCTGGGATGATGTTCATCAAGGCCGGGACGCTGGACGATACCAGCATCCTCAAGCCCGCCTTCCACTGCTATGCCAAGAGCAAGCAGGACTGGGTCGACCTTGGCGACACGCCGAGCTTCGCGACGGTGCCCGAGGGCCTGTAACGCCTAGAACAGCCCGGGCAGTTCGCGCTGGACGGGCAAGGGCTTTCTCGGCTGGAGCGGCTCGCGCTCGGGAAGGTCGAGGCCCTGCCTTGCGGCCTGGCCGCCATTGGCGCCTGCCGCCGCGATGTCCGCTCCCGATCCGCTGATCGGGGTGCAGGCGCGCCCGGCGAGGAAATCGAGTGCCGCCGCGACCGAGGCCTCGCGCGGATCGCCGAGCGGCCGGGTGATGTCATCGCCCGCACGGCAGGTGTTGGGCACGACGCTGGCAAGGCCGTTGTAATATTCGCCCTGATTGCTGGCGTTGACCGTCTGGAAGGCGACCGCACGGACGCGCAAATCGCAGGCCGCAAGGTCGAAGCCGAACTGGCCGACCGGCTTGCCGAAGGAATTGGCCCCGACCAGCGCCATGTTGTTGCCGAGGTAGGGCAGCATCGAATTGATCACCAGCTCGCTTGCCGAGGCGCTCGATCCGGTGGTGATGAAGGCGATCTTGGTGGGGGCGATGGCGTTCGCCTCGTTGCGGAACAGCTGGGTGGAGTTTTCCGAGGCCTTGGACGCGCGCAGGACCTCGCGGCTCCACACCTGCCCCACGCGACCGCGCCCCAACAGGTCGCCGAAGGTGTCGCCCACGCTGACGAGCCCGCCGCCGTTGTAGCGCAGGTCGATGATCAGTTCGGTGACGCCCTGGGTGTTGAGCTGTCCGAAGATCGTGCGCAGCTGGTTGGCCGCATCCGAGATGATGAAGGTGCGCAGGTTGATATAGCCGATCCTGCGCGCGCCATCGGTGATGACCGAGAAGCCGTAGCGGTCCGAGACCGGATCGAGCGCGAATTCGGTCTTGGTGACGGTGCGTTCCTGGCTGGCGCCGCCCGCCGGGGTGAAGCGCAGCACGCGGCTGAGTCCCGCGGTCGAGGGCCCGAGCGCGTCGGCCACCGCCTGCGATCCGCCGCTCGCGAACAGGCTGGAGACGCTTTGCAGCGTGGCGGTGCTGGTGCCGATCGCGGTGATCTCGGTCCCGCGGTCGATCCCGGCGGCGAGCGCGGCGGTGCCTTCATAGGTCTCGACCACGAACAGGCGGCGGTTCGCCGTGTCATAGGACAGGCGGATGCCGAAGCCCGCCGAGGAGCCCGAATTGATCAGCGCGTTCTCTTCCGCGATCGAGGTCGCGAAGGTGAAGAAGCGGTCCCGCCCGAGGTTGCGCGCCGGCGCGACGCGGGCATCGAGATAATCGTCGAGATTGCTGACGCTCGCGCGGTTCACCGTGGCGAGCAGATCGGGGAACAGATACCATTCGTTCAGCACCTGGTCGGCGAAATCCTGCCGCGCGCTCAGCGAGCAGGCCGACGAGGTCGGTGTCGGGGTGGGGGTGCCGCCGCCGCTGGTGGGCGGGCCGGACGAGGACGATCCGCCCCCGCCGCAAGCGGCAAGCTGGAAGGCCAGAACAAGGCTGAGCGCGGCGCGGCCGACATGCATGGCGTGACATCACTCCCGACAATTTGGCGCGCCGAAGGGTCGGCGCGCGGGTGCAGGAATGCCCCGCCAGACCGCCAAGAGCAAGCATGCCTGCAACAGTTCGCCCCGTTATGGCGCAAAAAAACGTGACCTTTTTGCCTGCATTTGCATGGTTTTCCGCAGAATCCGCCGAAAACGCCCTTGCCCAGTCTCGCAAGCCGCATCCGAAGGGACTAGCACGAGGGCAGTGAAAAGACAGAATCATGACTGACTTCCCCGCCTGGCTTGCACCCCATGTGCCCGCGTCCGCGCGTCATCCCGGGCTTGCGATCGCGCAGCTCGGATCGGCGCAGACCATCGCGCGCGGCGGGTTCGCCCTCACCAGTCCGGCGTTCCGCAGCGGGGAGGAACTCGATGCGAGCTTCACCGCAGCCGAGGAAGACGCCGTCGCCCCGCCGCTCGAATGGAGCGCGCCGCCGCCCGGCTCTGCCGAACTGGTGCTGGTGGTCGAGGATGCCTCCGCCCCCGGCGCCGATCCTGCCTGTCACTGGCTGGTGTGGGGTCTCGCCGGCCAGCGCGGCAAGCTGCTCGAAGGCGAGGTGCCGCCGCGCACCGGCAAGAACCAGGCGGGCAATTCCGAATGGCTGCTGCCCGCCCCGCCCGAAGGCGAGACGCGCCACTACCTGTTTCAACTTTTCGCGACTGACCTGCCGCTGGTGCTGATGCCCGGTGCAGGGCGTGCGGAACTGCTCGCATCGCTGCAAGGGTCGATAACGGCCTGTGCGGTGCTCCATGCCACCTTCACCGGCGGCGGGGATGACGATGCGGACTGGGAAGACGATGATTTGTGATCAACCTGCCATAGACATAAGGGAGTAGATGATGGCTGGAACGACCAACGCACTGCAGAAGCCCGTGACGCTTTCGGGCGACCTGGAAGCAGTGATCGGCAAGGGCCCGATGACCCGCGCCGAAGTGACCTCGAAGATGTGGGAATACATCAAGGCCAACAGCCTCCAGGACACCAAGGACAAGCGCCAGATCAATCCCGACGCCAAGCTCGGCGCGGTGATCGGCAAGGACCAGATCTCGATGTTCAAGATGACCGCTGCGGTCTCCAAGCATCTGAGCTAAGGCGGGCGGGGCCCTTGCGGTCCCATCCGGCGGGCTGACGCCCGGCAATCAGCGGCGCGCGATCCGGTAGGGTCCGCGCCGCTTTTGCTTGGCCTCGCCCTTCCACGACAGCGCGATGGAGCCTTGCGCCAGCAGACTGTCGGTCGCGGCGTGGACCGCCGCCATTCCGGCGCGCCAATCGTCCCCGGGCCCGGCGATGAGGCGCGCAGCCTCGCTCGGGCAGATGGTGGCGCCCTCGGCCCGCTCCGCGAGCAGCGCGAGGATCGCCTCCCCGGCGGTCACGCGGGTTTGCGCCTGAGCGGCAGGCATTCGCCCACCCATAGCGCGAGCCAGATGATCACCGGCTGCGCGAACATGCGCGGCACGTGGTAGCCAAGGCCAAGCCCGCCGCCCGCCTTCGCCATGTCGAGCGCGAAGTGGTTGATATTGGCAGGCCAGACGCACAGCGCATAGGCGGCAAGTCCCCACCCGGCCGCCTGCCGCAGCGGCTTAGAGACCGGCTGCACCAGCCCGATGGCCCCGAGGATCTCGGCCACCCCCGTCCACAGCACCACGGCCTCGGGGTAGGGCACGCCGGGGGGCATGATGGTGAGGAAGGGCGCGGGCTTGAGGAGATGGATCACCCCGGCGGCGAGGTAGAACACCGCCAGCACCCAACGAAGCGCTGTCTTCACGCGCCCGGCTCCCAGCCCGGTGCGGCAAGGCGGAAGCCCGCAAAGTCGAACCCCGGGACGACCACGCAGGAGACGAGGGAGTAGCCATGCGCAGCCTCTCCGAAGGGCCGGGCCGCCTGCCATTCCTGCGGAGCGACCAGGCCCTGCAACTGCTGGCCCGCCGCGATATCGCTGCCGAGGATCACCGATCGCGCGGGGCCTTCGTCCGTGGCGGCAAGCCGCAGTTCGACCGGATCGCCCGCCTGCCAGATCCACAGCTCGGCCGCATCGACCGTATGCCAGTGCGAGGCCTCGCCGGCGCGCAGGAGGAAGATGATCGCGGTGCCGCCCGCGCGGCCATCCGGCCCCGCCTCGCCCCGCCACGTTTCCTTGTACCACCCGCCCTCGGGATGGGCAGCAAGGCCCAATTGTTCAATCAACGCGCCCGCGCTATCCATGCCCGATACCCCTGCCTGTCCCGCCATCTGCCGGTGCAGGCGCTCTAGCTTCGGGAGCCTCCCCCATGCAACTCTCTGCCGCCCCGCTTGCCGCAATCGCCGCCGCGCTGATGCTCGCAAGCCCGCTTGCCGCGCAGCAGGCGAAGGCCCCGCCGCCGCCGCCGCTTGTCGACGATGCCGCCGCCACCGCCACCGCCGCCGCCGCGCTCGAGGCCGCGCCGGTGTTCGACGGGCACAACGACGCGCCGGGCCAGCTGCGGTCACGCTTCGCCAACCAGATCAATGCCTTCGACTTCACCGACACGCTGGAGGGCCATGACCATGTCGGCGGCGAGGGCGGGGCGATGCACACCGATCTCCTGCGCCTCAGGAAGGGCAAGGTCGGCGCGCAGTTCTGGTCGGTCTATGTGCCGCACAACGCCAACGAGGCTGCCGCGATCCAGCAGACCATCGAGCAGATCGATGTCACCAAGCGACTGATCGCCAAGAACCCCGATACCATGCGCTTTGCCCTCACCGCCGATCAGGTCGAGAGCGCGATGCGCGAGGGCAAGGTCGCCTCGCTGCTGGGCATGGAGGGCGGCTATTCGATCGGATCGAGCCTGGCCGTGCTGCGCCAGTTCCACGCGCTGGGCGCGCGCTACATGACGTTGACCCACAATTCCAACATCCCCTGGGCCGATGCCGCGACCGACGCGCCGCAGCACGGCGGGCTGACCGCCTTCGGCATGGACGTGGTGCGCGAGATGAACCGCATCGGCATGCTGGTCGACCTCAGCCATGTCAGCGAAGACACGATGATGGACGCGCTCGATGCGGCGAAGGCCCCGGTGATCTTCAGCCATTCCGGCGCGCGCGCGGTGACGCCGCATCCCAGAAACGTGCCCGACAGCGTGCTCGCGCGGCTGCCCGCGAATGGCGGGGTGGTGATGGTGGTCGCCCTGCCGCGCTTCATCGACGAAGATATCCGCCAATGGGACGCACGCCGCGCGGGCGAGCTGGCGCGATTGAGGGTCGTCCACCTCGGCAACCCCGATGCCGCGAGCGCGGCGATGACGACGTGGCTCGCCGCCAATCCCGAGCCCAAGGCGTCGATCGGCGACGTTGCCGATCACATCATGCACATCCGCGCGGTGGCGGGCATCGAGCATATCGGCATCGGCGGCGATTATGACGGCATGCCGATCGGCCCTGCGGGGATGGAGGATGTCAGCGGCTACCCCGCGCTGTTCACCGAACTCGCGCGGCGCGGGCTTTCGCAGGCGGAGCTGGAGCTGATCGCGAGCCGCAACATCCTGCGCGTGATGCGCGCGGCGGAAAGCTATGCGGCGAGCCTTGCAGGCCAGCCGCCGATCGAGACGCTGATCACTTCGCCCGTCGCGGCGGAGTGATCGCTCGCGGTCAGTGCGCCATCGCCAGCGCCGGGATGATCCAGACGAGGCTCATCGCGATCACCGCAAGGCCGAGGCTGATCGCCAGCACATAGCGCAGGCCCGTGTTGCTGACCGCGCCGCGCGCGTCCTCATGGTGGATCCGGTGGGCTTTGTCGTTGTCGGCCATTATCGCTCTCCCAAGCTGTCATTGACGTTACGGAAAGGCCTTTCCGTAACGTCAATCAAAGCCGCAGCGCGCTTCCGGTTCCCGACCGGCCCCCGTCTCAGTTGCCGGGCGAGGGCGCGGAGGCGGGGGCGGGGGCGGGGGCGGGCGCTGGTGCGGGGCTCTGGGGCTGTTCGCTGGTGCCCGGGGCGACCAGGCCCGCTTCCTCGGCGAGATCGGCGTTGTCATCGGCGCGGGCGGCTTCGGCCTGCTGCTTGCGCGCGACATTCATCTGGCTCTCGTCGGCATTCTGCGTCAGCGCGCCGGTCACCCAGATCACGGTCAGCGCGATGATCGCCAGCGCGAGGCTGATGAGCAGGACCCAGCGCACCACGCCCTCGGTGCTGCCCGCCTTGGCGTCGGTTTCGTCGATACGGGTGCGGCGCGGGGAATCGGGCATGGCGGTCTCCTGCTGGGGTGAGGCAGGGACTACGCCCGCGCGGGGGCCGCGGGTCCGGCGGGGGAAGTCAGGACGGGGCAGAGCGGGCCTGCCGCAGGGTCAGTCGCGCAGCAGCTCGTTGATGCCGGTCTTGGAGCGGGTCTGCGCATCGACCGTCTTGACGATGACCGCGCAGTAGAGGCTCGGGCCCATCGTGCCGTCGGGGAGCGGCTTGCCCGGCATCGAACCCGGGACGACCACCGCATAGGGCGGCACCGCGCCGATATGGACCTCTCCGCTCGCGCGGTCGACGATCCTGGTCGAGGCGCCGAGATAGACCCCCATCGAGAGCACCGCGCCGGTCCCCACGCGCACGCCTTCGGCGACTTCGGCGCGCGCGCCGATGAAGGCACCGTCGCCGATGATGACGGGTTCGGCCTGGAGTGGCTCGAGCACGCCGCCGATCCCCGCGCCGCCTGAGATGTGCACATTCGCGCCGATCTGCGCACAGGAGCCGACCGTCGCCCAGGTGTCGATCATGGTGTTCTCGCCAACGTATGCGCCGATGTTGACGAAGGAGGGCATCAGCACCGCGCCCTTGGCAATGTGCGCGCCGCGCCGCACCACCGCGCCGGGCACGACGCGGAAGCCTGCCTCGCGGAAACGGTTCTCGCCCCATCCGGCAAACTTCAGCGGCACCTTGTCATAGGCCGGCGCGCTCGCCGCGCCGCCATCGACCACGGCGTTGTCGTTGAGGCGGAAACTGAGGAGCACCGCCTTCTTGAGCCACTGGTTGACCTGCCAGCCGCCGTTGCCATCGGGCTCGGCAACGCGCGCCGCGCCGCTGTCGAGCAGCGCGAGGGCAGCCTCGACCGCTTCGCCCACGGCGTGGCCGGGGGTAACGGCAGCGCGGTCATCCCATGCGGCTTCGATGGCGGCGATCAGGCTGTCGGTCATGGGCGGTCTCCGGGCGTCGGGTTGTGACGCGCGCCTAGCCGCGCGGCGCGGCTGCGGCAAGCGGAGGCTGCACAGGCGTGAGGCAGGCATACGTAAACTTCGCTGGCACACTCAAGCTCGGCCCCCGCAGGGCCGCAAGGCCGAATGGCCGCCCGCAGGTGCCCCGTAGCGCAGCGGAGGGAACAGCACCGAGGACGCGTCCTCGGATGGGGGCGCGGAACACTAAGGCTTCATCCCCGCAGCCACCGCAAACTGATAGGCCCGCTCCGCCAGCGGCCGCACCCGCTCGCTCATCGCCTGGGCGTGGGCGCTGGACGCGGTCCCGTCGATCACGCGCTTCTTGATGCCCTGCATGATCCCTGCAAGCCGGAACAGGTTGTAGGCGAAATACCAGTCCATCGGCGGCACGGGGTAGCCGGTGCGCGCGACATAGCGTTCGACCGCCTCCTCTTGGCTGGGGATGCCGAGCGCCTCGAGATCCAGCCCCAGCAGGCCTGCGCGCCCATCGGCGGGGTTGTGCCAGTTGAGCATGAGGTAGCTGAAATCGGCAATCGGATCGCCCAGCGTCGACAGCTCCCAATCGAGCACCGCGATGATGCGCGGCTCGTCATGCGCGAAGATCACGTTGTCGAGCCGGTAGTCGCCATGGACGACGCTCGAGCCATGCTGCGGCGGGATGGTCTGCGGCAGCCAGGCGATCAGCGCTTCCATTTCCGGCATGTGCTCGGTCTCGGAGAGCTTGTACTGCTTGGTCCAGCGGGTGATCTGGCGCGCGCAATAATCGGTCGGCTTGCCATAGTCACCCATCCCGATCTTTTCGGGCTGGTTCAGGTGGAGGTCGGCCATGGTATCGATCAGCGCGTGGTAGATCGCGCGGCGTTCCTCGGGCGCGACGCCGGGCAGCGCGCCGTTCCACAAGGACCGGCCATCGGCCATGCTCATCACGAAGAACTTGGAGCCGATCACCTCCGGGTCCTCGCAAAGCCCGTAGGTGCGTGGCACCGGGAAGCCGGTCGGGTAGAGCCCGGTCATCGCCGCATATTCGCGGTCGACCGCGTGGGCGCTTGGCAGCAGCTTGCCGAAGGGCTGGCGGCGCAGCACGTAGGAAGCGCCCGGCGTGTCGATCCGGTAGGTCGGGTTCGACTGGCCGCCCTTGAACTTGGTGTAGCTGATCGGGCCGGCGAAGCCTTCGACATTGGCTTCGAACCACGCGGTCAGCGCGGCAAGGTCGAGCGCGTCCTTCTCGGTCACGGCGACCGTGCCGACCATTTCCTTGTCGAAATCGATATTGGGCGCGTCAGTCATCAGTCGAACACCACCACAGTGCGGGCCGACGTGCCCTTGCGCATCGTCTCGAAGCCCTGGTTGACCTGATCGAGCGTGATTCGCTCGGCGATGATCGTGTCGAGATCGAGCAGCCCGCGCAGGTAGAAATCGACAAGGCGCGGCAGATCGACGGGGAAGTGGTTCATCCCCATGATCGCGCCCATCAGCTTCTTGCCCGACAGGAGATCGAAGGCGCCGAGCCCGACCTTGCAATCCAAGGGCATCATGCCGAGGATCACCGCGGTCCCGCCGCGCTTGATGCTGGCGACCGCAAGATCGGCCGAGGCCTGACGCCCGACCGCTTCGATCCCCCAATCGACCCCGCCGCCGGAGATGGCGATGATCTGCTGCGCCGCATCCTCGGCGAGGGCATCGACGGTGTGGGTCGCGCCCAGCACCTCGGCCAGCGCGCGCTTTTCAGGCAGCGGATCGGCGGCGATGATCTTGCCCGCGCCGGCGATCTTGGCGGCGTTGATCGCGGCCAGGCCCACGCCCCCGCAGCCGACCACCAGCACGGTCTCGCCCGGGGTCACCTTGCAGGCGTTGAAGATCGTCCCCGCGCCGGTCGTCACCGCACAGCCGAGCAGGGCGGCGCGATCAAACGGCATGGCCTTGTCGATGGCGACGCAGGCATGTTCGTGGATCAGCATCTGCTGCGACAGGGCGGAGAGATTGAGCATTTGCGCCACCGGCGCAGAGCCATCGGCAAAGGCGATGCGCGGCGCTTCGCCCTTCTGGCGGCGGGTGTCGCCGCCAAGGCACAGCGCCATGCGGCCGGTGACGCAGAACTCGCAGTGCCCGCAGAAGGCCGAAAGGCAGGAGACGACATGGTCGCCCGGGCGAACGGTCTTCACCTCGCTGCCGACCGCGCGCACGATCCCGGCTGCCTCGTGCCCGGGAATGCAGGGCAGGGCATGGGGATAATGCCCGTCGATGAAGTGCAGGTCCGAATGGCACAGCCCGCAGGCCTTGGTGTCGATCAACACCTCGTGCGGGCCGGGCTCGGCATAGGTGACCTCGGCGATGCGCAAGGGCTGGCCGGGGGCTTCAAGGATGGCGGCTTTTGCCATGATAATTCCTCACCCCACCTGCTTGCGGGAGGGGAGCGAGACCTGGGCTTGCCTCGCAAGTCGTAGTCGCAGCGGGGTGGGCCCTTGCGGGCCCATGCCCACCCCCGCCCCCTCCCGTTGATCCGAAGTGACGGTTGGCAGGGCCAACCTTCGGCGGGAGGGGAGGCTGATGCTTACCGCGCCACGCCCATGTCGCCCGAGCTGAAGCTCGATCCGTCATTGGCAGCGCGCCCGTGATTGCCGCGCAGGGCGTTCGCCGTGGGGCCGGCAACCGGCGCGTGCTTGGCGAATTCCATGTGCGCGATCGAGCGGGCGTGGACCTCGTCCGGCCCGTCGGCGAGCCGCAGGGTGCGCTGGTGGGCATAGGCAGACGCGAGGCCGTAATCTTCCGACACCCCGCCGCCGCCGTGGGCCTGGATCGCGTCGTCGATGATCTTGAGCGCCATGTTGGGGGCCTGCACCTTGATCATCGCGATTTCCTGCTTGGCCGCCTTGTTGCCGACCTTGTCCATCATGTCGGCGGCCTTGAGGCACAAGAGGCGCGTCATGTCGATATCGATGCGGGCGCGCGCCACGCGCTCTTCCCAGACCGAATGCTTGTAGACCGGCTTGCCGAACGCCTCGCGCTCCTGCAAGCGGCGGCACATCTTGGCGAGCGCCTCTTCGGCGACGCCGATGGTGCGCATGCAGTGGTGGATGCGGCCCGGCCCGAGGCGCCCTTGCGCGATCTCGAAGCCGCGGCCTTCGCCCAAGAGCATGTTCGAGACGGGCACGCGCACGTTGACCATCTCGACTTCCATGTGGCCGTGCGGGGCATCGTCATAGCCGAACACGGGCAGGTGCCGGATGATGTTCACGCCGGGACTGTCGATCGGCATCAGCACCATCGATTGCTGCGCGTGGCGCTGTGCCGCAAAATCGGTCTTGCCCATCACGATCGCGACCTTGCAGCGCGGATCGCCGAGGCCGCTCGACCACCACTTGCGCCCGTTGATGACGTAATGGTCGCCGTCCCGCTCGATGCGGGTCTCGATATTGGTCGCGTCCGAGGAGGCGGTGTAGGGCTCGGTCATCAGGAAGGCTGAACGGATCTCGCCGTTCATAAGCGGGCGGAGCCATTCCTCCTTCTGCTCGCGCGTGCCGTAGCGGTGGAAGACTTCCATGTTGCCGGTATCGGGCGCCGAGCAGTTGAACACTTCGCTCGCCCAGCCGATGCGGCCCATTTCCTCGGCGCACAGCGCGTATTCGAGGTTGGTAAGGCCCGGGCCTGCGAATTCGAAGGTCTCGTCGACATGGTGGTGGCTGTCATTGCGCGGCGGCATGAACAGGTTCCAGATGCCGGCCTCTTTTGCCAGCTTCTTCTTGTCCTCGATGATCTGGATCACCTTCCACCGGCCGCCCTCGGCGTCCTGCGCCTTGTAGACATCCATGTTGGGGCGCACGTGCTGTTCGATGAAATCGCGCACGCGGCCCGACCAGTAGGCCTGGCGTTCGGTGGGTTCGAAATCCATGGGGGTTCCTCTCGTCCTTATTTGCAATCGAATCTGGGTGTGACCGTGGCACGGGGCAGCGCCCCCGCCAAGCACTCTTTTGTGGGGCCTCAGGCGCCGATGGAGTGCCCCTCCGGATCGGCGCGCGCCGCCTCGCCGAGCGGATCGGGGCCGCGGCGATGAGCGAGCCGTTCGAGCCGCGCCTCGTGCTCGGCGCGGCTGATCGGGAAGCGCGCGAGGAAGAACGCCGAGGTCCCCGCCAGCGCCAGCGCGGCCGCGCCATAGGTCAGCACCAGCCGGACGATCACGTCCTGCGGCACGGCTCCCGGCGCGGAATTGGCGGCGAGCCCGGCAAAGCCGATGATCTGCCCGGTGACGAAGATCCCCGCCCCCGTCGCGCATTTCTGCACCAGCCAGCCGCCCGCGAAGAACGAGCCTTCGGCCCGCCTGTCGGTGCGTTCCTCGAAGGCCTCGACAATCTCGGCCATCATCGAGGTCGCCGATACCAGCGAGACCACGCCCAGCGCATTGGCGAACAGCGCGAAGCCATAAAAGCCCGCGGTCGATGCCAGCGTGCCGGGCTGCGGCCAGATGCCTGCCAGCAGCAGGCCATAGGGAATGATCCCGATCAGCGCCGCGCCAAGGGCGCTCAGCGCCGCGCTCCCCGCCTTGCCGAGCCGGCGGTGCATCGGGCCGACGATCACGAACATCAGCACCACGGAGGCAAGCAGCATCAGCGGATAGGCGACGAGCTGGCCCTGCGTCAGCTGCCAGACGAACAGGTTGAGGTAGTTCGAGATCGAGAAGGTCATCCCCTGCGCCACGTAGGCGGCAAGCCCGCCGGCGGCAAAGACCAGGAAGGCGCGCTCGGAAAAGGCCTCGGCGATCTCGGCGAAGGCGCCCTTGAAGGTGAAGGGCGGGGGCTTGCGAGCAGGCAGGCGCGCGACCAGCGGGTGCAGCCCTGCGGCCGAGCCGATCACCGACACCGCCATCAGCACCGCGCCGAAAATCCCGAAGGCCTGGTAGCCCTCCAGCGACAGCATCCCCTGCGCCCCGGGCATGAACACGGTGTAGGCGAGCACCATCATGCCCAGGCCCCCGATCCAGCCCGACAGGAAGCGGTAGCGGAACAGCGTGGTGCGTTCGTCGTAATCGGCGGTGAGTTCGGGGACGAGCGCGATCGAGGGCACCTCGCAGGCCGACAGCAGCAGCCGAACCGCAACCGCGATCCCGACCAGCCCCGCAAAGCTCGGCGCCGCGCCGCCCGGCGGGCTCCACAGCATCACCCACAGCACCGCAAGCGGGACGGGTGCGGCATAGAGCCACGGCAGGCGCCGCCCCCAGCGGGTGTAGGTGCGGTCCGAAAGGTTGCCGAGCAGCGGATCGACCAGCGCATCGACCAGCAGCGCGATCAGCAGCGCAAGGCTCACCAGCCCCGCATCCATCCCCAGCACCTGATTGTAGAAGATCAGCAGGAAGAACGAGAAGCCGTTGTCCTTCACCCCGAAGGCGACCGACCCGAATCCGGCGAGCAGTTTGACCCGCATCGGCAGCTTTCCGGCCATCACGCTGCGCCCTTGCGCCATGCGCGCGCCCTCGCAAGCGGGGTGTCCGGCCACGTTCCTCTCTCCCTTTTTTCTGCCCGCGAACCTAGACCGATTGAGGGGCGCGTCAATCGCGCAAGGGATGACGCTACGGCACGCGCGATCCAGCGAAGGACGCTTGCAGCGGCATGCGAATTGATCCTAACGTAAGCGTCAAGTGAGAGACGAGAGAGGAGAGTCGGTCATGGCCGATCTTGAACAATTCCGTGACGAAACCCGCGCCTGGCTCGAAGCCAACTGCCCGCCCGAAATGCGCGAGCCGGTGCGCGGCGAGGACGATATCTACTGGGGCGGGCGCCGCGCGACCTTCAAGAACGATGCCCAGCGCGCGTGGCTCGAAGCCTGCATCGCCAAGGGCTACACCGTGCCGATGTGGCCCAAGGAATATGGCGGCGCTGGCCTCACCGCTCCGCAAGCCAAGGTGCTGCGCGAGGAAATGGGCCGCATCAATGCCCGCCCGCCCTTGAGCAGCTTCGGCATCTGGATGCTCGGCCCGGCGCTGCTGCACTTCGGCACCGAGGGGCAGAAGCAGCGCTTCCTCAATGAAATCGCGCGCGGCGAAATCCGCTGGTGCCAGGGCTATTCGGAGCCGGGTTCGGGCAGCGATCTCGTGAGCCTTCAGACCTTCGGCGAAGACAAGGACGATCACTGGGTGGTGAGCGGCCAGAAGATCTGGACCTCCTATGCCGATCACGCCGACTGGATCTTCTGCCTTGTCCGCACCGACAAGGAGAACAAGTATGGCGGCATCACCTTCATGCTGTTCGACATGGCATCCGAAGGCGTCACCACCAAGCCGATCAAGCTGATCAGCGGCTCCTCGCCGTTCTGCGAGACCTTTTTCGACAATGTTGCCGTGCCCAAGTCCTACGGCGATGACGTGCCCGCCTATGTGGGCACCATCAACCGTGGCTGGGATGTCGCCAAGTATCTCCTCGGCCACGAGCGCGAGATGATCTCGGGCGCGGATGGCGGCGAGCGGCAGGCGGCGATCGGCGCGATGATGAAGCGCCACGCGGCCAAGCTCGGTGATGATCTTGACCCGGTGCTGCGTGCGGAGCTTGCGAATTTCGATGTCGACGCGCTGGCCTATGCCGCGATGGGCGAGAAATTCTTGGACGAGATCAAGGTCGGCAAGGCCCACCCCGCGCAGCCCAACATGATGAAATATGCCGGGACCGAGCTGAACAAGCGCCGCCACGAACTGATGATGGCGGTCGGCGGCTCGCGCAGCCTCGAATGGGAAAGCGAGGCGACCGAACACGGCAAGCCCGCCAAGAACTGGCTGCGCACCAAGGCCAACTCGATCGAGGGCGGGACTTCCGAGGTGATGCTCAACGTCATCGCCAAGCGCATCCTCGACCTGCCGGGGGCGTAATCGTCATTCTCCCCTCCCGCCGAAGGTTGGCTCTGCCAGCCGTCAAATCGGAACAACGGGAGGGGTCGGGGTGGACCCGCGCGACCGCTCGCAGGCCCACCCCGCTGCGACTAGCCAGCAAGCTGGCAAGTCTCGCTACCCCTCCCGCAGGCGGGAGGGAGGAATCTTGAGAGGGAAAACCAATGCCCCTGTATCACAACGAAGATCAGGCGATGCTCGCCGATACCGCGCGCGGCTTCATTGCCGAGGAAGGCAATATCGCCAAGGGCTTGCGCCACTGGCGCGACCGCAACTGCAAGGACGGCTTCGGCCATGCGCTGTGGAAGCAGATGGCCGAAATGGGCTTCACCGGCATGCTGGTGGAGGAAGCCGACGGCGGGCTCGGCATGGGCCATGTCGAGGCCGGGATCGTGCTGGAAGAGATCGGCCGCAACCTCACGCCCTCGCCGTTCCTGACCTCCTCGGTGCTGGCGGCAACGGCCCTCAAGCACGGCTCGGCGGACTTGAAGGGCCGCTACCTGCCCGGGCTGATTGCGGGTGACAGCGTGTTCGCCGTCGCCATCGACGAGACCGCCAAGCACCGCCCGGCGCGCATCACCACCCGCGCCGAGAAATCGGGCAACGGGTTCAAGCTCTCGGGCGCCAAGAGCTTCGTCATCCACGGCGCGAGCGCGGACATGATCGTGGTCGCCGCGCGCACGGCCGGGGCTGACGATGATGCCGACGGCATCACGCTGTTCGCCGTCCCCAAGGACGCGGCGGGCGTGAGCCATGACAGCGTCCGGCTGGTCGATTCCGCGATGGCCACCCACACCAAGTTCGACGGGGTCGAACTGGACGGCGATGCCGTGATCGGCGAGATCGACGGCGGGCGCGCGGTGCTCGAGGCGATGCTGGTCGCAGGCCGGATCGGCGCGGGGGCCGAAGGCGTGGGCGTGGCGCGCGGCGCGATGGACATGACGGTCGACTACCTCAAGCAGAGAAAGCAGTTCGGCAGGCTGATCGGCGAGTTCCAGGCGCTCCAGCACCGCGCCAGCCACCTCTATTCCGAGGTCGAGATCGCCCGCGCGGTGACGATCAAGGCGCAGCAATTGCTCGACGGCGGCTCGCAACATGCCGACCTGATGGCGAGCGTCGCCAAGGCCAAGGTCGCGCGCACGGCGCGGCTTGCGGTGCAGGAAGGCGTGCAGATGCACGGCGGCATCGGCATGACCGACGAATACGACATCGGCCTTTACATGAAGCGCGACCGCGCGCTGGCCGAGTTCCTCGGCGACGCGACGTTCCATGCGAACCGCGTGGCGGAATTGAGCGGGTATTGAGCCTTCACCACCCCTCCCGCTTGCGGGAGGGGTGCGAGACTTGCCCGCTTGCTGGCTGGTCGCAGCGGGGTGGGCCTGCCCGGCCCATTCCCACCCGTGATCGGAGTCACGTGCCTCCGATCACCCCCTCCCGCAAACGGCAGGAGGAGAATGGAGAGAACAATGGACATTCAATCACTTTTCAGCCTCGACAATCGCATCGCCCTCGTCACCGGCGGCAGCCGCGGGATCGGCAAGATGTTCGTCGAGGGGCTGCTCGCGGCGGGCTGCGCGCGCGTCTATATCTCGGCGCGCAAGATCGAGCAGATGCAGGCCACCATCGACGAGTTCGGAGCAGATAAAGTCATCGGCATCCCCGCCGACCTCAGCCAGATGGACGGCATGATCGCGCTCGCGGACGCGTTGAAGGCGCGCGAGAGCTGTCTCGATATCCTCATCAACAATGCGGGCGCCGCCTGGGGCCAGCCCTATCTCGAATTTTCCGAGGCCGGCTGGCACCGGACGATGGATCTGAACGTCAAGACCCCGTTCTTCCTCACCCAGAAGCTCCACGACCTGCTGGTCGCGGGCGGCAAGCAGGGGCATCCGGCCAAGGTCATCCATGTCTCCTCGATCGATGGCCAGCGGATCAACCCGTGGGAGACCTATGCCTATCAGGCCTCCAAGGCGGCGGTGATCCAGCTGACCCGGCGCATGGCCGCGCGGCTGATCCACGACAATATCGTCGTCACCTCGATCGCGCCCGGCGCCTTCCCGTCCGAGATGAACCGCGCCGCCAAGGACGCGCCCGACGCCTCGGCGAGCGGCATCCCGGCCAAGCGCATCGGCACCGCCGAAGACATGGCGGCGGCCGCGATCTACCTTGCGAGCCGCGCGGGCGATTATGTGGTGGGCGAGACGCTGACGGTCGATGGCGGCGTGGTCAACGCGCTGCTCCCCAACCACTTCGCCGATCCTTCGGGCGGCGGCCACTAAGGCTGCACCCGACATTCAGCGCTGACGGCCTGCAAATGGCCCGTTTGCCGGCGTTCCGGTGCTCACGGCTAGAAAGGCCGCTGCGCTCCGGGTCCGGCAAACGCACCATTTTCGGCACGTCATCATCTGAATGTCGGGCACAGCCCCGGCCGTAAAAAAGGGGCCCACACCCCCTCTCACAAGGGGTGTGGGCCCAAGAGGCAGGGGAGAATTGCTCCCCCGCCCGGGTCGCACAGCCGCTATCGCAGGCGGCGCGCGCACGGTCTGTGATGGCCATCACGGTCTTGCCCGCGCAGGCGACATATTGTCCCTCTTGCCAGCCGTTGCGGGGCCGATCCCGAGCCCCTATTCACGGCCAACCCAAGGGGGCCACTCATGATGCTGGATACGCTCGACGATCTCATCGCCCGGCTCGCGCCCGACACGCTGCTGCGTGCGCTCGCGCCCGAACAGCTCGAAACCCTGCTGCGCGAGGCGACCCGCCGCGACCTGCGCCCGGGCGAGCCGATCATCTCGCAGGGCGACGAGAATGGCGACTTCGCGGTGGTGGTGCTGACCGGCGGGCTCAAGATCGCCATGGTCAGCGCGAGCGGCCACGAGATCATCCTCAACTATTGCGGACCGGGCGAACTGGTGGGCGAGATCGCGATGCTCGATTCGGGCCCGCGCACCGCGACCGTGATTGCCGCGGTGCCTTCATCGGTGCTGCTCCTGCCCAGCCACACCTTCCTTGCCGCGGCAACCGCCAACGCGGTCTCGGCCGCAGGCGTGATGCGCGAGCTCGCCCGGCGGGTGCGCCAGCTCAACCTGGTGATCGAAAGCGACCGCACCTTCTCGATGGCCCCGCGCCTTGCCCGCGCGCTGGTGCGGCTGGTCGATCCGGCGCGCGGCGATGGCCGGCTGCGCTACGATCCCAACCAGAGCGACCTCGGCGCCTTTGCCGGCCTCGCGCGCGAGAATGTCAGCCGGCTGCTGTCGGACTGGGAAGCGCAAGGGGTGATCACCCGCGAGGGCCGCGCGCTGATCGTGAAGGATATGGGCTACCTCCAGACCCTCGCCGAATTCGGCGACGATGCGGCCTGATTTCCGGTCGCGCGTCAGCGAACCTCGATAAAAGCCCTATCCCATCAGCCCGCGCACGAAGGGGATGAGCCCGGTCTGGCGCATGCGCTTCATGCGTTCCGCTTCCAGAATGGCGCGGACCTTGTCGAAGCACACGTCGATATCGTCGTTGATGATGACGTAGTCGTAGCCGTCCCAGTGGCTGATTTCCGCCCGCGCGCGTTCCATACGCGCGGCGATGACCTCGGCGCTGTCGGTGCCGCGGCCCTTGAGGCGGTTGTGCAGTTCCTCGATCGAGGGCGGCAGGATGAACACGCGGACCACGTCCTGCTGGTCCTTCTGGTAGAGCTGCTGGGTGCCCTGCCAGTCGATATCGAAGAGGAAATCCTGCCCCGCCTTCAGGCCTGCACGGATCGCCCCCTTGGGCGTGCCGTAGCGGTGGCCGAAGACCTCGGCCCATTCGTAGAAATCGTCCTCGTCGACCATCGCCTGGAAGCGGTCGGGCGAGACGAAGTGATAATGCACCCCGTCGATCTCGCCCGGGCGCGGCGGGCGGGTGGTGGCGCTGACCGAGAGCATGATCTCGGGATCCTTGGCCAGCAGCATCCGCGACAAGGTGGTCTTCCCCGCGCCCGAGGGCGAGGAGAGGATGAACATCAGGCCCCGGCGGTGGAGCTGGTCGGCTGGTTGAGAGGTATCGCCCATAGCGCCCGTTGCACCATCAGGGGTGGGCAAATCAAGCGGGGATCAGGATTCGTCCGTTTGCAGGGGCGCTGCGGGGGGCGTCTTGCCGGCGCGGCGCTTGGCTTCGAGCCGCTTGCCGCGGTCGTAAAACACCTTGGCCGCAAGCACGCCGGCCACCACCGCCAGCCCCAGCGGCGAACGGCGCGCAAGGCGGCTCGCGCCGTAGAGCGCAAGGCTCGATGCGAGCCCGCGCTGGCCCACCAGCTTGTCGGCCTTGTCCCGGCCGTGGCTCCTGACGATCAGGCCCTTCTCCAGCCGGTCGCGCAGCAGGCCCCCGGCAGCCCGCAGCACGATATCGGCGATGACCAGATTGGTGCCGGCCGAAGGGCTGGGGAGGGGGAGGCCGGAAGGCTTGGGCGGCGCGCCGGCCGCGTCAGCGGGCGCGGCGGGTGCGGCTGGCTTCACCCGCTTGCCCCTGCCTGTGCGTCCGGCCCCCGCCATGGAGCGCTATTTCTTGCGGCCGAAATCGATCGAGACGACGTTCGAGCCGTCGGGATCGGTGTCCGGCCCGTCGTTCTCGGCATCCTCGTGGGTTTCAGGCTCGAGCTCCTCGACCGCGGCCTGGAACTGGAGGCCGAAATCGACCGCCGGATCGACGAAGGCGGTGATCGCGGCAAACGGAATGGTCAGCTTGGCGGGCACCTGGTTGAAGGTGAGGCTGACCGAGAAGCTGTGCGGCAGCACCTCCAGGTCCCAGAACTTGTTCTGGAGCACGATCGTCATCTCGTCGGGGAAACGTTCGCGCAGGTGCGGCGGGATCGACACGCCGGGCGCGGCGGTCTTGAAGGTGATGTAGAAGTGGTGCGCGCCCGGCAGCGTGCCGCCGCCGCTGACGATCGAGCCCAGCACCCGGCCGACCACGGCGCGCAGGGCTTCCTGCACGATCTCGTCATAGGGGATCAGGCTGTCGGGCGTGTCTGGGTTCATGGCTGGACGGATTCGTGACGGTATGCGCGAAGTTGGTCAAGGGGCTTTGGCCTGTCATGCCGCATTGACGCCGCTATCGGACCGATGCGCGGCCCGCTTGTCATGTGCCGCCAGCCGACTATAGCGCGGCTCATGGCCAGCACTCCTCCCCGCACCGGCGCGGTCAACCGCAACACCACCGAAACCAAGATCGCCATCGCCGTCAATCTCGACGGGACCGGCGCCTATGACGTTGCCACCGGCATCGGGTTCCTCGATCACATGGTCGAACAGTTCAGCCGCCATTCGCTGATCGACGTGACGATGCGAGTGGAGGGCGACCTCCACGTCGACCAGCACCATACCACCGAGGATTCGGCGATTGCGCTGGGGCAGGCGATCGCGCAGGCGCTGGGCGACAAGGCCGGGATCGGGCGTTACGGCGCGGCCTATTCGCCGATGGACGAGACGCTTTCTCGCGTCGCGCTCGACATTTCCGGGCGGCCCTACCTCGTGTGGAAGGCGAAGTTCACGCAGGAACGCCTCGGCGAATGGGACACCGAGCTGATCGAGCACTGGTTCCATTCGGTTGCACAGGCCGCCGGGATCACGCTTCACATGGAGCTCATCTACGGCACCAACAACCACCATATCTGCGAAAGCCTCTACAAGGGTTTTGCCCGCGCGATGCGGCAGGCGGTGGAACGCGACCCGCGCAAGGGCGGGGCGATCCCGAGCACCAAGGGGCAACTGGGTGGGTAGGCAGAGCCGATCGGCTGCGCAGCAGCCGCAAGGCCAACCGGCCGCCCGCAGCGGGCGCGGCTTTGCCGCGCGCCTAGCGAGGACCGCGCCCGCGGAGGCGGGTGCGGAAAACAAGAATGCCTGAAGTCATTGCTCTGATTGATTACGGCGCGGGCAATCTGCATTCGGTTCACAATGCGCTCAAGGCCGCTGGGGCGCAGGTGACTGTCACCGCCGATCCTTACGTGGTGCGCGCGGCCGACCGGATCGTGCTCCCCGGCGTCGGCAGCTTCAAGGCCTGCGCCGAGGGCCTGAACGCCATCCCCGGCATGGTTGAGGCCATGAAGGAACGCGTTCATGTGGGCGGCGCGCCGTTCCTCGGCATCTGTGTGGGGATGCAATTGCTGGCGGATCGCGGCCTCGAACATGGCGAGACGCCGGGCCTCGGCTGGATCCCGGGCGAGGTGCGGCGGATCGCGCCCTCCGACCCCGCCATCAAGGTGCCGCACATGGGCTGGAACGATGTCGCGATGCTCCCCCACGCGCGCGGGTCTGCGGTGATCGCGGAGGGCGAGGCCTATTTCCTCCACTCCTACCACTTCGCCGCTGACGATCCGCACAATGTCGCCGCGATGACCGACCACGGCGAGGGGCTGGTCGCCGCCGTCGCGCGTGAAAACATCCTCGGCGTGCAGTTTCACCCGGAGAAAAGCCAGGGCTACGGCCTCGCCACGCTCCGGCGCTTTCTGGAGTGGTTCCCGTGATCATCTTCCCCGCCATCGATCTGAAGGGCGGCCAGGTCGTGCGCCTTGCCGAGGGCGACATGGACCGCGCCACGATTTACGGCGATGATCCGGCCGCGCAGGCGCTGATCTTCGCGCAAGCCGGCGCGGAGCACCTCCACGTGGTCGACCTCGACGGCAGCTTTGCAGGCGAAAGCCGCAACCGTGCGGCGGTGGAGGCGATCGTCGAAGCCTTCCCGGGCTATGTGCAACTCGGCGGCGGCATCCGTGACGCCAAGGCCGTGGAGGGGTGGTTCAACCTCGGCGTCGCGCGGGTGGTGATGGGCTCGGCGGCATTGAAGAACCCCGACTTCGTGCGCGAGATGGCGCGCGAGTGGGAGAACGGCATCGTCGTCGCGGTCGACGCCAAGGACGGCATGGTCGCGACCGAGGGCTGGGCGGAAGTCTCCGACGTCCCCGTCACCGACCTCGCCCGCCGCTTCGAGGACGCAGGCGTCGCCAGCCTGCTGTTCACCGACATCGGGCGCGATGGCCTCTTGAAGGGCGTGAACATCGAGGCGACCGTCGACCTCGCGCGCAGGGTCGACATTCCGGTGATCGCCAGCGGCGGGGTGAAGGGGCTGGACGACATCCACATCCTCTCGCTCCACGCGCACGAGGGGATCGAGGGGGTCATCACGGGCCGCGCGCTCTACGAAGGGCGGCTCGATCTGGCAGCCGCGATTGCGATGGGAGCGCGGGGTTAAGCCATGCGGCTCGTGGGGTTGCTCTTCCTTGCACTCACCTTTCTTGCGGGGCTGACGGTTGGTACCGTCGAGATCGCGCTGATCAATCTCGTTGTTTTCCTCGTCTGTGCGCTGATCGCGACGCGCATTCTGGAGCCGCAGTGGGGCCGCAACGGGCTGGTCTTTGGAATGGCAGGTGCTTTCTTCATCAGCGTCCTCTGGCCTGCCGTGGCCTTTGGCTTGCGCGGCGGTGACTGTGAATCCTCAGACTGCGACGAACAGCAGCCGACCGTGAAAATCTACAAACAGGTGGCCCAATGACCGTCCGCATCCGCGTCATCCCCTGTCTCGACGTTGCCGATGGCCGCGTGGTGAAGGGCGTCAACTTCGTGGACCTCAAGGACGCGGGCGATCCGGTGGAGCAGGCGCGCGCCTATGATGCGGCGGGCGCGGACGAGCTGTGCTTTCTCGACATTTCCGCCAGCCACGAAGGGCGCGGGACGCTGCTGGGCATGGTGCGGCGCACGGCGGAGGTGTGCTTCATGCCGCTGACTGTCGGCGGCGGGGTGCGCTCCGCCGAAGATGCGCGCGCGCTGTTGCTGGCAGGCGCCGACAAGGTGGCGGTCAACTCCGCCGCCGTCGCCCGCCCCGAGCTGGTGGGCGAGATCGCCGCGCGCTTCGGCAGCCAGTGCGTCGTCGCCAGCGTCGATGCGCGCCGGACGCCGCGCGGGAACTGGGAAATTTTTACGCATGGCGGGCGCAAGCCGACCGGGATCGACGCGGTGGAATATGCGATGAAGGTCGCAGACCTCGGCGCGGGCGAGTTGCTGGTGACGAGCATGGACGGAGACGGCACCCAGCGCGGCTACGACCTCGCGCTCACCCGCGAGATCGCCGATGCCGTCAGCGTCCCGGTGATCGCCAGCGGCGGGGTGGGGAGCCTCGAACACCTTGTCGAAGGCGTCACCAAGGGCCACGCCAGCGCGGTGCTGGCGGCGAGCATCTTCCACTTCGGCCACCACACCATCGCCGAAGCCCACGCGGCGCTGCGCGCGGCGGGCTTGCCCGCGCGCGGGGTTTGACCGAAAGAGGCTCAATGGACATCCTCGCCCGCCTCGAAGCCACGATCGCCCAGCGCCGCACCGCCTCGCCGGAGGCAAGCTATGTGGCGAGGCTCCATGCCAAGGGTCTCGCCAAGATCGCGCAGAAAGTGGGCGAGGAGGCGACCGAGACGGTGATCGCCGCGCTTGCGGGCGACGAGGCCGAACTGGTCGGCGAGGCCGCCGATCTCCTGTTCCACCTGATGGTGCTGCTCGCCGAAAAGGGCGTGGCGCTGGAGGCGGTGCTCGCCGAACTCGGCCGCCGCGAGGGGCTCTCGGGCATCGCCGAGAAAGCCGCTCGTTCGGAGTAACCCCCGGAGCCAAGACTGATGCCGATCGACCCGACCCTGCCCTACGACGACGCCAACATCTTCGCGAAGATCCTGCGCGGGGAGATCCCCTCGCGGAAGGTCTACGAGGACGACTGGGCGCTCGCCTTCGAGGACATCAACCCGCAGGCCGACATCCATACGCTCGTGATCCCCAAGGGGCGCTATGTCAGCTGGGACGATTTTTCCGCGAAGGCGAGCGATTCCGAAATTGCCGGGTTCGTGCGCGCGGTGGGCGAGGTTGCGCGGATGAAGGGGCTGGTGGAGCCCGGCTATCGCCTGCTCGCCAATATCGGCCAGCATGGCGGGCAGGAGGTGCCGCACCTCCATGTCCATATCTTCGGCGGGCAGCCGCTCGGCCCGATGATCGCGCGGCGCGGCTGAACGCCTTCACCTTGCGCGCGCACCCCCGTTAGCCTGCGGTTCATCGACACATCGCGAGTGTCCCGGCTTTGCAACGGACTCTCCGCTAGGCTAATCGGCAAGGCATGACCTCTCCCACTCCCCCCGGCGGCGTCCTTGATGGCGCGCGGCATCTTTATGCGGTGCGCGTCTATTACGAGGACACCGACCTTTCGGGGATCACCTACCACGCCAATTACCTGCGCTGGTTCGAACGCGCGCGGTCCGACCTCTTGCGGATGCTCGGCATCGACCAGCGCGCGGCGATCGAGAGCGGGGAGGGCGCCTATGCGCTCTCCGAGGTCCATCTCAAATACCTCGCGCCCGCCCGGCTCGATGATGACGTGGTGATCGAAACCCGCTGCACCGAGCTTGGCGCGGCCTCGTGCCGGATGCACCAGATTGCGCGGCGCCCCGGAGACGATGGCGCGCGGATGCTGTGCGAGGCGCAGCTGCGCGTCGGCTTCATCACGCTGGATGGCCGCCCGCGCCGTCAGCCCGCATCCTGGCGCGCCGCCTTTGCCGCCTTCATGAACAAGGACCAGTGACCCCGTGACGTTCGATCTGCTTGCCGCCGCTGCCACAACGCCGACCCGGCTCGATCCGGTCGAACTGTTCCTTCAGGCCGACATCATCGTGCAGGCCGTGATGGCCGGGCTGATCGTGGCAAGCGTGTGGGTGTGGACGATCATCGTCTCCTTCTCGCTCAGGATCGGCGGGCTTGGCAAGAAGTCGCGGGAATACGAGGCCGAATTCTGGGAGCAGCAGAACCGCGAGCCGCTGCTTGCCAAGCAGGTCAGGAAGGAAGTCCCCGCCGCGCGGGTGGCGGCGGCCGGGCTCGATGAATGGAGGAAGTCCACCGCCAGGCAGCCGGTCGACCGCGAGGCCGCCCGCCAGCGCATCGCCGCGGTGATGGACAGCCAGATCGCCGAGGAAGCCGACGAGCTTGCAGGACGGTTGAACTTCCTTGCGACCGTCGGTTCGGTCGCGCCGTTCGTGGGCCTGTTCGGAACGGTGTGGGGGATCATGAACTCGTTCTTCCAGATCGGCGCGCAGCAGAGCGCGAGCCTCGCCGTGGTCGCGCCCGGCATCGCCGAGGCGCTGTTCGCGACCGCGATCGGCCTGTTCGCCGCGATCCCCGCGGTGATCGCCTACAACCGCTTCGGCGCCGCGGTGGACCGCTACGAGGCGGCGCTCCAGCGCTTTGCCGACAAGCTCCACACGGGGCTGAGCCGGGAATTGGACAAGGCGTGATTTGTTTTGAGCATCCTCGCTCATGCGACCTTGCGGTCGCGTCGCTGCGGGCGGCCGTTCGGCCTTGCGGCGGCTTCGCCGCCGAATGGAGCTGACAAATGGCATTGAACCTTTCCTCCCGCCGCAAGGGCTCCAAGCGCTCGCGCCGCGCGGCGATGTCGGAGATCAACGTCACGCCGCTGGTCGACGTGATGCTGGTGTTGCTGATCATCTTCATGGTGACGGTGACGCTCCCCGCCGTGGGCGTGCCCATCGACCTGCCCGAAAGCCGCGCTGCGCCGGTCGAGGAGAAGCCCGACCAGATCACCGTCTCGATCGACGCTGCCGGCACGATCTATATCGAGGATGCGCCGGTGCCCGCCGGAGGCCTCCCCGCCGCGCTCGAGGCCCTGCAACGCGGGGGCGAGCCACCGCTGGTGGTGCTGCGCGGCGACCGCAGCCTCGATTACGGCAGGGTGATGCAGGTTATGGGCGAGCTGGGCCGCGCGGGCTTTACCTCGATCTCGCTGGTCACCGATGGTTCAGTTAGCGCCCCATAACGGCAGGACAGGATGGGAGACACCGCGCTCAGCAACGAAGAGAAGATCGGCCTTGCCGCCGCCGTGCTGCTGCATGGCGCGCTGGTGGGCGTGCTCGCCATGCAGACGATGCGCAGCGAGGTTACGGTGTTCCCCGAGCGGATCAATGTCAGCCTTGCGACCGAGGTGGGGCTGGACGCCGCGGCGCCCGATCCGGTGAGCGAGAGCCGCATGGCCGCTGCCCCGACGATTGCCGACAATCCCGCGCCCGCTCCGCAAGCCGCCAAGCCCGAGCCTGCGCCGCGCGCGGCTCCGGTGCCCCCCAAACCCCCGGCGCGCACCGCGACCCAGCAGCCCGCGCCCACACGCGACCGCTCGCGCCCCGACCGCACTCCGCCCAGGCAGGTGACCACGCAGCCAAGGCAGACCACCGGCAAACCGGGCGGCGCGCCGCGCGTCGGCGACGACTTCCTCGACGGCAAGGGCAGCTCGACCACCACCACCGAAACCCGCGCGCCCGCCCAAGCGATCGGCGCAACCGAGCTCGCCTCGCTGCGCAGCGCGGTGGCGCGGCAGGTTCGGACCAAGTGGCAGGGCCGCGTGCCGCAAGGGCCCGATGCCGAAAAGCTCGTCACCCGCGTGCGCTTCCGCCTCAACCCCGATGGGACGCTTGCCGGTGAGCCGCAAATCCTCGGCGCGACCACCGGCGTGACCGATCTCAACCGCAACCAGGTCGCCCGCCACCGCGAGGAAGCGGTGCGCGCGATCAAGCTCGTCGGGCGATTCAAGGTTCCCTTCCCGGTGCCGGCCGATAAAAACAGCTTCACTCTGGACTTCGATAGGAATTCGTAATGAAGGCGCTGATTGCCTTGCTGCTTGCCGGAACCGCCGTCGCGCCTGCTGCCGCGCAGGATCTGGGCGCGCCGCAAGGTGCCGAGGCCCCGGTCGAGGTGATCGACAGCAGCGCTGACGAGGACGTGGTCATCCGCATCACCGACGAGGCCGCCTGGTCCGATATCGGCATCGCCATCCCCGCCTTCGCCACCGACCGCGAGCGCGCGACCCCCGCCAACGAGGCGGGCACCGGCGCCTTGGGCCGCGAGATCGCGCGGGTGATCACCGCCAACCTCAGGAACAACGGCCTGTTCAAGCCCGTCGGCCCCGACAGCCTGCCGCAGCCCGCCTTCTCCGCCATGCGCGCACCGGCCTATGGCGCCTGGGCCGGGCAGGGGGCGGAGATGCTGGTGCAGGGCTATGTCACCGCGCGGGATGATGGCCGGCTGACCGTCGGCTGCTACCTCTATGACGTCGAGCTCCAGCAGCAGCTGGTGAAGGAGGGCTGGGTGGTCGCCGCGGCCGACTGGCGGCGCGCGGCGCACAAGTGTTCGGACCTCATCTTCGCGCGCCTCACCGGCGAGAGCCCGTTTTTCGACAGCCGCATCGCCTATATCGCCGAGACCGGCCCCAAGGACCGCCGGGTCAAGCGCCTTGCGGTGATGGATTCGGACGGCGCGAACCACCGCTTCCTCACGCTGGGGAGCGCCACCGCGCTCACCCCGCGCTATTCGCCCGACTATTCGAAGATCCTCTACCTCAGCTACGTCGACGGAAACCCCCGCATCTATGTCTACGACATCGGCAGCGGCAAGCAGACCCTCGTCACCGAGAACCGCAACCCCACCATCGCCCCGCGCTGGTCGCCCGATGGCAAGTCGATCCTGTTCTCGATGGCGGTCGCGGGCAATACCGATATCTACCGCATCGCGGCGACCGGCGGCACCGCCACCAAGCTCACCGACACGCCGGGGATCGACGTGGGTGGATCCTACTCGCCCGACGGCACAAGAATCGTGTTCGAAAGCGACCGTTCGGGCAGCCAGCAGTGCTACATCATGGACGCCGACGGCACCAACCAGAAGCGCATCAGCTTTTTCGGCGGGCGCTGCGCCACCCCCGAATGGAGCCCACGCGGCGACCAGATCGCCTTCACGCGGATCGCGGGCGATTTCAACGTCGCGGTGATGAACACCGGCGGCGGGGGCATGCGCGTGCTGACGAAGGGCTGGCAGGACGAGGCCCCCACGTGGGCGCCCAACGGCCGCATCATCCAGTTCTTCCGCACCGAAAAGAACACCGGGCGTTCAGGCATTTGGCAGGTCGATCTCACCGGCCAGAACGAACGCCGCCTGCCCACCCCGGTCGACGCTTCCGACCCCGCCTGGGGCCCGATCCGGCCCTGACATTTCCCCCACAAAAGGAACTCGTGCGATGAACACCAAGCTTGCGACGATCTTGCTCCTCGCCTCGGCGAGCGGGCTTGCGGCCTGCGCCAAGAAGGCGCCTGACACCCTGCCGCCCGAACCCATCCAGACCATCCCGACCGCGACCCCGACCTCGCGTCCGGTCACGCCGGGTGGCCCGGCGGTGGGCACGCAGGCGCACTTCGCACAGGCCGTCGGTTCCTCGACCACGATCTACTTCGATACCGATCGCTACAATGTCGACACGCAGGATGCCGCTGCCCTGCAAGCCCAGGCGCAATATTTCGCGCGCTATCCGCAGATCACCTTCACCATCGAAGGCCACGCGGATGAACGCGGCACGCGCGAATACAACATCGCCTTGGGCGAAAAGCGCGCCAATGCCGCCAAGGCCTACCTCGTCAGCCTCGGCGTCGATGCCAATCGCATCGCGGTGGTGAGCTATGGCAAGGAGCGCCCCGTCGCGCTCGCCTCGAACGAGGCCGCCTGGGCGCAGAACCGCCGCGCGGCGAGCGTCATCATCAACTGATTATAGCCCCTTCCCCTCGGGGAAGGGGTTGGGGATGGGGGCTCTGCCGTTGATGGCGTAGCTCCCCCACCCCCGACCCCTCCCCAAGGGGAGGGGAGACTGGCGTCAGCGCAGAAGCAAGCCGCGCCTCAGAACGCCTGCGTGATCGCGACCGGCGCCTCGATCCCCGCCAAGTCGCGCGCGCCCGTCATCATGCACAGCCCCGCGAGCGCGAGCACGCAGAACAGGCTGGAAAGGGTCAATTGCTGGCTCATCGTCAGGTCCGGTCATCGCTGGCGGCGGGCAGGGGCCGCATCGGGTTGTTTCGCACTGCAACATTTCACATTGCAACCGGTTCCCGCATTCTCACGCCTTCCCATTTCCGGCCATAGCGCCTAGATTGACCGCGTGACCCAATCGACCAACGACATGATCCCGGGGCCTGCCCGGTGAGCCGCGCGCGCCGGTCGATGGATTGGGGCTTTCCGCGCTGGCGCGGCTATGGCTCCTCGCAGGAAGCGGCGAACGTGCGCATCTGCGACCGCCACGGCTGTGACGAGCCGGGGACATGCCCCGCGCCCAAGGCCCCGAACAGCCGTGACCGGTGGTATTTCTGCCAGAAGCACGCCGCCGAATACAATTCCAGGTGGGATTACTTCGAAGGCCTCGACAAGGCCGAAAAGGAGGAACGCGCCCGCGCCGAACGGCAGGAAAGCGCAGGCTATGCCGAGGCCTCGCATTACGGCTGGGCCGGATCGGGGGACGGCTCGCGCAGCGCCGATGAAATGCGCGCGCTGGAAGTGCTCGGGCTTGAACCCGACGCCGATTTCGATGCGATCAAGAAGGCCTACCGTGCCCGCGCCAAGGAAGTGCACCCCGATGTGAAGCCCGGCGATGCCGAGGCCGCGCGGCAGTTCCAGCTGGTCCAGACCAGCTATGAGGTGCTGCGCGCGGCCGAGGAACGGCGCGAGTGGCGGGGGTAGTTTCGCGTCAAGAGGAGTAAGGGCGATGATTGCAGGCAAATCGATGCGCGCGGTCGCAACTTCAGCCATGTTGGTGACGGTTTGCGTTGCCGCCGTTGCACAGACACCTCCCCCAGCAACAGCAGCGCCCGCTCCTGCGGCACCGCAAGCCTATGGCGCTCCGATCGGTTTGGACGATGCACAGGCAATCATCCGTGCCGGTTTGGCGATGGCCGAGGCCGAGGGGCTCAAGATTTCGCTGGCGGTGGTCGAGCCTTCGGGGGAACTTGTCGCCTTCGTGCGGATGGACGGCGCGATCTACGGATCGATCTACGCCGCCCCGGCCAAGGCGCGCACCGCAGCGCGCTACCGCGTGGCCACCGCCTCGCGCGAGCAGCAATTGATGGGCGGGCGGCTCCCGATCCTCTCCAACGACGAGGTGATGGCCATTGGCGGCGGCGTGCCGATCGTGCGGGAGGGCAAGGTCGTGGGCGCTGTCGGCGTGTCGGGCGGCACCGCCGATCAGGACGCCATGATGGCCAGCGCCATCGCCGCAAACCCTTAAGCTGCGCTAGTCCGCTCGCGGCCCGGCAAACCCCTTGCCCTTGGAGTCGATCTGCGGATCGGGGTTGTCGTTCCACCATGCCACATCGGTCCAGGGGCGCACGTCGATCTCGTGGGTCCAGCAATTCCTAGGCTGGTGGGCGAGGTGCCAGTAGGTCTCGGCAAGGGCGGCGGGGTCGATGAGGCCGCTCTCGCCCTTGCCCTGCTTGAAGGCCTCGAAGCGGTCGCCGAGCAGCTTGCCGAGGGTGTCGGGGGCGTCGACCGGGCCGTCGACGATGACGTGGGCGACATGGACGCCCTGGCGCGCGAACTCGGCGTTCAGGGTCTGGCACAGCATGCGCCGCCCGCCCATCGCCGCGGCGTGGCTGTGCTGGCCCGCGTTGCCGCGCACCGCGGCGGTGGCGGAGGTGACGAGCAGCGTGCCGTGCGCGCCGGTCTTGGCCCGCTCCACCATGTGCGGCAGCAGCGCATGGGCCAGGCGGAAGACGCCGTAGGTGCCGAGCCGCCAGCCGAGCTCGAAGATGCGGTGCGGGGTCTGGTCGAGGCTGCGGTTGCCGATCTGCGCGCCGAGGTTGTAGAGCGCGGCATGGACCGGGCCGATGTCCGCCTCGGTGCGCGCGACCAGCTCCTCGATGCTGCCGTCCTCGGCGGCGTTGAGGAGCGTGCCGGTGGCAGAGCCGCCCGCTGCCTCGATCTCGCCCACCATGCGGGCGAGGCCCTGCGCGTCCGAGCGGCGGGCGAGCACCGCGTGATAGCCTCCGGCAGCAAAGCGCAAGGCGGCATTCCCGCCGATCCCCGCGCCCGCTCCAATCACCAGAAACACCGGCTTGCGGCTGTCGGTCATGGCGTGCTCCTCCCTTGTCCAGCGCCGAGGGCTAACGGGCCTGTCACGCGCATGCAAGCAAGGCGCGGCATGACCCTTCAGAAAAGGGCAGATGGGCAAGGGCGCCGCCATGCGTCATGGTCCGCCCGCAGCCGTCAGAGCCCTCGCTGGTCGCATATCCGCATTGAACACGGGGCGCCGCTGCGCGCTCCGCCGCCAAGGGGAGTGAGGCATGAATGATCCGTTCCTGATGCAGCGCGAGCTGCGTTACGGCTATCCGGTGTGCGACCAGGTGCTGACCGGCCGCCATTTCACGATCGGCTATTCCTGGTATTTCCGCCAGGCCAAGTGGACGCTGGAGATCGTCAACCGCGATCTGGAGCTGGTCAACGACACCGTGCCCGAGCCTGACCGGCTCGACAATTTCCGCGCCGACACGCGCATCCCCGAACGCTTCCGCGCCGGCCTCAAGGCCTATACCGCGAGCGGCTATGACCGCGGGCATCTGGTGGCGAGCGCCAACCAGGACCTCGTCGAGATCCAGAATTCGGAAACCTTCCTGCTCTCCAACATGTCGCCCCAGCACCCCGATCTCAACCGCAAGCGCTGGCGCGAGCTGGAGGAGGCGATCCGCAAGCTCGACGCGCGCAAGGACGTGCTCGAAACCTATGTGCTGACCTGCCCGGTGTTCTACTTTGGCGAACCGGTCGAGCGGATCGGCAGGAACCTCCCCGATTTCGGGATCAGCGTGCCGGTGCCCCACGCCTTCATCAAGAGCGTGCTGGCCGAGGACCGGCAGGGCCGCCACCGGCTGTGGACCTTCAAGATGGCGAACCCGCCGCTGGTCGCCGATCCTGCCGCGCCCGATCCGCTGGCCAACCGCGATCTCGGCAGCTACCTCGTCAAGACCTATGACGCCGAGCAGATCGTGGGCGGGCGGTTCTGGGACGGGATCGCGGGCGGCGACATGCACGTGGCCAAGGGCGGCGAGGGCAAGCTCGAGGCGATGTGGCCGCAGGATGAGGCGGAGCCCTTCGCGGGCCTCAAGCCGCTCCCGCCCGCGCCCTAGGTCAGCGCCGCGATCCCCCAGACGAGGGCGACGATCAGCACCGCGCCCGCGATGTCGAGCAGCGCGCCCGCGCTCACCATCGCGCCGATGCGGATGCGGCCCGTCGCCCAGGCGATGGCGTTGGGGCCGGTGCCGGCCGGGAGCATGAAGCCCCAGCTCGCCGCGAGCGCCGCGGGCAGCGCAAGCAGCACCGGGTCCGCGCCCAGCGCCACCACCAGTGATGCGACCACCGGCACGATCCCGGTGGCGGTCGCGACGTTGCTGGCGAATTCGGTGATCACGATCACCAGCACCGTCACCGCCAGCGCGACCAGCAGCAGCGGCCAGGCCTCGAGCGGGAGCAGCGCGGTGCCGATCCATTTGGCAAGGCCCGAGGCCTGCATCCCGCCCGCCAGCGCCAGCCCGCCGCCGAACATGAAGATCACGCTCCACGGCGCGCGCTCGGCTTCCTGCCACACCAGCAGCGGGCGGCCGGTGCCGTCGGGCAGAAGAAACAGCGCGAGCGCGGCGATCACCGCGATGGTCCCGTCGGTCCACGAACCGGGCGGCAACAGCGGGGCGACCAGCGGCTGGCTGACCCAGGCGATGAAGGCCAGCAGGAAGACCGGCACCAGCCGCCGCTCGGGCGCGCTCCAGGTGGCATGGCTGTGGATCGCGGCGCGCGCGGCGGCGACATCGAAGGGGTGCTCGGCCACCTTCTGCCCCCGCGCCACGATCCACGCCGCCAGCGGCACGGCAAGCAGCACCAGCGGGATGCCGTAGAGCGACCATTCGGCAAAGGTGATGCGCACGCCTGCGATCCTGTCGAGCAGCCCCACCGCAATCGCATTGGTGGGCGAGCCGACGATCGTGCCCAGCCCGCCGATGCTCGCGGCAAAGGCGATGCCCATCGGCAGCGCGCCCGCGATGCCGTCTTGCGGCACCGGCCCGTCACCCTCGGCCACACTCCCGCCCCCTTCCAGCACCGCCAGCGCCATCGGCATCATGATCAGCGCGGTCGAGGTGTTGGAGATGAACATCGACAGCAGCGCGGTCGAAAGCATGAAGGCAAACAGCAGCCGCACCGCGCCGCCATCGGCCCCGACCAGCCGCAGGATCGCCAGGCTGAGACGGCGGTGAAGGCCGGTCCGCTCGACCGCGAGCGCGATGAAGGCCCCGCCCAGAAGCAGGAACAGGATCGGCGAATAATAGGTCGCGGCGGTCTTGTCGGCGTCCGAGACACCCGCGAGCGGCAGCACCACGAAAGGCAGCATCGCGGTGACCGAAAGCGGCACGGCCTCGGTCATCCACCACGCGGCCATCCACGCGGTGAGGCCCGCCACCAGCCAGGCGCCGTCACCCATGCCGGCCGGCGGCGCGGCAAGGGCGGTGGCCGCCAAGGCGAGCGGGCCCATGGCGAGGCCGATCATCCGGGGGCTGATCCCGCGCGCGGTCATGCGATGTGCTCTTCCCCCGTCATGGCCGTCAGGGACTATCAGCAGCGGCGGGGGCGGGCAAGGAAAAGGGGCGGAAGCCTCGCGGCCCGCCCCCCATGTCCTTGCGGGCGATGGCGCGCGCCTACTTGGGCGCGAGCACCATCAGCATCTGGCGGCCTTCCAGGCGCGGGAAGGCTTCGACCTTGGCGACTTCGGCGACATCTTCCTGGACCTTCTTCAACAGGTCCATGCCGAGGTGCTGGTGCGCCATTTCGCGCCCGCGAAAGCGCAGGGTGATCTTCACCTTGTCGCCATGTTCGATGAACTTCGTGACGTTGCGCATCTTCACGTCGTAATCGTGCGTGTCGATGTTCGGACGCATCTTCACTTCCTTGATGTCCTGCGTCTTCTGCGTCTTGCGCGCGAGGTTCGCCTTCTTCTGCGCCTCGTAGCGATACTTGCCGACATCGAGGAACTTGCACACCGGCGGGTCCGCGTTGGGGGACACTTCGACGAGGTTCAGGCCCTTTTCGTTGGCCTGCTCGATCGCTTCGCGCGTGTACATGACGCCGAGGTTTTCGCCTTCGTCATCGATGACGCGAACCTTGGGGACGTTGATCATGAAATCAAAACGAGGGCCGCTTTTGACAGGCGGGGCCAACGAGCGCCGGGGTGGACGTGATATGGGGTGTTCTCCTGTGGTAGCTTCGTGCTGGCGGCTATGTAGTGCGAAACAATGCCGAGCGCTAGGTGGAGTCTTGCGCCGCCGCCTGCCACAGCGGAAAGCGCGCGATGCGGCCGCTTGCCGGCATCAGCGCCTCGATCCTTGCCGCGGGCTGGAGCGCGCCGAGGATCTCGGGGTGGCCCGCGTCGAGCCCGCCCGTCAGGCTGCCGAAGGCGGGGAGGATCATGCGCTCGGCCCCGCTGTGGCTGCGGGACATGACCGCGCAGGGCCGGGCGATGTGGCGGTTCCTGACATTGACGCGCAGCTTGGGGTGATAGTGGCCCGACAGTTCCGGCGCGGCCTCTGCGCGCTTCGCTTCGTGGCGCAGGATCACGCCGCCGATCACCAGTTCGGGCACGATCGTGCCGCCGAAGCCGCGCGGCAGCGCCTCGTCATGGTTGCCGGTGATCCACACCCAGTCGAGCGACCGGGTCAGCGCCTCGAGCATCCCCGTGCAATGCGCATCCAATCGCAGCGCGCCTGCGTCATCGTGGAAATTGTCGCCCAGCGTGATGACCCGCCGCGCGCCCGTCGCCTTCACCGCGTCGGCCAGCCGTTCGAGCGTGTCGCGGCTGTCATAGGGCGGGAGCATCTGGCCCCTTGCGGCAAACCAGCTCGCCTTTTCCAGATGCAGGTCGGCGACCAGCAGCGCGCGTTCCGCAGGCCAATAGAGCGCGCGCCCTTGCCCGAGCGCAAGCTCGTGTCCGGCGAAGGGGAAGGGGGCGAACATAGCGCGAACCATGGCCGTCCTCTGCCGCCAATTCCGGCGCTTGGCAACTCCTCGCGCGGGGCAAAGTCGGGGTTGCGGCCCGCGCGCCTTCGCCTATGGTGCGGCAAGATGACGGACGGGGATGTATGACAGACTGGACACCTTACACCGAACGCGCGCGCGTGTGGTTCGAAGCCTTGCGCGATGACATCTGCGCCGAGTTCGAGGCGATCGAGCGCGAGGCGGGCTCGGACGCGGCCTTTCAATACACCCCCTGGCAGCGCGAGGAGGAGGGCAACCCTGACCCCGGCGGCGGCACGCAGGGCCTGATGAAGGGCAAGGTGTTCGAAAAGGTCGGCGTCAATGTCTCGACCGTGCGCGGCAGCTTTGCCAAGGAATTTGCCGGCAGCATCAACGGGGCGAGCGCGGAAGCCCCCGGCTTCGTCGCCACCGGCATCAGCCTCGTTGCGCACATGGCCAATCCGCATGTGCCCGCGGTCCACATGAACACCCGCTTCCTCACCACCACCAAGGCATGGTTCGGCGGCGGCGCGGATTTGAACCCGCCGCTGCCCTATGCCGAGGATACCGCGCAGTTCCACGCCGCGATGCGGGCCGCCTGCGATCCGCATGGGCGGGACTATTACGAACGCTATTCGAAGTGGGCGGAAGAGTATTTCTACATCCCCCACAGGAAGGTCGGACGCGGGGTGGGCGGGCTGTTCTGCGACCATCTCGAATGCCCCGACGATGCGGTGTGGGAGCGCAACTTCGCCTTCATCCAGGACATCGGCAAGCAGTTCCTCGCCGCCTTTCCCGCGATCGTCAGGAAGCGCATGGCAACACCCTTCGATGCGGCGGACGAGGCACAGATGTTCGAATACCGGGGCCGCTACGCCGAGTTCAACTTGGTCTACGACCGCGGCACGATCTTCGGCCTCAAGACCGGCGGCAATATCGACGCGATTTTGATGAGCCTGCCGCCCAGAGCCACCTGGTCATAACGCGCGACATGGTCGTAGCGTGACGAGGGGCTTCTTCGCACTTGCGGCACTGCGCCCTCACGCACATATTCGATAGCGATGCTCCGCCAGTACGAACTCGTCGAGAAGGTCCTCGATTACGACCCGCAGGCCGATGAGGCGATGCTCAACCGTGCCTATGTCTATACCGTGCAGAAGCATGGCAGCCAGAAGCGCGCGAGCGGGGACCCCTATTTCTCGCACCCCGTCGAAGTCGCGGGACTGATGACCGACCTGAAGCTCGACCAGGCGACCATCATCACCGCGCTGCTGCACGACACGGTCGAGGACACGCTTGCCACCATCGACGATATCGAGGCCCATTTCGGCCCCGAGGTCGCGCGGCTGGTCGACGGGGTGACCAAGCTCTCCAAGATCGAGACCATGCCCGAGAACGAGCGCGCGGCGGAGAACCTCAGGAAGTTCCTGCTCGCCATGTCGGAAGACATCCGCGTGCTGCTGGTCAAGCTCGCCGATCGCTTGCACAACATGCGCACGCTGCACTTCATCAAGAACCCCGGGAAGCGCCAGCGCATCGCCCGCGAGACGATGGATATCTACGCCCCCCTCGCCGAGCGCGTCGGCATGTACGAATACATGCGCGAGATGCAGGCGCTGGCCTTCCGCGAGCTTGAACCCGAAGCCTGGGCGACCATCACCGGCCGGCTCGAACATCTGCGCTCGCAAGGCGGCGGGCAGGTCGATGACATTGCCTTGAAGATCAAGCAGCGCCTCGCCGAAGCGGGCCTCAAGGTCGAGGTCTGGGGGCGCGAGAAGCACCCCTATTCGATCTGGCACAAGATGGCCGAACGCCATGTCAGCTTCGAGCAGGTCACCGACATCATGGCCTTCCGCGTCCTCACCGAAACCGAGGAGGACTGCTACCGCGCGCTGGGCATTCTCCACACCACCTGGCAGTTCCTGCCCGGGCGGTTCAAGGACTATATCTCGACCCCCAAGTCGAACGGATACCGCAGCCTTCACACCTCGCTGATGTACGCCAATTCGATGCGCGTCGAAGTGCAGATCCGCACCCGCGAGATGCACCGCACCAACGAATTCGGCCTCGCCGCGCACTGGGCCTACAAGCAGGGCGAACGGCCCGATGGAGCGGTCGGCTGGCTGCGCGACCTCATCGAGATTGTCGATGCCAGCCACGATGCCGAGGAACTGCTCGAGCACACCCGGATGGCGATCTACCAGGATCGCATCTTCGCCTTCACCCCCAAGGGCGCGCTGTTCCAGCTGCCCAAAGGGGCGACCGCGGTCGACTTCGCCTTCGCGGTCCACACCAAGCTGGGCTTGCAGACCGCCGGCGTGAAGATCAACGGGCGACACATGCCGCTGCGCACGCCGCTGGCGAACGGCGATGTGGTCGAGATCATCAAGAACCCCCACGCCTCCCCGCAATTGTCGTGGCTCGCCTTCGTGGTCACCGGCAAGGCGCGCGCCGCGATCCGCCGCGCGGTGCGGATGAAGGAGCGCGACGAGGTCGCAAGCATCGGCTCCAAGCTGTTCGACGAGATTTCCGCCCGCGTGCCCGCCCGCATCGGCAAGAAGGCGATCCGCGTGGCGGTCGAACGGCTCGGAATGGAGGAGCCCGATGACCTCATGTATGCGATTGGCGCCGCCAAGATCACCGACCGCGAGGTGATGGAGGCGCTGGTCCCGGGCTGCACCGCGGGGATCGAGGAAGACGAGCACTGGGAGCGGCGCGAGCGCGCGATCTCGATCACCGGCCTCACCCCCGGGGTCGCCTTCGATCTTGCCCCCTGCTGCCACCCCGTGCCCGGCGACCGCATCGTCGGCATCCGCCGCAAGGGCGAACCCGTGCTGGTCCACGCGATCGACTGCATGGAACTGGCAAGCGGGGTCGATAGCGACTGGATCGACCTTGCCTGGGGCAAGCAATCCTCGGGCGCGACCGGGCAATTGTCGGTCACGATCTACGACCGGCTGGGCACGCTCGCCGAAATGGCGGGCATCTTCGCGCAGAACAAGGCCAACATCATCACCCTGATGCAGGCGCATATCGACCACCCTTTCGTCACCTACGATGTCGAGGTCGAGGTGGAGGATGCGGTGCATCTGAACCGCATCGTCTCGGCCCTGCGCGCGAGCGATGCGGTGGCGCAGGCAGAACGGCAGTAGGGCCACATGGTGCCTCCCCGTTCCGCAGGAATGGGGAGGGGGACCGCCCGCGCGGCGGGTGGTGGAGGGGTATTGCGAAGGTTACGCGGCTGCGCCGCGGGATTTCACGCAAAGATCGCAGAGAAGAAAGGGGGGGCGCAGAGAAGTTGCACTTGCGGCGAAGCCGCGCTCTCTATCCCATGTATCGGCTCGTGGGGCG
>NZ_ANFX01000019.1 GCF_000331285.1 Porphyrobacter sp. AAP82 | reverse complement strand
ATCGTCTGTCCTTCCTTCAGGCCAGACTCTAATCGCTCGTGGAGGAAAATCAGGGGGTCACGTCACCCCGGCCGGTGCGCCACAGGTCGCCCTCGCTGACGAAGACCAGCACATCGCCGCTCGCCACAGGGTGCTGGTAATAGCCCTCTTCTGCCGCCAGCGGCGCAGCGATCATGGCGAGCAGGCTGCCCGCGCCCGCAAGAATGGCTTTCATCGATCCGGCCCCTGTTGCAATTCCGAGGGGGTTTGATGACCGACCCTTGCCGGCTGCGCAAGCCGCAGCCATGCTGCCTGCCGAGCCGTCCTTGGCGCTGATCGAACGGTTCAGGCGATCCCGGCGGCGCGGGCGAGGCGCGCGCGGGCCTCTGCTTCGCCGATCAGGGAGAGCAGCTCGCCCATGTCGGGGCCGTGGTCCATGCCGGTCAGCGCCTGCCGCAGCGGCAGGAACAGCGCCCGGCCCTTGCGTGCCGTGGCGTCCTTGAGCGCCGCGGTGAGCGTGCCCCACGGATTGTCCCCCCAAGCCAGAATGCTGGCGGCGGCGGCGAGGAAGGCCCTGTCCTCCTCCGCGAAATCCGGCTGGGTGATCGGCCCGGTGACCAGCCGCCACCACTCCGCCGCCTCGCCGACATGGGCAAGGTTGGGACGCACCGCATGCCATCCGGCCGCGTCCATGCCTGCGGGAAGCCGTGCGGCGACCGCCTCATAGGGCAATTGGTGGACGATCCCGGCATTGAGACGCTCGAGATCCTGCTCGTCGAACTTGGCGGGCGCGCGGCCGAAGGTCGCCAGATCGAAGCTGGCGGTGAGCAGCGCGCGATCGGCGATCGGTTCGACCGGCTGCGAGGTGCCGAGCCGGGCGAGCAGGGCGATAATCGCCTCGGGCTCGATGCCGCGCTCGCGGAACGCATCGCAACCGAGCGATCCGAGGCGCTTCGAAAGCTTGCCCTCGCGCCCCACCAGCAGCGCTTCATGCGCAAAGGCGGGGAGCGGTTTTGCTGCGGCGAATTGTGCAGCATAAAGTGCGGTAAAGATCTGGATTTGCACGGCAGTATTCGACACGTGGTCCTCGCCGCGCAGAACCTGCGTGATGCCCATGTCGATATCGTCGACAGCGCTTGGCATCATGTAGAGCCACGATCCGTCGGCGCGGCGGATGACGGGATCTGAGAGCTGCGCAGGATCGAATTTTTGGAGGCCGCGGATGCCGTCGTCCCACTGGATCGGTTCGGCATGGTCGAGCAGAAAGCGCCAGTGCGGTGCCGTGCCTTGCGCTTCGAGCGCCGCGCGCTCGGCATCGGTGAGCTTAAGGGCAGCGCGGTCATAGATCGGCGGCAGCCCGCGCGAGAGCTGGATCTTGCGCTTGACGTCGAGCTCCTGCGCGGTCTCGTAGCACGGGTAGACGCGCCCCGCCGCCCGCAGCGCATCGAAGGCCGCTGCGTAACGATCGAGCCGCGCCGACTGGCGTTCTTCGCGATCCCAGGTCAGGCCCAGCCATGTGAGGTCCGCGTGGATCGCCTCGACAAACTCCTCGCGGCTGCGATCGGCATCGGTGTCATCGATGCGCAGGATAAACGTGCCGCCACCCGCCTGCCGCGCCAGCATCCAGTTGTGGAGCGCGGTGCGGATATTGCCGACATGCAGCCGGCCGGTGGGCGAAGGGGCAAAGCGGGTGGTCGCGGTCATGCCACGGGCGGTAGAGCGCGCGGCCTTGCCCCGCAAGCACTAGAGAGCGCGCATCTCGGCGTCTGCCAGCGCCAGTGCAGCGTCCCACAACCGGTGCGCGCGATCCGCGCGGACGAGGCCGTCGAGTGCCGCCTCGAACCCGCGCCGGTCGCCGTCGGCCGCCGCATCGATGAGCGCGCCGATGGTCGCCTCGTCGTGGCTGAGCAGGCGGCAGCAGAAGCGCGAGACGGCGATGTTCTCCGGCCAGGTCGCGGCGATGGCCTGCGCCATGATCAGCGCCTTGGCCGCGACCTCGACGCTGCCGAGCCGCATCGCCAGTTCGGGCACCGGATCGCGCCCCGCCCGTTCGTGGAGCGCGATCAGCCGCAAGGCGTGGAGGAAGCGCGCCGCAACCGGCCCGAGCCGCTCGACCCGCGGCGGCGCGGCGAGCGCAGCGATGAGCTTCAGGGCGGCGGCGGAGGGGGCTTGGGGTCGGGGCATGGGTCCTCGCTCAAGGTCAGATCGGGCTCTGCATGTGCACACCTGTCTGACTTAGATGCGAGTGATTTGCAATAGCGATTTCTGGCTATTTCGGCCCGATCACGAAGGAATGCTCGATATAGAGGAACACTTCGGTTTCGCTCGCCTGCTTGAAGTAAAGCTCGCTATCCAGCCCGCGGAGCTCGATCCCGTAATCGGGGCCGAACAGCGCCGCATAGCGTTTGGCCTCATCGGCGATCGCCTTGACCACCGCCCCGCGATAGCTCTGCGGGTTGTTGATCGCGAGGTCCGTGCCGCCGGTCTCGATATAGGAGCGCCCGGTCACCGGCACCGATTTGACGAAAGCGGCAATCGCGGCGTCCACAGCGCGCACCCCGGCAAAGCCCCCGCCCACCGGCACCCGCGCACAGACCTTCACCCGGGTCGTGTCCGGGCGGTTGCCGACGCCGTAGGACAGGGCCTTGAGGCTTTCGGGGGTCAGCGGCACCAGCTTGTAATCGCCCGCGACCAGCGCAATCCCCTGCGCGGCGGCGAGTCGCATCACGTCCCCGAGCATCGCCGTCACCTCGGCGCGGCGCACATCGGGATCGCGCGAATCCGAATTGATGTAGAGCGGCTTGACGAAGTTGTCGGCCTTGCGGGTGAGGCCGATCGCGGACTGGCCTTCATCGTAATACTGATCGTAATCGTCCCGGTCGACCCGCGAACCGGTGACGACGATCATCCCCTCGTCCTGCGCCCATGCCGCCCCCGGCATCATCCCGCACAGCATGGTCGCGGCCAGTGCGGCGAGAACAAATCCCTGTTTTTTCATGGTGCACCCTCCCTCAGGGCACAAAGCCTAACACAGGGTAAGCATGCGACAAGCGCAAAAGAAAAGCCCCGCCGGAGCAAGCTCGGGCGGGGCCATTCGTGCCGCACGGGTTTGGACGGAAGGCTTACTCCTCGCCGTCGTCCTCGATGCCGGCTGCGGGGGCGGAGGCCGCCATCGCGGCCATCGCGGCCTTCATCTTCTCTTCCGAACCGATTGCGTCGGCTTCCGGCTCGACCTCGCGCTGGCCCGAAGCGACAAGCGCGTCCTGCTGGCGCTTCCACGCCGCCTTCAGCGCCGCATCGCGGCTGTTGGCGGTGACGCGCAGGCGGTTCATGCCCGCACCGGTCCCGGCGGGGATGAGACGGCCGACGATCACGTTCTCCTTCAGCCCGATCAGGGTGTCCTTCTTCCCTTCGACCGCCGCCTGCGTCAGCACGCGGGTGGTTTCCTGGAACGAGGCCGCCGAGATGAAGCTGCGCGTCTGGAGGCTTGCCTTGGTGATGCCGAGCAGCACCGGATTGCCCGACGCGCCCTGCTTGCCCTTGGCCAGCTTGCCGTTGATCTCGAGCATTTCTGCAAGGTCGATCTGCTCGCCCGGCAGCAGGGTGGTGTCCCCGCCATCGGTGATCTCGACCTTTTGCAGCATCTGGCGAACGATCACCTCGATGTGCTTGTCGTTGATCTTCACGCCCTGCAAGCGGTAGACTTCCTGGATCTCGTCGACGAGATATTCGGCCAGCGCTTCCACGCCCATCACCTCGAGGATGTCGTGCGGGTTGGGCGAGCCGGAAATCAGGGTGTCACCCTTCTTCACGTAGTCGCCTTCCTGCACGTCGATCACCTTGGTCTTGGGGATCAGGTACTCGACGGGTTCACCCTCCTCGGGGATGATCGCGATCTTGCGCTTGGCCTTGTATTCGCGGACGAATTCGATCCGGCCGGAAATCTTGGCGATGATCGAGACGTCCTTGGGCATGCGCGCCTCGAACAGTTCGGCCACGCGCGGCAGACCGCCGGTGATGTCGCGGGTCTTGGCGGCTTCGCGGCTCGCACGGGCGAGAATGTCGCCCGCCTGCACCGTGTCGCCATCGGCCACCGACAGGGTCGTGCCCGGAGCGAGCATGTAGCGTGCCGCTTCGGTTTCCCCGCTGCCTTCGGCCAGCAGGGTGAGCCGCGGACGCAGATCCTCCTTCTTCTTGCGGCCGGTCGCGCGGTTTTCGGTCACCACGCGCTGGGCGATGCCGGTGGCATCATCCATCTGTTCCTCGAGCGTGATGCCCTCGGCCAGATCCTGATACTTCACCACGCCCGATTGCTCGGTGATGATCGGCAGGGTGAACGGATCCCACTCGGCGAGACGATCGCCGATCTTGACGTGATCGCCGTCCTTGAACTTGATCACCGTCCCGTAGGGCACCTTGTGCATTTCGCGCTCGCGCCCTTCGGCGTCGATCACCGCGATTTCGCCGCTGCGCGACAGGCTGAGAATGCGGCCCATCTTGTCGGTGATGGTCTGCATCTCGCGATACTCGACCTTGCCTTCCGAGATGGCTTCGAGGTGGCTGGTTTCGTTGAGCTGCGCCGCGCCGCCGATGTGGAAGGTCCGCATCGTCAGCTGGGTGCCGGGCTCACCGATCGACTGCGCCGCGATGACGCCCACCGCTTCGCCGATGTTCACCGGGGTCCCGCGGGCAAGGTCACGCCCGTAACAGGTCGCGCACACGCCCTGTTCGGCTTCGCAGATCAGCGGCGAGCGGATCCGGGCCGACTGGGTTTCCGCCGCTTCGATCGCCTTGACCATGCTCTCGTCGAGCAGGGTGCCGGCGGCAACGATCACTTCGCCGGTGCCGGCGTTGACGATGTCTTCGGCCACGGTGCGGCCGAGGATGCGCTCGCCAAGCGATGCGATCACCGAGCCGCCCTGCACGATGGCGCGCATTTCGAGCGCGTTCTGCGTGCCGCAATCCTCCTCGACGATGACGCAATCCTGCGACACGTCCACAAGGCGCCGGGTGAGGTAACCCGAGTTCGCGGTCTTCAGCGCGGTGTCCGCGAGGCCCTTGCGCGCCCCGTGGGTCGAGTTGAAGTATTCAAGAACGGTCAGGCCTTCCTTGAAGTTCGAGATGATCGGGGTCTCGATGATCTCGCCCGAAGGCTTGGCCATCAACCCGCGCATCCCCGCAAGCTGCTTCATCTGCGCCGGGCTGCCGCGCGCGCCCGAGTGGCTCATCATGTAGATCGAGTTGATCTGGGCTTCCTTGCCCGTCTCGGCATCGATCGGCTGCGCCTTGATCTCGGCCATCATCGCGTCGGCGACCATGTCACCGCACTTCGACCAGGCGTCGATCACCTTGTTGTACTTTTCCTGCTGGGTGATGAGGCCGTCCTGGTATTGCTGTTCATAGCCGGCAACCAGTTCCTTGGTCTCCTCGACCAGCTTCTCCTTGGCGTCGGGGATGATCATGTCATCCTTGCCGAAGCTGATCCCGGCGCGGAACGCGTGGCGGAAGCCCAGCGCCATGATGGCGTCGGCGAACAGCACCGTGTCCTTCTGGCCGGTGTGGCGGTACACCTGGTCGATCACGTCGCCGATCTCGCGCTTGGTGAGCAGGCGGTTGATGATGTCGAAGGGCACCTTGTGGTTCTTCGGCAGGCACTCTCCGATCAGCATGCGGCCCGGAGTGGTGACAAAGCGCTTCATCGCCACCACGCCGTGCTCGTCGGCCTGGGGCACGCGGGCGAGGATGCGGGTGTGGAGCGTGACCGCCTTGGTTTCCAGCGCCTGGTGCACTTCGGCCATGTCGCTGAAACGCGGGAGCTTCTCGATCTTGGTGCCGTCAGCTTCCTCGATATATTCGGGGTGCTTCTCCTGCCGCTCCATCGAGAGGTAGTAGATCCCCAGCACCATGTCCTGCGAGGGCACGATGATCGGCTTGCCGTTGGCGGGCGAGAGGATGTTGTTGGTCGACATCATCAGCACGCGGGCTTCGAGCTGGGCTTCCAGCGACAGCGGCACGTGGACCGCCATCTGGTCACCGTCGAAGTCGGCGTTGAAGGCGGAACACACCAGCGGGTGCAGCTGGATCGCCTTGCCTTCGATCAGCACGGGCTCGAAGGCCTGGATGCCCAAGCGGTGCAGCGTCGGCGCGCGGTTGAGCAGCACCGGGTGTTCGCGGATCACTTCGTCAAGGATGTCCCAGACTTCCTTGCGCTCCTTCTCGACCCACTTCTTGGCCTGCTTCAGGGTCATCGAGAGACCCTTGGCGTCCAGCCGCGCGTAGATGAACGGCTTGAACAGCTCGAGCGCCATCTTCTTCGGGAGGCCGCACTGGTGCAGCTTGAGTTCGGGACCGGTCACGATCACCGAACGGCCCGAATAGTCGACGCGCTTGCCGAGCAGGTTCTGGCGGAAGCGGCCCTGCTTGCCCTTGAGCATGTCGGAGAGCGACTTGAGCGGACGCTTGTTCGCGCCGGTGATGACGCGGCCGCGGCGGCCATTGTCGAACAGCGCGTCGACCGCTTCCTGCAGCATGCGCTTTTCGTTGCGCACGATGATGTCGGGCGCGCGCAGTTCGATGAGGCGCTTCAACCGGTTGTTGCGGTTGATGACGCGGCGGTAGAGGTCGTTCAGGTCCGAGGTCGCGAACCGGCCACCGTCGAGCGGCACCAGCGGGCGCAGTTCGGGCGGGATGACCGGGATCACTTCGAGGATCATCCATTCCGGACGGTTGCCGGATTCGATGAAGCTCTCGACGACCTTGAGGCGCTTGATGATCTTCTTGGGCTTGAGCGCCGACTTGGTGGTCGCGAGCTCGTCCATAAGCGCTTCGCGCTCGGCTTCGAGGTCCAATTGCATCAGCATGGTGCGCACGGCTTCCGCGCCGATATCGGCGGTGAAGGCGTCCTCGCCATATTCGTCCTGCGCTTCGAGGAGTTCATCCTCGGTGAGCAGCTGGTACTTCTCGAGCGGGGTCAGGCCCGGCTCGGTGACGATGTAGCTTTCGAAGTAGAGCACGCGCTCAAGCTGCTTCAGCTGCATGTCGAGCAGCAGGCCGATGCGGCTCGGCAGCGACTTCAGGAACCAGATGTGCGCGACGGGCGCGGCCAGTTCGATGTGGCCCATGCGCTCGCGGCGGACTTTCGTGACGGTCACTTCGACGCCGCACTTTTCGCAGACGACGCCCTTGTACTTCATGCGCTTGTACTTGCCGCACAGGCACTCGTAGTCCTTCACGGGGCCGAAGATGCGCGCACAGAACAACCCGTCACGCTCCGGCTTGAAGGTGCGGTAGTTGATCGTCTCGGGCTTCTTGATCTCGCCATAGGACCACGAGCGGATGCGCTCGGGCGAGGCGATGCCGATCTGGATCTGGTCGAAGGTTTCAGGCTTCGCCAGCTGGTTGGTGAATTTGGTCAGGTCGTTCATGACTGTGTTCCCTTAGGGGGATGAAATTCGTGTGCGGCGGTGGCGGGGGGCCTTCAGGCCCCCGCGCCCTTACTCCGCTGCCTCCAGCATCTCGCCGTCGTCGTCCTCGTCGAGGATCGACTTCAGTTCGACGTTGAGGCCGAGGCTGCGCATTTCCTTCACGAGCACGTTGAAGCTCTCCGGAATGCCGGCCTCGAAGGTGTCGTCGCCCTTGACGATCGCCTCGTAGACCTTGGTGCGGCCGACCACGTCGTCGGACTTCACCGTCAGCATTTCCTGCAAGGTGTAGGCCGCGCCGTAGGCCTGGAGCGCCCAGACCTCCATTTCCCCGAAGCGCTGGCCGCCGAACTGCGCCTTGCCGCCCAGCGGCTGCTGGGTGACGAGGCTGTAGGGCCCGATCGAACGCGCGTGGATCTTGTCGTCGACCAAGTGGTGGAGCTTGAGCATGTAGATGATGCCCACGGTCACCTTGCGGTCGAACGCCTCGCCGGTGCGGCCGTCATAAAGGACGCTCTGGCCTGAGGAATCGATCCCGGCCTTGACCAGCATCTCCGACACGTCCGGCTCGCGCGCGCCGTCGAACACCGGGGTCCCCATCGGCACGCCGGCCGAAAGGTTGCCCGCAAGCTCGACGATATCCGCGGTCGAGCGGCTTTCGAGATCCTCGACATACTGCTCGCCGTAGACGTCCTTGAGCCGGTCGAGCACGGCCGCCGGCGGCGCCACATTGGCGTAGTCTTCGGAGGCGTTGGGATTGGCCTTGCGCCAGTCTTCCAGCAGGTCCTTGATCTCGTGGCCCAACGCACGGGCGGCAAAACCGAGGTGCGTCTCGAAGATCTGCCCGACGTTCATGCGCGACGGCACGCCCAGCGGGTTCAGCACAAGGTCGACATGCGTCCCGTCGGCGAGGAACGGCATGTCCTCGATCGGCAGGATGCGGCTGATGACGCCCTTGTTCCCGTGACGGCCGGCCATCTTGTCGCCCGGCTGGAGCTTGCGCTTCACCGCGACGAACACCTTGACCATCTTGAGCACGCCCGGAGCGAGTTCGTCACCGCGCTCCAGCTTTTCCTTGCGGTCATGGAACTTGGCATCGATCAGCGCGACGGCTTCGTCGTACTGGCTCTTCACCGCTTCGATCTGCGCCTGACGGCCATCGTCCGCCACCGCGAACTTGAACCATTCGTGGCGGTCGATCTCCTCGAGGACCTCCTCGGTGATTTCGATGCCCTTCTTCAGCCCCTTGGGAGCGGCCGAAGCGGTCTGGCCGATCAGCATGTCGCGCAGGCGGTTGTAGGTCGCGCGGTTCAGGATGTTGCGCTCGTCCGCGGCGTCCTTGCGCAGGCGTTCGATTTCCTCGTTCTGGATCGCACGGGTACGGTCGTCGATCTCGATCCCGTGGCGGTTGAACACCCGGACTTCGACGATGGTGCCCGCCACGCCCGGGGGCAGACGCAGCGAGGTGTCGCGCACGTCGCTGGCCTTTTCGCCGAAGATCGCGCGCAGCAGCTTTTCTTCCGGCGTCATCGGGGATTCGCCCTTGGGCGTGATCTTGCCGACGAGGATGTCACCGGGGTGCACTTCGGCGCCGATATAGACGATGCCCGCCTCGTCGAGGTTGCGCAAGGCTTCCTCGCCGACGTTGGGAATGTCGCGGGTGATGTCTTCCGGCCCCAATTTCGTGTCGCGGGCCATGACTTCGAACTCCTCGATGTGGATCGAGGTGAAGACGTCATCCTTCACGATGCGTTCGCTGATGAGGATCGAGTCTTCGTAGTTGTAGCCATTCCACGGCATGAAGGCGACGAGGCTGTTCTTGCCCAGCGCCAGCTCGCCCAGATCGGTCGAGGGACCATCGGCGATGATGTCGCCGGCTTCGATCACATCGCCCACCTTCACCAGCGGACGCTGGTTGATGCAGGTGTTCTGGTTCGAACGCTGGAACTTCTGGAGGGTGTAGATGTCGACGCCCGACTGGCCGGGTTCGACATCGCCGATCGCGCGGATCACGATGCGGGTGGCGTCGACCTGGTCGACGATCCCGCCGCGCTTGGCCGCAATCGCCGCGCCCGAATCCCGCGCCACGGTTTCTTCCATGCCGGTGCCGACCCACGGCGCTTCCGCCTTCACCAGCGGCACGGCCTGACGCTGCATGTTCGAGCCCATCAGCGCGCGGTTGGCGTCATCGTTTTCGAGGAACGGGATCAGCGAGGCCGCGACCGAGACGAGCTGCTTGGGGCTCACGTCCATCAGCGTGATGTGCTCGCGCGGGGCCATCAGGTTGTCGCCGTTGTGACGCGCGGAGACCAGCTCTTCGACGAAGCTGCCGTCTTCATTCAGCTCGGCCGAAGCCTGCGCGACGGTGTGCTTCTGCTCTTCCATCGCAGAAAGATAGATCACATCCGCCGTCACCCTGCCGTCCACCACCTTGCGGTAGGGGGTTTCGATGAAGCCGTACTTGTTGACGCGGCTGAAGCTCGCGAGCGAGTTGATGAGGCCGATGTTCGGGCCTTCGGGCGTTTCGATCGGGCAGATGCGGCCATAATGCGTCGGGTGCACGTCGCGCACTTCGAAGCCGGCGCGCTCGCGGGTGAGACCACCCGGCCCCAATGCCGAAACGCGGCGCTTGTGGGTGACTTCCGAGAGCGGGTTGGTCTGGTCCATGAACTGGCTAAGCTGCGAGGAGCCGAAGAACTCGCGCACCGCAGCCACGGCGGGCTTGGCGTTGATGAGATCGTTCGGCATCACCGTGCTGACATCGACCGAGCTCATGCGCTCCTTCACCGCGCGCTCCATGCGCAGCAGGCCGACGCGGTACTGGTTTTCCAGCAGTTCGCCCACCGAACGCACGCGGCGGTTACCGAGGTTGTCGATATCGTCGACCTCGCCCCTGCCGTCCTTGAGGCCGACCAGCTCCTTCACCACCGCGAGGATATCTTCCTTGCGCAGTGTGGTGACGGTGTCCTCGCATTCGAGGCTCAGACGCATGTTGAGCTTGACGCGGCCCACGGCCGACAGGTCATAGCGTTCGGCATCGAAGAACAGGCCTTCGAACAGCGCCTCCGCGGTTTCCTTCGTCGGCGGTTCGCCCGGACGCATGACCTTGTAGATCGCTTCGAGACCCTCGTCGCGGTTCTCGGCCTTGTCGGCCTTCAGGGTGTTGCGGATCCACGGGCCGGTGTTGACCTCGTCGATGTCGAGCAGCGGCAGCTGGTCGATCCCCGCCTTGTCGAGGGTTTCGACATGCTCGAGCGTCACTTCATCGCCCGCCTCGATATAGATGCGGCCCGTGCTCTCGTCGATCATGTCGGCGGCGGCATAGCGGCTGACGACTTCCTCGGTGGGCAGCAGCAGTTCGGCGAGGCCGTCCTTGGCCGCCTTGTTGGCAGCGCGGGGGCTGATCTTCTGGCCGGCAGGGAAGACTTCCTCGCCGGTCTTGGCGTCGACCAGCGCGAAGGTCGGCTTGGCGTTGCGCCAGGCTTCGGCGTGGAACGGGATCTTCCACCCGTCTTTCGCCCGTTCCCAGGTCACCGTGCTGTAGAAATAGCCGAGGATGTCCTCGGCATCGAGGCCGAGCGAATAGAGCAGCGCCGTGACCGGCAGCTTGCGCTTGCGGTCGATGCGGACGTTGACGATGTCCTTGGCGTCGAACTCGAAATCGAGCCACGAGCCGCGGTAGGGGATCACGCGCGCGGCGAACAGCAGCTTGCCCGAGCTATGCGTCTTGCCGCGGTCATGGTCGAACAGGACGCCCGGCGAACGGTGCATCTGGCTGACGATCACGCGCTCGGTGCCGTTGATGATGAAGGTGCCGTTCTCGGTCATGAGCGGCATGTCGCCCATGTAGACGTCCTGCTCCTTGATATCGAGGACGGAGCGGGTTTCGGTTTCCGAGTTCACCTCGAAGACGATCAGGCGCAAGGTCACCTTCATCGGGGCGGCATAGGTGATGCCGCGCTGGCGGCACTCGGTGGTGTCGTACTTGGGCTCTTCGAGCTCGTAATGGACGAAATCCAATTCGGCGGTGCCGGCGAAATCGCGGATCGGGAAGACAGAGCGCAGGGTCTTCTCGAGGCCCGAGACATAGCCCGTCGCCTTGTCCGAACGCAGGAACTGCTCGTAGCTTTCGCGCTGGACCTCGATGAGGTTGGGCATCTGCACGACTTCGTGAATGTCACCGAAGATCTTGCGGATGCGCTTCTTGGCGGTCCCTTGCGCCTTGCGGCTGCGGGTGACGGGCGGCTTCGCCTTGGTGGCCATGGAGGGGTCTTGCCTCTTCAATTGGGCCGCGCGGGAATGTTCGCGCGGACGGGAAAAATCGCTGTCGTTCCACGCGAGAAGGCGGCCGATCGGAACGCGCAAAAGCCGCTTGCCAAACTCCGCCCTTCCAGCGGTGTCGGCAGCAGCCTTTCACTCAAGCGTCGCGAGACCGGCCTTGCGCCGCTTCCATCCTGAGGCCGATTCCCGCGCATGAACCGGCCTTGCTCGAAGCGGGCAAGAGCGCGCGATGTAGGAGCGGCCCCGGCCTGTGTCAATGGAGGTGCGGCGGGATGCGTTCCGGATTGCCGTCATTGCGGAGGCCTTACCGGGAAACGGCAAGCTCAATATTGTTTTTCAATATTATTGATTGACGATGTGCCCTCTAAAGGAAGACGATATGACCCGCCTTGCCAACACCACCCTTGCCGCCTGCGCCGCCATGGTCCTCACTCTCGGCTCGATCGGCGCGATCGTCACCGTGCCCCCGGCGCAGGCCGAAACTCCGGCGGCGCTCTCGCTGCCCGCAGTCGCCTGACCCCCGCACGAGGAGCAGCCCCATGCCCAAGCCCGACCGATCCTCCGACCTCCTGCTGCTTGCCGGCAAGGTCATCACCATCCTGATGCAGGCCGCCATGGCGCTCGGCGCTGCTGCCGTCGTCATCGCCTTCGGTGCCATCGCGATCTTCCACGGTTCGATCCAGGCCGAGATGCTGGCCGACCCGGACTATCGCGATGTCGTCTTTCCGACGCTGTCGGTACTCGGCATCCTGCTGATCGGGTTTGCGATGATCGCCGCGCTGTTCGTGTTCTTCGGGCGGCTGCGCGCGATCATCAACACCGTGGGCGAAGGCGATCCTTTCGTGCCGGTCAACGCCGACAGGCTGAGCCTCATGGCATGGCTGATGCTCGGCGTGCAGCTGTTGGTGCTGGCCGCGATCCCGCTGGCGCTCGATCTGGTCGAGCTGGCCGACGATCTGGGCGAAGACACCCATATCGAGATCAGCAGCGGCTTCGACCTCAGCGGCATCCTGATGGTGATCCTGCTCTTCATCCTTGCCCGCGTGTTCCGCCACGGCGCGATGATGCGCGAAGACCTCGAAGGGACCGTGTGATGCCCCCCAGCAACGACGATCTCGAAGGAGCCCGCATCATGGTGAAGCTCGACGACCTGCTCTACGCCCGCCGCATGACGCTGACCGAACTGGCCGACCGCGTCGGCCTCACCCTCGCCAACCTCTCGATCCTCAAGACCGGCAAGGCCAAGGCAATCCGCTTCTCCACCCTCGCTGCGATCTGCCGCGAGCTGGAATGCCAGCCGGGCGATCTGCTCGGCTACCGGGCGGACTGATCTTCTTCGACAGTGGGGCCGGGGCAGCAATGCCTCGGCCCTTGTCGCTAGTCCGAGCGCACCCGCCCCATCACCAGCGCGGCAAAAGCCAGCAGCAGGATCGCGCCGGCCTCGAACACCACGTTCTCGGCCTGCATGTCCTTGCCCTGGAGCACGATCAGCCGCGCGATCGCGGTGATGGCAATGAAGATCGGGAAGACGAAGGAGCTCCCCTTGCCGGTGTAGAACACCGCGATCATCGCGATCACTTCGGTGTAGAGGAACATCAGCAGGATATCGGCCAGCACGATACTGCCGCGCTGGTAGACCGCCGCCATCTCCGCCCCGGCCGCGCCCAGCGTCATCAGCGCGGCGACCATCAGCAGACCCTGTTCGATGAAGCGCAGCGCGCGGCCTGCCGGGTTGGCCTCGGCAGCGGCGGGGGATTCGGCGGGTTCGGGGCTGGTCATGGGCGCGGCCTATACAGCAAGGCCGCGACCAACCAAAGGCTTGAGGCCGCACCTAAGGGTTCGACACAGGCCTCGGGGCCGGCGCCCTGCGGGACAATCCGCTTGACTTGACCGCATGGCAGGCTATTGGCCGCGCCCGATCCTTCCGAGGATCATCCGTCCGAGACAGTTGGTGACCGGAATATGCCGGTCTTAATTTCCAGCCTAGACGGGGAAACGAGATTTTCGCGAGGGGCCTGCGACAACGCAGACGCCGCGCAGCGTGCCTGCCGATACTCGGCATGGGGCACACCCTCCTTCCCTTTCGACGGACTCGCCCGTGCACGGAGCCTTCGCGGCCCTGCGCATGGACACAACGTAGCCGGTCGTCCGGGAACCATCCCTGACGGCCAAATGTGAAGGAGTATGGCATGGATCGTTCGCAGAAAGCCGACGCGGTTGCCCAGCTCAATGCGGTCTTCTCCGAGGTCAGCGTGGTGGTCGTCACCCGCAACCTCGGCATGACGGTGGCCCAGTCCACCGACCTGCGCGGGAAGATGCGCGATGCTGGCGCCACCTACAAGGTTGCGAAGAACCGTCTCGCCAATCTCGCCCTCGAAAACACCGACTATGTCGGGATCAGTGACATGCTCACTGGCCCGGTCGGGCTGGCCTGGTCGAAGGACCCGGTCGCGGCTGCCAAGGCCGCTGTCGATTTCGCCAAGTCGAACGACAAGCTCGAAATCGTCGGCGGGTCGATGGGTTCGGTGGTGCTCGATGAAGCCGGGATCCGGGCGCTTGCCTCGATGCCCAGCCTCGACGAGCTGCGCGCCAAGCTCATCGGTCTGGTCAACGCGCCTGCGACGAAGATCGCCCAGGTCGTTACCGCACCCGCCGCCAAGGTCGCCCGTGTTTTCGCCGCTTACGCGGACAAGGCAGCCTAAGAGACGTTTTTCGCCAGACGAAACAATCTGCTGGGGCGAATTTGCCCCGCCACAATTTGAAAGAGAACCATCATGGCCGATATTGCCAAGCTTGTTGAAGAACTCTCGCAGCTGACCGTGCTCGAAGCTGCCGAACTCGCCAAGGCCCTCGAAGAAGCATGGGGCGTGAGCGCCGCTGCTGCTGTCGCGGTTGCCGCTGGTCCGGTTGCGGCTGCCGAAGCCGTCGAAGAGCAGACCGAATTCGACGTCATCCTGACCGGCGACGGCGGGAAGAAGATCCAGGTCATCAAGGAAGTCCGCGCCATCACCGGCCTCGGCCTGACCGAAGCCAAGGCGCTCGTCGAAGGCGCGCCGAAGGCCGTCAAGGAAGGCATCAACAAGGCCGAAGCCGAAGAAATCAAGAAGAAGATCGAAGAAGCCGGCGGCACCGTCGAGCTCAAGTAAGCTCTTTTGCCTGCGACCTTCGGATCGCCGCAAAAAAGGGGCGGCGCCAGCGATGGCGTCGCCCTTTTTGCTGGGCCCATGCGGCGCTTTTCCCTGCCGCCTAGGGCTCCGGCAAAAGGCTGTCCTTCGCGGCACGGCAGAGCCCGCATCCCCGGGCAAGGCGCCACTGGCCAGCAGGCTTGACGGGGGCGCCTTGCAGGCGCTGGCACACCGGATCGCCGCCCTCCCGCGAATTGCATCGCGCGCAACCGCCCCGAAGCCGGACAGTATGAATGCCCCCCCGCCGCCGCTTTTGCCTTTCCCCGAATCGCCCGCGCGCCTATCGCGGCCGGCTCGCCTGACCGCGGGCCCATTCGACCGAAGACATGACACAGGCGAACTCTCTCGAGGTGCCCGGCTGGGGGCAGGAACTGCGCGCGACGCTGGCGCTGGCGGTGCCGCTTGCCGCGACGAACCTGTTGCAGATGCTGATCCACGCGGTCGACGTGATCTTCATCGCCCGGCTCGGCGACACGCCGCTTGCCGCGTCGAGCCTCGGGATCGCGATCTTCGGCCTCACCTTGTGGGCGATGACCGGCCTTGTCGGCGCCTGCGCCCCGCTGATCGCCGCCGAGCGCGGACGCCGCCTGCATTCGGTGCGCGATATCCGCCGCACGGTGCGCATGGGGATGTGGGTGTCGGTGTTGTTCGGCCTCGTCGGCATGGGGGTGGCCTTTGCCGGAGAGCCGCTGCTTGTGCTGAGCGGCCAGGAGCCCGCCATCGCCGCGATCGCGGGCGATTTCCTGTTCGTGATCGCCTTTGCGATGATCCCGATGATCCTGGCCGGCGTGTTCCGCATCTTCGTCGCCGCGCTGGGCAAGCCCGGCTATGCGACCGCGATCACCCTGCTGGCGCTGGGCACCAACATCCTCGGCAACTGGGCGCTGGTGTTCGGGCATCTCGGGCTGCCCGCCTTGGGCCTCATGGGATCGGCGCTGTCGAGCGTCATCACCGCGCTCGCGATGCTCGGCGCCTATGTGTTCGTGATCGGGCGCGACCGCAGCTTGCGCCGCTACCGCATCTTCGGGCGCTGGTGGCGGCCCGAATGGACGCGCCTTAAAGAGATCATGGTGATCGGCACGCCGATCGCGCTGACCGTGCTCGCCGAGGCGGGGCTGTTCAGCGGCGCGGCGCTCTTGATGGGCCGCTTCGGCGAGACCGAGCTGGCCGCGCACACGCTGGCATTGAACCTTGCCGCGCTCGCCTTCCAGATCCCTTTCGGCACGGCGCAGGCGGCGACGATCCGGGTCGGCTTCTACCACGGCGCGGGCGACCGCCTCGCGGCCGGGCGGGCAGGCTGGGTGGCGATCGTCATCGGCACCGGCTTCATGTGCACCACCGCGCTGGCGATGATGCTGGAGCCGACGCTGCTGCTGCGCGTCTATGTCGATCCTGACGCCCCCGCCAACGCCGCGCTGGTCGGCTTTGCGGTCCAATACCTGACGCTCGCGGCGATCTTCCAGCTGGCCGACGGGGTGCAGGCGGTCGGCGCGGGGGCATTGCGCGGGCTTCAGGACACCCGCGTGCCGATGTGGATCGCGATCTTCAGCTACTGGGTGCCGGGCTTCGGGCTGGCGATCGGCCTCGGCTTCTTTACCCCGCTCGAGGGCACGGGTGTGTGGACCGGGCTTGCCGCCGGGCTGTTCTTCGCCGCGACGCTCTTGCTGTGGCGCTGGTCGCGGCGCGACCGGCTGGGGCTGACGGACTACGCGCCGGCCTAGCGCGCGGCGGGCGCGGGAGCAGGGGCCGGGGCCGGGGCCGGGGCCGGGGCCGGGGTAGCCGCCGCGGCGGCGTGGAGGCTGATGCCGAGCGCGTCCAGCTTGAGCTTCACGGCCTCGTTCATCGCCCAGGTCAGCGCGAGGTGATCGCCCGCCTGGCACCACGCCCGCACCCCCACGCGCACGCCCGCATCGGCAAGCGCCGCGATGAAGGCGACCGGTGCGGGGGTATCGAGCGTGCGCGGATCGTCCGTGGCGAGCGCCAGCATGGCATCGCGCGCGGCCTTCAGATCATCCTCGTAGCCGATCGTCACCACCAGCTCGAAGCGCCGGGTCGGCATGCGCGAATGGTTCACGACCGCCTTGTTCCACAGCTCGTTGTTGGGGACCATGACATAGAGCCCGTCCAACTGGAGCAGCTCGGTGGTGAACAGGCCGATCCCCTGCACCGTGCCGGCTACCGTGCCTGCGGTGATGTATTCGCCGACGCGGAACGGGCGCTGGATGAGGATCATCACCCCTGCCGCGACGTTCGACAGCGTGCCCTGGAGCGCGAGGCCGACCGCAAGCGCGAGGCCGCCCAATGCCGCGATGATGCTGGTCGTGCGCACCCCGAACTGGGTCAGCACTGTCACCGCCACCACCACCCACAGGGCATAGCGGATCACATTGCCGAGGAACTTGGCGACGGTCGGCTCGATATGCGTCGCACGGGCAAGCGCACGGTCCGCCCAGCGCGACAGCAGGCGGGCGAGCAGCACTCCGATCACCGTCACCGCGATCGCCCCGGTCAGGAAGGCGAGGTTGACCTTCAGCCAGACCCACGCCTCGTGGGCGACATTGATGTCGTCGGTGCGGTTGATGATCAGCGGGGTGAGCTTGGGGGTGGGCATTGCGCGGCGGGGTTCCGTGGAGCGGGTATGTCATTTGGGGTAGCCGAGCCTTCGCCCGCTGACCACCCTGCCGCGCGCGGGATTGCGGGGAGGCGAAATTTTTTGCGGCCCGAGGGGTTGATTCATCCGCCCCCCGCGACCAAATGCGGCGGCGTTGGCACTCTCGAGAGGGGAGTGCCAAGCAACCCCAACCTATTCAGGAAAGGTCATACTCATGGCATTTCGTCCGCTGCACGACCGCGTGGTGGTCCGTCGCATCGAAGCCGACACCAAGACTGCCGGCGGCATCATCATCCCCGACAGCGCCCAGGAAAAGCCCAGCGAAGGCGAAGTCATCGCCGTCGGCGAAGGCAACCGCGACGATAGCGGCAACCGCATCGCGCTCGACGTCAAGGCCGGCGACCGCGTGCTGTTCGGCAAGTGGTCGGGCACCGAGGTCAAGATCGGCGGCGAAGACCTGCTGATCATGAAGGAAAGCGACATCATGGGGATCGTGGGCTAAGCCCTTCCCTTTTATCACTTTCTAAACACAAACAAATCTCAGGAGAAACGAAATGGCTGCCAAGGACGTGAAGTTCGGCCGCGAAGCCCGCGAAGGTATCTTGCGCGGTGTCGATATCCTCGCCAACGCCGTCAAGGTGACCCTCGGCCCCAAGGGCCGCAATGTCGTCATCGACAAGAGCTTCGGCGCGCCGCGCATCACCAAGGACGGTGTGAGCGTCGCCAAGGAAATCGAACTCAAGGACAAGTACGAGAACATGGGCGCGCAGATGCTGCGCGAGGTGGCCTCGAAGGCGAATGATGCTGCCGGCGATGGCACCACCACCGCCACCGTGCTCGCCCAGGCGATCGTCACCGAAGGGATGAAGTCGGTCGCGGCCGGCATGAACCCGATGGATCTGAAGCGCGGCATCGATCAGGCCGTGCTCGCCGTGGTCGAAAACCTCAAGGCCCGTTCGAAGGACGTGTCAGACAGCTCGGAAATCGCGCAGGTCGGCATCATTTCCGCAAACGGCGACGTGGAAGTGGGCGAGAAGATCGCCCAGGCCATGGAAAAGGTCGGCAAGGAAGGCGTGATCACGGTTGAAGAAGCCAAGGGCCTCGAGTTCGAACTCGATGTCGTCGAAGGCATGCAGTTCGACCGCGGCTACCTCAGCCCCTACTTCATCACCAACCCCGACAAGATGACCGTGGAACTGGATAACCCCTACATCCTGATCCACGAGAAGAAGCTGTCGAACCTCCAGTCGATGCTGCCGATCCTCGAAGCCGTGGTGCAGTCGGGCCGTCCGCTGCTGATCATCGCCGAGGACATCGAAGGCGAAGCGCTGGCGACCCTCGTGGTCAACAAGCTGCGCGGCGGCCTCAAGGTCGCGGCGGTCAAGGCCCCGGGCTTCGGCGATCGCCGCAAGGCGATGCTCCAGGACATCGCGATCCTCACCAAGGGCGAGATGATCAGCGAAGACCTCGGCATCAAGCTGGAAAACGTCACCGTCGGCATGCTCGGCCAGGCCAAGAAGGTCTCGATCGACAAGGACAACACCACCATCGTCGATGGCGCAGGGTCGGCTGACGAGATCAAGGCGCGCGTCGCCGAGATCCGCACCCAGATCGACAACACCTCGTCCGATTACGACCGCGAGAAGCTGCAGGAACGTCTCGCCAAGCTGGCGGGCGGCGTGGCCGTGATCAAGGTCGGCGGTGCGACCGAAGTCGAAGTGAAGGAGCGCAAGGACCGCGTCGACGACGCCCTCCACGCGACCCGCGCTGCGGTGGAAGAAGGCATCGTCCCGGGCGGCGGCACGGCGCTGCTCTACGCCACCAAGGCCCTCGACGGCCTCAAGGGCGCGAACGAAGACCAGACCCGCGGCATCGACATCATCCGCAAGGCGATCACCGCCCCGATCAAGCAGATCGCCCAGAACGCCGGCCACGATGGCGCGGTCGTCGCGGGCAACCTGCTGCGCGAAGATGACGAGACGCAAGGCTTCAACGCCGCCACCGACACCTACGAGAACCTGGTGAAGGCCGGCGTGATCGACCCGACCAAGGTCGTGCGCACCGCGCTTCAGGATGCGGCCTCGGTCGCCGGCCTGCTGATCACCACCGAAGCGGCAATCGTCGAGCGTCCGGACGACAAGCCGGCCGCGCCCGCCATGCCCGACATGGGCGGCATGGGGTTCTAAGCCTAAGGCGGGCGGGCCAGCGCAAGCTGACCCGTCCACGCCGCAGGCCGGCCAGCGGGGCGCCCGCGCCCCGTTTGACGACTCCGGCTTTGCCGGAGTCGGCCCAAGGCAAAACACAAGAAAACCCCGGCGGAGCGATCCCCCGGGGTCTTTCTCGTTAACTATCTATTTTCTTGACCTTTGATCGCGACCTCATTGGCGCGCCCGACCGTGCCAACGCAGGCTCGCCTTTGCGTTGCCTGCCGTGACGCTGACCGCCGCACCTGCACTGTGACACCAGCGCGACAGAGCGCCCCCTCACCACACCCGCGCGCCGCGTCCGGGCGCCACGGGCTTGCCCAGCACATCGCCCTGCGCGAAGCGCACGCCAAGCTCGCGCAGCGCCTGCAAGTCCTCGCGCGTCTCCACCCCCAGCGCGATCAGCGTCACCCCGGTTTCCGCCGCGAACTGCACCAGCGCCTTGACCAGCGTGCGGCGCGCGGCATCGGCGGCCACCCCGGCGAGGAATTCGCGGTCGATCTTGACGATGTCCGGGCCGAGATCGACCAGCGCCTGAAGCCCGGACAGCCCCACCCCTTCCGAACTCACCGCCACCCAGGCGCGTTCCTTGAGCACCTCTATCGCCGCCTTGACCGCATCATGATCGCGCGCGGTATCCTGTTCGTTCAGTTCGATCACCAGCCGCGAGGCGAGGCCTTCGGGGATCACCTGGCCGAGCGCGGGGCTGGCGAGGGTTTCGGGCGAGACGTTGATGGCGATGAAGCGTTCGGGGTGCGCGGGATCGAGCGTGGCAAGCGCCTTCCTGGCGATGTGCAGCTCCAGCTCGAGCGTCCGGCCGGCGGCGCGCGCCTGGTCGAGCAGCTCGCGCGGCGAGATGTCCGGGCTCGCCTTGTGGCGCATCAGGCATTCATGGCCGATCAGGTGCCAGTCGGTGAGATCGTAGATCGGCTGGTGGATGATGGTCAGCGCATCGTCGACGATCAGGCGGGCGATCTGCTCCGCAGCATTCTCGCCGCGCTCCTCGAGTTCGATGCGGCTTTCGATCTGGTCGCTGACGATCGCCGCGACCGAGCGGATCATCTGCATGTCGCGCTCGGCGATGTCGGGGCGGGGGCGGTAGCTGAAGCAGCACAGGCTGCCGTGGACCTCGCCGTTCCGGCGGCGCAGCGGCACGCTGAAATGGGCGCGCACGTTGATCGCGTCGGTGATCGGGAGGCAGGCGGCGGCCTCGTAGTGGCTGGTGTCGGTGACGCGCTCGGGCAGCTTGCCCTGGATCACCAGCCAGCACAGCGAGTTCTCGTTGGGGTTCAGATCGCCCGAGGCGCGCGGCGCGACCCCGCGCGCGGCGACATGGGTGAAGATGCGGTGGGCGCCCCCGACCTGGCGCGAGACGAAGGCGACATCCATGTCGAGATGCGCGCGCAGCGCCTCGATCATATCGCCGATTTCCTGGCGCACGTCTGCTCCCGAGGGCGCGGCGGCGCTGCCGGAGCGGATCGGCGGAAAGAGAAGGCTGGTGATGCTGTTCATGGGCCAAGCCCTTGCCACGGCCCGTCCCAAGGCGGCGGTAAGGGATGGCTGCGGGCAAACCACGGGGGTGCCGCAAGCGGCGGGTTAAGCATGACCCCGAGGCGCCCTCGCACGACCAGCCGCGCCCCCGCAAGGCCAGCGCGCCGAGGCCCGCTAATGCAGGTTACCGGGCGCCGTGCCCGCGCATGCCATCCTGCCGGCTCACTCAAGCGAAAGGGACAAGCATGCGACACGATCATCCCGCCCGGTGGCCCTGGCTTGCGCTTGCAGGCGTGGGGCTTGCCGCCCTCCCGCTCGCCGCCGCCGCCGCAAAGCGCCGGGGCCGAGAGGCCGATCCCGACAGCGCGCCGGGCCACACGGCGCGGCGCTCTTCGGGCGAATACCGCGTGGTCGGCCGCAGCGTCACCATCGCCCGCCCGCGCGCCGAGCTTTACGCCTTCTGGCGCGAGTTTCCCAACCTGTCGCAGTTCATGGCGAACCTCGAGAAGGTCGAGCCGGCCGGCAGCGAGCCGGGCCACCACACCTGGCACATCCGCACCATCGCCGGACAGGTCCGTGCCGTCGACACCCGCATCGCCCGCGAGGTCGATGGCGAGCTGATCGCGTGGCGCTCCACCGGGGACAGCGAGGTCGACACCGAGGGCCGCGTCACCTTCGCGGACGCGCCGGGAGAGCGCGGCACCCGCGTCAGCCTGATCATCGCCTACAAGCCGGCGGCCGGCGCAGTCGGCGATGCCCTCGCCAACCTCGCACGGCAAAGCCCCGAATTGCAGGCGCGGCACGACCTCAAACGCTTCAAGATGCTGATGGAAACCGGCGAAATCGCCACCGCTGCGCGCACCCGCGCCGAACACCAACGCGAAACCGAGGAGGCCCGCTGATGCGCGCACTGACATGGCAAGGCACGAAAAAGGTCAGCGTCGAGACCGTCGCCGATCCCGAAATCGTCAACCCGCGCGATGCGATCATCCGCGTCACCGCGACCGCGATCTGCGGCAGCGACCTGCACCTTTATGACGGGGTGATCCCCTCGATGCAGGCCGGCGACATCCTCGGCCACGAATTCATGGGCGAGGTGGTGGAGACCGGCAGCGACAGCACTCTCACGAAGGGCCAGCGCGTGGTGGTGCCCTTCACCATCTCCTGCGGCGGGTGCTTCCATTGCCGCATCACCCAATTCAGCGCCTGCGAGAATTCCAACCCGTCCGAAAAGCAGGACATGTCGGAACAGCTCTACGGCCACCCGATGGCCGGGATCTTCGGCTATTCGCACATGACCGGCGGCTTTGCCGGGGGGCAGGCGGAATATGTGCGCGTGCCCTTCTCGGATGTCGGCCCGATCGCGGTGCCCGACCATCTGGATGACGAGCAGGTGCTGTTCCTGTCCGACATCCTGCCGACCGGCTGGATGGCCGCCGACAATGCCGGGATCGGGCCCGACGATACCGTCGCGGTGTGGGGCTGCGGCCCTGTGGGGCTGTTCGCCGTGCAATCGGCGCTGGCGATGGGGGCGGCGCAGGTCATCGCCATCGACCACTACCCCCACCGCCTCGAACTCGCCCGCCAGCTCGGCGCCGAAACGGTCAACTTCCACACCAGCGACGTGCGCGAGGCGCTGATGGAGATGTCGGGCGGGATCGGGGTCGATGCGGTGATCGACGCGGTCGGCATGGAAGCGCACGGCTTTGCCATCGACAACATGCTCGACATCGCCAAGCAGACCATCGGCATCGGCGCCGACCGGGCGAGCGCCCTGAAGCAGGCGATCCTCGCGGTGCGCCCCGGGGGGCGGGTGTCGGTGCCCGGGGTCTATGGCGGCATGACCGACAAGTTCCCGCTCGGCGCGCTGATGGAGAAGGGCCTCCAGCTGCGCACCGGCCAGACCCATGTGCAGCGCTACATGAAGGACCTTCTGGGGATGATCGAGGAGGGCAAGCTCGATACCACCTTCCTCATCAGCCACCGCCTGCCATTGGAACAGGCGGCCGAAGGCTACCGGCAGTTCCGCAACGCGCAGGACAGCTGGACCAAGGTGGTGCTGAAACCGGGGGGTTAGCCGCCCGGCGCGAGGATGAAGTCCGCCACCGCCCCGGCCACGCCCTTGCCCAGCGGCAGGGCGGGGTCGCGGTAGGCGGCGAGGTTGGCCGGGGTGCCCTCGGCCACGTCCTTCAGGACGTGGTTCACATCCGGCAGGACCACCAGCCGTGCCGCCGGGTTCGCCGCCGCCAGCCGCTCGGCATCGGCGAGCGCGACCTGGATGTCCCTGCCCCCCTGCACGATCAGCAGCGGCAGCTGCACCTCAGCGGCGAGCGCGGCGGGATCGTAGGAGAACAGGCTGATGAGGAAGCCCTGCAAGGCCGGTGCGAACAGCCCGTGCAGCGCTGCGGGCAAGGTCGCGGTGTCGACACGCTCTCCGGCGGCAAGCTTGTCGATCGCGGCATCGGCGGCGGGCACGATCACGAAATTCGCCGGGTTGATGCGCAGCTGGGCCTTGATCACATCGCCCACCGGACGCCCCGGTGCGGCGACCAGCACCACCCCGCACAGCCCTTCAAGCTCCTGCGCGGCGACCAGCGCGACCAGCCCGCCCTCGGAATGCCCGATCAGCCAGACGCAGCCTGCCCCCGTCGCCTGCCTCGCCGCGGCGATCCAGGCGGCGGTATCGGCGGCGTAATCGGCGATGGTGGCGGCATTGGCGTCGGCGAAGGCTGCCTTGCTCGCGAACATCCCGCGCTTGTCGAACCGCACCGTCGCGATCCCGCGCTCCGCCAGCGCCTCGGCCAGCAGGCGATAGGGCGCGGCGGTGACGCCCAGCGGATTGTTGCCCTCGCGGTCGGTCGGGCCCGATCCGGGGATGATCAGCGCGACCGGACCGTCGCCGCCCTCTCCCGCCCTGAGCAGCGTGCCCGAGAGCGGCGCGAGCGGCCCGGCGGCCGCGATCGGCTCGCCCGTCGGCGCCTCGGCCCTGAGCGGGGACGCGTGCGGGGCGGCGAGCAGGGCGATGGCAGCGGCCAGCAGGGCGGGACGGATCATCGCGCCATCCGGCTGCGCCACAGCCACCAGCTGTAGACCACCGGCACGAGGCTCGCCGCGATGACCGGCGCGATCATCGTGGGCAGCCGCCATCCGGGCGCGAGCGGGACGAAGGCGGCGAGCAGCATCGCCGCGCCTGCCGCCATCATCAGCTTGCCGCCGAGCCGGTGGGTGGCGATCCAGTTGTCGGTATCGGTCAGGGTCCACGGCGTGCGGATGCCGACGAAGAAGCTCGGACGCGACTTGGGCAGGGCATTGCCGATCATCAGGAACATGATCCCCATTCCCGCCAGCAGCAGATCGATGCCGATGTTCCAGCCCAGCGCCGGTGCGGCGATCATCGCCTGCACATAGGCCATCAGCCCCATCACCCCGATCCATGACGCGCGCAGCACCGGGGCCGAGGCCTCGAGCCGCTCCTGCAAGGGTTCGAGCCGGGGGATCGCGGCCATGACGAGGCCGGCCGCCAGCGACAGCCCCGCAGGCCACAGCAGCGCCGGCAAGGCTGGCTGGAAGCCGTCGGCCGCGCCCGCAGCGTTCCAGTGGACGGGAAGCTGCGTGCCCGGCGCGAGGCGCGCGGCGACCCACGCGCCGAACCCGGCCATCGCGGCTGCCAGCAGCAGATTGGCGATCAAGAGCCCGCGCACCTTCATGTCGTTTCTCCCGTTTCGGGCGGCGGCCGCTCGTCCGCGCCGCTCCCGATGTCGACGCCCATTCCCATTCTGGCCATGAACCCCAGCAGCGCCTCTTCCAATGTCGAGAGGTTCAGGGTGTAGATGATCGACCCGCCGCGGTTCTCGCCGCGAATGAGGCCTGCGGCCTTGAGCTTGGCGAAATGGCCCGACATGGTCGGCTTGGAGACCGCAAACCGGTCGGCCAGTTCGCCCGCGCTCATCCCGCCGCGCTTCAAAAGCTCGAGCACCGCGCGGCGGATCGGATGGGCAAGGGCGTCGAAGACCTCGGACATAGGTATTTCGCTAAATTCCTAAATGATCTGTGTCAAGCGCCGCGCGGCGGCGTGTAGGAAAAAGGGGGCGACTACGGGGGCGAAAGGGGGTGCTTTCCTACGCGGGCACAAGCTGTCAGCTTGCCGCCTCATGCACCGCTTGAACCGCCCTTCTCACCCGCACGGGACCGCGCTTCAGCGGCGGGGCGGGGCGGGGGAATTTCCGTCCCAGGACAGTGTCTCATGTGTCTCCTACACGCGCGCGCCGCGCGGGCGGCGCGGGCAGGAACGGTCGGCGGATCACCCGATGCGGTGCTCGCCCCGGATCCACTGCGAGTCCTTGTGGAGGTGCGCAGGACCGTCGCGCTTGCGGCACCGGCCGCGCCCGTCAGCCGGTCAGGCGATGCGGTGCTCGCCCCTGATCCACCGCACGGTCCCGGAACTGGCCCGCATCACCACGCTCTCGGTGGTGAGAATGGTCTCGCCCGTCACCTTGCGGCGGCGCTTGACGCCCGCGAGCAGCGAGCCGTCGGTCACGCCGGTCGCGGCGAAGATGCAGTCGCCCTTGGCGAGGTCCTCGAGCTTGTAGATGCGATTGAGGTCCTCGATCCCCCACTTGCGCGCGCGGGCCCGCTCGTCGTCGTTGCGGAACACGAGGCGGCCGTTGAACTGGCCGCCCACGCAGCGCAGCGCCGCGGCGGCGAGCACGCCTTCGGGCGCGCCGCCCTGGCCCATGTACATGTCGATGGTGGTGTCCTCGTCGGTCACCGCGATCACGCCGGCGACATCGCCGTCACCGATCAGCACGACTCCGCAGCCCAGGCCCCGCAGCTCGGCGATGAGCTCGGCATGACGCGGGCGGTCGAGCACGCAGACGTTGATGTCCGAGGGCTTGACGCCCTTGGCATTGGCGACCGCGCAGACGTTCTCGGTCGCCGACTTGGCGAGGTCGATGATGCCTTCGGGATAGCCCGGGCCGACCGCGAGCTTGTCCATGTAGACATCGGGCGCGTTGAGGAGGCAGCCCTCCTCCGCCGCGGCCAGCACCGCGAGCGCGTTGGGGCCGGCCTTGGCGGTGATGGTGGTGCCTTCGAGCGGATCGAGGGCGATGTCGATCTTGGGGCCCTTGCCCATGCCGACCTTCTCGCCGATGAACAGCATCGGGGCCTCGTCACGCTCGCCCTCGCCGATCACCACGGTGCCATCCATGTAAAGGTTGTCGAAGGCGCGGCGCATCGCCTCGACCGCCGCCGCGTCCGCCGCCTTCTCGTCGCCGCGGCCGACCAGCTGCGCCGCCGCGATCGCCGCCTTCTCGGTGACGCGCACCATCTCGAGCACCAGCACGCGCTGGATCGCGCCTTCGGTGGTGGCGGCTTGCGGGTCAGCGGCAAGCTGGGTATCGGACGCGGAGTTCATGTGCAATTCAGCCCTTCTTCGCTCTGGATGCGACCCAGCCATGGGATGCCCTGCGGCGCTTAACCGGATGGAGACGGGTTTGTCGAGCAATGGAACGCTAGTCCTGCCCCGTTTTCGCCTCTCTCTGGCCGCTTGCGCCGCACTGTGTACCTCGCTGCCAGCACCTTTGGCCGCACAGGATGACAGCCGCATGGCAGCGCCGCCGCCTGCCGGTGCTGCCCCCCAGAGCGTGCCGGCCGCTGCGGCCGCACCGCCGGCCGGGCCGCGCATCAATCTGCTCGTCACCGTCCCGCGCGACGAGGCGAGTGCGGCGGACCTGCGCGAATGCCGCGAGGACGAGGAAGCCGCCGCGATCAACGGCGAGATCGTGGTCTGCCGGGTGCGCGGCCGGGACAGCGCCGCGCTCACCGGCACCCGCGCCGAGAGCCAGAGGCGCTATGCCCAGGAGACGATGAACAAGGGCAAGCCCGCCGCGCCCGACCTGTTCGGCATCCCCGACAACGGCAAGGGCATCGGCTTCGGCAAGCCCCCGCCGGTGGCGATCACGGTCGACTTCGCGGCGCTGCCCAAGGCGCCCGCCGGCTCGGATGCGGACCGGATCGCGCAGGGGCTCCCCCCGCTCGGCCAGGCCGAGGAGCTGAGCGAGGAACAGGAACGCGCGCGGCGCGAGGCGGAAGGGATCAGGACCACCGTGCCCCCGCGCCCGAAGAAGAGGAAGGGCGGATAGGGGAGCGGCCCGGTGCCTCTCGCCCTCCTCGCCGCCGCGCTCGCCGCGCAGGTCGCGACCGAGCCGCAGGTGCGGATCGGCCCGCAGGTCCCGCCTCGGCCGACCCTCCAGCTGCCGACCCTCCCCGCGCCTGACCGGCCCGCCAAGCCTGCCGAGCCCGAGCGCCCGCGCATCCCCATCGACCTCGGCCCCGACGCGCCGACCACCGCCGAGCCGCCGCAGCAGATCGACATCCTCGTGCCCCCCCAACAGTCCGAAGCCGCCGATGCGGTGGAGCTCAAGGAATGCGCCGAGGACACCGAGCGCGCCGTGGTCTCGGGCGAGATCGTCGTGTGCCGCCAGCTCCCGGCGGACACCTCGCAGCTCTACAGCGGCAGCCGCGAGGCGTGGCTGAAGGCCTATGCGGAGCGGACCATGAATGCCGGCACCCTGCCCCCGCCCGATGTCGCGGGGCCGGGCATCTTCCGCGGGCCTGCGACCATCAGCGGGCTGTGCTTCATCCCGCCCTGCCCCAAGGACGCCCCGCTCATCATCGACGTGACCGCGATCCCGCCCCCGCCGGAAGGCTCGGATGCCGAGCGGGTCGCCAAGGGCCTCGCGCCGGTGGAAGGCGACGATGCGCCGCTCGACGAGGAGGCCCGCCGCCGGGTCGAGGCGGAACTCGGCCTGCCCGAGACGCCGAAGGCCGAGCCGGGGGGCTAGAGCGGCAGGATCGGCAGCACCAGCGGCTCGCCCGAAAGGCTGTCCGAGCCCTCGAGCAGCGCCAGCGCGCGGGCGACGCAGCGCTCGGGGCCCTCGTGGGTGACCAGCGCCACCATCACCTCGCCCCCGGCATCGCTGCGGCCCTGCTGGATCAGGCTCTCGATCGAGACGTCGCCATCGCGCATCGCCGCGGTGATCTCGGCGAGCACGCCGGGGCGGTCCTTGACCATGAACCTGAGGTAGGTGCGCTCGGTGCGGTCACCGGGCTCGGCGGGCGGCAGCGCGGCGAGCTGCGCGCTGGGAATCGAGAAGGGCGCGCCCACCTCGTCACGGGCGATGTCGATGAGGTCGGCGGCGACCGCGCTGGCGGTCGGCCCGTCCCCTGCGCCCGCGCCCTGGAACAGCAGGCGGCCGGAGAAGTTGCCCTCGGCCACCACCGCGTTGGTCGGGCCATCGACCGCGGAAAGCGGATGCCCCTTGGCGACGAGGCACGGCCGCACGCGCTGGAGCAATCGGGGGCCGGCGGGGGTCTCCTCGACATCGGCCTCGCCGATCAGACGGATCACGAAGCCCAGCGCATCGGCCTGCGCGATGTCGGCAGCCCGCACCCGGGTGATCCCCGAGACGCGCACGCCTGCAAAGTCCACCCGCGTGCCGAACCCGATCGCGGCAAGGATCGCGAGCTTGTGCGCGGCGTCCACGCCCTCGATGTCGAACGCGGGATCGGCCTCGGCAAAACCCAGCCGCTGCGCTTCGGCGAGCACATCGGCAAAGTCGGCGCCGGTCGCCTCCATCTCGGAGAGGATGTAATTGCAGGTCCCGTTGAGGATGCCGTAGACCTTGGTGAGCGCGTTGGCGCTGGTGCCCTCCCTCAGCCCCTTGATGACCGGGATGCCGCCTGCCACCGCCGCCTCGAACTTGAGGGCCGCATTGGCGCTTTCGGCAAGCTGGGCGAGTTCCAGCCCGTGATGGGCAATCATCGCCTTGTTGGCGGTGACAAGCCCCTTGCCCGCGCCCAGCGCCGCGCGCGACAGAGCGAGCGCGGGGCCGTCCGAGCCGCCGACCAGTTCGACCACCACATCGACATCCTCGCGCCGGGCCAGCGCGGTCATGTCGTCTTCCCAGGCGAAGCGGGCGATGTCGACGCCGCGGTCCTTGCCGCGGTCGCGCGCGGAGACGGCGACGACCTCGAGCCGGCGACCCGCGCGCGCGGCGATCAGCGCGGCATTGGTGTCGAGCAGGCGGATCACGCCCGCACCCACGGTGCCGAGCCCGGCGATGGCGATGCGCAGCGGTTGCGCGGCGGTGGTGGTCAAGCGGCCCTCCGATGGAAACAGCAGGCCGCGCTTAACCGTGCAGCCTGCGCGGTCAAGCGGGCATGCGCCTTATCCCCCCTGCGTGATCCGCCGCTCGCAGGGGCCGAGCGCCTGCCGCACGAAGGCATAGTCGCCCGCCGCCAGCCGCCGCTCGGCCGCCTCGCGCGAGAGGTTGGCGTTGCTCGGCAACTGCGCCGGCAGCGCACAGGCAAGGCGGTACCAGCGCAGGGTTTCGGGCGCGGGGGGTTGCGCGGCCGAGTCGATGATCTCGCCCCACGACACGCCCCATTGCGGGCGCTGGCCCGGGCGGCGCAGCACGGTGATCGAGACCGGAGAGCGGTTTTCGGTTGCCAGAAAGATCTGGGTCTCCGATTCGCCCGTCAAGGTCCCCGGCACCGCCAGCGCGTCGCTGATCCCGGTGATGCGGGGCGCGGCGTCCTTGGCGTAGAGTTCGGTGAGGATCGGGCGCACCCGTGCCTCGAGCGCCGGGGCGTAATCGATCTGCGCGCCGGGCGCGATCAGCTGCAATTCGCCCGGCCGGCCGGGCACGCCGCGCGCGAACAGCAGGAATTCGCGCTTCTTGAGCTTGGGCACCTTGCCCCTGGCATCCAGCGGCACATCAACAAGATAGGTGACGCCCGCCCCCACCCCGCTGCGCCCGGCGATCAGCGCGAGCGTGTTCGCCTCGACATAGAGCCGCGCGAATCCCGGCGCGACCCTCTGAGCGCGTTCGGGCTTGAGCGCCGTCGCTTTGCGAATCTGCACGCGCAAGACCAGTTCCGCAGCGTCCGAAAGGGCCGCCAGATCGGCATAGGTGGGGCCCGCCGGGGCGGTTGCAACCGGTGCGGGGGCGCCGCCCGCCGGGTCTTGCGCAAGCGCGCCGCAGGTCCCCGCCACAAGCCCGCCGGCCACTGCGCCCGCAATCGCCAGAGTCCTGAAAAAAGACATTAATCTTCCCTTTACCTGTGGCCCCGAGGCGGACCCCGAGACACCCTCGTGCCTTTGCGTAATAGCAGGGTCTGTTGCACACGGCGCGCAGTGAATCCGTGCTGAACCGCAAAAGCGTTTGATCGGCTAGGGGTTGCCCGTTAAAGCCCGTATCGCTGAAGCGCGGGACTGGGGACATTGCCGCGCAGACAGTGTGAGGTTGCGTACGGGAATCGTTTGTTATCCCGCGCGTGCCAGCCGGAGAAAGATTGGGGCACGTGCGCTGCACGGGCCCGTAATTTTTGTTCCGGCGTGGGAGGACCGAAATGACCGGGATCCGCTCGCCGACCATAACGGCCGGGGGGTGGGGAGTGTGCCGATCCTTGGGATCGGCGAGTATTTGGAGAGAAAGCGCTGGATGTCCTACGCTAGCCAACAACAAGGGTTGACCGGCCCTAAGCTGATGTCGCTGATCATCGCCTTGTCGATCGTCGGTGCCGTCTTCGCGGGTCTGATCGTCTATCTTGCTGTCGACGCCGTGAAGGAGGCCGTCGAACGGGTGACCACCGTCAACGTCGAGGAACCGCCGCCACCGCCGCCGCCGCCGGATGAACCGCCGCCGCCCGAACAGCCGGAGAACACGTCCCCGCCGCCGCCGGTGACCCCGCCGCAGCAGCTCAACCTGGCGCTGAATCCGCCGCCGGTTGAAACGCAGCGCGAGATTCCGCCGCCGACCCGCACGGACACCCGGCCCACCGTCCAGCAGGCTCCTCCGGGACCGCCGCCGGCGGCCAAGGGCCCGTCCAAGGCCCGCGGCGTGCAGCCCAAGAACCAGCGTTCGTGGTCGGCCCGCATTCAGGAAGACTATCCGCGTCGTGCGGCCCAGGAAGAGATCGAAGGAACGGTCAGCGTGCGCTGCACCGTGACGCCCGATGGCCGTGCCACCGGTTGTGCGGTGACCTCGTCGAGCGGTTCCGACATCCTCGATGGCGCTGCGACCAAGGCGGTGGAACGCTATGCGCGCTTCGACCCCGCGCTCAACGATGAAGGCACGCCGATCAGCGCCAGTTGGTCGACCCGCATCACCTACAAGCTGAACTGATCAATCGGGCCGGTGCTGCCGCGCCGCTTCCCAAAGAACCAAACTTTTCAAGAGGACTTTCGCAATGACCCTTTACCTGCTTGCTCCCGCCGCCGGTGCCGCTCCCGAAAGCGAGTTCGGCTTCCTCCAGGCCATGGAACAGGGCGGCCCCGTCGCCTGGTCGATCCTCGCCATCATGATCGTCATGTCGGTCGGTTCGTTCTACATCCTGTTCACCAAGCTGTTCGAACAGAGCAAGGTGCTCAAGCAGTACAAGACCGTGCAGAACACCTTCTGGCGCGCTGCCAGCCTCAAGGAAGGCGCCGCCAAGCTCGAGAAGGACGGCCCGTGGCGCCAGCTCGCCGATGACGCGGTCAAGGCCCAGGAAGACCACGGCAAGATGACCGATGCGCTCGAATCGCATGACTACATGCACGGTTCGCTCCAGCGTTCGGAAGATTCGATCAACGCCGTGCTCAACGGCGGCCTCGCGTTCCTCGCCACCGTCGGTGCGACCGCGCCGTTCGTCGGTCTGCTCGGCACCGTGATCGGGATCTACCGCGCGCTGATCAACATCGGCATCGCCGGTAACGCCTCGATCGACAAGGTCGCCGGCCCGGTCGGTGAAGCGCTGATCATGACCGCGATCGGTCTGCTCGTCGCGGTGCCTGCGGTGTTCGCGTTCAACTACCTCCAGGGCCGCAACCGCAAGATCGCCGCGCTGCTCAGCACCTTCTCGACCGACCTGCTGGCGTACATGAACTCGAACGGTGCGGTGAAGCCTGCGATCCAGGCGGCTCCGGCGGCCAAGCCCGCTGCCAAGCCCGCCGCCCCCGCCAACCCGACGCTCAACAAGTCCTGATCGTCAGAGCTGCCAACCGGCAGGAGCGGCCTTCGGGATTGCTCCTGCCGGTGCCCGGCGCACCGGTCACTGGCCAGCGCATCGGGGCAAGCAGTTGAAGCCAAAGTATTGACAGGCTAGGAATTCACAATGGCGATTTCAACGGGAGGTGGGGCCGATACCCCGATGTCCGACATCAACACCACGCCGCTGGTGGACGTGATGCTGGTGCTCCTGATCATCTTCCTCATCGCGGTTCCGGTGGCGATCCAGACGATCGAGAAGCTCAAGATTCCGGTCTTCGAGTCGCTCGAATCCAAGGACAAGGTCGAAAACCTGCTACTCACCGTCAGCGCGACCGACGATGCCGGTCGCAGCGCCGGCGAACCGGGCTACGAGGGCGCATCGCGCAGCGGGCAGTGCCGGATCTATTTCAACAACATCACGCTGGTGGATTCGGCCGAGCTCCAGGAACAGGCGTTCCAGCGTCTTGACGCGATCGTGCAGCGCGCGGGCGGGGTCGAGGCGCTGCTCGAAGACCCTGAAAAGATCCCCCAGGTCCACATCCGCGGTGACGTCAACGCCCCGTGGCGCTGCGTGGCGGGGGCCATCTTCCGCGTCCAGCTCGCAGGCTATCCGATCGTCGGGTTCATCTCGAACCCCGTCGATCCGAACGCCTGACCGCTCAAGCCAATCTAAGGAGAACACACCATGGGCATGTCTGGAGGCAAGCTTGACGGCGAGCCGATGATGGAAATGAACATGACTCCGCTGATCGACGTTCTGCTCGTTCTGCTGATCATGTTCATCATCACCATCCCGGTGGCCACGCACTCGGTCGATATCGACCTGCCGCAGCCCAACGATGCACCGCCGCCGCTGGTCGAGCCGACCAAGAACAAGCTGGTGCTCACGCCCGATGACCAGATCCTGTGGAACGGGACGCCGATCGATCAGGGCCAGCTCGTCACGGCGCTTCAGCAGTCGACGCAGATGAACCCCGAGCCCGAGCTCCAGTTCGAGCCCGAGGCGCAGGCCAGCTACGACCTGTCGGCCAAGGTGCTGCAAACGATCAAGACGTCGGGCGTCACCAAGTTCGGCTTCGTCGGCAACGACAAGTACCGCGACTTCTCGAAGTGATCCGTGCGCCTGCGGGCGCACTGGCAACCGAAAAAAGAGCGCCGCGAGCAATCGCGGCGATCTTTTTTTATGCCCGCTCGCCGGTCGGTTGCAGGGGCAATACCGGTACGCGTTAGGCAACCTCTTCTTTTTGCGATATTCTTGCGCGGTCAGCGCGGCCTGTCCCGAACAGGGCCGCCCTGCCGAAGAGGAGAGAGCCATGCCGCAAGCCGTAAAGCGCCCCAGTCTCGCCGCCCCTCGTCCCCAGCCGCTCTCGGCGATGAACGTCACCCCCTTCATCGACGTGCTGCTGGCGCTGCTGATCATGCTGATCCTCGCGATCCCGATGGCGGCCAATGTCACCCCGGTCGATCTGCCGAGCGATGGCACCCCCAAGCATCCTGTGCTGGAATCGAACGTCCTCACCATCGACGCCGCTGATCGCACCTTGTGGAACGGTCATGTCGTCACCGCGTGCGAACTGCGCGCGCAGCTCGCGGCGGCGGGTGACTTGCCCCTCCAGCCCGTGCTGCGGTTCGAGCCCGAAGCGCAGGCGAGCTACGACAAGTCCGCCCGCACCCTCGCCCTGATCCGCGAAGTGGGCGCCGACAGCTTCATCTTCGCCGGTAACGAAAAATACCGGGACTTCCCCTGATGCCCCACCCCTCCTTGCGCCGCAGCCCCGCGCCGCGGCGCTTCGACCACGGCGAGCCAATCCGCGCGATCGACACCCGGCCGATGCTGTTCGTGGCGCTGTTCATCGCAGTGGTGTTCCTGCTCGCGGCGAGCCAGACGCGCCAGCATGCGCTGCTGGTGGAGTTGCCAAGCCCTTACGAAGAGACCGGAGAGATTAGAGATTTTAACTTCGTGCTCAAAATCCGAGTCACGAATGAGGGCGACACGCTTCTCAACGGAGTGCCCGTAACCGCGAAGCAACTGACCTTCTGGCTGGAACAGGCTAATGAGCTGAATCCGTTACCAGACATTGTGTTCGAACCCGATGCCAACGCGCCTTACGATGCCGCGCTTCAGGCCCTCGGGCTGGTCTGGAAAGCAGGATTGATCGACGGGCGGTTGGGGGCGTTCTGCATCAACGGCATGGAGAAGCATGGGGATTTCGGCAAGGCCAGCGGCCACCCGTTGCCGCTGCTTACGACGCTTGTGCCGCAGGAAGAAATTGTCCCGCCGCGAAATCCCCCCATGCCCGAGCTGCCGGACGTTGACACCTGCGCGCCCGCGCATCCGGCACCACCCGGCCGCTAATCCCCCTCCATCGGCGCATCCGGCCGCATCGCAGCCGCGATCAACCCCTCGGCTTCGAGCAGCAGCTCGTCGTCCACCGCCCCCTGCGGCACCGCCTCGCGGCCGATCATCGTCATCACCGGCACGGCGAGCGGCGAGACGCGGTCGAGGGTCACATTCACCAGCTCGCGCTCGGAGCGCTCCAGCAGGTCCGCGAGCCGCCCCACATCGGTCATCCGCGCCCGCGCATCGGCCCAGGCGGCTTCGATCAGCACGTGGTCGGGCTCGTATTTCTTCAGAACGTCGTAGATCAGGTCGGTCGAGAAGGTCACCTGCTTGCCGGTCTTCTTCTGCCCGGGGTGCTGGCGCTCGACGAGGCCGCTGATCACCGCCACTTCGCGGAAGGCGCGGCGCAGCAGGTGGCTTTCGGTCACCCACTCGACGAATTCACCGGTCAGGATATCGGGTGACAGCAAAGGTGCGGGATCGGTGACAGGCTTCAGCCCCCACACCGCGAGGCAATAGTCGTTCGCCACGAAACCACCGGGGAGCAACCCGCGATCCTCCATACGGCGGGTGATGAGCATGCCCAGCGACTGGTTCGCGTTCCAGCCCTCGAAGGTGTAGTAGGCGGTGTAGTGCTTGCCGCCGTGGGGGAAGCTCTCGACCAGCAACTCGCCCGGCGCGGGCAGGCGCGAGCGGTAGTCCTGCATCTCCAGCCATTCGCGCACATCATCGGGAAAGCGCGCCCAGCCCGCGCGGTCGGACAGCATTTCCTGCACGCGGGTCGAGAGGTGCGTGGTGAGCGGCAGGCGCAAGCCGCCATAGCTCGGGATCGTCGCGGACGTCTTGGCGGCGCGGACGGTGACGTCCATGTCCTTCACCCCCTCGACCTCCAGGCTCATGCCGGCGAAGAAGAAGGTGTCGCCGGGGGAGAGTTGCGCGGCGAAACGCTCCTCGACCTTGCCCAAGCTGCGGCCGTTCCTGAAACGGACGGTGAGCATCTCGGAATCGACGATGATCCCGGCGTTCATCCGGTGGCGCTGGGCCTGGTTGGGATGGGCGAGCCGCCACACCCCGTCACGCCCGCGCACGATCCGCTGGAACCGGTCGTAAGCCCGCAGCGCATAGCCGCCGTTGGAGACGAACCCCAGCACGCGGGCGAAGGTCGCCTGATCGACCCAGCTATAGGCAAGGCTGCTCCTCACCTCGGCGAGCAGCGCGTCCTCGTGGAACGGCCCTGCACAGGCACAGGCCATGACATGCTGGGCGAGCACGTCGAGGCTGCCCGGGCGGAACGCCTCGCCATCGCGCTGGCCTTCATCGACCGCTTCCTTCGCCGCCATCGCTTCCAGAAACTCGAAGCGGTTGCCCGGCACCAGCACCGCGCGGCTCGGCACATCGAGCCGGTGGCCCGCGCGCCCGATCCGCTGGAGCAGCCGCGAGGAACCCTTGGGCGCGCCCATCTGCACCACCAGGTCGATGTCGCCCCAGTCGATGCCGAGATCGAGGCTGGCGGTGCACACCAGCGCGCGCAAGGCTCCCCGCGCCATCGCCTCTTCGACCTTGCGCCGCGCCTCGGTGCTGAGCGAGCCGTGGTGGATGCCGATGGGGAGGTGATCCTCGTTCGCCTCCCACAGGCACTGGAAGATGAACTCGGCGAGGAAGCGCGTGTTGGTGAAGACCAGCGTGGTGCGGTTGGCCTTGATCGCCGCGTAGAGCTGCGGCACGGCCCAGCGCCCGGCGTGGCCGCCCCACGGGACGCGTTCTTCCTGAGGCAGCAGGATTTCGACTTGCGGGGCCGCGCCTTCCTCGCCAAGCACCAGTGCCGCCGCCGCGATCTCGCCATCCGCGCCGGACTGGGGCGCGAGCCATTCCTGAAAGTCGCGCGGGTTCGCCAGCGTTGCCGAAAGAGCCACCCGCTGCGCGCCCGGCGCGAGCGTGTGGAGCCGCGCGAGGCTCAAGGCCAGCAGGTCGCCGCGCTTGTCGGTGGCTAAGGCGTGGACCTCGTCGATCACGATGCGCTTCAGCCCTGCGAACAGGTCCGCGCTCTCGGGATAGGAAAGCAGCAGCGAGAGGCTTTCGGGCGTGGTCAGCAGGATATGCGGCGGCGTCACGCGCTGGCGCTTCTTGCGATCGGCGGGTGTATCCCCGCTGCGGGTCTCGACACGGATGGGCAGGCCGATCTCGTCGATCGGGGTGAGGAGGTTGCGCTTCACATCCTGCGCCAGCGCCTTCAGGGGCGAGACGTAGAGGGTGTGGAGGCCATCACCCGGCACCGCGTCCCCTGCAAAGTCGCACAGCGTCGGCAGGAATCCGGCGAGCGTCTTGCCCGCCCCGGTATCGGCGACCAGCAGCGCATGGCGGCCCTCGCGGGCCTTTTCGAGCATCTCCCACTGGTGCCGCCGCACCCGCCAGCCGCGCGCGGCGAACCATGCAGCGATGGCTGTAGGAAGGGTCGGCTGCGCGAGGGTCACCCTCGCCATGTGGCCCGCGCCGTGGCCCTGTGCAAGGCCGCGAGGGCTCAGATCACGGGGTCTTCGCCCTCGTCCTCGGTCGCGACGTCGGGCACCAGCGCGTCGAGCTCGCGCTCGGACTTGCCGATCAGCCGCGCCGCGCGCCGGCGCTCGGCCGCGCTCAGCTGCGAGAAATCGCGCGCGCCGCCGAGCTCGGTCTCGATCGCGGCGATCTCGTCCGTCATCTCGGGAACAAGCTTGGCCGCTGCCGGCCCCAGCGCCTCCATGAAACCCATGATCTGCGGGTCATACTGGACGAGAAAGCTCTGCGCCGCGAACTTGGCGCCGAGCGGCGTGGCGAAGAAGGTCAGCAGCTCGCGCATCTCCGCCTCCTCGAAGCGGCGCGCGAAGGCGCGTGCGAGGCCTTCGCGATAGGAGGGCTCGATCGCCACCATCAGCTTGCCGACCAGCCCGGTGAACGCCTCCGAAGTGCGCTTGGTGCGGGCGGCGAATTGCGGATCGAAGATGTCGAGGGCTTCCTGCGCGTCCGCCTCGGTGAGGACTTCGAGATCTTCGGCGGCGACCCCGCTGATCTCGGCAAGGCGCAGGCGCGGGCTGTTTTCGGGATCGCCGAGCATCATGTCGACCATCGGGTTCATGATCTCATCCATCGCGGTGCCGAAGCTGCCTTCGGGCATGACGTGGCCCGCGATCTCATTGGCGAGCGGCAGGCGGGCTTCCTCCGCGGCGGTGAGCGGGGCAGCCTTGAACATCGCGCCGAACACCGAGAAGGCTTCGGCCAGTTCCTGTTCGAGCTGGGCCTGCGCTTCCTCTTCCTCGGTGAGGAAGACGAATTCCTCCTCCTTCCGGTTGAGCGCCCCGGCGGTCTTTCCGGCCGCCTCGTGGTCCTGCGCGGCGAGCGGCGGCGCGGCGGATGCGAGCGCGGCAAGGGTGGCGGCAGCGGCAAGGATGTTCTTGCGAATCACGGTGATGCTCCCCGGACAGTGCGCCATAATGCCGCACCGGGAGCCCGCGCGAAAGCCTGCCCCCCGCGCCGCGGATTACAGCGCGCGCAGCACGTCCGGCGAAACCCGGCCCGGTTCCGCGAGGACCACCTCGGCGAGCGTCAAGTCGACAAGGCAGCGCTTGGGGTGATCGGGGTCCTTGAGCGCGGCGGTCAGCTCGTCGATCCCGAGCCCGCTCTTTGCCAGCATCTTGTCGATCGCCCAGCCCGGCACGCTGAAGCTCCCCCCGCGCTCGCTGCTGCGGTGGCTGAGGAGCTTGGCATCGAGCAGCCGCCGCATCAGCTCCTGCTCGCGCGCGGCATCGGCCTTGCCCAGCACCAGCGGCAGCGAGCGGAAATCGCCGGCCATCACGTTCTTGCAATGGTCGGGGGTCTTGATTGCCGCCGCCAGCCAGATCCGCTTCATCTGGCCGAGGGCCACCAGTTCATCGAACTTGGCGATCCCGGCGACCTGCAACGCCTTGTTGCGCGCGAAGGCATTGGCCCCGCCATTATCATCGGCATTCCTGATCGCGAGCACGAGCTGGTCGGCGAAGACCGGATCGGCCGCACGCACCTTGGCCATGTCGGTGCCCTCGCCGAACACCCCCGCGACCGCGGCGTCGATCTCCTCGGCGCTCGGCCCGAAGACCGCGATCGGCGGCGGCAGATCGCCCGGCTTGTCATCCCCCGCCCCGCCCAGCGCCACCACGGCGCGGATCAGGGCGAAGAACAGCACCACGAAGAGCACCGATCCCCCGAAGCCCCGGCCCGCGTTGGAAAAGCCCTCGGCGCTCGCCGCGCCCGCGCCTTCCCACGATGCGACGCGTTGGGGATCGAGATAGCTTTCAAGCTCGGGATAGCGTTCGCGCAGGCCCACCAGCAGCTTGTGCACATCGAGCCGGTTGACCCGCAGCCGGTCGAGCGTGCCCGCCCGGCCCGGGCGCTGGAGTTCGACCCAGGCCTTGTGCAGCGGGTGGCCGGGCTGCTGCACCTTGTCGTGAAAGCGCATCCCCTTGATGCGCTGGTTGAGAAAGCGCAGCGCGGCGCGTTCCTCAAGCGCGCCGGATTCGTCCAGCCAGCCGAACGCGCCATTGGCCGGTTCCACGAAAGGCGCCGATCGCGGCCAGGTGCGCGCAAACAGATCGGCGAGCGCTCCGTCGAGCGCGTCATGCTCGGCGATATCGGCTTCCTCGGCACGGGCGATCAGCACCGCGAGAGCGGCAAGGCCCTCGTCGAGCTGTTCGTGGGTGACTGCATCCTCGCTGAAATCGCCGCCGGGGTAGAGCACATTGAGCAGGCCGTTCCAGGCATCCTGCGCGCGCTGCTGGGCTTCGCTCAGTTCGGGCTCGGGCGGCGATCCGGCGCCGGTGCCCGGCGTGAAGGCGGGGGCGATGTCCCACCCGCCGTCATCGTCATCGTCACCGTCGTCGTCGTCCCACGCAAGGTCGGGGCCGGCCGCATCGCCGATGTCGCCGAGGCCGTAGATTTCGCCCTCATCCTCGAAGGCGTCCCCGGCGGCGGCGTCATCATCCTCGACCTGCCGCTCGGCCAGCCACAGGGCCTGGTCGCGCGCGCGGCGCAGGTCGGCGAAACCGGCGATGTCCTCGTCCGGGTTGATCGCGCGCAGGACATCGGCATAGGCCTTGCGGATCGCTGCCTTGTCGCCGGTCGGGTCGATCCCGAGGCGGTTCCACGGAAAGGACCTGCGGGTCATAGCCGAGCCATCACAGCGGCGATTGCATGTCGATCTCGTCAAGCAGGCGGGTCAGGCCGTCGCGTGCGTCGGCGATGATGCGCGGGTCCTGCTTGTCGAGCGCGCCCTGGAAATCGGTCAGCCCCTGCCCGATCACGTCGCGCAGCGGCCCGGTGAAGCCTTCATAGGCCCGCTCCGCGCGCGCCAGCAGGGCGACGTTCTCGGCCTCGTCACGCGGGTGGACCTTGAGCTTTTCCAGCCGCTTGCGGCTTTCCGCGATGTCCTTCTTGGAGCGCCGGTCTTCCTCGTCGACGACCACCAGATTGCGGGTGAGGCCGGTGAGCGGCACGTTCACATCGACATCGAGCAGCCCGCTGGTGTCATAGGTGAAGCGCACCTCCACCCCCACCTCTCCCGCCGGCTTGGGCGGCACGGGAACGGTCAGCTCGCCGAGCTTGACGTTCTTCTTCACGTCGCGCGCCTCGCCCTGGTAGATCGCGAAGGTCACCTGCCGCTGGTTGTCGCCAAGCGTGCAGAACCGCTCCATCCGGCTCACCGGCACGGGGGTGTTGCGCTCGATGATCGGCGCGAAGATATCGTCGTGAAAGCGGCCGTGCGCATCGCGGGTCGAGGTGTTGACGCCCAAGGTGAAGGGCGCGACATCGGTGATGCGGATTTCCTCGAGCCCGTCCCCGCCCGACAAGAGTCCCGCCTGGATCGCCGCGCCAAGGGCAACGGCGTGATCGGGGTGGACGGTGGAATTGGGGAAGCGCCCGAACATGCGGGTCAGCGCCTTCCTCACCACCGGCATGCGCGTGGCGCCGCCGACCAGCACGATGTCCGAGAGGCCCTTCACGTCGATATGGCTGTCGCGCAGCGCGCGGATGACCGGATCGCGCAGCCGCTTGAGAAGGCCGCTCGCCGCCTCCTCGAAGCCATCGGCGGTGACGCGCGCGGTGAGCGGGGTATCGTCCGCAACCACGGTGAAATCGGCTTCTTCGGAGGTGGTGAGCGCGCGGCGGGTGCGCTCGGCGGCGAGCGTCATCAGTGCGCGGCGGCGGTCTGCCGGGAGCCGGTCGAGCGCTCCTGCGGGCAGCAGCGGTTCGACCAGCCTGACCAGCACCTCGTCGAAATCGTCGCCCCCCAGCCGGTTGTCGCCCGCCGAGGCGCGCACCTCGACGATCCCTTCGAACATCTCGACGATCGAGACGTCGAAGGTGCCCCCGCCAAGGTCGAAGACGAGGAACGGCTCGCGGTCACCCTTGTCGGCAAGGCCGAAGGCGAGCGCGGCGGCGGTCGGCTCGTTGATGAGGCGGCGGACCTCGAGCCCGGCGATCTCGCCCGCACGGCGCGTGGCGCGGCGCTGGCGTTCGTTGAAATAGGCCGGGACGGTGATGACCGCCTCGCTCGGGCGTTCACCCGTCGCGGCCTCGACATCGTCGGCAAGGCTGCGCAACACCATCGCCGAGAGGTCCTCAGGGGTCAGCGTGGTGCCCGCGAGCGTCACGGTGGAGGCCGTGCCCATCATCCGCTTGAAACTGGTGACGGTATCGGAAGGATGGGTCGCCATCCGGTCGAGCGCGGCCTGCCCCACCCAGGTCTCCCCGCCCTTGGCGAGGCTGACCGCCGAAGGGGTCAGCTCCCGCCCCAGGGCATTGGGCACAAGCTGCGGCGCGCCATCGCGCCACAGCGCCACGGCACTGTTGGTGGTGCCAAGATCGATACCGACGAGCATGCCTGCCCTCATAGCGCGGGCAGCGCCTCGGGCAATTGGAATTGCAGTGGGTTTGGCAGGCCTAGTGCCCCACGCTCTCGCCGCGCTCCAGCCCCGATGCCGCAAGCTGCGCGTCGATCTGCGCGAGGAGGCGTTCGAGCCCCGCCTCGCTGTCGCTTTCCGCGCGCGCGACCAGCACGTCCTGCGTGTTCGAGGCGCGCAGCAGCCACCAGCCGTCGGCAGTGTTGACGCGCACGCCATCGGTGGCGTTGACGCTCTCGACCTCGGGCCCCGGACTGGTGGTGAGCCGTGCGGCGATTTCCTCCATCGCGGCAAACTTGCGGGTCTCGTCGACCTGGAAGCGCATTTCGGGGGTGTTGAGCATCGGCGGGATGCTGCCGCGCAGATCGGTTACCGACCGGCCGAGTCGCGCCGCCGCCGCGAGCAGCCGGACCCCTGCGTAGAGCGCGTCGTCGAAGCCGTAATATTCGTCGGCAAAGAACACATGGCCGCTCATCTCGCCGGCCAGCGGCGCGCCAGTCTCCTTCATTTTGGACTTGATGAGCGAGTGGCCGGTCTTCCACATCAGCGGCTTCCCGCCGAGCCTGGCGACATGGTCGAACAGCGCGCGGCTCGCCTTCACATCGGCGATAACCGTCGCACCGGGGCGGGTTTTGAGGACATCTTCGGCATAGATCATCAGCAGCTGATCGCCCCAGATCACCCGGCCCGTGCCGTCGATCGCGCCGATCCGGTCGCCGTCACCGTCAAAAGCCACTCCGAAATCGAGGTTCTTTGCCGCGACGAGCGCGCGAAGATCGGTCAGGTTGGCCTCGACAGTCGGGTCAGGATGGTGGTTGGGAAAATGTCCGTCAACTTCGGTAAAGAGCAAGTGGTGTTCCCCCGGCAGCCGGGCAGCCAGGGCTTCCAGCGCGGGGCCGGCGGCGCCATTGCCGGCATCCCAGCCGACGCGCAGGGTCTCGAGCGTGCCGGGCTCGATACCGGTGAGGCCCTGGAGCAGGCGCTCGACATACTCGCCAAGGATGTCGCGCGCGGTTACCGCACCGGTGCCGCTGGCGAACGCCCCGTCTGCTGCCAGTTTCCCGAGCTTCTGGATATCGGCGCCGAAGAACGGGCGCCCCAGAAATACCATCTTGAAGCCATTGTAATTGGGGGGATTGTGGCTGCCAGTTATCTGAATGCCGCCATCCACCTGTTCATCTGAGGCTTCGGCGTAATAGAGCATCGGGGTCGCCCCCATCCCGATCCGCACGACATCGCAGCCGCTCGCGGTCAACCCTTCGACCAGCGCGTGCTCCAGCATCGGCGAGCTGACCCGCCCGTCATAGCCCACCGCCACGGTCTTGCCCCCTGCCTCGCGCAGCAGCGTGCCGAAAGCCCGGCCGATCGCCCGCGCGTCATCCGCGCCCAGCGTCTCGCCGATGATCCCGCGAATGTCGTATTCGCGCAGCACGGTGGGGTGGAAGTGGTGTTGCATGATCGAGAGGTCCTTTGCGGGGCGATGCATTTGCGGCTTGCCGGGCACAGGCAGGAGCAGTCGCAAGACCGCTTGGGCGGCACCCTTGCCTGGCCCGCATTGCGGCTCGCCTGCCCCGCCTGCGCCGCGGTTTATCTGGCCTTGTGTGAAACCCCTGCCGCGCGATTGTGTCAATCCCGCGATGTTGGGACCTCACGGCTCTCCCGGCGGGCCGCCGTGCGGATGGGGCAGCTCGTCGAGCAGCAGGTCGCGCGCGGCATTGGCCTCCTGCATCGCGGCGTTGGTGCCGCCCTTGTCCGGATGGACCAGCGTGGTCAGCCGGCGATGCGCGGCGATGATCTCCTCGCGCCGCGCCCCAGCCTCGACCCCGAGCAGCTTGCGCGCCCGGAAGATCGCCTGCGAGCGGGTGGGTGCGGAGCGCAACAGTTCCCACGGCCACTTGCCGATCGCCCAGCGGCAGAACACGCTCAGCACCAGCGCGGCCATGACCAGCTTGAGCATCAGACGAGCTCCAGCTTATCCTGTTCGCGGCTGAACTCGGGCAGGCGCAGCGCCTTGACCAGCGCGCGCAGTTCCTGCCGGGCGACCAGATGGCTGGTGCCAAGCTCGCCGAGCTGGCCCTTGTCGAGCAGGGTCAGCCCCGAAGGAAACAGCTCGCGGTAGATCACCCGTTCGGACAGGCCCTGTGTCACCCGGAAGCCGACCCGCTTGGCCATCTCGCCCAGTGCCTTGTGCAGACGCGCCTGGTTCTTCGCCTCGACATAGCCGGTGCGGTTCCGGACCACCACCCAGTCCATCTCGGGCCGCTGGTGTTCGATCGTCATCCGGCTGCGCTTCATCCGCGCGTCCCAGATCTGTTCGGCGAAGAAGGACAGCTTCCTGACCTTGAAGGTCTCGGCATCGACCTGGCCGATGAGGTCGAAATCGACGAAGCTGTCGTTCATCGGCGTGACCAGCGTATCGGCATGTTCGACCGCGATGCGCGTATAGGCATCATCGCGGCCCGGATTGTCGATGATCAGGAAGTCGCAATTGGCCTCGAGCCGGCGGATCATCCCGAGGAGCGCGCCCGTGCCGGTTTCGCGGAACACCTCGCAGGCGGGCGTGGGCAGGGTCACCTCGCGCTTTTCGAGCGTGCCGAGGCGGTTCTCGATATAGCGGTGCATGGTGCGCTGGCGCGGATCGAGATCGATCGAGGCGACCCGCGCGCCGAGATAGGACAGCGCCACGGCGACATGGACCGCGGTGGTCGACTTGCCGGTCCCGCCCTTCTCGTTGGCAAAGATAATCCTGTGCGCCTGGCCCTTGCGCAAGAGCCGGGTGCCAGTCGCAGATGTTGCTGGAGTGTCGGCGCGCGTCGCGGGCGGCATGGGGGTCTCTCGATTGCAATCGTTTGGCGCTGGGCCTGCCGGTGTCCCCGGCGGCTTGAAATGGGACAGGTAGGGCCGCTAGGGCACGATTTTGGTTTATCCTTGGAGGGCCTGGGGTGCAAACGGTCAAGTCGCTGCATGTGTTGAGAACCGCTTTGGCACAGTTGCGGGTCGAAAATGCGACGATTGCGCTGGTGCCGACGATGGGCGCGCTCCACGAAGGCCACCTCACGCTGGTCCGCCGCGCGAAGGAAGCGGCGGACCATGTGGTCGCCTCGATCTTCGTCAATCCCAGGCAGTTCGGTCCGAACGAGGACCTCGATGCCTATCCCCGCCAGCTCGCCGCCGATGCCGCGATGCTGGAGGCGGAGGGCGTGGCCCTGCTGTGGGCACCGGACGCGGCGGCGATGTATCCGCCGGGCTTTGCCACCAATGTCAGCGTCGCCGGGGTCAGCGACGGCCTGTGCGGTGCGGCCCGCCCCGGGCACTTCGACGGCGTGGCGACAGTGGTGCTGAAGCTCTTCAACCAGGTCGCCCCCGACATGGCCTTCTTTGGCGAGAAGGACTTCCAGCAGCTTGCCGTGATCCGCACCATGGCGCGCGATTGCGATCTCATCGCCCCGCATGCGGACGCGATCATCGGCGTGCCGACCGTGCGCGAGGCGGACGGGCTGGCGATGTCGAGCCGCAACCGCTACCTCTCGCCCGGACAGCGCGCGGCCGCTGCGGCCCTGCCGCAGGCGATGCAGGCGGCGGTGGCGGCGATCGAGGGCGGCGCGGCGGCAGCGACCGCGCTCGCCGCGCTCGAGGCGGCGCTGATCGCGGCAGGTTTTGCCAGCGTCGATTATGCCGCGCTCGCCGATGCCGCCTCGCTCGCACCGCTGGAGGCCCTCGGCCCCGCACCGGCGCGCCTGCTGGTCGCGGCACGGATCGGCACCACGCGGCTGATCGACAATCTGCCGGTCGGCGCCTGAAACGCCCGCAAGCCCCACCGCCGATATTGACGCCGCCGCGCGATCAATGGCATGGGCCCTGCCGAGACCTGAGCGGGTATAGCTTAGTGGTAAAGCTCCAGCCTTCCAAGCTGGCTATGCGGGTTCGATTCCCGCTACCCGCTCCATTTTCCCGATCATTCCCGGTTGCTCAACGCCGCTCATCGCCCTCGAAGTCGCATGGTGTGCCTTGATGGGGCGCCTCGTGGGTGGCCCAGTCGGCGCGGCCCGGCGGAGGTGGGGGGGCGCCTGCCGGGCCTGCGGGCGCGCTGGCGTCGCCGCTGCGCAAGGCGTGGAGGTGGACCTTGGCGATCATGTTGGCGGCGATCGGCGCGGTGACGAACAGGAACACCGGGACCAGCAGTTCGTGGGTGGTCCATTCGCCCTTGACGAGCTGGAACCACACCACCGAACCCGCCAGCATCGCCCCCAGTCCCAGCGTGGTCGCCTTGGTCGGCGCGTGGAGCCGCTCCATGAGCGAGGGCAGCCGCACCAGCCCCCAGCTGCCGACCAGCGCAAAGCCCGCGCCCAGCACAATCAGCGCGGCGGCCAGAAGCTCGGCAAAAGGCACGGCCCCGCTCATTCGATGATATCTCCGCGCAGCAGGAACTTGGCGTAAGCGACCGTGCCGACGAAGCCCACCATCGCCAGCAGCAGCGCCGCCTCGAACGCCGCAGGGCTACCCCCGGCGATCCCCGCCAGCACGATGACGCCGATGACGTTGATTACCATCGTATCGAGCGCAAGAATGCGGTCGGCCGTCCCCGGCCCCCGGACCAGCCGCCACAGGTTCATCGCCAGCGCAAGGCCGAGGCCTGCAAAGCCGAAGGCGAGCGCTCCTTCAAGCATGGAAGATCTCCTTCAGCCGTACCTCGTAACGCGCCTTGACCTTGGCGATCTCGCCCGCCGGATCGGAGGCATGGAGCGCGTGGACCAACAGGAACTTGCCGCAGGCCGAGAGATCTGCGGAGACCGTGCCGGGCGTCAGGCTGATGGTGCCGGCGAAGACCGTGATGGCCTCGGGCGAGGACAGTTCGAGCGGGATCGTGAGCCATACCGGACGCAGGTCGCGATTGCGCTTGAACAGGATGATTGCGGCGACCTCAACGTTGGCCACCACGATGTCGCGCACCACCAGCGCGGCATAGGCCAGCGCCGGGAGGAACCGGACCCTGGGCCGGCCCGGCCACCACGGCGCGGTGAAGATCGGCACCGCCACTCCGACCACCAGGCCGAAGAACAGCGTGCCGACAGTGAGGTCGTTCACCATCACCATCCACATCCCCGCCAAGAGGGCGCTGAGGCCGGGGTGCGGCAGCAGGCGGCGGGTCATCGCGGGCCCTCCGCCAGCACGGCTGCCGCGCTCCGGGCGGGACCGAGCACCTGCGCGGCGGCGGCATCGGCATAGGCGCTCGCCCGGCCTGCTCCCGCCGCCAGCGCGGCAAGGCAGGCGAGCGCCAGCGCCGGGGCGAGCAGATCGCGGCGGGTTTCGGGCGGGTGCGGGGTGTCCGAGGCCGCGTTCGTCTTCCAGAACACCGCGCTGCCGGTGCGGGCAAAGCCGATCACGCCGATCAGGGTGGTGCCCAGGATCACGCCCCAGCTCCAGCCCCATTGGGGCAGAGCGGCGGCGGATTTGAGGATCAGGAGCTTGCCGATGAAGCCGGAAAGCGGCGGCAGGCCGGTGGCGGCGATGGCGGCAGCCATGAACATCAGCCCGGCAAGCCCGCGCCCCGCAAATTCGGGACCCGGGCTGGCCGCGTCGGCAAAGCTCCCGCGCCGCCGCGCGGCGACATCGGCAACCAGAAACAGCGCGGCGGTCGTGAAGGTGGAGTGCGGCAAGTAGGAGAGCGCCGCACCAAGGCTCGCCGCGCTCCACCCGGCTACCGCAATCAGCAGCGTGCCGGTCGATCCGATCACGGCATAGGCGGCCTGTTCGGCAAGGCTCCGCGCGGTGAAGACACCGGCAAAGCCGATCACCACGCTCGCAAGGGCAGCGGGCCACAGCCAGGGTGCCGGCGCCCATGCGGCGGCCCCCGCGCCCTCGCCGAACACCTGCGGGACGACGCGGATCAGCGCATAGACGCCGACCTTGGTCATGATCGCGAACAGCGCCGCGACGGCAGGGGTGGCGGCAGCATAGGTGCGCACCAGCCACAGGTGGAGCGGCACCGCTGCGGCCTTCAGCGCAAAGACCGATCCCAGCAGCAGGGCCGCGATCCGCAGCAGGCCCTGATCGGCAGGCGCGAGCGCGCGCACCTTCAGCCCCATGTCCGCCATGTTGAGCGTGCCGGTCAGCGCATAAAGCATCCCGAGCGCAATCAGGAACAGCGCCGAGCCGACGAGGTTCACCGCCACATATTGCACCCCCGCCTTCAATCGCGCGGGCCCCTGCCCGTGTAGCATGAGGCCGTAGGAAGCGATCAACAGCACCTCGAAGAACACGAAGAGATTGAACAGGTCGCCGGTCAGGAAGGCCCCGTTCAAACCCATCAGCTGGAACTGGAACAGCGGGTGGAAGTGCCAGCCCTTGCGGTCGGCGCGGGTCACCACCGCATGCAGCAGCGCGATCAGCGCGAGGCACGCGGTCAGCACCAGCATCAGGCCTGCGAGCCGGTCGGCGACCAGCACGATCCCGAAGGGCGCGGGCCACGCTCCAAACGCATAGGCAAGAATCGTCCCCCCGCTCGCCCGCGCCATCAACAGCGCGGCGACGGCGAGCTGCGCGAGTGTCGCGGCAAAGCCGATACCCACCGCCAGCTCGCGGCGGCGGCGCATCACCAGCAGCGCGGCGGGCGCGGCAAGCGCGGGGATCGCGACCGGCAGGATCGGGAGGTGATCGGCGAGGTTCACGGCGCCGCGCCCTCCCCGTCCGCCAACCCGTCCGCCAGACCGTCCTGCGCGTCGCACGGCACCGCCTCGCCGTCGACATGGTCGCTGCCGGTCTCGAGAAAGCTGCGCAAGCTCAGGATCACCATGAAGGCGGTCATGCCGAAGGTGATGACGATCGCGGTCAGGACCAGCGCCTGCGGGAGGGGATCGGTGTATGCGCTCACCGCCCCACCCTTGGCAGCGTCCCAGATCGGCGGGCGGTTCAGCACCAGCCGGCCGCTGGCGAACAGGAACAGGTTCACCGCGTAGGAGATCAGCGTCAGCCCCAGCACCACCTGGAAGGTGCGCGCGCGCAGGGCGAGGTAGATCCCGCCCGCAACCAGCACGCCGATGGCGGTGGCGAGGAGGAACTCGTAGCTCACGGCGCCTCCTCCCCGCCTGGGCGGGCGGTGGCTTGCGCGATATGGCTCAGCTCCTGCAAGGCCAGCATCACCGCGCCGAGCACCGTCAGGAACACGCCGGTATCGAACAGCATCGCGCTCGCCAGCTCGAACTTGCCGATCAGCGGCAGGCTGAAATAGTCGAACCAGCTGGTGAGGAACGGCGATCCCGGCGCCATCGCGCCAAGGCCCGTTGCCATCGCCACCAGCACGCCCCAGCCGATCAGCTGGTGTTCGCCGAAGGGCTTCCTCGCGTCCGACCAGTCGAAGCCGGCCGCGAGATATTGCACGAGAAAGGCGACCGCCACCACCAGCGCGGCGATGAACCCGCCGCCCGGCTGGTTGTGGCCGCGCAGGAACAGGTAGATCCCCACCATCAATGTCAGCGGCAGGATGATCCGGCTGGCGGTGACGAGCATCACCGGATGCCGCTCGGGCGAGCGCGGCATGTCGGCCCGCCAGGCTCTCAGCCGCGCCCCTGCCGCGCCCTTCCCGGCGGTATCGAGCAGGGCGAATATGCCGAGCCCGGCGATCCCGAGGACGATGATCTCGCCCAGCGTATCATAGGCGCGGAAATCGACGAGGATGACGTTGACCACATTGGTGCCCCCGCCCCCCGGCTTGGCATTGGCGAGGTGGAAGGCGGCGATGGAAGGGCCGGGATCGCGGGTCAGCATCGCCCAGGCGATCGCGCCGAACAGCACCCCGCCGGCGATGGCTATGGCGGCATCGCGGGCCTTGCGCGGGGCGCTCGAAAGGACCGGCGGCCGCTTCGGCAGCAGGTTCAAGGCGAGCAGCATCAGCAGCACCGTCACCACCTCGACCGCAATCTGGGTCAGCGCGAGATCGGGGGCGGAGAGCACGGCGAAGGCGAGGCTCACCACGAGGCCGATGACGCCGACATAGATCAGCGCGCGCAACCGGTCCCGGGAGCCCAGAGCCACCGCCGCCGTGGCCGCGATCAGCAGCGCCCAGGCGGCAATGGCGGGCAAGCTCGCGGGCAGGCCCGCCCTTGCGCCGGTCAACACTCCGCCGCCGGTCAGCGCGCCCTCGATCACCAGCAGGATGGTGACCGCAAAGCTCGCCAGCAGCATGCGCTGGAGCGACGGGGCATGGACGGCGACCATCGCCTTGCGGGCCCGGCGATCGGCGAGGGCGAGCACGCATTCGAACAGGCGCCCGGCATCGGGCAGCCGCGCGGCCTCCCATGCGGCCAGCAGGCGCCGGTGCTGCAACAGGAGCGCCGCCCCGACGGCAACGGCGCTTGCCGAGAGGACCAGCGCGAGGTTCACCCCATGCCACAGGCCCAGCTCCACTGGCGCGGGCGCGCTGGCCGTGACTGCGGCCGTGACCGCGCTCACCAGCGGCGCGGCGAACCACATCGGAGCAAGGCCCAGCAGCACCGCGAACGCGGTCAGCAGCGCAGGGCTCGCCCACATGGCGGGCGAAGGATCATGGGCGCGCGCGAAGGGTTCGGCCTCGCGCGGGCGTCCGGCGAAAAGATGCGCGGCAAAGCGCAGCGAATAGGCGACCGAGAACGTCGCGCCCACCGTCGCCAGCGCCGGGAGCAGCCAGACGGCATTGGGCGAGGAGAAGGCGATCGTCTCGTAGAGCATCAGCTCCTTCGAAATGAACCCGCCCAGCGGCGGCAGGCCCGCCATCGAAGCGGCGGCAAGCGTGGCGATCAGCGCGGTGACCGGCATCGCCTTGGCCAGCCCGCCCAGGCGGCGGATGTCGCGCGTGCCGGTCTCGTGCTCGACGATGCCTGCGCTCATGAACAGCGCGGCCTTGAAGGCGGCGTGGTTGAGGATGTGCAGCATCGCCGCCAGCACCGCCGCCTCGCGGCTGAAGCCGAGCAGCATCACCAGCATGCCCAATTGGCTGATGGTCGAATAGGCAAGGATGCTCTTGAGGTCGTGCCGGAACAGCGCCACGCCCGCCCCGAAGATCATCGTGACGAGGCCGACGCTGGTGACCGTCACGGTATAGAGTTCTGTCCCCGCCAGCACCGGCCACAGCCGCGCGAGCAGGAACACCCCCGCCTTCACCATCGTCGCGGAATGCAGGTAGGCGCTCACGGGGGTCGGTGCGGCCATCGCGTGGGGGAGCCAGAAGTGGAACGGGAACTGCGCCGACTTGGTGAAGGCGCCCAGCAGGATCAGCCCCAGCATCAGCGGATAGAGCGGCGCAGCGCGCACCATGTCGCCGCGCGCGAGGATCGTGGTGAGGTCGAAGCTCCCGGCGATCAGCCCGAGCAGCACCATCCCCGCGATCAATGCGAGCCCCCCGCCCCCCGTCACCGCCAGCGCCATCCGCGCGCCCTGCCGTGCCTCCGCCTTGTGCTGACAGAAGCCGATCAGGAGAAAGGAGGCGAGGCTCGTCAACTCCCAGAACACCAGCAGCAGCAGCACATTGCCGGCGATCACGATGCCGAGCATTGCGCCCTGGAACAGCATCAGGCTGGCGAAGAAGCGGCCCGTGTCCTCGTTCTCGTGGAGATACGAGTGCCCGAAGATCACCACCAGCAGGCCGATGCCGAGGATCAGCAGGCCGAACATCCAGCCCAGCGGATCGACCATCAGCGTTAGGTCGAGGCCAAGGCTCGGCACCCAGTCCCACCGTGCAAACGGCGTGTCTCCGCCCAGCGCGGGTGCGGCGAGGCTCGCCAGCAGCGCAAGGCCCGCCGCGCTCGCAGCCCCGGCGATGCCCAAATGCACGATGCGCGGCGCGCCGTGGAGCAGCGCGATGGCGAGCGCCGCGACAAAGGGAAGCAGAGCCAGCGTCAGAAGCGTCATGGCGATTGCCATCGGCGGCGTCTCGGGTCCTTCAGGTCACAGGCGCGCGAAGGCAGCGCCTGCCATCCGGCTTAGCCGAGGGGACTTTGACAGCACAACCGAAACCGGACCCTTGCAGCCCGGCGGAAGGAGGGTTCAGTCGCCCTCGAATTCCATCAGCGCGCTGACGGTGATGCCCGCCTCGCGCAGCCGCGCGGCGCCGCCGAGGTCGGGCAGGTCGATCACGAACAGCGCGTGTTTCACCACCGCGCCGGCCTTGCGCAGCAGCTCGGCCGAGGCAAGCGCGGTGCCGCCGGTGGCGATCAGATCGTCGACGATCACGACGTCCTGCCCGGGCTCGATCGCCCCCGGGTCCATTTCGAGCCGGTCGGTGCCGTATTCGAGCGCGTAGTCGATGCCGATGGTCGCGATGGGGAGCTTGCCGGGCTTTCTCACCGGCACGAAGCCGAGCCCCAGTTGCACTGCCACGGCCGCGCCGAAGATGAAGCCGCGCGCTTCCATCCCGGCGATCTTGTGTGCGCCCGCCGCGCCGGCTGCGGCGGCGAGGTGATGGACGCTTGCGGCCATGCCCTGATGGTGGCCGATCAGCGTGGTGATGTCGCGGAACTGGATGCCCGGATGCGGGAAATCCGGCACGGTGCGCACGAGCGCCTTGAGCTCTTCGGGAGAGAGATGCGGTGCAGTCATGTCGGCGTGGCCCCTTTCGGCCTTCTCAGAGCAGAGCGCCCCGCCATCCGCAAGGGATGACGGGGCGCTTTGCGGTGTCAGCCTCGCGAAAGGCTTACTTCTTCTTGGGCTTCAGCCCGGCCCAGATCTGCTTGTAGCTGAGGAACGCGAGGGAGGTCGCGAACAGCAGGAAGCCGAGCACGAACCAGCCGGTCTGACGCCGCTCGACCAGCTTGGGCTCGGCGGTCCAGGTCAGGAAGGCCGCGACGTCCTTGGCCATGTCCTTGGTGGTGTTGGGCGCCCCGTCGGCATAGGTCACCTGACCGTCGCTCAGCGGCGCGGGCATGGCGATGTTCACGTTGGGGAAGTGCTTGTTGAAGTAGAGGCCGTCGGGCACCTCGAAGCCGACCTTGGCGGCCTTGGCCGGATCGGGCTCGCCGTAGCCGAGCATCAGGTCGTAGACGTAGTTCGGCCCGTCATGACGCGCCTTGGTGATCAGCGAAAGATCGGGCGGCACGCCTTGCCCTGCGTAATAGACCGGCGGGAAGTAGTCGGTCGGCTTGCCGGGCGCCTCGGCCGTTTCGCCCGTCGTCGGGTCCTTGAACGGGATGGTCCAGCTCGCCGCTTCGGCCTGCACTTCGGCTTCGGTGTAGCCGAGCTGCTGCAAGTCACGGAAGGCGACATACTTGAGGCTGTGGCACGACTTGCAGACTTCCTTGTAGACCTGATAGCCGCGCTGGAGCTGGGCGACGTCCCACTTGCCGAAGACGCCGTCAAAGGCGAAGCCGCCTTCGGGGCCGTGGCCGTGCTCGTAGAAGGCATAGGACGGCTGCTTTTCCGGCGCCGGGCCGAAGGCGTAGTTGTAGGCACCGGGCAGGAGCGACCACAGCACCAGCACCGCGGTGATGGCGAGGCCTGCGATGATGCCTCCGAGACGAATAGTCATGACCGAACTCTTTCCTGGTTATCGGTTCAGATTGCTTGAGCGCTGCGAGCGGCCGATCACTCGGCCGGTTGCAGCGAGCCTTCGGGCGCGGTGCCAGTGTCGCCACCGTCCACCGAACCGGCACGCGGCGCTTCGGCAGTCTTGTCCTTGCCGAGCACGGCTTCGGTGATCGAGAACGGCAGCGGCTTGGGCACTTCGATCTGGCTGATGATCGGCAGGACCACCAGGAAGTGCAGGAAGTAGTAAGCCGTCGCGACCTGGCTGAGCACCACGTAGGGTTCTTCCGCCGGAGCGCCGCCGCAGTAGAACAGCACCGCCATGGTCGGGATCAGGCCGAACCAGAAGAACTTGCGGAACAGCGGGCGGTAGTGGCCCGAGCGCACCGGGCTCTTGTCGAGCCAGGGCAGGATGAACCACAGCAGGATCGAACCGAACATCGCGATCACGCCCAGCAGCTTGGCCGGCACCAGCACGATCCCGGTGAAGGGGATGGTGAGATCGCCGGTGAAGGCGCGCAGGATCGCGTAGAACGGCCAGAAGTACCATTCGGGCACGATGTGTGCAGGCGTCGAGAGCGGGTTGGCTTCGATGTAGTTGTCGGGGTGACCCAGCGCGTTGGGCAGGAAGAACACCATCGCGGCAAACAGGATCAGCACCACGCCGAGCCCGAAGCCGTCCTTCGCGGTGTAGTAGGGGTGGAACGGCACGGTGTCCGATTCCTGCTTCACTTCCACGCCGGTCGGGTTCGACGAGCCGGGGATGTGCAGCGCCCAGATGTGCAGGATCACGACGCCCGCGATCACGAAGGGCAGCAGGAAGTGCAGCGAGAAGAAGCGGTTCAGCGCGGCGTTGTCAGGCGCGTAACCGCCCAGGATCCAGACCTGGATCGGCTCGCCGACCAGCGGGATCGCGCCGAACAGGCCGGTGATGACCTGCGCGCCCCAGAAGCTCATCTGGCCCCACGGCAGCACGTAGCCCATGAAGGCGGTCGCCATCATCAGCAGGAAGATCACCACGCCCAGCAGCCAGATCATCTCGCGCGGGGCCTTGTAGGACGAATAGAAGAACCCGCGGAAGATGTGCATGTAGATGACGATGAAGAAGAAGCTCGCCCCGTTGGCGTGGGCGTAGCGCAGCATCCAGCCGTAGTTCACGTCGCGCATGATGTGCTCGACCGTGGCGAAGGCGACGAGGCCGTTGGCCGCGTAGTGCATCGCGAGGACGACGCCGGTGACGATCTGAACCACCAGGAAGAAGCCGGCGAGCACTCCGAAATTCCACATGTAGTTGAGGTTGCGCGGCACCGGATAACCGGCGCCCACCGCGTTGTAGACGAGCCGCGGCAGCGGCAGCTTCTCGTCAATCCACTTGGTGAAAGCGGACTGCGGTTCGTATTGCTTGGCCCAGGCGAAACTCATGGCGTTCTCTCGGCTTGATCGGGTGAAAGGTCAGGCGATGATTGTGTCGGATCAGATACGCAGGCTCAGCCGACGCGGATGACGGTGTCGGACGTGAACTCGTAGTCCGGAACCATCAGGTTCTTGGGCGCCGGACCCTTGCGGATGCGCGCGGCACTATCATAGTGCGAACCGTGGCAGGGGCAGAAATAGCCGCCGAAATCGCCGCGGGTCTCGCCTTCGGCGGCGCCCAGCGGCACGCAGCCGAGGTGAGTGCACACGCCCATCGTGACGAGCAGATCGGGATGGCCTTCCTTGGTGCGCTCGGCCAGGGTCTGGGGATCGCGCAAGCTGGCCACATCGACCTTGTTGGCTTCCTCGATCTCGGCAGCGGTGAGGCGGCGCACGAACAGCGGCTGCTTGCGGAACACCGCCTTGATCGCCTGGCCTTCGGCAATCGCGCTGATATCGACATCGGTGGTGCTCGCGGCGAGCACGTCCTGCGAGGGCGCCATCTGCGAGACCAGCGGGATCAGGACCGAAGCCCCGCCCACGCCCGCAGTGCCGAGCGCGGCGATGTGGATCCAGTCGCGGCGGCGCACGCCGTCTTCGGCGGCGGCGGAGACTTCGGTGGTAGCGGCCGTGTCAGTAGCCATTTCGTCTTACCCTGCTCGTTTTGCCGCGCCGGAATGGGCCTGCGCGGCGTGGTGTTGCATTGCGGGGCCTCTCGCCCCTGAGCCGATCCGTCGATTGGTCCCTGTTCCGGGCCGCGATATGCCCACCCGGCACACGTTACCCGAAACTTGGGCCGCGCAATTAACGGCAATCCTGCGAGATTCCAACCGTGTTTTAGTCAAGCCGCGTTCGCAGCCTTGCAAGGAAAGGTCAGGGCAGCGCGATCATGCTGATCTGCCGGCCATAATTCGCCTCGCCCGCCTGCGTGGAGCGTCTGTACGAATGGTAACGCGCGACCTGTGAGAATGTATCCCGGCCGGTATCCGCAATTTTGCTAAGACCCGCCCCGGCCAGCCGCGCGATGATGAAGGCGGGCAGATCGAAGTGCCAGCGCGGCACACCCTCGCGCTCCGCAGCCGGGGCGAAGAAGGGCTCGGCATCGTCGGGGAAGCGCGCGCGGAAGGCGGGATCGACCTCGTAGCTCGGCTGGGCGATGGTCGGGCCGAGCACTGCGGCGATATTGGCGCGGGCCGCTCCCAACGCCTCCATGGCGGCGATGGTGTTCTCGAGCACCCCGTCCACTGCCCCGCGCCAGCCCGCATGGGCCGCGCCGATGACGCCTGCCCCGGGGTCGGCGAAGACGACGGGTGCGCAATCGGCGGTGACGATCCCGAGCACGATGCCGGGCGTTGCCGTGACCACCGCGTCGGCGACGGGGCGGCCCTCGGCGCAATCGTCCCACGCGGCAGCAACGCTCACCACATCGGGCGAATGCACTTGATGCGGGGCGGCAAGGATGCCGCCCGGGCGGATCGCGTCAGCCGCTGCCTGCCGCAGGGCGCGCACTTCGGCCCCTTCCCCCGGCCCGCCGAAGCCGAACTGGTGCGCGCCGCCGTTGCTGCCGAAAAAGCCGTGGGGCACGCCGGCCAGCAACGGGTGGGTTTCGACCTGAAAGCCCACGCCTCAGCCTCCCAGCGAGCGGCTGACCTGCTCGAAGGTATCGCGCGAAAGGCTGCCGCTCGCGAGGATCCGCTCGAGCTGCGCCTTCATCAGCGCCGCACGGCCCGGCTCGATCCGCCGCCAGCGGCCCAAGGCGGGGACGAACTTCGCGGCGGTCTGCGGGTTGATCGGATCCAGTGCGAGGATCACGTCGGCGACCATCCGGTAGCCCTCTCCGTCCGCCTTGTGGAAGCCCTTGGGGTTTCCGGCAAAGGCCATGTGCAGCGAGCGCACGCGGTTGGGGTTCTTCATGGTGAAGTCGGGATGTTCGGCCAGCGCACGGACATGAGCGATGACTTCGGGGTGGAGCGAGAGCGCTTGCAGGGTGAACCACTTGTCGATCACCAGCGCGTTGTCCCTGTAGCGCTCGTAAAAGGCCGCCAGCCGCGCCGCGCGCGCGGGCGTGTCGAGCCCGCACAGCACCATCAGCGCGCCTTGCCGGTCGGTCATGTTGTCCGCCGCATCGAACTGCGCGGCGGCAAGCCCGGCGGCCTTGGCAGGGTCAGCTGCAGCGATCAGGGCGAGCGCGGTGGTCTTGACCTTGCGCGCCCCGCGACCTGCCGGATCGTCGAGCGCGACGCCCGAAGCCCGCGCGTGGAGCGCCTGCAATTCGCCCGCCAGCGCCGTGCCGATGGCGGCCTTCAGGTCCTCGCGCGCGGCGTGGATCGCGCCGGGATCGGCCAGCCTCGTCCCGGTCGCCATGGCTTCGAACAGATAGGTCTCGGACGGCAGCACCAGCAATTCGCCGCGCATCGCATCCTCGAGCGCATTGTCGGCAAGGCTCGAACGGAACGCGCCGATGATCGCCGCCTCGCCCGCTGCCCGTTCCTCTGCCGACAGCGCGCCGCTGGCGGTGCCTACGAGATGCCCGACGGCGAGCTCCTGAAGGGCCTCCGAGCGGGCAAAGGGATCATCGTCGTGCGCGGCAAGGAAGACGAGTTCCTCGCGGGCCAGATCGCGCGCGATCACGATCGGCGCGGTGAAGCCGCGGTTGATCGAGACCACCGGATCGGGGCCGGCGAGCGGCAGATCGAAGGTCTGCTCCCCACCCTCCAGCACCACCAGTTGCTCCGCCCCGAGCGCGCCGGAGCGCGAATGCACCGCGATCTTCAGCGGTATCGGCATCGGCAGCTTGTCGGGCTGGCCGGGGGTGACGGGGACGGTCTGGGTGAGGGTGAGCTTGAGGGTATCGCCCTCCACCGCCTGCGACACGGCGACGCGCGGGGTGCCCGCCTGCGAATACCAGCGGCGGAATTGCGCGAGGTCGATCCCCGCCCCGTCCTCGATGGCGCGCACGAAATCCTCGCAGGTCGCCGCTTCCCCGTCATGGCGGTCGAAATAGAGATCGCAGCCTGCCCGAAAGCGCGCCTCGCCCACCATCGCGCGCATCATGCGGATCACCTCGGCGCCCTTGTTGTAGACGGTCGCGGTGTAGAAGTTGCTGATCTCGCGATACGAATCCGGGCGGATCGGGTGCGCCAAGGGCCCCGCGTCCTCCGGGAACTGCGCCGCGCGCAGGATGCGCACATCCTCGATCCGCTTGACCGCCTCACCGCGCATGTCCTGCGAGAACAGCTGGTCGCGCAGCACGGTGAAGCCTTCCTTGAGGCTGAGCTGGAACCAGTCGCGGCAGGTCACGCGGTTGCCCGACCAGTTGTGGAAATATTCATGCGCGATCACGCCTTCGACCGCGTCGAAATCGGCATCGGTGGCGGTGTCGGGGTCCGCCAGCACGTATTTCGTGTTGAAGACGTTCAATCCCTTGTTCTCCATCGCCCCCATGTTGAAATCGCTGACGGCGACGATGTTGTAGAGATCGAGGTCGTATTCGCGGCCGAACACCTCCTCGTCCCATGTCATCGAACGGTGGAGCGATTCGAGCGCGTGATCGGTGCGCTCCAAGTCTTCCGCCCGCACCCAGACATTGCATTCGACCACGCGGCCCGAGCGGGTGGTGAAGGGCCTGGAGTTGGCCACCAGATCGCCCGCGACCAGCGCGAACAGGTAGGAGGGCTTGGGCCAGGGATCGTGCCATTCGGCCCAATGCGTGCCGTCGGCGTTCTCGCCCGCCGCGACGCGGTTGCCGTTGCACAGCAGGATCGGGAAGGCGCCACGCTCGCCCTCCATCCTGACGGCATAGGTCGAGAGCACGTCGGGCCGGTCGGGGAAGAAGGTGATGCGCCGGAAGCCTTCCGATTCGCACTGGGTGCAGAGCATCCCGTTCGAGGCGTAGAGGCCCATCAGCTGGGTGTTGGCGCTGGGGTCGATCTGGGTGACGACCTCGACCACGTGCTTCGCGCCCGGCAGGGTGACGATCAGATCGGGCCCGTCCATCCGCCACACGGCAGGGGCGCCGTCCACCGTCACGCTCTCGGCGGTCAGGCTGTCGCCGTCGAGGCGCAATTCGGGCGAGGCGTCGGCGGCGGGGTTGCGTTCCACGGTCAAGGTCGCGGTGACGCGGGTCGCGTCCAGACCCAGCCGGAAATCGAGCTGCGTCGCCGGCACTGCCCACGCGAAAGGCCGGTAATCCTCGCGCCGGATCACCGGCGGCTCGTGCGGGGTGGGGGCGCCGTCGGCAAGCTGGGGGTTGCCGTCGGGGGTGGTGGGGGTGGTTGCGATATCCATGCGGCCCGATTTAGGTTGATTCGGGCGGGCGTCCAATCTTTAGCTGGTCGGCATGGGACAATTGCTGATCTTCGGCCTCGGCTACACCGCCGGGCGCATCGCCATCGCCATGCAAGCTAAGGGCTGGCAGGTCCGCGCGACGGGCAGCGCGGGCGACATCGCCTTTGCCGAGAGCGCGGCGGTGCTCGCGGCGCTGGGCGAGGCCACGCACATCCTCTCCTCCGCCCCGCCCGAGCGCGCCGGGGGCGACCCGGTGCTCGATGCCTATGGCGAGGACCTCGCCGGCAAGGCGCTGTTCTACCTCTCCTCGACCGGCGTCTACGGCGACCGCGCGGGCGCGTGGGTGGACGAGACGACGCCGACCATCGCGCAATCCGGCGAAGGCCGCCGCAACGCGCGGGCCGAGGCGGACCTTGCGTGGCTGAACATGGGCGCGCGGGTGTTCCGTCTGCCGGGTATCTACGGCCCGGGGCGCTCTGCGCTCGACCGGGTGCGCGAAGGCAAGGCGCGGCGGATCGACCTTCCTGGGCAGGTGTTCAGCCGGGTTCATGTCGATGACATCATGAGCGGCGTGGTCGCGGCGCTCACGCAGAGTGCGCCCGCCGGGGCGTACAACCTCGGCGATGACCTCCCGTGCAGCGGCAATGAAGTCACCGAACACGCCTGCCGCCTGCTCGGGGTGCCGCCGCCGCCGCTGGAGTCGCTGGAACAAGCCAACCTCTCCGACATGGCGCGCGGCTTCTACATGGAGAACCGCCGCGTCGCCAACGGCAAGGCCAGGCGGGTGCTGGGATGGTCGCCGCGCTATCCGACCTATGTCGAGGGGCTAGCGGCGCTGCTGTAGGGTTTCACACAAAGACACAAAGACACAAGGATGCTTTGCCTTGCCCGAAGGGCATCCTGCAAAATCGAGGTCAGCCTCGCAAAGCGCCTGCGGCGGGCCGCTGCGCTCTTTGTGTCTTTGTGTGGACCCCATCACTTCTTCTGCCGCGACCGCAATGCCAGCCCCATCCCCGCCAGCGCCAGCGCCATGCCGGTGGCCGACAGCGCGTCCCACTCGAACCCCTCGAACAGGGTCGAGAGCCCCATCGCCACACACACCGTGACGATCGCGTTGTAGGCCGTGCGCCCCGCGCCGATTTCGCGCACCAGATTGTAGTGCAGCGGGAAGGTCACCACCGAGCCCACAATGGCAAGATAGGCCGTCCCCGCCCAGAACTGCCACGCACTCGGCACTTGCGGCGGCCCCTCGGTGGCCAGCGCGTAGACGAGGTCGAAGGCGACCCCGTAGACCATCGCCCATGCAAGAAAGCTCACCATCGGCACGCCGCGCCCGGTCGGGTTGGCCTGCACCACATTGGCGATCGAGGCCGCGAGCATCCCGCCAATGGCGAGCACGATCCCCAGCAAGACATTGCCCCCGAGCGGCGCGGCGTTCCATTCGTGCACCAAGAGCAGCGCCACCCCGGCGATGGCGACAAGGCTCCCGCCGATGAAGCCGCCCTGCGCCCGCTCGCCGATGAACACCCGCGCGAAGACCGCATTGGGCACCATCAGGAGCGCGAACATCACCGCGACGATGCCCGAGGTGATGTGCGCCTCGGCGTGATAGACGAACAGGAAGTTGCCGCTGAACTGCGCGATCCCGACGCCCAGTGCCAGAAGATGCTCCGCGCGGTTGAGTTTCAGCCGCTGGCCCATCGCCAGCGCCAGCGCGAACAGCGCCGGGGTCGCCAGCATGAAGCGGTAGAACACGCCCCATGCGGCGGGCACACCGGCGATCTGCCCGGTGATGACAAACCACGTCGAGCCCCAGATCGTCCCCGTCAGCATGAAGGGGACAAGCACGCGGGGGCTGAGCATCGCGGGGGCGGCGCTATCGCTCACAGCGCGGCAATCGCCCTGCCGAGCGCCTGCGCATCCTCGGGGCGGGTGTTCCAGGCGGTGACGAAGCGGGCGGAATCCGCGCCCCAGTCGTAGAAGGCGAAGTCCTGCGCGCGCAGCGCCTCGCGCTCCCCTGGCGTCAGGCGGACGAACAGCTCGTTGGCCTCGACCGGGTGGAGCAGCCGGTCGGCACAGCCGGCGGCCACTTCGCGCGCGGCGGCATTGGCGTGGGCGGCATTGGCGAGCCACAGGTCATCCTCGAGCATCGCCAGGATTTGCGCCGCAAGATAGCGGCCCTTGCATTGCAGGTGCCCGGCGCGCTTGCGGCGGTAGCGCACTTCCATGGCGCGCTCGGGATCGAACAGCACCACCGCTTCCGCGCCCATGCCGCCGTTCTTGATGAAGCCGAAGGCGAGGCTGTGGACCGGGCCGCTCGCCGCCCGCGCCGCCTCGGCCGCGCTGCCGCCCAGAAAGGCCGCTGCATTGGCGAAGCGCGCGCCGTCCATGTGGAGGCAGAGGCGGCGTTCCTTGGCAAAAGCCCCCAGCGCAGCGAGTTCGGCGGGGGTGTAGGTGCGGCCATACTCGCTCGCCTGGGTGATCGCGATGGCGTGGGGCTGCACCTGATGGACGTCGTTGCGGACCGGATCGATCAGCGCGGCGATACCCTCGGGCGTCAGCTTCGCGCCCTCGCCCCCATGTTCTTGGCCGCACAGCATCAGCTTCGCGCCGTGGAGGAAGAAGCCCGGCGCCCCGCCCTCGTCGACCTCGATATGCGCCTCGCGGTGGCACACCACCCCGCCGTGGGGCTGGACCAGCGTGCCCAGCGCAAGGCAGTTCGCCGCAGTCCCGGTGGCCACCCACAGCGCGGCGCACTCGCGCCCGAACAGCGCGGTGAAGCGGGCGTCGAGTTCGGCCGAGAGGCGGTCCCCGTCGTACGGGTGGTCCGGCTGGTCGGCGGCGCGCATCGCCTCCCACAGCTTGGGGTGGACTGCGGCGGCGTTGTCGGACAGGAAGGGTTTCAGCGCGGTCATGGAGCACGCCTCTAGCCGCACATTCGGGCGTGACAAGCGGGAGCATGGGGTGACGGGCGAGGAAAGCGCAAAGGTGACAATCACCCACCACGTTCAGGGGACCGGCGGACGCTATTGCGCGGCTCTGGAGGGGAGCGCGCAGCAGGGCTATCTCGAATGGGAAGCGGGCGGATCGCGCGATGGCAAGGACATCCGCATCGCCGCGCACACCATCGTGCCCCGCGCGATCGGGGGGCGCGGCGTGGCGGGCGCGCTGACCCTGCGGCTGGTCGAGGATGCCGCGCGGCAGGGCTTCCTGATCCGCCCCGATTGCTCCTATGTGGCGCGGAAGTTTTCCGAAAACCCCGAGTGGGCCTCGCTCCGGGCCTGAGCGGGGGGGGGCGCATCGAGCCGCGAGAAATCGGTCGCGGTGATCGTCTCCAGCACCTGTGCGCGCAGCGCGCGCGCCTCGGCCAGGGGCACGCCGTGCATCGCGAAGTTCCCGCCGGCAAGCCCCAGGTGCACGCTCGCATAGCCCCTCAGCCGCGCCACCGGCCCCCGCGCGATCTCGACCGAATGGAGCTTGAGCCGCTTGGCGATGTCCTGCCGGGGCGAGAGGAAGCCGTGGCTGGCATAGACATGGGCCGCGTCGATGGCGTGGCGGCGGAATTCCCAGGCATAGAGGTTGGCTCCCACCGCCAGCACCGCAAGGCCCAGCGGGATGAGGAACAGGCCGGCAGGCGCGAGGACAGCGACGGGGATGGCCGCCAGCACGAAGATCGCCGCATCGCGCAGTGCCAGATCGTCGCGGTGGCGGGTGCTGGCGCGGTGCCAGGGCGTGGCCGCGTCAGGCAGGCGAAACCCCGCCGCGCGGGCGATCGGCGCAATCTCGGCGAGCTTGGCGAAGGGGGCGACGACGTGGCTTTGCTCCTTCTCGTCAGCGGCGAGGCTGACGAAGCTCAGCGAATGCCAGCCCAGCCGGCAACGAACGGGGCCGGTGCCGATCACCAGCCCCTGCACGCGGTGGACCGGCATCACCACATCGCTGCGGGTGAGCAGGCCGCGCTGCCGGCGGAAGCCGCGCGCCGAGCGGGTGAGACTGAAGCCCCAGTCGCGCAAACCCGTGCGCACCACGCCGGTGGCCGAGCCGATCACCAGCAGCCCGGCCAGCCCCGCCGCCGCGGCCAGCGCCTGCGCATAGGGGCCGAGCGTCGCGACGGTGCTCCCCTGCTGCTTCAGCCAGCCATACCAGAGGTCGACATTCCACACGTCGATCGCGGTGACGTTGTCGACATATTGCAGCGCGCCGCCGAGCACCGCGAAGACCGCGAGCGAGAATTCGAACAGGCCGAAAGTGACCAGCCGCCCCGGACCCATCCGGAACAGGACCTCGCCGGTCTCGGCAGCGGCGGGATCGGCGGGAGCGTCGGCGCCGGGCGCGGCGGCCTCCTCGTCGCGGCGTTCGCGCACCAGCTGGCGCAGGCGTTCGCCCTCGGCGGCGGTGAGGTATTCGAGCGCAAGGTCATCCGCCCCGCCCGCGCCGGTCTCGAACCTGACCGCCACCAGCCCGAGCAGACGCGGCAGGGGCTTGGCCTCGAGGCTGACGTCCTGGATGCGCTCGTATGGCACCGAACGCGCCGCGCGGCTCAGCACGCCGCTCTCGACGCGGATGTCGGCCTCGCCGATGGTGTAGGTGGTGCGCCGCCAGCCGATATAGCTGAAAGCCGAGCCGATCACGGTCACGGCCAGCCCGACGCCAACGCCGACCAGCAGGCCCCAGCCACCGATCCCGCCGCTGAAGGCTGCCGCTGCCGCCGGAAAGATCGCGTTCTGGACGCTGCCCAGCGCGCCGATGACGATGCCGAGCGGGGCGGTGCGGCGGGTCTCGCTCATGCTTGGTGCCTCACAGCGTCTCGCGGCGGATATGCGCGCGGATCTCCTCGCGCATTTCGCGCGCCAGCGCCTCGCCGAGGCCGGGCAGCGTGACGCTGGCATTGTGGTTGCCGGCGGTGTGGAGCGTCAGCGTCGCAATGCCGAAGAACCGTTCGAGCGGGCCCTGGTTGACATCGATATGCTGCACCCGGCCAAACGGCACCACGGTGTCCGAACGGAACATCAGCCCGCGCACCACCCGCAGCCGGTCGGCACCCATCTGGTAGCCGCGCGCGTTGAAGCGGGTCTGGGGAATGCGGATCACCAGCAGGGCCACGATCACCAGCACCGCGCCCGCGACAAGGCCGGGCGGCAGCAGATCGAGCTTGCGCAGCGACACCTCGCTCACCGCCGCCGCGACCAGCACCGGGAGCGAGGCGAGCACGGTCTGCACCCGCAGCGCGTGGGCGTAATTGGGGTGAACGCGGGTGAGTTCCTCGTCCTCGTCCGGCGGCAGGGGAAGCGGCGTCTGGTCCATGGTGCCTTATCTGCGCAATACAGTCTGCGCGCGCAAGCGCTTTTGCACGGGGCTTCCTCGCACGCCCGCCCCCTAGCGCATTTATGAGGACGACGGCGGCAGCGCGCCCCCCTAGAACCGCCGCACCGCATCACTCGGGAGAGAGAACACCATGATCACGCTGCATTCCAGCCTCGGCCCCAACCCGCGCCTCGTGCGGATGTTCATGATCGAAAAGGGGCTTGAGGAAGGCCGCGATTTCGCCCGGGTGCATTACGACATCATCACCGGCCAGAACCGGCAGGATGCGGGCTACATGGCGAGGAACCCGCAAGGCACCACGCCGACGCTCGAGCTGGAGGACGGCACCTGCCTCACCGAAAGCTGGCCGATCTGCGAATATGTCGAGGAGCTCAACCCCGCCCCCAACCTGTTCGGCGAGACGCCGGTGGAGCGGGCGACGGTCAGGAAGTGGGCGCGATTGTTCGATCAGGAGGTGGTGGTGCCGATGACGATGGGCTTCCGCGCAGGCGCCGGCCGCCCGATGTTCGAGCCGCGCATGAGCGTGGTCTCGACTGGCGCAGGGGCGGAACTTTCGGCGATGTCGGACGAGAAGTGGCGCCTGTTCGACAGCTATCTGGGCAGCAGCGACCACATCGCATTGGGCCGCTTCACTTTCGCCGACCTGCTGATCTTCGCCTTTGCGAATTTCGGCTTCACCGTGGGCTGGAAACTGCCCGAGGGGACCGACAACCTCGCGCGCTTCGTCGCCGCCCACAACCGGCGGCCGTGTGCCGCGATCTGGCAACAGGCCGAATAATGCAGGGCCTCAGCGGCAAGGTCGCCATCGTCACCGGCTGTGCCTCCGGGATCGGCGCGGCGACGGTGCGGCGGCTGCGCGCCGACGGGGCCGAGGTGCTCGGCACGGATATCGATGCGGCACGCGGACAGGCGCTGTGCGACGCGGTCGGCGCGCGCTTCGCGGTGCAGGACGTGTCCGACCGCGCGCTGTGGCCTGCGATCGTGGCCGGGGCAGTGGAGGCCTTCGGGCGGCTCGATATCCTCGTCAACAATGCCGGGATGGTCTCGGGCGCAGGGATCGGCGATCATGACGATGCGGCGATGTTCGGCGCGTGGGACAAGGTGCTCGCCGTCAACCTCACCGGCACGATGGCGGGCTGCCGGGCTGCCATCGCCGCGATGCGGGGCAACCCCGGCGGCGCCAAGGGCGCGATCGTCAACATTGCCTCCACCACCGCGATCACCCCGCTGCCGACCGATGCCGGCTATTCGGCGAGCAAGGCGGCGGTGCGGGCGCTGTCGAAGTCGGTGGCGACCTGGTGCGCGCAGGCGGGCCTAGCGATCCGCTGCAACACGGTGATCCCGGGCGCGACCCATACCGGCATTCTCGATGCGACCGAACAGCAGATGCCGGGCTTCCTGGCGATGGTGGCGAAAACCTCGCCGCTGAACCGCTTGGCCGATCCTTCGGAGACGGCCGCCGCGATCGCCTTCCTCGCCAGCGATGAATGCCCCTTCATGACGGGGGCGGACATGCTGGTCGATGGCGGCGCGCTGGCGATCCACCCCGGCTTCTAGCCGCCGCGCATCTTTTCCAGATAGCCGCTCGGCCCCATCTGGGCTGCCGTCCAGGCGAAGATCGCCATCGCGGCCACGCCCGCCGCAAGGCACACCGCGAAGACCGCGATGGCGAGCGCCGCCGGGCCCTGTTCTGGCGCCAGCGCGTCGCTCAGCGCGCCGGTCACGGCAAGGCCCAGCGCCTGTCCGATGAGGTTGTTGAAGAACAGCGCGATGGCGACCGCAAAGCCGCGGCTCGCCGGCTCGACCGCGGCCTGGATGCCCGACAGGATACCCGCCTGGCTGGCGACGTAGATCGCATAGGCAAGCCCGAACCACATGAGAAAGACGGTGAAATCGCCCGAGGTCAGGCTCAGCGCGAGCGGGATGACGCAGCCCAGGCTCGTCACCCCCGGCAGCCACGCGCGCCAGCGTTCGTCGCGCAGGGTCAGCCAGTGGGTGACATAGCCGCCCAGGATCGGCCCCGGGATGCCGCCGAGAAAGAAGGTGAGGCCGAGATAGAGGCCGACATCGCCCGTCGAGATGCCGAACGCGCGCAGCATGATCGGCGCCATCCAGAAGGCGAGCGCATAGCCGATCATGATCTGCACCGCCCAGCCCAGCGCCAGCCCCATGAACACGCGGTTGGTGACGAGGCTGCGCACCGTCTCCCCCAGCGCCCGCTGGGTCATATCGGTGCCCGTCGGCGCATAACGCCCGCGCGGGGCTTCGCGCATGGTCAGAAAAATGATCGCGCCCAGCACCAGCCCCGGAAGGCCCATCAGCACGAAGGCCCAGCGCCAGTCGAAGGCCTCGGCCAGCTGCCCGCCGATCAAGAGGCCGCCGGCGGTGCCCATGCTGGCCCCGATGGTGAGGAAGCCCATCGCCTTGGCCAGCTCGCCGCGGGTGAAATAGTCCGCGACGAGGCTCTGCGAGGAGGGGCCCGAACAGCCCTCCCCCACCCCCACCCCGGTGCGCGCGAGGAACAGCGTCCAGAACCCTGTCGCCATCCCGCAGGCGGCGGTCATCAGGCTCCAGAAGCTGATTGCGGCGGCAACGATATTCTTGCGGGTCGAGCGGTCGGCGAGGCGCGCGGCGGGGAAACCCGCCAGCACATAGATCACCGAGAACGCCGCCCCGCCCAGCAGGCCGAGTTCGGTGTCGCTGAGGCTGAAGGCGGCCTTGATGTCCTGCACCAGGATCGAGAACACCAGCCGGTCGGCGACGCTGAACGCGCTCGTCAGCGTCAGCAGGCCGAGCACATACCATCTGTATGCGCCGGGCTTGCTGCCCTCGGTGATGGGGCCCCTAGTGATGCGGACGAGCCCACAGGCCGTTGTCGACCGGGATGGTCAACCCGTTGAGAAACCGCGCCTCGTCCGAAGCGAGGAACAGCACGCAGCCCGCTACGTCCCGGGGGTGCCCGAGCGCGTCCATCGGCAGCGGGCCTTCGGGAATCTCCATCGGCGTCTGTCCGCCGCGGCCCGAAATGCCCATCACCATCGGCGTCTCGATCCCCCCGGGCGCGAGCGCGTTGACGCGGATGCCGTAGCCCCGGTCCTGGAAGTCGATCGCAAGGCTGCGCGTCATCCCCGCGATCCCCGCCTTGCACGCGGCATAGGCGGGAATGTTGCCATAGCCCATCAGCGCCGCGGTCGAGGCCATGTTGATGATCGACGATCCGCCCCCGCCGTGGGTCTCGTGGCGGTTCTTCATCAGCGGAACGCCGTATTTGCACCCGAGGAAGGTGCCGACCACGTGAATATCGAGATGCAGGCGGAAATGCGCGAGGCTGCAATCCTCGATGCTCTCGAAAATCACGTTGCCGGCATTGTTGACGAGAATGTCGAGCCCGCCGTGACGTTCGTGGACCGCGCGCATCACCTCGATCCACTGCTCTTCGCTGGTCACGTCCAGCGCGATGGCATCGCCACCGATGGAATCTGCAACCTGATGGGCGAGCTCGGCATCGCGGTCGGTGACGATCACTTTCGCGCCCTCGCGCGCCAGCACCTCGCAATCGGCCTTGCCCAGACCCATCGCCCCGCCTGTCACGAGCGCCACCTTGCCCGCTACCCGTCCCGCCATCTGCCTTCTCCCAAAAGCGTTTTTTGTCTGCGGCCAGCCTATCGGGCGCAGGGCCACCCGCCACTGTCGAAAGCGCGAGGGCATGGCGGGGCGAACGCGGCAGGGCTGAATGACGTTACGGAATCAAGCTTTCACACAGGCGTGTGACGTTTTTGTCGCAGTTTGGACGGGTCACTATCGCTTTTGCTGATGGCGCCAAAGCGGGGGCACCATACACCTGCCATCCATACCGAAAGGCATGAGGAGACATGCCTGGGGGTTGGGGAAAACCAGGGTGCGCGGGGAAGCCGCGGCCCGATGGGGAGAGAGGATCATGAACACTTTTCGTGCCCGAATTGCATCAGGCGCCAGCCTGCGCCGTGCGCTTCTGTGCGGAGCGGCGTTGAGCGGGTTTGCCGCCATGCCCACTACCGCCTACGCCCAGGACGCGGCCGATGGCGCCGAGGATGCCGATGACGTTCCCGTGATCGTCGTCCAGGCCCGCCGCCAGAACGAAACGCTCCAGGAAGTTCCCGTCACCGTCACCGCGATCGGCGGCGACACGCTCGAGCGCTATTCGATCGACCAAGTCGCCGACTTCACCAGCCGCGTGCCGACCCTCAACGTCCAGGTCGGCGGTTCGGGCTCGGGCGGCCAGCTGTCCTTGCGCGGCGTCGGCTCGTCGAACATTTCCGCCGCCTTCGATTCGGCGGTCGCCTTCGATTACGATGGCGTCGTCGTCTCGACCATGCGCATGGTGCAGGCCGGCTTCTTCGACGTCGAGCAGGTCGATGTGCTGCGCGGGCCGCAGTCGCTGTTCTTCGGCAAGTCGGCAACCGCCGGCGTGCTCTCGCTGCGTTCGGCCAACCCGACCTCGACCTGGGAATACGGCGTGCGCGGCAGTTACGAGTTCGAGGAGAAGGGCTACCTTGTCTCGGGCTATGTTTCGGGCCCGATCACCGACACGCTGGGCATCCGCATCGCCGGCCAGTTCAACGACATCGACGAATTCCAGCTGCTCCAGGCGGGCACCCCGGCGGTCAACCAGAAGCGCGGGCTGACCGACTTCATCGGCCGCGTGACGCTTGACTGGAACCCGTCCGACGCGTTCCGCGCCAACCTCAAGGTGCAATACACCAAGAACGAGAATGACGGCGCGATCGGCACCGCGGAAATCTTCTGCGGCGCCAATGGCACCGCCGACCCGGTGGTGCTGCTGGGCGGTGCGGTCACCATTCCGGCCGGCTACAACTGCAACACCACCGACCAGCGCTATTACCTGAGCGATGGGGCCGCGGCACTTTCGGCAGGCGTCCCAACTCCCTCGAAGGCCGCGGGCCGGGGCGGGGTGCCTTTCGGCGAGACCGACATCTGGTTCGGCCGCCTGCAATTCGATCTTGACCTGTCCGAGACGCTGACCCTGACTTCGGTCACCGGCCTGCTCAACATGGATGCGGTCGATTTCGACTGCTATTCCTACGGCGGCTTCTTCCCCGGACCGGGCGGCACCCGCCTGCCGGGCGCGGCCGGCTGTTCGGATCCGCGCAACGCGCTGGAGCAGTACAGCCAGGAACTGCGCCTTGCCTCGGACTTCGACGGGCCGATCAACTTCATGCTCGGCGCGTTCTATGAAGACCGCACCTTCATCTTCGATACCGCCCAGCAGGGGGTGAACATCTCGTTCCTCGGGGCGGACCCGATCACCGGGTTCACCTATGACTGGGACAAGACCCACACCACCAAGACCGAAGCGCTGTCGTTCTTCGGCAGCCTGAGCTGGGACATCACCGAACAGCTCGAACTGTCGGGCGGTGTGCGCTGGACCGACGAATCCAAGATCCAGACCATCTCGGTGCCCTATGTGCACCTGTTCCTGCAGGGGCCGAACTTCGTGCGGCCGGGCTTCTTCTCGGGCCCGATCGCCTTCAAGGACGACAACGTCTCGCCCGAAGTCACGCTGCGCTACAAGGCGAGCGATGACATCAACATCTTCGCCTCGTTCAAGACCGGCTTCAAGTCGGGCGGTGTCGACAACTCGGCGCTGCCGTCGAACAGCCTCAGCCAGGCGGCGACCTCGGGCGATTTCAGCGCGCTGATCTTCCAGTCGGAAAAGGCCAAGGGCGGCGAAGTCGGCATCAAGTCGCAGTGGGCCGACCGCGACGTGACCTTGAACCTCACCGGCTATTACTACGTGTTCGAGGATCTGCAGGTGCAGAACTTCAACGCGGTGACCATCCAGTTCGTCACCAGCAACGCGGGCGAACTGACCACCAAGGGCGTCGACCTCGAAGCCGGCTGGCGCACCCCGATCGAGGGGCTGAACCTGTCGGCCAACCTCAGCTACCTCGATGCGAAATACACCGCCCAGTTCCTCCAGCCGGGCGGCCAGGGCGGGTTCGTCGACCTCAATGGCCGGCGCGGCAGCCAGGCGCCCGAGTGGGCGGGCAACATCGCCGCCGACTGGACGGTGCCGCTCAGCGACAGCCTCGAGCTGTTCCTGTCGGGCAACGCGGCCTACAATGATGGTTACATCACCGACGAAACCTCGCTCAACGACTACGTCCAGCCGAGCTTCTGGCTGCTGGATACGAGCGTCTCGATCGGCCATCCCGACGGCAACTGGAAGCTTGCGCTGGTGGCACAGAACCTCACCGACAAGGTCTTCGTCATCACCAGCGGCGGGCGTCCGTTCCTGCCCGGCGGGCTCGACGCCCAGGGCCGTCCGCGGGGCGACGATCTGGTGCTGACCCAGAACCGCGGCCGCCAGATCTTCGCGGAAGTCAGCTTCAAGTTCTGATCCGCAAGAAAAGCAGGGGGACGGGGGGCGGGCCAGCGATGGCCCGCCCCCTTCGCTTTTGGCCTACTGACCAAAAGTGAGGATTGCCGCAAGCGGCGCCAGGGCGGATGGTCGCAGGCAAAAGGACCACCCGGGAGGAACGGCAATGTCACGCGAAACGCTGGTCGAAATGACCCGCAATCTGGTCGCCCACGGCGCGGCCGACACGATGGAATATGCCGATGATGTCGTGCGCATTCCGGCCAGCGCCTACACCGATCAGGCGGTGTTCGAGACCGAGAAGCAGCAGATCTTCCGCCGCCTGCCGCTGATGGTCGCGCCCTCGTGCGAATTGCCCAACCCGGGCGATTTCAAGGCGATGGACATCTGCGGCGTGCCGCTGCTCCTCAGCCGCCAGAAGGATGGCAGCATGGGCGCCTTCCTCAACATGTGCACCCACCGCGGCAATCCGCTCGCGGCAGGCTGCGGCAATGCCAGCCGCTTCACCTGCGGCTATCACGGCTGGACCTTCAAGGCCGACGGCGACCTGATCGGCGTCGCTTCCCCGCAGGACTTCGGCAAGATCGACAAGAGCCAGCACTGCCTCACCAAGTTCCCGGTCTACGAGAACGCGGGTCTCATCTGGGTGACGCTCGATCCGCTCTCCAAGCTCTCGATCGCCGATTACCTGTGCGGCTATGACGAGCTGCTCAAGGCCTTCGAGTTCGAAGGCTGGACGCTGTTCTCCCAGCGCACGCTTTCGGGTCCGAACTGGAAGACGGCCTATGACGGCTACCTCGATTTCTACCACCTGCCCGTGCTCCACAAGGACACCTTCGGGGCGGACTTCTACAACCGCGCCAATTACTTCGCCTTCGGCCCGCACCAGCGCCTCTCGACCCCGTCGAAATTCGCGATCAAGGTGCAGGGCGACGATGACCAGCAGATGGATCTCGAAGCGATGGCCGACGATGACCTGCCGCAGGAGGTGCTGGTGCAGGGCGTGTGGACGATCTTCCCGCACATCTCGATCGCCAGCTTCTACGGCGGCGGCCAGCGCGGGGCGATGATCAGCCAGCTGTTCCCGGGCGAGACAGTGGGGACAAGCTACACCACCCAGTTCTACGTCATGGAAAACCAGCCCGAGACCCCCGAACAGGTCCAGGCCGCGCACGACCAGTTCAACTTCCTCGAAATCGTGGTGCGCGACGAGGACTATGCGACCGGCAAGCGCCAGCAGCAGGCCTTGGCATCAGGCCTGATGAAAGAGGTGCTGTTCGGCAAGAACGAGAAGGGCGGACAGGTCTTCCACCAATGGGTGGAGCGTCTGGTCAACGCCAGCGACGATGATCTGGTGGCGATCTTCGCGCAGGAGCAGCGGCAGGCGGCGGAGTAGTGGATCGGACGCCGCCCTCGGAACGGCTGCTTTCGGGGTTGCTCGGGCCTGTGCTCAACGTCCAGGATTGGGTGGCTTCCTGCGCCCCGAAAGATCGAGGGCATATGAGATCTGGTGGCTATCCCGATAGACAGGTTTTTCACCGACGCGACGTTTCTAGAGAGAATTGCTTGTGCATTGAGCGCCCGCTTTGCGCGCCAGCTCCCGTGCAGGATAGTTCCAGACTCGCAAGCATGTGTCGGCTGGGCTGTATAGACCGGATGCTACCGGCCTCGGATGGATGATGCTGTTGTAGTTCAAGTGACTTAAGGTCGTAAGGTAACCCCCAAGATCGCGTCTTCAGAATGCACCGCGCAAAAATCTTTCTTGCAGCATGTACGATGGCGTTGTTCGCAATCTTCGCCTTTGCGGTGATATCGTTTTCAACGGACCAAACATCCCCGGCTGAAGATCATTCTGCGGCCCGGAAGACTGGCGTTCAGGTCGTTGAAACATGGGTCGAGGATTGGGATCCAGTGAAGCGCTGCTGGATCAGAGTTGACCAGCCATCTGCTGCATGTTCTTCCGAAGTCCATCGCCAAACGGCAGACGAGACGGCCGCCCCGCCCGCGCGGTTTGGGCCATTTGTTGTCTTGAACAGCAGAGTTGCAGGACTGGTCGGAGCGACGGACTCGGAGAGCCTGAAGCATTTCGGGCGGATGATGACCTCATACCCTGACATCGATCAGCTGGACTTCATTGATGCGCCAGGAACAATCAACGATATCAGCAACCTCAAGCTCGGTCGCTTGATCCGCGCGAGCGGGTTGTCGACCCATGTCCCTAACAATGGCTCGGCGCGTTCCGGCGCTGTCGATCTCTTTATCGCGGGCGTGCGCCGCACGATGGACAAGGGCGCGCGTTTTGCAGTTCATTGCTGGTCCGATTATTATGGAAAGGGCCCTTACGATTATAAAAAACATGACCCGGTGAACGAAATGTATCTGAATTACTATATGGAAATGGGAATGAGCCACGATAAGGCACATCAATTTTATGATATGACCAACTCTGTTCCCCACTCCAGTGCATTGTGGTTCGGACCTGAAGAGATGCAGAAGTGGATCGGCACTTCAACCACAATCAATCCTGCGGAAGAAACGCAGCGCCATCGCGCAGGAGACAGGGGACGTCGAGAGCCTGGACAAAGATCGATCCCATGCCCCGCTTCCGCCGCGGACGTCCTCATGGGAAAGAGCGGGTAGCGAGTGTCCGCTGCGGGGGCGCTTCCTGAACGTCCGCTTTTGGCCGAAACGAGGCCGAGGCCGCCATCCCCCCGATTGTCGGCTTTTCTTTGTCTCCACCCGAACGGCAAGGAGCCAAGCCCCGGGCCATGTACGGGGCGACGATGGGTGGGGGTGAAAAAATCAATCTGCCGAGCTAGAACGCAAACGGCCGCACCGGCACGCTCGGCCCCTTGGCTGTCGGGTTGTCGTTGAGCGCCAGCTCGACCAGCGCGGTGTCAAAGAACTCGTGCAGCTCGACGATCAGACCGTCCGCGATCGTCAGGATCTGGCAGTAGGTCTGGAGATATTCGTGGCCGTTGGTGGCCATGCCGCCCCCGCGCATCAACCCCACCACGCGATCATCGTCGGCGCACATGATCCGCCACTGGCGCGAAAAGCGGATGGTTTCGGCCACCAGCTTTCCGATCACGCCCTCGGCCACGACCGGCCCGAAGCATTCGGCCTTGCCGACCCAGCGACCGGAGACCGGCGTGGTGCCGAGAAGGTTGAACACCACGTCGTCCGAATGCAGGGCGGCGAGCGCATCGAAATCGCCCGCCGCCAGTGCCTCGTAATAGCGGGTGGAGAGCGCGATATTGGCCGCGCGCCGTTCGCTCATGGTCTTACCCGAACGCCGGGCGATAATTGCTCTCGCCCCAGTCCTGCCGCTTGGTCCATTCGCCCATCGGCTCGAGCTTGCCCTCCAGTTCCGGGAAGCGTTCGTAGACGTGGTCCATGTCGACCGCGAAGGGCCGCGTCGGCGCGTTGTTGTTGTATTCGTAGAAGTCCTCGATCCCCTTGGCGAAGTCGGCGCGCATTTCTGCGGGCATCCCGTCACCGGCGGCTTCCACGAGGTAGCGGCCGAACTCGGCGGGCGAGCAGGGATCGTACTTGATTGCCTTGCCGAGCGCCTCGGAGAGGCACTGGGTCACCTGCTTGCCGACCAGCCGCTCGGGGCCACCGATGTTGAGCCAGGCGCCCTCCATGTCGGGCCGCTCGAGGCTGGCGAGCATGAAGCGCGCAACGTCGTCGAGGCTGATCCAGTTGGCTTCGAGGTTCGGGTTGTGCGGGTACACATAGCGCCCCTCATTGACGATGAAGGGCCGCGCCCAGTTGGTCAGGAGGTTGTCCATGAACAGGACGCTCCCGAACACCGTCCCCGGCGCGCCAGAACGCCACAGGGCGTTGATCCCGGCGGTGTTGCCGGCATAGGTGAAGGCATCGCCGGGCTTGTCGGGGATCCAGCTCGAGGTGTTCCAAACCACCCGCTTGACCCCGAGGTGGGCTGCGACCTTGCCGACTTCGCCGACCAGATAGGCGCGGTCGGCGCGGGCTTGCAGCGGGTGGGTGTAGAAGATGTAGTCGCTGCCCTCGAGCGCCTCGGCGAAGGTCGCGGTGTCGTAGAGGTCCATCGGCCGGATCTCGACCCGCTCCACCCCCTCGACCGGCGCGCCCTCCAGCGCATCGGGCCGGCGCGAGATCGCGCGCACGTCATAGCCTGCCGCCAGCGCCTGGCGCACCTGCGCAAGGCCCTGCCGCCCGCTCGCGCCGATCACCGTGATGAGTGCCATAGTTCCTCTCTCCCTCGTGTTCTTGTGGAGGCAAGACTAGGAAGCCCCCCGCCCCCTCGCACCGCGCCAAAGTGATAGCCGCGCCTGTTCCTGGCCCTAGCGAAAAGGCGGGGTTGCCGTAGCGGCGCGGCAGTCTGACAAGCCGCGCATGGACAACCGCATCTGGCGCATCGCGCGCCGCCCCGAGGGCACCGATTTCGCCGCCGCGCTGGAACTGGTGGAGGAGGATTTCGCCCCCCTCGCCGACGGCCAGATCCGCATCCGCAACACCCACCTGTCGATGGACGCGGGCACCCGCATGTGGCTGTCGGACCGCGAGGACGGCTACCAGCCGCCGCTCCCGGTGGGCGGCCCGATGACGGGGCTGGTGCTGGGCGAGGTGATCGAGAGCCGCGCGGAAGGCTTTGCCACCGGCGATCTGGTGCGCGCCTTCGGGCAGTGGGCGGATGTCAGCACGGTCGATGCCGTGATGTCGGGCGCGATCCTGCTCGATCCCACCGTCGCCGACCGGCGCGCGTGGTTCGGCCCGCTCGGCATGAACGGGTGGACCGCATTGTGGGGCATCGAGCGGACCGGCGCGGCCAGGCCCGGCGAGCGCGTGCTGGTCTCGGCCGCGGCCGGGGCGACCGGGATCCTCGCGGTGCAGATCGCCCGGCTGCTCGGCTGCGAGGCGTGGGGCATTGCGGGCGGGGCGGCGAAATGCGCTTACCTGACGGGAGAATTGGGGATCGCAGGGGCGGTCGATTACAAGGCGGGGGATGTCGGCGCGCGGCTCGATACGGCCAAAAGAGACGGCTCGGGCTTCGATGTCTATTTCGACAATGTCGGGGGTGCGCTGCTCGACCAGGTGCTGACCCGCATGAACCACTATGGCCGCATCGCGGTGTGCGGATTGCTCGCGGACTACACCGCCGGCACCCGCACCGCCCCCAAGGAATTCGATCAGGTGCTGATGCGGCGCCTGCGCATTGAGGGCTTCTTCTCGCCCGATTTCATGCACGAAGGCCCCGCCCTCACCCGCCGCTTGCGGGAGTGGACGGAAAGCGGCGATCTGGTGATGCCCTATGACGTGACCACCGGCCTTGAAAACACCCTGACCGCCTATGCCAAACTCTTCACCGGCGCCAATATCGGCAAGGTGATCGTGGAGCTGACCCCATGACCGGCACCCTCGAAGACCGCGAGGCGATCCGCGATATCCTCGCCGCCTATGCCCATGCCATCGACCGGCGGCGCTGGGGGATGATGGAGCGCCTGTTCCACCCCGACGCCACCTTCCGCTTCGGCACGATCGAAGGCGACTGGCGCGGGTTCGTCGAGCAGGCGCGCGCCGTCATCGACCCCTGCCTTGCGACCAAGCACCAGCTCGGCCAGACGATCTTCGGCTTCGAGAGCGATAGCCTCTGCCACACCGAAACCTACATGACCGCGATGCACACGATCCCCCCCGGCTACCCGCTGGCGGCGGTGTTTCCGGACAAGGGCGTGATCTACTCGGCGATCGTTGCGGGGCGCTATGTCGACCGGTTCGAGAAGCGCGGGCAGGAATGGCGGCTCGCCCAGCGCACGGGCCTGTATGACTGGCGCGAGTTCCGGGTGGTGGAGGGGGTGGACCTGTCGGACACGCCCGAGGGCGCGGCGGGCTATCACGACGAGCGCGATCCTTCGGCGGCGGCGGTGAAGGCGTGGCTGGGGTAGAAGAAGGGCGGTTTCTCGCAGAGACGCAGAGGAAAGTGAGACGCGGAGAAGGGGTGCCCGCGGCAAAGCAGCTTTCTTCGTCGGACCTTGCCGCTTGGAGCAGCGCCGAGGAGTGAGAAAGTGCCTTCGGCAAGGGACAACCCCTTTGCGTCGCCCCTTTCTTTCTCTGCGATCTCTGCGAGGAACCCCGCAGCGAAGCTGCGCAGCCTTCACCGCTTGAAGGAAAACACCCCGCTCATCGTCGCCACCTGTTCCTCGCCGCGCCAGATGCCGCCCGAGGTGTAGGCGGTGCGGCCGCCCAGCCGGTCGATGCTGACGCGCGCCTCCAGCCAGTCGCCGAGCTTCGCGCCCGCGAGGTAGTTGACCGTGAGTGTCACGGTCGAGGGCGCAAGGCGGGGCCGCTCCGCATCGTAGACCGCATGGCTCAAGGCCACGTCCGCGAAGGTCGATATCACCCCGCCATGCGCCGCGTCGCGGTAGTTGATGTGGTGCGGGCAGATCATGAGGCCGACAATTCTAGGGGTTCCTGGGCGCACGCCCTCGAAAGCGGCCCCGAGATAATAGGGCCCGCCGTGATCGAGAAAGCCCGCAGTGAAGCCGGCGGCTTCGAAGCCTGATGGTATCGCCATTCCGCCACCCTACCCCGCCGCGCCGTCACCAGCCCGCTATGAATTGTGCCAATGACACGCGCGCGGCCGGGGAGTATCCCTGCCCCCCATGGGAGAGAACACAGCACTGGCCGCAGATAGCTTCTGCGACGTCGTCCGCGAACACGCCCGCGCGCAGGGGCATGTCATCGCCTTTTCCTACGGCGGTGAAGAGATCAGCTTCGCCGAGATCGACGCGGGCGCCGACCGCGTGGCGAACGGGCTCCTCGCGCTCGGCATCAAGCCCGGGGACCGTGTCGCCTTCCTCGGCAAGAACCACCCGCTCTATTTCGAGGCCTTCCTCGGCGCCAACCGCATCGGCGCGGTGATGACCCCGGTGAACTGGCGCCTCGCCGCACCCGAGGTCGCCTATGTGCTCGACAATTCCTGCGCCCGCGTGGTGTTCGTGGGAGAGGGCTTTGCCGAGGTGCTCGGCCAGATCCGGGCCGGTTGCCCCCATGTCGAACAGGTGATCGGCATCGATGCGCCCGACTACCCGGGCACCGATTACCGCATCTGGCGCGACGGTTTTTCGGCGACGCCCCTCGCGCACCGCGTCCGCGCCGAAGACGACGCGCTCCAGCTCTACACCTCGGGCACCACCGGCAAGCCCAAGGGGGCGGTGATCACCCATGGCTCGATCCTCTCCAGCCGCGATGCGACCGCCAGCGGCGAGGATATGCGGGAGTGGCAGGAGCCGATCCCGGGCGATGTCACGCTGCTCGCCATGCCGTGCTTCCATATCAGCGGCACGGGCACCGGCATCGGCACGCTGGTCGCGGGCACCAACGCGATCGTCCTGCCCGAATATGACCCGACCAAGGCATTGGACCTGATCGAGAATTTCAACATCTCGAAGATCTTCCTGGTCCCCGCCGCGTTGCAAATCCTGCTCAACCACCCGCGCGTGGGCGAGGTCGATTTCAGCCGCCTCAAATACGTGACCTACGGCGCTTCCCCCATTCCGCTCGAACTGATGCGCGAGGCGATCCGGGTGATGGGCTGCGGCTTCGTGCAGATGTACGGCATGACCGAGACCAGCGGCACGATCGTCGCGCTCGATCCCGAGGACCACGTGCCCGAAGGCTCGGTGCGGATGCGCTCGGTCGGCAAGCCGCTCGCGGGGGTCGAGATCAAGGTGATCGACGAGGCCGGCCACGAGGTTCCGGCCGGCACCGTGGGCGAGATCGCCACGCGTTCCTCCAAGAACATGCGCGGCTACTGGAACAACCCCGATGCCACCGCCGCCACCATCGACCCGCAAGGCTGGCTGCGCACCGGGGACGCGGGCTATCTCGACGAAGACGGCTATCTCTACATCCACGACCGGGTGAAGGACATGATCATCTCGGGCGGCGAAAACGTCTACCCGGCCGAGGTCGAGAACGCGCTCTATTCGCACCCCAAGGTTGCCGATGTGGCGGTGATCGGCGTGCCCGATCCCAAGTGGGGCGAGGCAGTCAAGGCCTGCGTGGTGGTGAAGGCGGGCGAGACCCTGACCGAAGCGGAACTGATCCAGCATGCCCGCACGCTGATCGCGGGCTACAAGTGCCCCAAGTCGGTCGACTTCATCCCCGCCCTGCCGAGGAACCCTTCGGGCAAGATCCTGCGCCGCGAACTGCGCGCGCCCTATTGGGCGGGCAAGGACCGGGCGGTCAACTGAGGTGCTCCCCGTCCGGCAGCTGGCTTACAAGGTGAACAGTCTTGAAGCGGCGGCCGAGGCGCATCACCGGGCGTTCGGATCGGGGCCCTTCTTCGTGCTGCGCCATGTCGCGCTGGCATCCTCGCAGCACCGCGGGGTGGAGCGACCCTTCGACCATTCGAGCGCCTATGGCCAATGGGGCAGCGTGATGATCGAGCTGGTGGTGCAGCACAACGCCGACGAGAGCGCGCTGCACGAGATGTTTCCGCACGGCTCGCTGCGCGAGGGGCTGCACCATGCGGCGGTCTTCGTCGATGATCTCGCAGCAGCCATCGCGCGCTTCGAGGGCGAGGGCGCGCCGCTCGCGCAGCTATCGGTCACGCAAGGCGGCACGGCTTTCGCCTTCGTCGATACCCGGACGAGCCTCGGGCACATGCTGGAGCTGTATGAGCCGGCCGAGCAGCTGACGGGCTTCTACGACTTCGTCGCCGCCGCCGCGCAAGGTTGGGACGGGCGCGATCTGGTGCGGGAATTGGATTAGAAGAACAGGGGTTTCCCGCAGAGACCGCAGAGGAAAGAGAGGCGCAGAGATGTTGCGCTCGCGGCGAAGCGGCATTCCTCATCAAGACGTCAGGCGCGCGGCGCCGTCGCAATTCGTCAAGGAGCCTTCGGCACAGGGCGACACCTGCGCGTCTCCCTTTTCTTCTCTGCGCCTCTGCGAGAAACTCCGCAGCGCAGCTGCGCAACTCTCCTAGCCGCCCGCCAGCTCCGCCAACCCGACCTGCTCTGCCCGGCACTCCGCATCGGCGAGCGCGGCGAGCACCGAGAAGGCAACGAACCCCGCCTCGCCCAGATGCGCCACCGCCGCCGCCGCTTCGGCATCGGTGATCGCGGTATGCTCGAACGGCATCCGCCGCGCATAGGCAAGGATTGTGCGGATGCCTTGATCGAGGCCGCTTTCGTCGGGCGCGTCGCCCATGCCATGAACCGCCGCCACCGCCTGCCGCACCAGCGCCGCCAGTGCCGGATCGAGCGCGGCTTCGGTCTTGGCGCGGAAATCGGCATAGTGGCGGGCGAGCACCGGATCGGCCGCCAGCGCGGCGCAGACGGCGCTCATTCCGCCGCCTCCAGCACGGCCGGGGTGGGCAGCACGGTGCGGTCCATCGCCTCGGGCTCCAGCCCCATCGTGATCAGCGCCTTGGCGAGCGCGAGGAACAGCGTCACGCCAAGGCCAAGTTCGGCGATCTGCGCGGGCGTGAGGTGGCGTTGCAGGGCCGCCTTCGCATCGCCGGTCAGCAGTTCGGGATCGTGGATCAGCGCATCGGTGAACTTGAGCGCGGCCTTTTCGGCATCGGTCAGCCGGGCGCTGGTCTCGTAGCCATCGGTGATGTCGTCCACCACCTCTTCGCCGAGGCCCTCGGCCACCGCCTTGTCGAAGCGGACATTGCGGCAGAAGCCGCATTCGGTGACGCGCGCATTGCGCATCCGCGCGACCTCCTTGATCCGCGCCGCCAGCACGTCCGAGCCCCAGAACCGGCCATAGAGCGCAAAGAAGCTCTCCGCGATGGCCGGCTGGCGGGCGAGGACGGAGCCGAAATGTGCAGGCTCTCCGGCAATCGCGGAGGATACGCGGGGGATGGTCGACATGGTGCCTCTCCTTTGCCGCACGAAGATACCGCAGGGTGCCGTTGCGACACCCTCGCCATTTTCACAGGCGGGCGGCGAGCGGCCTCATGGCAGATTGCGGCCAGCAAGGGAGACACAGGCATGGCAGGCGAGGCACAGCGCGTGATCGAGGATTTCTGGCGCATCCAGGACAGCGGCGACTACACCAGGCTCGTCGATCTCTTCGCCGAGGACGCGTTCCTCGAAGACCCGATCTGGGGCCAGTATCGCGGGCGCGCGGCGATCATGGGGTTCATGACGACGATGGTGAAGGAGATGGGGGAGCGCAAGGTCCACTTCACCGTCGACGAGATCTGCGGCGACGATCACGCCGTGTGGGCGCGCTGGACGATGCACATGGAAGGCGCGCCGTCACGCGGGGGTGTGGGCATCTACAAGGTCGAAGGCGGCAAGCTCACCTATTACCGCGATTACATGGACCCGGCGCAGTAGGGCTACACGTCCTTCTCCCCTCCCCTTGGGGAGGGGTCGGGGGTGGGGGCTCTGCCCTGTCGACGGCGGACCACCCATCCCCGACCCCTTCCCTCAAGGGAAGGGGCTAGAAGGGCCGGTAATCCGGGTGGCCGCTCTCGCGCAAATCCAGCATCGGCAGCGGGAAGGCGGCGTTGGGCGCGGCGTCGGGCTGGTCCGGCATCGGCATGCTCCAGTCCAGGATGTAGCGGCGGCTGGCGATGCGCCATTCCTCTCCGTTTTCGGTGCCGCGCTTCTCGTAGGTGTCGAGATAGCGCCCGCCATACATGTTGCCCTTGTAGGGCTCCGCATCGCTCTCCCGCCGGAAGCCGAGGGCGATGCCGTAGCACTCCCCCTCCGCCGTGGTCGGGCCGGTGAGCCGGACCGACAAGGGCGCGAGCATGTGCCAGCGCCGCCCGGTGGAACGCTCCACCGCCATCACCACCGGCACGAAATCCGCCGCGGTGCCGGTGAAGAAACCGTAGTCGATGCGCGCCTCGGGCCAGTAGCAGCCCGCCTGCCCTTCATCATCCAGCCAGTCCAGCGTGCGCGAATAGCGCGCGATGAGATCGCCGATCGCCTGACGGTCGAGCAGTTCCCGGAGCTTTTCCTCGATGTTCATGCGCGCGCCCCCCACCATGCCGGGATCGACAGCGGGAAGCGTTCCTGCGCGGTCTTCATCGCCTCGCTGGCATCCTCGGGCAGGGCGGGGTCCTCGGTGTGCGGAAGCCCGCCGCCCGCGCCCTCGACCGGGTCGATATATTCGAGCGTGATTCCGGCGAGCACATCGGCGAAATCGTGCCCCTCGTGGTGGTCGGACATCTGGTGGTGATAGAAGGCCCACTTGTCCCTGAAACTGAGCAGGCAGTAATAGGACAGCGGCGCCTGCCCCTTCCAGTATTCGTAGCGCAGCACGCCCTCTTCCGTCCCGAAGGTGTGGTGCACCATGTCGTGCATGATCGCCTCCCACTTGGCCTCCTTGCCGGGCTGGATCGTGATATGGGCGAGCAGACTGGCCATCAGGGTGTCTCCGTGGGTGTGAGGTTGAGCATCAGCCGGTAGATGCCGAGCATGATCCCGCCCTGATGGCGGAAGTCGTTGCCCGGCGCGTAGGCGAGATCGGCGAAGGCATCGCAGAGCTTCTCCCACGCGATCATCTGTTCCAAACGCGAGATGTTCGAGCCCGGGCACGAACGCGGACCCTGGCTGAAGGCCAAGTGGCGGGTGACGGCCTTGCGATCCAGCTTGAGGTCGAGCGGGTCCTCGAACTCGTCGGCATCGATATTGGCAGCGGCCCACCTCAGGTGGAGCATCGATCCGGCGGGCACGGCGACGCCCTGAAACACCTCGTCAGCAGCACAGATGCGGGTCGAGAGGCCCTGCGTGGGCGAACGCAGCCGCATCCCTTCCTCGATGAAGGTGCGGATCGCACCCCGATCGCTGCGAAGCTGCGCGAACATCCCCGGCCGCTCGCACAGCAATTGCGCCTGTTCGGCCAGCGCATATTGCGTCGTCTCCAGGCCGCCGATCACCATCGCATAGACCACGCCATTGATCTCGTCGTCGGAGAGCTTGCGGCCCAGCGCCTGGTATTCGACCTGCGTGAGGAAGCTGATCATATCGTCCTGCGGGCGGGCGCGCTTTTCGCGTGTCTTTTCCGCCACATATTCCTTCATCCCGGCCAGCAAGCGGAACTTCTCGGCGCTCTGTTCGGGGGTGAGGATGTTCTTGTGAGTGGTCCCGATCACGTAGGACATGACCTGCGCATTGCCCCATTGTTCGAGGCTGGGCACGTCCTCCACCGGAAAGCCCAGCACGCTCGCCATCACCCGCTGCGGCAGCGGCCGGGCGAAATCGGCGACGAAATCGACCGGCCCGCCCGCACGGGCCTTGGCGAGCATCCCGGCGACAAGATCCTCGACATGCCCTGCAATCATCCCCGCGTGCCGCGTGCAGCCGGGGCCGACCCACGGATCGGTCAGTTCCTTCCTGTGCGCGCGCCACAGCGCAGGATCGGGGCGCAGCGACACGATGCTCGCCACCATCGCGTCGATATCGGGGATGTGGCTCGGCATCTCGCCCGAGGCCTGGATATGCGCGACCAGCAACGAAAGCGTCGGCAGGAAGCGGTCCCAGTCCTTCACGACCCGCGAAATGTCCTCGTATTTGGTGAGGACGAAGGCGTCGGTGCCCGGGGTCAGCCCCTCGCCCGGCAGGCGCTGCACCGGGGCCTCCTCGTGGAGGATCGCATAGGCCGCATACCAGTGCTCCTGCGCGCCCGGAGCGAACAGGTCGACATCGGCCAGTGTGCGAGGGTGTCCCGCCTGCAATCCGCCTCTCCCCTGCGCGGTGGCGCCTCGCCGCTTAGCGAATCCGCCAATTGCTGATGCAGGGGTTGTCCCGCAGCCTTGGCGCTACGGAAACGGGCGAAAATGCCAGTGCCGTGGATGGGGAGAGAGACCTGTGAGCCGTATCGAGAAGCTTCCCCCCGACCAGTGGGACGCGCGCCTTGTCGCCGCGATCCAGCCGGCGGGCCTCACCGATCTGGAACAGGGCCTCACCCGCTACTTCGCGCATTGCCCCGAACAGGCGCTGGGGCTGATGGGCTTCGGCGGGGCGCTGAAGCGCAACCGCTCCCTGCCCGAACGGCTGGTCGAACTGGTGCGGCTGCGCGTCGCCTTCTTCAACCAGTGCCGTTCGTGCATGGCGATCCGCTATTCGGACGCGGTGGCCGACGGCGTGACCGAGGGCCTCGTGTGCTCATTGGAACGCCCGCAGGAGGCCGAAAACCTCTCGGCGGCCGAAAAAGCCGCGATCCGTTACGGCGAGCTGATGGCGACCGATCATCTTGCCATCACCGACGCGGTCTATGCCGACCTGCGCCAGCATTTCAGCCAGGCGCAGATCGTGGAACTGGGCATGACGGTCGCCTTCTTCGTCGGCTTCGGGCGGCTCGCGGCGACCTATCACATGGTCGAGGAGCTGCCCGAGGCGTTCAAGACCGCCGAGACGATTGCACCATGGGGCGCGGAAAAGATCGAGGTGCGCTGATGAACGTCCAAAAGGAAGTTTCGGGGCAGCCCCAGATCGACCTGTTCGATCCCGCGCTCCAGCAGTGCCCCTATGATGCCTACAAGACCTTGCGCGACGAGGTGCCGGTCTACAACATCCCAGGCACGCCAATCTATGTGGTGAGCCGCTACGACCATGTGCGCGAGGTGCTGATGGACCCCGCCCGCTTCCCCTCGACCGCCCTGAGCGAGCTGATGCGCGCCAGCCCCGTCGATGCCGAGCGCGGGCGCAAGGTCGCCGAGCGGTTCCGCGAGAAGGGCTGGCTCCCCGCGCCGACGCTGGCGGGGCGTGATGACCCGAACCACAAGCAGATGCGCGCGATGTTCAACGAGGCCTTCAAGCCATCCCGCATCAAGGACATCGACCCGCGTGTCGAAACCCTTGCCTATGAACTGATCGACTCCTTCGTCGAGGATGGCCGCTGCGACTGGGTGCGCCAGTTCTGCGTTCCCCTGCCGCTGTTCATCATCGGCGAACAGATGGGGGCCAAGCGGGAAGACATGTGGCGCATCAAGGGCTGGACCGATGCCTTCTTCCACCGCATCTCGCTGATGCTGCCCGAGGACAAGCACCTCGAAATGGTCGACCGCGAGATCGAGGCGCAGCACTATTTCCAGCCGATCTTTGAACGCCTGCGCGAGGAGCCGGACGGCAGCCTCATCTCGGTGCTGGTCAACACCGTGATCGAAGGCTGGGGGCGCCCCTTGAATGACGAGGAACTCCACGCCGAGATGATGGCCGATACCTTTGTGGGCGGCTCGGAAACCACCACCAATGCGCTCGCGGCGGGGATGAAGCTGCTGATCGAGAACAAGGACGTGTGGGCAAAGCTCAAGGCCGATCCCGGCAGGCACATGCGCAATTTCGTCGAGGAGGTGCTCAGGCTCGAAAGCCCGGTGCAATCGCTGATGCGTTTCACCCATGCGGACGTCGAACTGGCCGGGGTGACGATCCCGGCAGGCAGCGTCGTCAACGTCCGCTATGGCGCGGCCAACCGTGATGAACGCTTTTTCGAATGCCCGGAAAAGCTCGATCTCGACCGGCCCAAGGCGGGCGCGCACATGGCGTTCGGCTCGGGCACGCACCACTGCCTCGGCGCCCCGCTCGCCCGGCGCGAGCTGACCTGGGGCTTTCAGGCGGTGGTCGACCGGTTCGAGGACATGGATTTTGCCGAAGGGCAGAACGACTTCACCTACCACCCGCACTTCCTGCTGCGCAGCCTGAAGCAGCTCAACATCGTGTTCCAGCCGAGGAAGCGCTGAGATGGCGACGCTCCTCACACCCGCCCCGCAGCGGATCGACGTGCGCCCGCAGCCGATGCCGCGCCTCTCCGACCGGCCGATCGACGGGAGCCGCTACTGGTCGCGCGAATTCATGGATCGCGAGTGGGACGGCATCTGGACGAAAGCGTGGCTGATCGGCGGCCTCGCGTCGCAAGTGGCGAGGCCCGGCGATTTCTTCACCTACGATATCGGCCGCGAAAGCATCCTCGTCACGCGGGGCGAGGACGGGGTGGTGCGCGCCTTCTACAATGTCTGCCCGCACCGGGGAAAGCGGCTGGTGATGGAGGAAGAGGGCCATTCCAAGCGCCTCGCCTGCTCCTACCACGGCTGGCGCTTCACCTCCGAGGGCGAACTCAATTTCGTCCCCTGCCCGGAGGACTTTGCGGGAGGCAATCCGTGCGGGAAGGTGCGGCTCGAGGAGGTGGCTTGCGAGGTCTTTGCGAGCTTCGTCTGGGTCAATCTCGATCCTGACGCCGCGCCTCTGGCGGATCACCTCGGCCCGGTCGGCCCGCAGCTCGCGCTCTACAACATGGAGGAGATGCACCGCACCCACTGGGTGACGCTCGAGGGCGACTGGAACTGGAAGTGCGTGCAGGACAATTTCAACGAGTCCTATCACCTCCCCTTCGTCCACCCGCAGACGCGCTTCGTGATGGAGCAGTCTTACCGCGACTGCCAGTTCGATCTCTACGCGCCGCACGGCCATGCGCGGATGTTCATGCCCGGCTCGCGGCCCTCAAGGAGCCTGCGGGGCCACACCGACACCGTGCTCGAGATGATGCGGACGGAACTCACCTATTGGGGCCTCGATCCCGAGGACTTCCGCGATGATCCGCTGCGCATCCGCGAGGCGCTCCAGCAGGCCAAGCGCGCAAAAGGCGCGGAGAAGGGCTACGACTTCAGCCACTTCCACGATGCCCAGCTGACCGACCATTTCCACTACACGATCTTCCCCAACATCAGCTTCAGCCTGAAGCCCGACGGCTGCATCTGGCTGCGCGCCGATCCGCACAGGACCGACCCCGAGCGGTGCTATTTCGACTTGTGGTATTTCACCTGGTTCCCCCAAGGCGCGCAACGCTACTACGCCTATTCGATGGGGCAGGAGGTCGACCGCACCCTCCCCGTCCCGCACCAGCGCGGGGTGGTGGGCGAACTCAGCTGCGGTCCGGGCATCGATCAGGATGTGAGCATCTGGAGCGAGCAGCAGAAGGGATTGCGCTCGCGCGGCTACAAGGGCGGGCACCTCGCAGGCCAAGAGGCGCGGGTGCGGTTCTTCCACGATACGATCGATCGCTGGCTGGGGGCCTAAGCGTTCGCCAGCGCCGCCGTGCGCCCGGCGATATAGCCGAAGGTCAGCGCCGGGCCCAGGGTCCCACCCGCGCCCGCATAGATGCCCCCCGTGGGACAGGCGATGGCGTTGCCCGCGCCCAGGAGCCCCGGGATCGGCGCGCCGTCATGGCCGAGGATGCGCGCCTGCCCGTCGGTCCTCGGCCCGCCATTGGTGCCGAGAAGCCCCGAGGCGATCTCCACCGCATAGAACGGCGCCTGCCGCAGCGCGCCCAAGGTGACCGCCGCCCCCTCCCGCGAGCGATCGCCGTAGAAGTGGTCATAGGCGCTGGTGCCGCGCCCGAAATCGGGGTCGAGGCCCTCGTCTGCATGGACGTTGAACCGTTCAACGGTCTCCGTGAGCGCCGCGCCGTCGAGGCCGATCTGCGCCGCCAGCCCCTCCAGCGTGTCCGAGGACATCGCCCACCCGGGCATCGGCTGCCCCGGCTGGCGCGTGCCCAAGGGATAGCGCGCGGCATATTGCGCGTCGAAGATCAGGTATGCGGGAAGGTTCTCGTAATCATAGGTGGCCGGATCGAAGCGGTGGAACACGCCCCCCAAGGCCGAATAATTCGCCGCCTCGTTGCAGAAGCGCCGGCCTGAGCGATTGACCATGATCGAATGCGGCACCGTCCGCTCGATCAGGATGATCTGCGCGCGTTGCTCGCCGCTCGCCCAGGGGGCATCGGGGGTGACCAATGTGGGCGCCCACCACGCGCTGGTCATGTTGCCGAGCTTCGCGCCCGCCGCCATCGCCAACTTCAATCCCCCGCCGGTCCCCGTGGGCGGGCTGGCCGGCGCTGTCACCGGTCCGCGCAGGAAGGTCTGGCGCAGCTCCGCATCCCACTCGAACCCGCCGGTGGTGATGATCACCCCGCGCCTTGCCGACAGGGCGAAGGGCGCACCGTCCTTCAATCCTTCAATGCCGGTGATGCGCGCGCCGTCCTTCACCAGCCGCTGCGTTTCCACCCCGAGCAGCGGTTCGATCCCCCGCGCGAGGCAGGCCTTCAAAAGCCGCGCCACCATCGCCTGCCCGAAGCCGCATTGCCGCGCGGCCATGCGCTGACCCAGCACCTCCACCGGCGGCAACGCGCTTGCCCCGCCCAAGGGCGTCTCGCGCAGCATCAGCGGCTTGGGTTCCTCGATCGCGTAGATGCGCGCGGCCCAGGCGCCCAACTCAGGCAGATCGAACAGATCGTGGTCGAGCGCCCGCGACCCCTCGGGCTTGGCGCCGGGACGGTCGAGATAATAGTCGGGATAGCCCGGCAGCACCGACACGCTGAGCGCGCCCGCCCCTTCCAGAAAGGCCAGCGCTTCCGGCCCCCGGTCGACGAAGGCCTCCAATGTGTCGTCCACCAGATCGCCGTGATCGAGGCTGCGGAAATAGGCGAGCGCCGCCTCGCGGCTGTCCGCCATCCCGGCGGCGCGCATCCGGGGGTTGTCCGCCACCCAGATCACCCCGCCCGAAATGGCCGAGGTGCCGCCGATGCGGTCCCACCGCTCGACCAGCGCCACCTTCGCGCCCGCCGCGTGTGCGCTGAGCGCCGCCGCCATGCCGGCCGCGCCCGTTCCCAGAATGATCACATCCACCGCGTCCATGGCGGCGAATAGACGCCTGCCGGGCGGGGCGCGGCAACCCGTCATTTTGGCAAGGTGCGCGCCGCCTTGCGGCCCGCTACCCAGCCACGCGAAGGAGACAGAGCATGAAACTCGCAGGAAAGATCGCCGCGATCACCGGGGGCACGGCAGGCATGGGGCGCGGGATCGCCGAGGCGTTCCTCGCCGAAGGCGCGAGCGTCGCGCTGTTCGCGCGCAATGCCGAAAAGGGCGCAAAGGTGCTGGAAGAGCTGGGCGCGGGCGAGCGCGCGATCTTCGTTGCAGGCGACGTGATGGCGCAGGGCGACCTTGAAGGCTTCGTCGATCACGTCACGGCGCACTTCGGCACGCTCGACATTCTCGTCAACAATGCCGGCGGCGCGGGCGACCTGCAACCGCTCGTCAACCTTTCCGACCACGCCTTCGACGAGGCGATGAAGTGGAACGTCTATTCGACCTTCTGGGCGACCCGCCGCGCGCTGCCGGGGATGCTGGAGAAGGGCTTTGGCCGGGTCATCAACATCTCCTCGATGGAAGGCAAGCACGGCAAGCCGGTGCTGACCGCCTATTCCGCCGCCAAGCATGCGGTGAACGGCATGACCAAGAGCCTCGCGCGCGAGGTCGGCGCGGCGGGCGTGACCGTCAACGCGATCTGCCCCGGCATCGTCATCACCGACATCATCAAGAACAACGGCCCCGCCACGGCACGCGCGATGGGGCTGGAATTCGAGGAGATGATCGACATGTTCGCCTCCGAAGCGGCGATCAAGCGCCCCAACACGGTCGAGGAAGTCGCCGCGGTTGCCGTGCTGCTGGCGAGCGAAGCGGGCGGCGGGATCACCGGCCAGCAGATCAGCGTCGACGGTGGGACGGCGCAATATTGAACGCATCCTCGCCTCCCGGGCGGAAGCGATTTTCCTACAGGCCGGCTTTGGGATAGGAACGGGGCGTTCTTTCCCATTGTCGGGCCCCGTTTGCAGGCGGTTTCACGGCCGCGCGCGCGCGATGCAGCGCCGCGCCCCGTGTGAACTTCGCTTTTCGCTCACAAGTTCATGATATTGCTTGGGCAATCCTGTAGGATTGCAGATTTTGCAATGTGAACTTCGTGAACTTCGCGAGATATTGACCTTAGCCTAGCCTTGCAGCTTCGCCATCGCCGCGCCGACCGCTGCCGCCACATCATGCGCTTGCGGATTGCCGCGCATGATGAGGCCGCCATTGGGCTGGATGTTGGCGCCGGTGACATAGGCCTGATCGGTGGAGAGCCACAGGCAGGCATGGGCCACGTCATCGACCGTGTTCAGCCGCCCCATCGGGTAGCGCGGCAGGAAGGCGTCGGTCAGGCCCGGGACCTGGAAGCTCTCGTGGGTCATCGGGCTATCGGTGAAGGCCGGCGAGACCGTGTTGGCCTTGATCCCCAAGTGCCCGTAATCATTGGCGACGCACTCGATCAGCGCCTCGCTGCCGCGCTTGGTGCCGATATAGGCGGCGTGGTTGGTGATGATCGCCTTGGTGGTCGCCGAGGACAGGCTGATGAGCGAGCCGCCGGTCGGAGCCTGCGCGCCCATCACCCGCACGAAGGCTTGCAGGAAGTGATGCACGCCCTTGAATTGCAAGTCGACGATTCTGTCGAGCTGTTCGTCGGTGATCTCCTCGAGGCTGGCGAGCAGCCCCCAGCCGGTGGTGTTGATCGCGATATCGACCCGCCCGAAGACCGCCGCCGCCTTGTCGGCCATGGCGTTCACCTCGGGCTTATTCGATATGTCGCACAGGGCATATGCCCCGCCGATCTCGTCCGCGAGCGCGGCAAGCGGGGCTTCCTTGCGGCCTGCGACCATCACCTTCGCGCCCTCGGCTGCGAACAGGCGGGCGATGGTCTGGCCCATGTTCCCCTCGGACGCTGCGCCCAGGATGACGGCGCTCTTGCCCTGCAATTGTCCCATGATGTGTCTCCTCTCTCGGGCAGCGGAGTAACACGCGCAGGGGTGCGCTCACCCTTCCCAAAAGTGGGCATTGTCGCTCCTGCCCCTCGGGGCCGATAGCCGGGCGCAACAAGGGAGAGAGCAATGTTCACAGGACCCCTCGAGGATCGCGTGGCGATCCATGAATTGAACGGCACCTATGCGGACGGCGTGGTGCGGATCGATGCCGACACCTGGGCGAGCGTCTGGGCCGAAGATGCCCACTGGGACCTGATGGGCCACCAGACTGAAGGCAAGCAGGCGATCGTGGCCTTCTGGAACGGGGCCATGTCGGGCCTCGAGGCGGTGAGCTTCCACTGCGTGCCCTGCATGATCGAAGTCACCGGCGATACCGCCCGCGCGCGGGTCCAGACGCAGGAGATTTTGAAGCCCAAGGACGCCAAGGCGCGCCATGTCGGCGGGCTTTATGAAGACGAGTTGAAGAAGGTGGATGGCCGCTGGCTGTTCACTGCCCGCACATTCAAGATCATCGCCGAATTCGGTGTGGAAGGCTGATTACCATGGCAAAAATCCTCATTTCCGCCCAGATCGACCTGGACCCCGCCCAGCGCGAGGAGGCCCTGCGCTCCGCCCGCCCGCATATCGCGGCCGCGCTCGCCGAACGGGGCTGCATCCACTACGACTGGAGCGCCTGTTCGATGAACCCGGCCCGCGTCAACGTGTTCGAGGAGTGGGAGAGCGAAGAGGCGCTCGCCGCCCATTTCCGCGATCCGGCCTATACCGGCATGCGCGACCATATCGGCCGGTTCGGGATCACTGCGGCGGTCAGCAAGAAGTATCGCGTGGACGCCGAAGGCCCGGTCTACAACGCCGAGGGCAACGCCACCGAAGCCTTTGACTAGGCTGCTCGGAGCCATCCTTGCCGGCGGACAGGCGCGCCGCTTCGGCAGCGACAAGGCCCACGCGCTCTATCAGGGCGCGCGGCTGATCGACCGGGTCGCCGCTGCTTTGTCGGCGCAGTGCGATGCGCAAGTGGTGTGCGGGCGCGAGGAGCCGGGCTTCGCCTGCATCCCCGATTGGCCCGAGGCGGGGCTCGGCCCGCTCGGGGGGCTGGCGGCGGCGCTGCGCCATGCCGGGGCAGGCGGTTTCAGCCATGTGCTCTCCGCCGGAGTGGACGTGCCCGACCTGCCCTTCGATCTCGCCGCGACGCTGGCGGGCGAGGGCGCGGCGATTGTCGAGAGCCAGCCGGTGGTGGGGCTCTGGCCGGTCAGCGCCGCCCCCCTGCTGGAGGGGTTCGTGGCAGGCGGCGGCAGGTCGCTTTACCGCTTCGCCGACCATGCGAGCGCGCGGCGGGTCGGGCTGCCGCGCGCGCTGATGAACGTCAACCGGCCGGAGGACCTGCCCCCGGCCTGAGACGTCACAGCTTCAGCATCTGCTTGCCGCGATTGAGCCCGGTGAACAGCCGCTGCAAGGTCTGCGGGGCGTTCTCGAAGCCGTGCTGGATGTCCTCCTGATACTTGAGGCTCCCGTCCTTGACGAAGCCCTCGAGCCGCTTGCGGATGCCGGGGAATTCGCTCGCCCAGTCGAGCACGATGAAGCCCGCCATCGTGCCGCGCCGGAAGACGAGGTTGAAGTAGTTCTCGGGGCCCGCAGGCAGCGTGCCGGTCTCGTAGCGGCTGATCCCGCCGCAGATCACCACCCGCGCGCCTGTGGCGATGCAGGCGAGCATGTCGTTCAGGATCTTGCCGCCGACATTGTCGTAGATCACGTCGACGCCGCGCGGGCAGAGTTCGCGGATCTGCTCCTTCACTCGGCCCGCCTTGTAATCGATCGCGGCGTCGTAGCCCGCTTCCTTGACGAGCCAGTCGCACTTGTCCTGCCCGCCTGCGATGCCGACCACGCGGCACCCGGCGATCCTGGCGAGCTGGCCGACGATGCTGCCGGTCGCGCCCGCCGCACCGCTGACGAGCACCGTGTCGCCCGCCACGGGCCTGCCCACCTTGAACAGCCCGCAATAGGCGGTCAGCCCCGTCGTCCCCAGCACCGAGAGCACCGCGGTGGGCGAAATCTCGGTCTCGACCTTGGTCAGCTCCTTGCCGTCGGTCACGAGATATTCGGTCCAGCCGGTGGTGCCGAACACCATGTCGCCGACCGCGAAGCGCCCGCCGTTGGACGCCACGACCTCGGCGATCCCGCTGCCGCGCATCACATCGCCGATGTTCATCGGGGCGACGTAGTCGGCGATGTTCTCCATCCAGCCCTTCTGCGCCGGATCGAAGCCGAGATAGTGCTGCCTGAGCAGCACTTCGCCCGGGGCAGGATCGGGCAGCTCGGTGGTCACGAGCTTGAAATCGTTCTCGATCTCGATCCCGCGACCGCGCGGGTGGCCGTTCAGGAGCCATTGGCGGGTGGTGGTGGGCATTGGGCGTCTCCTCTTCCTGCCTGCCCTATTGCGGGCGCGCTGCGCCACCCTCCACGGACAAAAGTGTCAGTCGAGCAGCCCGGCCCCTGTGGTAGTCTCTGCGCCATTGTCGGGGAGAGACATGATGGGCGTTCAGACTCACAAGACCTTCTGCCGTTTCTGCCATGCCAACTGCGCGATGGAAGTCGATGTGGTGGACGGCAAGGTCGTCGAAGTGCGCGGCGATCCGGACGATCCGGCCTATGGCGGCTACACCTGCATGAAGGGCCGCGAGCTGCCGGACAGCCACAACTCCGAAAACCGCCTGCACCACAGCCTTGTGCGCAATGAGGCGGGCGAATTCGTCTCGACCCCGATGGCCGAGGCGCTCGCCCATGTGGCGGGCGAGCTGCGCCGGATCATCGACACCCACGGCCCGCATTCGGTCGCCGTGTTCATGGGTTCGGGCGGGTTCCAGAACTCGGCCGCGATGGCTGCCTCGCTGTCTTTCGCCAATGCCGTGGGGAGCCGCAATTTCTACACTTCGGTGACATTGGACCAGCCCGCCAAGGTCTTCACCACCGCGCGCTATGGCAAGTGGATGGCGGGGCCCAACACCTTCTCGGAAAGCGATGTTGCCTTCTTCATCGGCAACAACCCGATCGTCTCGCACTATGCGCCGGTCGGCGGTGTGCCGCCCTTCAGCCCCTCGCGCCGCATCCGCGACCAGAAGGCGGCGGGCCTGAAGCTGATCGTCGCCGACCCGCGCGAGAGCGATGTCGCGCGGCTCGCCGACATCTACCTCCCCGTAAAGCCGGGCGAGGATCCGGCGATGCTGGCGGGGATGCTCAACGTCATCATCGCCGAGGGGCTTTATGACCGCAACTTCGTGGCCGCGCATGTCGATGGCTTCGATGAACTCGCCGAGGCGGTGAAGGCCTTCCCGCCCGAAGTCGCCGCCGCGCGCGCGGGGCTGGAGACCGACCAGCTTGTCGCCGCCGCGCGGATGTTCGCGCAAGGCACGAAGGGCTGCGCAGTTACCGGAACGGGGCCGGAAATGGCGGGCAACGGGACGCTCACCGAATATCTCGTGGTGTGCCTCAACACGATTTGCGCGCGCTTCAAGCAGGAGGGCGAGAAGGCCGCGATCCCCGGCGTGTTCAGCCCCTACCAGACCGCGCGCCGCGCACAGGTCGGCCCGCCCGTGCCGATGTTCGGGGCCGACGGCATGCCCAAGTCACGCTTCCGCGGGCTCGGCCATCTGGGCTGGGAAATGCCCTGCAACGTGCTCGCCGATGAAATCCTCACCCCCGGCGAAGGTCAGGTGCGCGCGCTGATCTCGGTCGGCGGCAATCCGGTGGTGGGCTTTCCCGATCAGGCCAAGATGGTCCGCGCATTGGATGATCTCGAGCTGTTCGTTCAGATCGACCCGTGGATGAGCGCCAGCGCCAAGCGCGCCACGGTGGTGCTCGCCCCCTCGCAATGCCTCGAGCGCGAGGACATCACCAGCCTTTCCGAATGGTGGCACGAGGAACCCTATGCCCGCTACACCGAGGCGCTCGTGGACGCGCCGGGCGACTGCATCGACGAATACGAGATGTTCTGGACCCTCGCCCACCATCTCGGCATCCAGATGAACTTGAACGGCGGGCCGCTGCCGATGGACAGGAAGCCCACCAAGCAGGAGTTCCTCGACCTTGCGGTGACCGGCTGCCTTGTCCCCCCGAGCCAGGTGCGCGCGGATTGCGCGGCCAATGGCGGGGCGGCGGCGATCTACCCCGAGAAGCACCCGGTGGTCGAAGCGGTCGACGAGAGCGAATTTTACCGCTTCGATCTGGCAGTCGGCGCAATGCCGTCCGAAATCGGGAAGTATGCCGACGCCAGCGCCGCGCGCGAGGGCTTCGACTTCCGCCTCATCAGCCGCCGCTCGAAGACGCGGTTCAACTCGATCGGGCATCCGCTCAAGAAGCTGCGGGCCAAGACCACCACCAACCCCGCCTTCATCCACCCCGACGATATCGCGGCCCTCGGCCTGGAAGAGGGCGGCCTCGTCGCCATCACCAGCCCCCACGCCACGATCCACGGCGTGGTCAAGGCGAGCGACAAGGTGCGGCGCGGGATCGTGTCGATGGCGCATGCCTATGGCGATGCCGATGCGGGGAAGGACGACGTGCGCGAGCGGGGCGCCTCCACCAACCGTCTCGTCAGCGAGGTGGTCGATTACGATCCGATCACCGGCCAATCGCTGCAAAGCGCGATCCCAGTGAAGCTCGAACCGGCCTGAAATTCCCACAAACCGAAAGACCGACATGCCCCAGAACCGCCGCTTCCTCCTCCAGCGCCGTCCCGATGGCACGCCCGTGCCTGAAGACTTCGCGCTCGTCACTGTCGATACCCCGTCGCTGGAAGAGGGCCAGTTCCTGATCCGCAACCACTATGCCTCGCTCGATCCGGCGATGCGCGGGTGGATGGATGCAGAGGGCAACTACATGCCCCCGATCCCCTTGGGCGATCCGGTCCGCGCCAGCACCATCGGCGTGGTCGAGGAAAGCCGCGCGGAAGGCTTTGCGCCCGGCCAGTGGGTGATGGGGCTGAACGCGCTCGAGGATTACTCGATCGGCGTCGCGGGCGGGTTCACCCAGCCGATCGACCTTTCGCTGGTGCCCAATGTCACCAACTACCTCTCGATCTTCGGCGCTGTCGGGATGACGGCCTATTTCGGCTTTCTCGAGGTGTGCGAGCCCAAGGCCGGCGAAACCGTGCTGGTGACCGGCGCGGCGGGCGCGGTGGGCAGCCTTGTCGGCCAGCTCGCCAAGATCCACGGGTGCCGCGCGGTCGGGATCGCGGGGGGGCCTGCCAAATGCGCGCGCCTGACCGAGAAATACGGCTTCGATGCCGCCATCGACTATCGCGGCAAGGATGAAGCCGCCCTCACCGCCGCCATCGCCGAGGCCTGCCCGGACGGGGTCGACGTGATCTTCGAGAATGTCGGCGGGATCATCCTCGATGCGGGGCTGATGAACTTGAACCTCCATTCGCGCGTCGGGCTGTGCGGGCTCATCAGCGAATACAACACCGAGCCGCGCGGCATCCGCAACCTGTGGCAGCTGATCGTCAAGCGCGCCCATATCCGCGGGCTGCTGGTCGCCGACTACGTCCCGCGCTTCGCCGAGGGCGCGCAGGCGATGGGGGTGTGGGCGGCGCAAGGCCAGCTCACCATCGACGAGCATATCGACGAGGGGCTCGAGCACGCCTTCGACAGCTTCATGCGGCTGTTTGCGGGGACGAATGACGGCAAGATGATCCTCAAGATCGCCTGATGCGCGCCTTGCTGGTCCTGTCGGGCGGGCACCCTTACGAGGCCGGGCCGTTTGACGAACTCCTCGCCAGTCTCGGGGATTGGGAAATCACCCACCTCGTCCATCCCGAAGGCGGCGAGGCGGATGCGGCCGGTGCCATCCGCGAGGCGCACGCGCTGCTGTTCTACGACATGGCGGGCTACAGCTTCGGCGAGGGGGCCGTGTCCACCCGCCCACCCTCGCCGGCCTTGCGCGAGGCCATCGCCGCCCGTTTCGCGAGCGGAAAGGGCGCGGTCGCGATGCACCACGCCATCGCGGGCTGGGCCGAGTGGCCGCAGTGGCACGCATGGCTCGGCGGGCAGTTCCACTACCAGCCGGGGCCGCACGGGCTCGATTCCGGCTATCGCCACGATGTCGCCTACACCGCGCAGGTCATCGCCGACCATCCGGTCACACGCGGGCTTCCGGCGCGCTTTCCCGTCACCGACGAGCTTTACCTGTGCCCCATCGACGAGACCGCCCTCACCCCGCTGATCCGGGCCGAGGGGTTCGCCTTCACGGCGGGCAATTTCTACTCGGCCGCGCAGGCCGTCGCGGGCGCGATGTTCAGCAACGCGGGCTGGGAGCACCCTCAAGGCAGCAACTGCGTCGCGTGGGAGAGTCGCACCTGCCCCGCCCCGCTCGTCTACCTGCAATGCGGCGATGGCCCCGCGACCTACGCCAACCCCCATGTCCGCCAGCTGCTCGCCCAGGCGCTCGACTACACTTCAGGAGCAACCCCATGACCCCGCAAGCCACCGTCGAAGCCTTCATCGCCCACTGGAACGCCTGCGATATCGACGCGATGCTCGCCCTGTGCGCCGATGACATCGTCTACCACAATATCCCGATGGAGCCGGTCAACGGCACCGCGCAGATGCGCGCGATGGTCGAAGGCTTTCTCGGCGCGGTCGAGCGCTGCGACTGGCAGACCCACGCGATTGCCGCGAACGGCAACACCGTGCTCACCGAACGCACCGACATCTTCCACTTCAAGGACGGCCGCCGCGCGGCGATCCGCGTGATGGGCACCTTCGACATCGGCGCCGATGGCCGCATCAAGGGCTGGCGCGACTATTTCGACAGCCAGGAATTCCAGCGCGAATTCGCAGGCGCATGATGCGGCGCGCTCGACCCTAACACATTCGTGCATCGCATCGGGGGCGCGAGGGCAGCTAGGCTTTGCCCATAATCTCCCAAGGGGTCTGGAGCCGCATCCCATGAACAAGCCCGAAGGCAATGTCTTTGCGCCCGAAACGCTGATCGATCCGTTCGATTACTACCGCGCCATCCACGAGGCGGGGATCGCGATCGAGCACCTTGAAGGCATGAACACCTGGGTCGTCTATTCTTACGACCTGTGCAGCGAGGCGGCGGCCAAGCCGGAGGTCTTCTCCAACGACTTCACTGCGCTGATGGGCCGCGAGGCCGAGGAGGACATCCAGGCGATCCTCGCCGAAGGCTGGCCGGACCTGCCTACCCTGCTCACCGCCGACGCGCCCGTCCACACCCGCAACAGGAAGCTTGTCAACCTCGCCTTCTCGGCCCCGCGCGTCAACGCGATCGAGGCCGACATGCGGCAGAAGTCGATCGCGCTGATCGAGGCCTTCGCCGAGCGGGGCGCGTGCGAATTCGTCGAGGAGTTCGGCGTGCCGCTGCCGGTCGCGATGATCGCGGGGCAGATCGGCCTCGACGATGATCCGGGCCGCGTGAAGCGCTGGTCGGACGCGGCGGTCGACCGCTTCAGCCAGATGGTCGATCACGAACGCAAGAAAGAATGCGCGCGCAGCCTCGTAGAGTTCCAGCACTACATCAAGGGCCTGATCGACGACCGCAAGGCGAACGGCGGCAATGACCTTTTGACCGACCTTGTCGAAGCCCGCGTCGAGGGCGAGACGCCGCTCTCGGACCCGGAAATCATGTCGCTGATGCAGCAGTTCATGGTGGCGGGGAACGAGACCACCACCTCGACCCTCGCCGGGGGCCTGCTCCAGCTGATCCGCAACCCCGACCAGATGGCCAAGGCCAAGGCGGCCGCCGGGGGGCGCGATCCCAAGGTGATCATGAACCTCGTCGAGGAGGCGCTGCGCTACGAGACCCCGACTGCGGGCATGTGGCGCATCGTCAAGGCGGATACCGAACTTGGCGGGATGACGATCCCGAACGGGGCGGTCGTCCAGCTGCGCTATGCCGCCGCGAACCGCGATCCGTCCAGGTTCCCCGATCCCGACCGCTTCGATATCGACCGCGCCAACGCCCGCACCCACCTCAGCTTCGGCAAGGGCCCGCATATGTGCGTGGGCAACATGCTGTCCCGCAAGGAAATGCTGGTCGCCTTCGACGAGCTGCTCGAACGGCTCGATAACTTCGCGATTGCAGACGAGAACGCGATCCGTATCCTCCCCAACATCCTGCTGCGCGGCGTGACCCACCTGCCGATCACGTTCACGCGCGCTGGCACCGGTAAGGCCTGACATGAATTTCGACCTGTCCGAAGAACAGCAGATGTTCGTCACCTCGGTGGAACGCTTCGCCGCGCCCATCGACGTCGAGGCCCGCCGCCGCCTGCGCCTATCGCCCACCGGCTATGACCGCGCGCGCTGGCAGGACCTTGCCGGGATGGGCCTGGTTGCGCTCGCCGCCGGTGAAGACGCGGGCGGCATGGGCGGATCGGCGGTCGATCTGGCGCTGGTGCTCGAAGCGATCGGCAAGGCCAATGCGCCCGACCCGCTGCTCGAACACGGCATTTGCCCCGCCCTGCTGCTCGAACGCGGGGCTGCGGGCGATGTGCTGGAGGGCGTGCTGTCGGGCGAGACCCTCGCCACCTTCGCCTGGACCGAACGCGGGCAGCGCTACAGCCTCAAGGCCAAGGGCATGAAGGCGGAGAGCGTAGGAGACGGCTTCACCCTCACCGGCGAGAAGACGATGGTGATGGGCGCAGCTCTTGCCGACCTGTTCATCGTCACCGCGGACCTTGGCGGCCAGACTGCGTGCTTCCTCGTGCCGCGTGATGCGCCGGGCCTCGAAGTGCGCGCCTATCGCCTCGCGGATGGCAGCATCGCGGGCGAGATCAAGCTCAACCGCACACCGGCGAGCGCCAGGCTGGCGCTCGATCCGGCGGCGCTCGATGGCATTGTCGCCGACCTCAGGCTCTATGCGGCCGCCGAGATGGTCGGCCTCGGCCAGCGCCTGCTGGGCGACACGCTCACCTATGTGAAGGAGCGCGAGCAGTTCGGCGTCGCGATCGGGAGCTTCCAGGCTTTGCAGCACCGGCTGGTGGATTGCTACGCCAAGGAAGAACAAGCACGATCAATGCTTTACCGTGCGGCATTGACCGACCGCGGCGACGCGGAAAAATGGCAGCGCGCCGCCGCCGGGGCCAAGGCCTATATCGGCGAGAACGTCGATGCGATCGCCCGCGAGGCGGTGCAGATGCACGGCGGCATGGGGATTACCGACGAACTGGCGATCGGCCATGCGCTGAAGCGCGTGCTGGTGCTCGCCCGCCTGTTCGGCGACGTCGATACGGTGCTTGCGGAGTATGCACTGGCCGCCTGACGGCCAGCTGGAGGGGACAAGAGACATGGGCGAAAAGATCGACCCGGACCTGTGGAGCGACGGCGCACAGCCGCATCTGATGGGCGGGCGCTTGCCATCGGGGCAGATCGTCTTCCCGATGCCGACCGGTGATGCGGCCGAGGGGGTGGAGCCCTACAAGCTCTCGCGCCGCGGCAAGCTGTGGTCGTGGACCAGCCAGGGCTTCCTCCCCAAGGAGCCCTATGAAGGCCCAGGCTCGGGGCCCGGCGAAGGCCCGCCCGATTTCCAGCCTTACCTCCTCGGCTATGTCGAACTGCCCGGCGAGGTGATCGTCGAAAGCCGCATCGTCGATTGCCGGCTTGAAGACCTCCACTTGGGGCTGGAGCTCGAATTCTGCATCGTGCCGTTCAACGCGCGCTACGACACCTTCGCCTTCCGTCCTGCCACCGCCAGCGAAAGCAAAGCCGCATGAGCGAGAACGTCTATATCATCGGCGCCGGGATCCATCCCTTTGGCCGCACCGACAGCCGCTCGGGCCGCGAACAGGGCGTCTATGCGGTGCGCGAGGCATTGACCGATGCCGGCCTCGAATGGCCCGATATCGAATGCGCCTATGGCGGCTCGGCAGCGGCGGGCAATGCCGACATCATGGTCAACGAGCTGGGGCTGACCAGCCTCCCCTTCACCAATGTCGCCAATGGCTGCGCCACGGGAGGCAGCGCGCTCGCCGCCTCGCAGCAGGCGATCGCCAGCGGGATGTATGACCTCGCGCTTGCCGTGGGCTTCGACAAGCACCCGCGGGGCGCGTTCAACGCCAAGCCATCGGACTATGGCCTGCCCGAATGGTATGGCCAGACCGGGATGATGCTGACCACGCAGTTCTTCGCGCTGAAGATCCAGCGCTACATGCAACTCCACGGCATCAGCCGCACCACATTGGGCCGCGTCGCCGAAAAGGCCTTCCGCAACGGCACGATCACGCCCCACGCGTGGCGGCGCAGCCCGGTCGATCTCGACACGATCATGAACGCGCCGATGATCAACGATCCGCTCACCAAATACATGTTCTGCTCGCCTGCCGAGGGCGCGGTGGCGCTGATCCTCGCTTCGGAAAAGAAGATGAAGGAACTGGGCGCCGACGGGGTCAAGATCCGCAGCGTTGCGGTGAAGACCCGCCCGCCCAATTCCTTCGAGGTGTTCCAGGCCGGCATCAGCATCGAGGAAGGCGGCAAGCCCACCGTCTTGGCCAGCAAGGCCGCCTTCGAGAAGGCCGGGATCGGGCCCGAGGACATCTCGGTCGCGCAATTGCAGGACACCGAGAGCGGCGCGGAAATCATGCACATGGCCGAAAACGGCTTCTGCAAGGACGGCGAACAGGAGGAATGGCTCGCCAATGGCTGGACCGAGATCGGCGGCGGGAAGCTTCCCGTCAACACCGATGGCGGGTGCCTTGCCTGCGGGGAGCCGATCGGCGCCTCGGGCCTGAGGCAGGTCTACGAGAACGTGACGCAACTGCGCGGCCGCGCGGGCGAGCGGCAGGTGCCCGGCCCAAATGGCAAAGGGCCGAGGTTCGGCTATTCCCACGTTTACGGCGCACCCGGCCTTTCGGGCGTCGCGATCCTGGAGCGCGAATGAGCAGGATGCAGGGCAAGGTCGCGCTGGTATCGGGCGGCGCGGAAGGAATCGGCGAGGCGGTCGCGCGGTTGATTATCGCCGAGGGCGGCAGCGTGATGCTCGGCGACGTGCAGCTCGAGAAGGCGCAAGCGCTCGCCGCACAGCTGGGTGACCGCGCGGCGGCGTCCCCACTCGATGTGCGCCACCTGGCGCAGTGGGAGGCCGCCGTCGCCGCCACCCTCGCGCGCTTCGGCAAGCTCACGGTGCTCGCCAACATCGCCGGCATTTCCGAGCCCGGCAACGTCCCCGAGGGCGCATTGGACGTGTGGGAGCGCACCATCGACATCAACCTTCACGGCCCCTTCTACGGCATGCGCGCCGCGATCCCGGCGATGGCGGCGAGCGGCGAGCCCTGCGCCATCGTCAACATCGGCTCGATGATCGCGCTGCGCCCGGCGAGCTTCGTGGCGGCCTATTCCGCCTCCAAGACCGGCCTCAGGGGCCTGACGCAATCGGTCGCATTGGACCTTGCCGAACGGGGCCTGCCAATCCGCGTCAACATGGTCCACCCCGGCGCGATCCGCACGCCGATGTACAACCGCTACAAGTTCTCCGGCGCCGACACGCCTGAAAACATCGAGACCAATTTTGCCGCCACCCACCCGATGAACCGCATCGGCGAGCCCGAGGAAGTCGCCCGCGCGGTGGTGTTCTTCGCCTCCGACGAGGCGAGCTTCACCACCGGCTGCGACCTCACCGTCGACGGCGGCGGCAGCATCAGAAGCTAAGGGGCAGGAACTGATATGCCGAACCAACCCGCCACCCGCATCGACGCGCATTTCATCGCTGCGGGCAAGTATCACGATATCGACTACCCTCGGCTCGAAATCCTCAAGCTGCTCGCCGAGCACCCGCATATCCGCACCACCGTGGCGGCGGACTATTCGGGGCTCGAGCGGCTCGACCAGTGCCGCTTCCTCATCACCTACACCTGCGACCTGATGCCGACCGTGGAACAGGCGCAGCAATTGAAGGCGTGGATGGAGACGGGCGGCAAGTGGATGGCACTCCACGGCACCAACTCGATCCTGGTCTTCACCGCCGAAGGGCTGGTCGATGCGCCCGACGAGCGGCCCGACGTGATGGAGATGCTCGGCACGCAGTTCGTCGCCCACCCGCCGATCGACAAGTTCCCGGTCGAAGTGGTGAACAAGGACCACGAGCTGACCCGCGGGATCGCGGATTTCGAGGTGGTGGACGAGCTCTACCTCTCCAAGACCACCGCGCCGATCGACACGCTGATGCAGACCACCTTCGAAGGCGAGGCGACCGGCTTCACCCACAGCCACTGGGACAAGACCACGGTTCCTATCGTTTATACGAGGGATATCGGGAAAGGGCGCATTGTATACAACGCGCTTGGCCATTGCCGCGGGCATTACGATCTTCCCGGCATGGCCGATTTCTACCCGCACAAGGAAATGTGCGCGTGGAACTACGACGTCTATTACGACCTGCTGCGGCGCACGATTGCGTGGGCCCAAAGGGACGAAACGCGGGACGGGGAATGAAGCTGGTGGCCCGCAAGTTGCGTAGCTTGCGGGATTGCAATTGGGACTGACTGCAATGGATATGGACTTCTCGCCCGAGGATCTGGCTTTCCGCGAGGACGTTCGCGCCTTCCTCGCCGATAACCTGCCCGAACGGCTGCGCGACGGGGCGCGCCGCACCCCCGGCGTGTTCGTCGAGCCGGACATCGGCATGGAATGGCACCGCATCCTCTATCGCCAAGGCTGGGTCGCCCCGCACTGGCCCAAGGAAGACGGCGGCACCGGCTGGACCCCGACGCAGAAATTCATCTTCGAGAAGGAATGCGCGCTCGCCGGGGCGCCCGCATTGGCGATCCTCGGGCTGCGCCTTGTCGGCCCGGTGATCTGCGAATTCGGCACGCCCGAACAAAAGGCGCGCTTCCTGCCCGGCATCCTGTCGGGCGACGACTACTGGTGCCAGGGCTATTCCGAGCCCGGCTCGGGCTCGGACCTCGCCAGCCTCAAGACCTCGGCGCGCCTTGATGGCGACGAATATGTGATCAACGGTTCCAAGATCTGGACCACCCACGCCCACCACGCCGACTGGATCTTCGCGCTGGTGCGCACCGATGCGAGCGTCAAGAAGCAGCAGGGGATCAGCTTCCTGCTCGTCCCGATGGACCAGCCGGGGGTCGAGGTGACGCCGATCTATTCGATGTCGGGCGATCACGAGGTCAACGCGGTGTTCTTCACCGACGCGCGCACGCCGGCCGAGAACCGCATCGGCGCGGAAGGCGCAGGCTGGACCATCGCCAAGTTCCTGCTCGAAAACGAGCGCGGCGGATCGTGCTACGCCCCGCGCCTGCTCCAGAGCATCGGGCGGCTGGAGACGCTCGCCGAGACCCAGCCCTCGGGCGTCAACGGCGCGATCGCGCACGACCCGCGCTTCTGCGACCGCCTTGCCCGCGTCAGGCTCGAGGCCGAGGCGCTCGAGGTGACCGAGCTCAGGATCCTCGCCGAACTCGCCAAGGGCCGTGCTCCCGGGCCGCAGACCTCGCTGGTCAAGCTGCTCGGCTCCAACATCGGCCAGCAGGTCGATGTGCTGCGGCTCGAACTGCTCGGCCCCGACGCGCTGCAATTGCCGCTCGAGCGCCCGCTCTACGGCAACGAGGCGCCCGAACCCGTGGGCAGCGAATATGCCCAGACCGCGATGGGCAAATACTTGAACAACCGCGCCTCGACGATCTTCGGCGGCTCGGACGAGGTGCAGAAGAACATCATCGCCAAGACCGTTCTCGGTCTCTGAGGAAACCGGAAATGGACGCTTCGAAACTGATGTTCCGCGACGGGTTGATGGCGGGCGAGCGGATTCTTGTGACCGGCGGGGGCACGGGTCTCGGGCGCGAGATGGCGGAAGCCTTCCTCACGCTGGGCGCCACGGTCTACATCTGCGGTCGCCGCCAGAACAAGCTCGACGAGACCGCCGCCGAACTCACCGCGCTCCATGGTGGCAAGATCGTCGGCCATGCCTGCGACATCCGCGATGCCGAGGCCATACACGCGATGGTCGATGCCATCTGGGCCGATGGCGGCGCGCTGACGGGCGTCGTCAACAACGCCGCCGGCAACTTCATCAGCCGCACCGAAGACCTGTCCGTCAACGGCTTCAACGCCATCGCCGACATCGTGATGCGCGGCACTTTCTACGTTACGCTCGACATCGGCAAGCGGCTGATCGCGGAGAAGAAAAAGGCTAGCTTCCTCTCGATCCTCACCACCTGGGTGTGGTCGGGCAGCGCCTTCGTGGTGCCTTCGGCCATGTCCAAGACCGCGATCAACGCCATGACCCAGAGCCTTGCGACCGAGTGGGGCCGCTATGGCCTCAGGTTCAACGCCATCGCCCCGGGCCTCTTCCCGACCAAGGGCATGAGCGCGCGGCTGCACCCCGGCGGGGCGGGCGGCAATTCAGGCAACAGCCTCAATCCCATGGGCCGCGCGGGCGAGATGCACGAACTCGCCAATCTCGCGGTGTTTCTGATGGGGCCGGGCGCGGAATATGTGAACGGCCAGACCATCGCCATCGACGGCGCGGGCTTCCAGGCCAATGGCGGCACCTTCTACCCGATGCTGAGCGCCTTGGGCGATGCCGAGTGGGAGCAGATGCGTGCGATGATCAAGGGCACGAATGCTGCCGATAAGGCTGATCGAGCGGTCGGCTGATTTTGTTGCGAAGGCGCCTCCGCGCCTTCGTCCTCGGCGCGGTTCCCTTCGCTGCGCTACGGGGCGCCTGCGGCTCGCGCGGGTGCGCTCGCGGCCCAGCGGGCCGAAAGTCACCCCGTCAGGTCACCGCTGCCCGCTGGTTGAATGCCTCGCGTTGCCACTCGCCGCTCGCCAAGACCTCCGCGAGATGGCGGGCGGCGGCGGCCATGTCGGTGAAACTCAGGTAGGCGGGCGCGAAGCCCAGCCGCAGCACATCGGGCGCACGGAAATCGCCGATCACCCCGCGCGCGATCAGCGCCTGGCAGATCGCGTAGGCGTGCGCGTGGCGGAACGAGAGCTGGCTCCCGCGCTCGGCGGCGCGCGGCGGGCTGACCAGCTCCAGCGGCACATCATGCGCCATCAGGCTTTCAAGGAAGAATTCGGAGAGCGCCTGCGACTTGGCATAAAGACGCGCAATGCCGATTGCCGCGATCAGATCGACGCCGACTTCGAGCGCCGCCAGCCCGAGCACCGGAGGCGTCCCGCATTGCAGCCGCTCGATACCCGGCGCGCCTGCGTAATCGTCCGAAAAGGCGAAGGGCGCAGCGTGGCCGAACCAGCCGGTCAGCGGTTGCTGCAACGCCGCCTGATGGCGCTCGGCGACGAAGGCGAAGGCGGGCGCACCGGGCCCGCCGCACAGGTATTTGTAGCCGCAGCCCACGGCAAAATCCGCGCCCGCCGCGTCGAGGTCGACCGGCAGCGCACCGGTCGAATGCGACAGGTCCCACAAGACCAGCGCGCCCGCCTCGTGCGCGGCGCGGGTGAGGGCGGCGATGTCATGCAGTGCGCCGGTCTTGTAGTGCGCGTGGGTGAGCATTAGCAGCGCGACATCGCCGCCGAGCGCCTCTGCCAGCCGCTCGCGTTCGGCGAGCCTGCGGGTCGCGAGGCCTTGCGCTTCGAGCCCTGCGATCATGTAGAGATCGGTCGGGAAGTTGCCCGGCTCGGACAGCACCACCTTGCGGCCCGGGCGCATGTGGAGCGCCGCCGCGATCAGCTTGAACAGGTTCACCGAGGTCGAATCGCAGGCGATCACTTCATTCGGGCGGGCGCCGATGAGGGGCGCGATCTTGGCGCCGATGCGGCTTGCCATGTCGAACCAGCGGGCGCTGTTCCACGAGCGGATCAGCCCCTCGCCCCATTCGCTTTCGACCACCCGCGCCAGCGCCGCCGGGGTCGCCTTGGGCAGCGCGCCCAGCGAGTTGCCGTCGAGATAGATCACCCCCGCAGGGATCGTGAAGCGCTCGCGATAGGCCGCCAAAGGATCGGCCGCATCGAATTCGGCGGCGCGCGCTTCAGGAATCATATCGCGGTCCTGACGCTGAGCAGCTCGGGGAAGAAGGCCTGCTTCAGCACCCCTTCGAGATAGGGCACCCCCGGCGTGCCCCCGGTGCCGCGCTTGAAGCCGATGATGCGCTCGACCGTCTTCAAATGCCCGAAGCGCCAGCGCTGGAAGTGGTATTCGAGGTCGACCAGCTTCTCGGCGAGTTCATAGAGGTCCCAGTGCGCCTGCGGGTCGCGGTAGATCGCGGCCCAGGCCGCCTCGACACTGGCGTCGGGAGTGTAGGGGGCGGAAGGATCGCGCGCCAGCACGCCTGCATCGATGGGAAGGCCGCGCCGCGCCAGCAGCCGGATCGCCGCATCGTAGAGGCTCGCCCGCCCCGCTTCGGCCTCCAGCCGCCCGGCCCACTCGGCGTTGCTCTGGTGGAGCCGCACATGCTTGCCATCGCGCCCGCCGAGCATGAATTCCATCATCCGGTACTGCGCCGACTGGAACCCGGACGACGCGCCCAGATGCGCGCGGATCGCCGAGTAGTCATGCGGGGTCATGGTGCTGAGCACGTCCCAGCTCTGGATCAGCTGCGCTTGCGCGCGCGCCACCCGGGCGAGCATCTTGAAGGCGGGCCTCAGGTCATCGGCCTCGATGGCCTCGCGCGCGGCGGTCAGTTCATGCAGGCACAGCTTGAGCCACAACTCGCTCGCCTGGTGGACGATGATGAACAAGAGCTCGTCATGGGCATCGGACGCAGGGTGCTGGGCTGCAAGGATACGGCCAAGATCGAGATAGCTCGCATAGGTGACATCGGCGCTCATGCCCGTCCCCTAGCGCGCCGCGCCGCCTGAGGAAACTAGCCCTCGATCACCCGCGTCTCGGGATGGTGCTTGTCGAGATGCCTGGTCAGGATCCTGAGGTTCCGGCTGTTCGAACGGAACAGCAGGTCCGCCGCATCGCCCACCACGGGAATCGCGCCGATCGCAGTATCGAACAGCACATTGGCGCCCATCCTTGCGAGCTTCCACTTGGGCAGGCCGAGGTTCCTCGCCTCCCACACGATATAGGCGCCCATGGCGGCGGTCACGACTTCGCCAAGCACCGGCACCAGACCGATGATCGCATCGAGGCCGACGGGCATGTTCACGCCGGGAATGGTGAAGCTGCGTTCCAGCAGCCGCTCCATGATCGCCACCCGCGCGCGCACCGATGCAGGATCGGTGCCGGCGGGAAGCGAAAAGCCGAGCGGTTCGGGGCGGCGGGGCATGGGCTGTTCCATATCCCCTATGTGGTGGGCTGCGATAGCGGGAACAAGGGGTGGAAGGCGAAGGCGTTGGGCTGGAAATTGCCGAGCGTGCCGCGCACCAGCGACCAGCGCACCGGCACGCCGAGCGGGATATAGACCTCGCTCTGGGCGAGCGCGGCATGGGCTTCGGCGAGCAGCACCTCGCGCCTGGCGGGATCGCGGGTCGCCTGCGCCTGCCTGACCAGCGCATCGGCGGCCGGCGCGCAGAGCCCTGCGCCGAGGCGGCAGTTGAACTGGTTGAGATACCACACCGGCGAGACATAGCGCGCCAGCACGTCGCGCAGTTCGAGATCGGCCGGCTCACCCGGCGCGGCGCGGCGGGTGGTGACGCCGATCGTCGCCCAGGCCTCGGCGAGCTGGCGGAACAGGATGTCGCTGCCCGCGCCGCGCGGCAGGGCGAGGCGCACCACAGGCGCGCGGCCCGGCCCCTTCCACGCATCAACCCGCGCTGCGGCGATGCGGCGGCGTTCATCGATCGAGGCGCCGGCCCAGCGGTCCTGGCCATAGGTCGGCGCGGCGAAGGCTTCGGGCGGAACGATCCAGCTGTTCTCGCGCCAGCCGCCAAGCCCGAAGGCCTGGATCAGCGCCTGCCGGTCGATCGCCATCGACAGCGCCTCGCGCCGCGCGGGATCGGACAGCAGCCCCGCCTCGCGCCGCACCGTCAGCCCGAACAGGCCAACGGTCGGATCGACCTGCACCGTCCCGCGCGACAGCGGCCCGGCGATGGCGGTGGCCTGCGGGAAATCGACGATGCTGCCGCCCAGCACGATATCGACATCGCCGCGGGCGAAGGCCTCCACCGCCGCACCCGCCGCAAGCGCGCGGACGGCGATCGGACGCGCGACCTCTTCCCAGTCCTGCCTTGCGGGAAGCCCGCGGGTTTCGGGGGGCAGCGCCGAGAGCCGCGCGTTGCCATCGCCCTCCCCGCGCGACATCGCCATCGGTCCCGCGCCGCTCCCGCCGCGGGTCAGCCCCATCTCGCTCTGGGCGAGCAGGCGCAGAAAATCGGGCATCGGCGCGGTCAGCTGCACTTCGATCACCCGGCCCGTCATCGCCCGGATTTCGCGCACATTGCCGAGATCGAGCGCGAGCGAGGTGCCTTCCAGCCGGGCCATCGTGCGGCGCAGCTGGTCGCGCACTTCGGGCGCGGTGATCTCCTCGCCGTCCGGCCAGCTGCTGTCGCGCAGGCGGAAGATGTAGCTGAGGCCATCGTCGCTGACGATCCAGCGTTCGGCGATCGCGGGGACGACCTGCCCCGACTGGTCGAGCGCGACAAGCCCTTCATGCGTGGCGCCGCGCAGCAGCTGGGCCGCCGGCGCAAGGCGCACCCCATCATCGAACATCCCGGCCGGCGTGCCGATGATCGCGACCGCGACTGCCCCGTCGCCCGCACCCGCGCCGCAGGACGCAAGTGCCAGCACGGCAAGCGGAAGCAGGCAGATTCGCATTCGCCAAGGCCTAGCAGCTTGCAAGCCCGAGGTCAGCGTCAGCGATCATGCCAGGGCACGGTAGTGCCCCGAAAATGGTTCAGATCTTGCGCAGCGTCGTCGGTTCGGGCGGACGCGGAGCGCGGTGGGCCCACGAGGGCGCGGTTCCCGGCGAAGCCGGATCCTCGCCGCCCTGCAACGGACGGCGGGCCTTCTGCGAATCGATTTCCTCGTCGAAGGCGACGCCGAAGCGGTTGTCCTGCACCCAGGCGACGGTCCCGCCGACCGCGCCGATATTGCGCAGCTCGACCGAAACGCGGTGACCGCGCTGCACGCGCAGCTGGCCCTCGCCCATCATGCCGCCATCCGAAAGATTGCTGACGCGCACACGATATGCCTCGGCGTTCTGTTCGACGCGAATGTCAGCCAGCAGAAACAGGCTGTCACGTGCGACACTGCGTGTCTCAACCCCCGTCATCTTCCGGATAACCTCCCGAGCAGAATGGCAATGCCGTGTGTCTGTAAGGGGCGCGGGATGCGACCTCGCCCGTGTGCGTCGTTGCTGGTGCGCCTTTCGCAGTTAACGGGCAGTAAAGCGTGACCCCCGTGGAGCGCTGAAGATGAGGTGTGTCCCAAGGCGGAACAGGTTGTCCGGCGCTGTTGAAAAGCCGGCTTTCCTGCCGCTGCCCGCCGCCGTGCGGCGATCAGTCGTCGCGCGAGACCTTTTCGCGCCGTTCGTGGGCTTCCTGCGCCTCGACCGTCATGGTCGCCACGGGGCGCGCGATCAGCCGCCTCAGACCGATCGGATCGCCGGTCACCTCGCAATATCCGTATTCGCCGGAATCGATGCGCCTGAGCGCCGCGTCGATCTTGGAGACCAGCTTCCTCTGCCGGTCACGGGTGCGCAGTTCGATGCCCCAGTCGGTCTCGCTCGATGCGCGGTCGGTCAGGTCGGCCTCGCGGATCGGGCCATCCTGGAGCGATTGCAGCGTCTGCCCGGCCGCCGAGTGGATCGAGCGCTTCCATTCGATCAGCAGCATCCGGAAATAGGCCTGCTGGCGCTCGTTCATGTATTCCTCGTCCTCGCTCGGGACGTAGTCCGGGGCAAGAAGACGCTTGGCTTTTTCGAGAACATCAATGTCGTCAGACGCGGTGGATGGCATCACGCACTCTCATTCCGTGAGCCGCCGGGGAGACCGTCGCGTCCTGACGCCATGAATTTTTTCATTGGCTCACTTGGTCCCAGCAAGCGGAAAGCAATGCGCGCCCTATAGGCAAGCCCCCGAGGGCGCACAAGCGGCTTTGGCACGCAATATGGGGGCAAATGCGCGCGGAAAAACGCAAGGGCTACAAGGCGCAAACCGCGTTAACTAATTTTTGACCATAATTGCCGCACCTTGCCATCACGGAAGGCCGCCGAGGGGGGTGGCCGGGTGAAGGGGAAGTGACATGAACATCATCGCGATCGGAGCAAATGCCTCCCGCGAGAACCCGGGCGAGGGGCTGATCGGCGGCTGGCTGGCCGGTGCCGGCCGCGGCGATGCGGGGTCATGCTATGACCTGGGTGTCGCCTTCTCGACGGGCAGCAACGGTGCGCCGTGCGATCTGATCGAGGCACACAAGTGGTTCAACCTGGCCGCCGCGCGCGGGCACGAGGAAGCCGCCCATTGCCGCGCCGACATCGCCGAGGAAATGACCGCCCGCGAAATCGCCGAAGCCCAGCGCCGCGCGCGCCAGTGGCTCGCCGAAGGCCGTCTGCGCGCGGCCTGAGCATTGCGCGCCCTTGCGGGGGCCCGCGCTCCCTGCCGGCATACCGGATCGAAAGCGTTTTCCTACACGCCCCGATTGCGGCACTATCGGCAGATGGTCCGCCCCAATCCCCTGGTTCGCGCATGTGACAAGCCGGTCTGCGGGGCGGGCGGAATTTCGCCTCAGGACAGTGTCTCATGTGTCTCCTACACGGCGGGAGACGGTCTCACTCGCCCTTGCGGAACGGGGTGCGGCTGCCGAGGTAGAGCTGGTCGCTGGCAACGCCCGCCCGCTCGCGCCCGAGGAAGTCGGCAACCGCGGCGCGAAACCCGGGATCGGCGATCCAGTGCGCGGACCACGTCTGCACCGGCTCGTAGCCCCGCGCGAGCTTGTGCCCGCCCTGCGCCCCTGCCTCGACCCGCGCGAGGCCGCGCGCAATCGCAATGTCGATCGCCTGGTAGTAGCACAGCTCGAAGTGCAGGAAGCGCACCTCGCGGGTGCAGCCCCAGTAGCGCCCGTAGAGCGCGTCGCGCCCCGCGAAATTCAGCGCGCCTGCAATCGGCTGCGCTCCGTCATAGGCAAGGATCAGCACGATCCGCTCGCCCATCCGCTCGCCCAGCAGCGAGAAGGCCTCGCGCGTCAGGTAGGGGCTCCCCCATTTGCGGGCTCCCGTGTCCTGGTAGAACACCCAGAACGCGTCCCAGTGCTCCTCGCGGATGTCGGAGCCGGTCAGGTGGCGGATGGTGAGGCCCTCGGTTGCGGCCGCGCGCTCCTTCCTGAGGTCCTTGCGCTTGCGCGAGGAGAGCGCGCCGAGGAAGTCGTCGAAGCTGGCATACCCGCGGTTGAACCAGTGGAACTGGATGTCCGAGCGGGGCATCCAGCCGGCCGCCTCGAAGAGCGCAAGCTGGGCCGGTTCGATGAAGGTCGCGTGGGCGCCCGACAGGCCGTTGCGGAGGCACACCGCCTCGGCGCCCTTGAGGAGGTGCGGGGCGAGCGCGGGGTCGGTGAGCAGCAGGCGCGGGCCGGTCGCCGGGGTGAAGGGCGCGGCGATCTGGAGCTTGGGGTAGTAGCGCCCGCCTGCGCGGTGCCAGGCATCGGCCCAGGAGTGGTCGAACACATACTCGCCTTGGCTATGGCCCTTGGCATAGGCGGGGAGCGCCGCGAGGAGCGTGCCGTCATCGGCGGTGATGGCGATGGGTGCCGGCTCCCAGCCGGTGCCGGGGCCGACGCTGCCCGAGTCCTCCATCGCGGCAAGGAAGGCGTGGGAGACGAAGGGGTTGTCGCAGCCGCCCAGCGCGTCCCACTGGCGCGCATCGAAGGCGCCGACCGAGGAGGCGATGCGGACGGTGAGCTCGTCTCCGCTCACGCCAGCCCGTCCCCCTCGGCGATCAGGGCATCGGCGAGCGCGAGGCCGGTGGCGCGGGTCGCGGGAGAGCGGATGGTCCAGGTGAGCAGCGGATGCCCCCCTGCCCGCCACGCCGCCGCCTCGGGCCGGCCAAGGTCGCTCACGTCGATGGCGAGGAAGTCGGGTGCTGCCGCAGCCACGGCATCAGGTGAGCGCCACACCCCCTCGAAGCCGTTCCCGTAGCTGTCGGTGCCGACCAGACCGCGGCAAACGGCAGGGGCTTCGGAAGCGAACCAGATCGACACTTTGGGATCGAAGCTCATAACCGCAACGTCATGCTTGTAGGAGTCCAGCAGCCATGCCACCGAAGCGCAAGTCCATTCGACATCGTAGCCGGTGCGCGACTTGATCTCGATCAGCAGCGGCACGCGTCCGGCCACCACCTCGAGGAACCGCGCCAGCCGCACCGGATGCTCGCCGGTGCCCAGGAGGTGGAGCGCCTCCATCGCCTCGGCGGTGCGCTCGGCGACCACGCCCGCCTCGCCGGTCAGCCGGGCGAGGTCCCAGTCGTGGAACACGATCGGGTGATCGTCATGGCTGCGCTGGATGTCGCACTCGATCCCCATGCCGCGGGCGATGGCGCCCTCAGCGGCGGCGAGCGAGTTCTCGGCCACGCCCGGCCCATGCAGCCCGCGGTGGGCAAACTCCCACTGCGTCAGCCAGCCGGGAGCGGGCCTTGCGCTCATGCCTTGAGGGCGATCACCGCGTCGACTTCGACCGCCGCCCCGCGCGGCAGGGCCGGGACACCCACGGCAGCGCGGGCGTGCTTGCCTGCCGCGCCGAAGACCTCTTCCATCAGGTCCGAGGCGCCGTTCGCCACTTCGGGCTGGTCGGTGAAACCCGCGGTGCAGTTGATGAAGGCGCCGAGCTTGACGATCCGTTCGACCTGCTCGAGCAGCCCTGCCGCCTCGAGCTGCGCGACGATCATCAGCGCGCAGGCCCGCGCCGCCGCCTGCCCCTCGGCAACCGAGACGTCATCGCCAAGCCGGCCCTTGACCACCTGCCCGTCGACGAAAGGCAGCTGGCCCGAGACATGGGCGAAGCCGCCATGCACCACCACCGGCACATAGCTCGCCACCGGCGCTGCGGCCTTGGGCAGGGTGATGCCGAGTTCGGCGAGTTTGGCGGCGATCGTCATTGTGTCAGTTCTCCAGTCGTTGAAGCAGCCATGGCAGGGCCTCGTCCCAGCGGTCGATCCGGGCCTCGGCGTGGCCTGCCTTGTGTGCGCAATCAATGGCATGGGCGATCATCGGCTCGCCGCACAGGTGCAGCCGCGTGACCTGCGGGGTGAACTCGGCAACGCTCGCATGGTGCTGGGCGAGATCGTCGATGAACAGCGCGCGGGTGGGGGCATACTCGTCGATGATCGCCTTCAGCGCCGGTCCCTTGGGCCCCTGGTTGGTGAACACCCGCGCATTGATCCCGACCTTGGCGAGCTGTTCGGCCCGCGCATCGCGGTGATGGTCGACAAGGTTCGTCAGAATCACCACGTCGGCCTTCTCGGCAAGGGTATTGATCCCCTCGACCGCGCCGGCGATCGGCTTTTGCGAGTCCATCTCGTTGTCGAAGAAGCTGCGCAGCATCCGCCAGATATCGGCCGGCGCGAGCAGTTCGCCGCTGTCCTGCCAACGCAGCGCCTCGGCGAAGTTGTGGCCTTCGAGGTGGAAGCTCACGCCCTGCGAAGCCTCCAGCCAGTTCTTGAAGGGGGCGACCATGTGCAGCAGCACCTCGTCGCAGTCGGAGATGATCAGGGGGCGGGTCATGCTTGCAAAGCGTCCTTGGCGGCGACCAGTTCCTCGGGCGTGACGGCAAGCGCCTCTGCCGCGCGGATCAGATCGGGTTCGTGGTTGGCGAGAAATTCGAGCGCGCTGGCAAGCACCATCGGATCGCCCAGCCCGCTGCGCAGCGAATCGGGATCGAGCCCGGTCAGTTCAAGGTATCGCGCGGCGCGATCCTCGCACTCCAGCACCCAGCCGAGCGCAGCCAGCGCCAGCCCTTCGGGATTGCGGGGCTCGGATAGGGGGCGAAGCGGGATTGTCCTGTCCTTCGGCTGGGAGTAACGAACGGGTCGGGTGGCAAATCGGGGCGTTCAGTGACAAAGCGGATCATGGTTGTCGAGGACAATGACCTCAACCGGAAATTGTTCTGCGACGTGCTTCGCGCCAACGGCTTCGAGGTGGAACCCGTGGCGGAAGGCGACAAGGTGCTCGACACCGCGCGCGCCGTCTCGCCCGATCTCATCATCATGGACATCCAGCTGGGCGGCGTCTCCGGCGTCGATCTGATCGAGGCGGCCAAGCGCGACCGGCGGCTGGCGGCGATCCCGGTGCTCGCGGTGACCGCCTTCGCCGCCAAGGGCGACGAGGAGCGCATCCGCGCGGCGGGGGCCGAGGGCTATCTTTCCAAGCCGGTCTCCATCGGGCCCTTCATGAACGCGGTCAACGCGCTGGTGTGACCCGCCTCAGACGTAATGCGCCGCCATCTCGATCACGAAGGTGATCGCGGTCAGGCACATGCCGAACATGAAGCTCTTGTAGGCATAGGCGAGGAACCGGTACTTCTTGCGCTGGAGCACCTGCCCGTTCTGGTAGATGTCGTGGAGCATGGTGCGGAACACGGTTTCATCGGCGTGCAGTTCGGCGAGGATGGAATCGATCCATTCCTGTTCGTCGAGGCCGGTGAAGGTGCCGAAAAACAGCTTGTTGACCTTGCCGTTATTGAGCTTTGCCGCCGCCGGGCTGCTGACCGCAGGCAACACCGCGAAAACCGCACACATCGCCGAGATGAAGGCGAACAGCGCCAGCATTCCCAGCGACCAGGGCAGTTCGCCATTGCGGGCCTGCCCGACGGTGATGGTGAAGACGAGAAAAGTCGCCCCCATCAGGATCGAGGCCTTCTGGTCGGCCATCTGACTGAGCGACAGGTTGATCTGCTGCGCGGTGCGCACCAGATGGATCGCGTGATTGGAATAGCCCGAAGGCGACGGCAGCGAAGGCGCTGCCTTGGGCGCGGCGGCCCCTGTGACTTCATTGCCCATTCTTTCCCCCCGGAAAGGCCCTGCGGCCGAAGCCTGCACGGCGAAAGCTTGACAAGCTGCATCATCCGCCGTTTTGCAGCCGTAATAGAGGGCTAGAGCCCGCGCCACAACCGACACGCCGCATATGCCGTCCAACGAAAGCACGAACGCCATGACCCCCGCAGACGTCGACGCCAAGATCCGCACCCTGATCGAGCCCTTCAACAAGAAGGGCATCGCCATCGAGGATGCGACCACCTTTGCCGGCGATCTCGAATTCGACAGCCTTACCGTGATGGATTTCGTCGCCGAGATCGAGGACGAGTTCGACGTCATCATCTCGATGAACCAGCAGGCCGAGATCGAAAACTGGGGCCAATTGGTGGCGGCAGTCCACAAGTTGCAGGATAGCTGATAATGGCAACCGCCATGAACGACACCACCGCCGCTGCCGAACCGGTCGATCTGCTCGCCAAGTTCGATCCCATCATCCAGACCCGCGAGCAGCTGCTTGCCGCCGGGGTGGAGGATCCGTTCAACCTGGTGATGGAGCAGGTGCTCTCGCCCACCCGCGCGATCTGCAACGGGCGCGACACGATCCTGCTCGGCACCTACAACTACATGGGCATGACCTTCGATCCAGATGTGATCGCGGCCGGCAAGGCGGCGATGGAGGATTTCGGAGCGGGGACCACGGGCAGCCGCGTATTGAACGGCACCTTCCGCGACCACCGCGATGTCGAGGCCGCGCTGCGCGAATTCTACGGCATGGACCACGCGATGGTCTTCTCGACCGGCTACCAGGCCAACCTCGGCGTCATCTCGACGCTGGCGGGCAAGGGCGATTACATCATCCTCGACATCGATAGCCACGCCTCGATCTGGGATGGCTGCGCGATGGGCAATGCCGAAGTTGTGCCCTTCAAGCACAATGATGTCGAAGCGCTGGAGAAGCGCCTGAAGCGCATCCCCGAAGGCGCGGGCAAGCTGGTGGTGCTCGAGGGCGTCTATTCGATGATGGGCGATGTCGCGCCGTTGCAGGAGATGGTGCGCATCTCCAAGGCGCACGGCGCGATGGTGCTGGTCGACGAGGCCCATTCGATGGGCTTCATCGGCGCGCACGGCCGCGGCGTCGCCGAAGAGCAGGGCGTGATCGATGATGTCGATTTCATCATCGGCACCTTCTCCAAGAGCGTGGGCACGGTGGGCGGCTTCTGTGTCTCCAACCACCCCAAGTTCGAGGTAATGCGCCTGGTGTGCCGTCCCTATGTGTTCACCGCCGCCCTTCCGCCCGCCGTGATGGCAAGCTCGGCGACCTCGATCCGCAAGCTGATGCATGGCGGCAACAAGCGTGCGCACCTGTGGGAGAACAGCCGCACACTGCACAAGGGCCTTATCGAGCTCGGTTTCCAGCTGGGCACCGAAACCCCGCAGAGCGCGATCATCGCGGTCATGATGCCCGATCTCGAAAAGGGCGCGATGATGTGGGAAGCGCTCTTGAAGGAGGGCCTCTACGTCAACCTCGCAAGGCCTCCGGCAACGCCTGCGGGCATGACCCTGCTGCGCTGCTCGCTGTGCGCAGAGCACACGGCCGAGCAGGTGCAGACCATCCTCGGCATGTTCGAGCGCGCCGGCAAGGCGATCGGGATCATCTGACGGCATTTGTCGCGCTGCCGCGCGAAGCAGCCTCCTCCCCCGGTCCACCTGCCCGCCCGGCCACCAATGATACCATGGGCTATGTTGCGCGCCGTCAATACGGTATGCGCAACGAGATTGCGTGGCAGCCCTTGTCGGTGGATCGTGAAACCGAATGTGTCAATTAACCTGAATGGTTATTTTGATTGACATCGTCACGCTTATTGGTTATCAAAGGACATCATCCAGAAATAGCGATTCGCCAGCGGGCGGCGCTTCCCACCGGAAGCGCTGCCCACTTCCGTTCGCCGAAGGAGTGGCGCCCATGGCCAAGATCGTGCCTGCCCGTTCCGACCGTGACGGAGCCGCCTGCGGGCAGCATTGGCAAAAGCGGTTCCTCGACACCCTCAGCGCAACCTCGAGCCTCGATCGCGCCGCGACGACCGCCGGCGTCAGCATCGCCGAAGCCTGCCAGGCGCGCCGCGACCAGCCCGAATTCGCGCGCGGCTGGCTGGCGGCCCTGGCTGACGGCTATCTCGGCCTCGAGCTCGAGGTGGTCCGCCGCCTGCGCGACGGCGATGCCAAGACCGCCGATGGCGAGAAGTTCGACTTCCCCAACGCGATCCGTCTGCTCGCCGCCCACCGCGATCACGCGGGCCGCGCGGCAAGCCAGGTGCGCGATGTCAGCGCCGCCGAAGTGCGCGCCTCGATCGACCGCAAGATCGAGGACATCCGCCGCCGCATCGCCCGCGAAAGAGCCGCAGCAGAAGGGAAGGGCGAATGAGCGGCCCCTATGACGAGATGATCGACCAGATCGCCGATCCCTATAAACCCGACATCGAGAAGGCCGATGGCGAACGGGTTTACCGCGAGCTGACCGAGGACCTCGATCAGAACCAGATGAATAGCTTCGACTATCTGTGGGAATACCTCGCCCGCAAGGAACAGCTGCCCCCGCCGGGCGATTGGCGGGTGTGGATGATCATGGCCGGCCGCGGCTTCGGCAAGACCCGCGCGGGTGCCGAATGGGTGCGGATGATCGCCGATAGCCACCCTGACGCGCGGATCGCGCTGGTCTCCTCCTCGCTGGCCGAGGCGCGGGCGGTGATGGTCGAGGGCGAAAGCGGGCTGCTTGCGGTCTGCCGCCCGGGCCACAAGCCGCATTTCGAACCCTCGCTCCACCGCATCCGGTTCGAGAACGGGGCGCAGGCACAGCTGTTCTCGGCCGCCGAGCCGGAGACGCTGCGCGGGCCGCAGCACAGCCATGCTTGCAGGGCAGGCGCAGAAGGAATTCTTCGTTAACGAGGCGCTGAGCTTGCTCGATGCGCTCCACGCCCGCGCTGTCACCGCCTCGCAGGCGGCTCCGCCGGCAAGCCCGCTGGACGGCGCGTGCTACCGGGTGACGGCGACCGCCACCGGTGCATGGGTTGGCCAGGAAGGAAAGCTGGCGGTCCGCATTGCCGGTGCCTGGCACTTCATCCCGCCCGCAGACGGCATGGTGATTTACGACCGCGCGGTCGGCGCACTTGTCATCTTCCGGACACAATGGCAGCCGGCTGCGGTGGTTGCCGCAGCGTCCGGTGGAACGGTTATCGACGTGCAGGCGCGCAACACCCTGACGGCGTTGATTACGGCGCTGAAGACCATGGGTGTTCTCGCCTAGAGGCTCCCATGAATCCTGCGAATGGCGGATTACCGCCGCTTTTGGGGTTACATTTTTATCCACAAGGCCTTTTCAGCGACATTCTTGCAACACCACAAGGGCATTGACTGCTTGCCTCGCGCGGGGGGAAAAGATAGAGAAAGCGAGTGCCTCAAGTTTAACGCAAAGGGGAAATCCGGAAATGCGCAAATTCGTCATTGGAATGGCGATGGCTTCGACCGCGCTGACCACGCCCGCCATGGCCCGCGACGGCCAGTGGTATATCGAGGGTGATGGCGGCGTCATGGTGGTCCAAGACCAGTCGATCGATGTCAACGGTGCTGCGGACGACGCGGCGGCCAATTATGACACCGGCTACGATTTCGGCGGGATTGTGGGCTATGACTTCGGCGGCTTCCGCCTCGAAGCCGAAGCCAGCTACCGCGCTGCCGATCTTTCGGAAGTGACCGCCGGCAGCCAGGGCCTCGCGCTCAACCCCGCGCAGGGCGCGCCGGGCGGCTTTAACACCTTCACCGGCACGCGCGACGCGCTGGGTGAAGTCAACGCGCTGAGCTTCATGCTCAACGGCCTCGTCGATTTCGGCGATGACGACAGCGTTCAGGGCTTCGTCGGTGGCGGTGTGGGCGTGGCCCGCGTCGACATGGACGGCCGCGTGAATGCCAACGGCCCGGGCGTGTGGAACGATTCGGACACCGGCTTTGCCTGGCAGCTTCTTGCGGGCGTCCGCGCGCCGATCAGCGACTCTTGGGATGTCGGTCTGAAGTATCGCTACTTCCGCGCGACCGACGTGAACCTCGTCGATCCGTTCGGCCGCGACCTCGACACCAGCGTCGCCACGCACTCGCTGCTTGGCACGATCACCTACAACTTCGGTGGCGAAGAGCCGCCGGTGGTTGCGCCGGTTGCGGTGACCCCGCCCCCGCCGCCCCCGCCGCCCCC
>NZ_ANFX01000018.1 GCF_000331285.1 Porphyrobacter sp. AAP82 | reverse complement strand
CAACAGAACCGGCCCGCCAATTTCTATCGGAGTAATCCAAATGTCGCTGCTCGAAGCCCGCAACACCTACAAGCCCTTCCAGTACCCCTGGGCCTACGACTTCTGGAAGCGCCAGCAGCAGATCCACTGGATGCCCGAGGAAGTGCCGCTGGGCGAAGACTGCCGCGACTGGGCGCAGAAGATCTCCGAGAACGAGCGCAACCTGCTCACCCAGATCTTCCGCTTCTTCACCCAGGCCGATGTCGAGGTGCAGAACTGCTACCACGAAAACTACGGCCGCGTGTTCAAGCCGACCGAGGTCAAGATGATGCTCGCCGCCTTCTCCAACATGGAGACGGTGCACATCGCCGCCTATTCGCACCTGCTCGACACCATCGGCATGCCCGAGGCCGAATATTCCGCCTTCCTCGAATACGAGGAAATGAAGGACAAGCACGACTTCCTCGGCCAGTTCGGGGTCGACACCGATGAAGACATCGCCCGCACGCTGGCGGCCTTCGGCGGCTTCACCGAAGGGCTCCAACTGTTCGCGAGCTTCGCGATGCTGATGAACTTCCCGCGCCACAACAAGATGAAGGGCATGGGCCAGATCGTCAGCTGGTCGGTCCGCGACGAAAGCCTCCACTGCGAGGGCATCATCAAGCTGTTCCACACCTTCTGCGAGGAACGCCAGTGCCTCACCAAGGCGGTGAAGGAGGACCTCATCGACATCTGCCAGAAGACCGTCCGCCTCGAGGACGCCTTCATCGACCTCGCCTTCGAAATGGGCCCGGTCGACGGCATGAGCGCCAAGGAGATCAAGCGCTACATCCGCTACATCGCCGACTGGCGCCTGAAGCAGCTGGGCCTCCAGGAGATCTACATGATCGAGGAACACCCCCTGCCGTGGCTCACGCCTTTGCTGAACGGGGTGGAGCACGCCAACTTCTTCGAAACCCGCGCGACCGAATACTCGAAGGGCGCGACGCGGGGCGACTGGAACACCGTGTGGTCGAGCTTCGACAAGCGGCAGAAGGCGAAGGCGGCGAACGAGCCGGGCGAGGGCGTCGAGGCTGAAGCTGGGCTGTTTGGGGCTGAGGCTGCGGAGTAGTTTCGGCCAAAATGGCGGCTATCGCTTGACTTGGGTTCCAGTATCGATCAGATCTTGTTTTGTTCTAATTGAAAGGTGCTGCGATGCTGGACCCCGCCGGAAGTCAGGAGCCTGCCGCAAGCCTTCTGCGTGCCGCCAATGGCAAGCAGTTCGGGACGATCCTCGCTGACCCGCCATGGCAGTTCCAGAACAGGACCGGCAAAGTCGCTCCTGAGCACAAGCGGCTCAACCGCTATGGCACGATGGAGTTGCAGGAAATCTGCGACCTGCCTGTCTCCGAAATTGCGGCGGACCGGGCGCATCTTTACCTGTGGGTCCCGAATGCGCTCCTGCCAGAGGGAATTCGGGTGATGGAGGCATGGGGCTTCCGCTACGTGTCGAACATCATCTGGGAAAAGGTCCGCAAGGATGGCGGCCCAGACGGTCGAGGTGTCGGCTTCTACTTCCGCAATGTGACCGAAATTTTGCTGTTCGGCGTGCGTGGCAAGAATGTGCGGACCCTCGATCCCGGCCGTCGTCAGGTCAACGTGATCCGCAGCCAAAAGCGTGAGCACAGCCGCAAGCCAGACGAGCAGTATCCGATTATCGAAGCTTGTAGCTGGGGGCCACGCATCGAACTGTTTAGCCGCGGTGTGCGCAAGGGTTGGACGGTCTGGGGCAATCAGGCTGACGAGAGCTACCGGCCCGATTGGGCTACCTATAGCAACAACAGTGCAACCTCGCCGATGGTGTGATTTGACTACCGATCATCTAGTTCCGCCAGACATAGCCGAGCTCTACGAGATCCACGAATGGCGGAATGCAGTTGGTATTCTCCAGACTGCCTTCCCCCAAGAGTGGCAAGAAATACAACACGCTCTCCGCGCTTTTCGGCTTTTTCGGAGTGAAGTGCTTACAGCCGGGGGAAGCCGCTCGTCTATCGTCGCACGACTTGAAAAGCCGTTGAAGGATGCTGACTGGATAGAGCGACAGTTCCGCACAGCAATCGTTGTCGATGGTACCGAGCGGGAATCTCCAACCCATAGCGTTGATTGCTTCAAGGGGCGTGTTGCGCTTGAGGTGGAATGGAACAACAAGGATCCATTTTTTGATCGAGATTTAAATAACTTCCGTTTGCTGTTCGATCTGCAGGTCATTGATGTTGGAGTCATCATCACGCGCTGTTCGGAATTGCAGACAATCTTCAATTCACTCGGCCGCGGGCCAAGCTTTGGCAACTCGACAACACACATGAGCAAGTTGCTTCCGCGACTTCGGGGCGGTTCAGGCGGAGGCTGTCCTATTGTCGTCTTTGGTATCAGCGAGCGCCTCTACATAGAGGACTGACGGGCGGCCTCACGTAAAGTGGCGGGCACTTGCCCAACCCGCTGCGACTAGGCGGCAGAGCCGCCAGGTGTCCTTCGGACAGCTTCGCTTCCTCGCGCCCTTCCCGCGCGCGGGAAGGGTTGTCGGAGAGACCCGATCCCGATCGCTTGCCGCCGGTAGTCCCCCTCCCGCGTGCGGGGAACCGCAGGTGTGGCGCAGCCACAGCGGTTAGGGGTGGGCACTTCCCTTCAAGCCCCGCAGCCGCTCGACTTCCAGCCGGATCGCGGTCACCACGCCCTCGACATTGTCCCGCACATCATCATTGGTGAAGCGCAGCACGGTGAACCCGTGCGCCGCCATCCATGCATCGCGGCGCGCGTCACGCTCGGGCGCGCAGTCGTGGCTGAAGCCGTCGAGTTCCACCACCAGTGAAAGCTCGCGGCACAGGAAGTCGGCAAACCATGGCCCGACCGGCATCTGGCGGCTGAACTTCGCGCCGGTCTGGCTCTTCGACAGGAACGCCCAGAGCCCCCGCTCCGGCCCCGTCGCCTCGCGCCGCAGCGCGCGGGCGCGGACGGTGTCGCGGGGCTTCCAGTCAGGCATTTCAGGGGTTTATCATGGTGGCGGCTCGGGAGCAATTGTTCGGGCCCACCCCTAACCCCTCCCGCAAGCGGGAGGGGAGAACTAGTCCCCCTCCCGCTTGCGGGAGGGGTTAGGGGTGGGCCCGAAATACAGACGGAAAACCAACCGCTTTCCTACAGCCCCCGCGCGGCGTAGCATCGCTTGTCATGCCCGCCGCGCCCCCTCTCGCCAACCGTCCGCTGCGCCGCCTTGCGCTCGCCGCGAGGGCGCGCGCAGGGCGCGGGATTTCCGCTCCAGGACAGTGTCTCATGTGTCTCCTACAGCCGCCCGCGCGCGCGGCGCAGGTGCCCGGTCAGGCGCGGCACCATGCCTTGCGCGGACCGCCCCAGCGCGCGGCGAGGCCCTCGCGCACCAGCACGCTGCCCAGGCTCTTGCCGCCGCGGGTGACGATCCTGAGCTCGCGGCCGTACCGGTCGCGGGTGCGGCCATCGGGCGGCACGGCGAGGCCGAAGCGGCCGGCGCCCAGCAGCTCGCGCAGCCGCTCGGTCGCGGCAAGGCCGAGCGCGTGCTCCTCGGGGCAGGCGGGCTGGCTGACCTCGGGGGTGTCGATGTCGGCAATGCGGATCTTGGTGCCGCGCAGCCAGAAGGTGTCGCCATCGACCACGCAGGTGACGCGCACCGGCCCGCCGCACACCGGGAAGAGCGCGGCGTGCTGCTCGCGCTGGCCCTGCGCCTCGCCCGCCTGCGGCCACAGCCCAGCGGCGGCCGCTGCGGCGAGCGGCACGAAGGCAAGCGCCGCCGCGCGGCGCAGGAGAGGGTCCGGTCGTGTCATGCAAGTATCCCGCTGATCAGAATAGCCGGAAATGGAGGCGGTTCCAGCGATTTTGACACCGGTCAAACGCGTAAGGGTCAGCCCGCGTTAGGGAGGGGTGTCCAACCAGGGAGAACCCGATGTCAGCCCATACGCCGCACGAACTCGCCGAGGCCTTCCCGCACGATGCCGCAGCGCTGCGCCGCCTCAAGGCGAGCGATGCGCACTTCGCCCGCCTCGCGGCGCGCCATCACGAGGTGAACCGCATGATCCACCGCATCGAATGCGGGGCCGAGGCGGCCGGCGACGCGCGGCTCGAGGCGCTGAAGCGCGAACGGCTGGGCCTGCTCGACCAGATCGCGGCGATGCTCGAGGACATGCCCGCCGAGGGATGAGCGTGTGCTTGCCGCCTTGCCGGTCCGCTACTTGAGGGCGAGCGTGTGCGGGCGGGGCACGAGGCGATGTCCCGCCTGCCACCGTGTGCGCGGTGCGGATCAGCCGGTCTCCTCGCCGCGCGCTGCGGTGCGGCGCCGGTCCGCCTGACGGCGCCCTTCTCCCGATGGATCGGGGGGCGTCTCGTCCCTGTCCGTGTCGGCCATGGTCACCTCGCTGGCCCGCCAGAATAGCACCGGGCCGCGCGAATGCCCAATCAGCGGTAACCCTCACCACCAAGCCGCTTGGCCCCGCGCCCGCAAGCCGCTAGGGCGCGGCCCGAGATGCGCCGCGGGCGCGCTGGGAACGATGCCGGTGAGCGACAAGACAAACCACCCCGGGGCCGCGACGCCCGACCTTGCCAAGGCCGAAGTGCTGATCGAGGCGCTGCCCTACTTCCAGCGTTATGCGGGCCGCACCTTCGTGGTGAAGTATGGCGGCCACGCGATGGGCGATCCCGAGGCCGCGCGCGACTTTGCCGAGGACATCGTGCTCCTGAAGGCGGTCGGCATCAACCCGGTGGTGGTGCACGGCGGCGGGCCGCAGATCGGGCAGATGCTGAAGCGCCTCGGGGTGGAGAGCACCTTCGTCGATGGCCTGCGCGTCACCGACAAGGCCACCGCCCAGGTCGCCGAGATGGTGCTGTCGGGCGCGATCAACAAGGAACTGGTCGGCTGGATCGCGGCCGCAGGCGGCAAGGCGATCGGCATCTCGGGCAAGGACGGCGGGCTGGTGACCGCCAGCAAGGTCACCTGCACCACGCGCGATCCCGACAGCAATATCGAACAGGCGGTCGATTTGGGCTTCGTCGGCGAACCGGCGGCGGTCGATACGATGGTGATCGACACGATGGTGGCCGCCGGCATGATCCCGGTGATCGCCCCGATCGCATACGGAGCGGACGGGGCGACCTACAACATCAACGCCGACACCATGGCGGGCGCGATCGCGGCGGCGCTGGGCGCGGCGCGGCTGTTCCTGCTGACCGACGTGGCGGGCGTGCTGGGCGCCGACGGGGCGCTGCTCACCGACCTCACGCCCGCCGACATCGCCCAATTGCGCGCGGACGGCGTGATCCGCGGCGGGATGGTGCCCAAGCTCGAAACCTGCGTGGCCGCGGTGCAATCGGGCTGCGAGGCGGCGGTGGTGCTCGATGGCCGGGTCGGCCATGCGATGCTGCTCGAATTCTTCACCGCCCAGGGCGCGGGCACGCTGGTGCGCGCCTGAGCCCGCGCGGGAACAGGACTATGGCGCGAGGCGTATTAACAAGCTAATACGCCTCTTGAGGGACTAGGACCGGGCGCAGGCCAGCCACACGGCGGGCCGCCCCACGCAACGGAAACGACAAGCAATGACGCAAGCTCTCGTGGATATCGTCGGCATGGTGATCAGCACCGCCAACATGCTGCTGATCATCTGGTTCATCATCGGACTGCTGTTCGCCTTCAACGTGGTGAGCCCGAGCAACCAGTTCGTCTTCGCGGTGCATGATGCCCTCTCGCGCCTGTTCGAGCCGGTGCTCCGCCCGATCCGGCGCGTGATGCCCGATACCGGCGCGATCGACTTCTCGCCGATGGTGTTCATGCTGCTGCTCGCGGCGGTCGCGCGCATCCTGCAATACGCGGCCTATTGATGGCAGCGGCGCAGCGGATCGACGGCAAGGCCTTTGCGGAAGGCTTGCGCGCGCGCATCGGCGCGGCCGCGGCGGACTTCGCGCGCACGGCCGGCCGCCGCCCGGGCCTTGCGGTGGTGCTGGTCGGCGATGATGCGGCCAGCCAGGTCTATGTCGGCGCCAAGGCCAGGGCCTGCGAGGAAGCGGGGATCGCGAGTTTCGAGCACCGCCTGCCCGCCACCACCTCCTCGGCCGAGCTGCTGACGCTGGTCGAGCGCCTCAACCGCGACGCGCAAGTCGACGGCATCCTCGTCCAGCTGCCCCTGCCGCAAGGGCTCGACGAGCAGGCGGTGATCGCCGCGATCGATCCCGACAAGGACGTCGACGGGTTCCACGTCATCAACGCCGGGCGGCTGGCGGTGGGGCAGACCGGCTTCGTCCCCTGCACGCCGCTGGGGTGCCTGATGCTGCTGCAAGACCACCTCGGCGACCTCAACGGGCTGGAGGCGGTGGTGATTGGCCGGTCGAACATCGTCGGCAAGCCGATGGCGCAACTGCTCACCGATGCCAACGCGACCGTCACCATCGCGCACAGCCGCACGCGCGATCTGCCGCAGGTGGTGCGCCGCGCGGATATCGTGGTCGCCGCGGTAGGCCGGCCCGAGATGGTGCGCGGGGACTGGATCAAGCCGGGCGCGACCGTGATCGATGTCGGCATCAACCGCCTGCCCCCCACCGAGGACAAGCCCAAGGGGCGTCTGGTGGGCGATGTGGCCTTCGCCGAGGCGGCGGCGGTCGCGGGTGCGATCACCCCGGTGCCGGGCGGGGTCGGGCCGATGACGATTGCGGTGCTGCTCAGGAACACGCTGGTCGCCGCCCATGCCCACGCGGGGCTGCCCGCGCCGGAGGGCCTGTGACCCGCGCCCGCCTGCTGCTCGCCGCCGCGCTCCCGCTGATCCTCGCCGCCTGCGTCGGCGGGGGCGGGCCGCCCAAGCCGACCAAGCGGCAGGTGGCGATGATCGACCGGATGCTGGCGAACACGCCTGGCGCCGCACAGCCGAGCACCATCGTCGCCGCCGAGATCGCCTTCGCCCGCGATGCGCAGGAACTGGGCCAGTGGACCGCCTTCGCCAGATATGCCGCGCCCGGCGCGATGCTTCACGGGCGCAACGGCCCGTTCCCCCTCGCCCCGTGGCTGGCGACGCAGAGCAATCCGCCGCAGGCTGTCACGTGGAAGGCCCGCACCGTGGTGATGAGCTGCGACGGCGCGCTCGCGGTCAGCCAGGGCCGCCTGCGCGAACCGGGCGGCACGGTCGGCAATTTCGTCACCGTGTGGGAGCGGCAGAGCGACGGCGAATACCGCTATGTCTTCGATGCCGGCGGGCCCGACGTGCCGCAGCCTCCGCCACAGCCCAAGGTCGAGGCGCGGCCGGGCGACATCGTCGTCACCGAGATCGACGCGATCCGGGGCCTCGTCGCCACCTGCCCGCGCCCCGGCGTACCGGCCCCGCCACCGCCTGCCATCTCGCTGGGCGAGGATGGCAAGACCGAGGCGCACCTGTCGCGCGACACCACGCTGCGCTGGCGCTGGGAGCACCGCCCTGACGGCACGCGCTATTTCCTCGCCGAATACTATGACGAGGGCCGCTGGCTCACGGGCATCGAACAAAGCCTTGTGCCGACCGGCGATTGATGGGAGGGGCACGCCAGAGCCTGCGACCATGCTGACCGAAACCTTCCTTTCCGCCTTCGTCACCCTGTTCGTGGTGATCGACCCGCCCGGGTGCGCGCCGATCTATGCCGGGCTGACCAAGGGTGCGAGCGCCGCACAGGCGCGCAGCATGGCGCTGCGGGCCTGCGGGATCGCGAGCATCATCCTCTTGATCTTCGCGCTGTTCGGGCAGGAATTGCTGGGCGCGCTGCATATCGAACTGAACTCGTTCCGCATCGCGGGCGGGCTGATGCTGTTCTTCATCGCCTTCGACATGGTCTTCGAAAAGCGCACCGAACGCCGCGAGCAGCGTGCCGAGAAGATCGCCCAGACCCCCGAGATCGAGGACGTCTCGGTCTTCCCGATGGCGATGCCGATGCTGGCCGGGCCGGGCGCGATCGCGGCGGTGATGCTGCTGATGAACGAGGCCGACGGCAACCTGCCCGAACAGGGCCAGATCCTCGCCGCGCTGGCCGCGGTGCTGGCGATCACTGCCGCCGCGCTGGTCGCCGCAGGCCCGCTGATCCGGCTGTTGGGCGACAAGGTCGAGGCGGTCATCACCCGGCTCCTCGGCGTGCTGCTGGCCGCGCTCGCCGCGCAATATGTGATCGACGGGCTGAAGGGCAGCTTCGGGCTCTGAATCGCCTCGCCGCATTTTAACAAAAACGTAACGATAACAACACTAAGCCCCGGGCAATCCGTCAGGGCGCGGGGTTGACACCCCCCGGGCCTTCGGGGATACCCTGTCCCGCAACGGGACAGATCGCAGCGACGCCGGGGGATCAGTGGGAATATCGCTCCAGAAGAGCCAGTCGGTCAGCCTCGCCAAGGAGGCACCGCACGGCCTTGCCCAGATCAGTCTCGGGGTGGGCTGGGACGTTGCCAAGAAAGGCTTTCTCGGCGGATTGCTGGGCGGCGGCGGGGATATCGATCTCGATGCCTCGTGCATCACCTTCGATGCCGATAACGCCGTGCTCGAACAGGTGTGGTTCGGCAAGCTCGCCAATGCTGCCGGCACGATCCGCCACAGCGGCGACAACCTCACCGGCGAGGGTGACGGCGATGACGAGAGCATCGCGATCCAGCTTGACCGGCTCGATGCGCGGGTCGAACACATCGTTCTCACCGTCAACTCCTTCCGCGGGCAGACCTTCGACAAGGTCGCCAATGCCTTTGCCCGGGTGGTCGACAAGAAGAGCGGGCGCGAACTGGCGCGCTTCGACATTTCGGATTCGGGGCCGCACACCGGGCTGATCCTCGCCCGCCTGTCGCGCGCGGGAGGGGCCTGGGACTTCAAGGCGGTCGGGACACGCACCTCGGGGCGCACCGTCCACGATCTCACCGCGCCCGCGCGCGCGATCCTCTAAACCTTCGACTGTCAGGCCCCGCCGGGCCACAAGACCGGGAGCATATTCGCATGCAGCTGCAACGTGGGGAAAAGCGCTCGCTGTCGGACCTTGGCGTCGGCGGCACTTGCGAGGTGAAGGTCGAATTCGGCCTCGATGGGATCGACATTGCCGTCTTCGGCCTCGAGCCCGGCCAGAAGATCGGCGATGATCGCTATGTGGTGCTGTTCTCGAACCCGGCGACCCCGGGCGGCGAGGTGCGGATGACGACCAGCGGCAACACCGCAAGCTTCGCGCTGGAGCTTGACCGTCTGCCCGCGAACATCGACCGCATCGTCTTTACCGCCACCCATGACAGCCGCGCCGTGGGCGAAAGCCGCCCGCTGATGGTCAGCCTCGATGGCGGCAAGGCGAGCTTCGATGCGGCGGCCGCGCTCACCAATGAAAAGGCGGTGATGCTGGCGGAAATCTATCGCCATTCCTCGGGCTGGAAGATCGGGACGATTGCCGCCGGCTTTGCGGGCGGGCTTGCCGCGCTGATCGGGCATTTCGGCGGCGAGGTGGACGAGCCTGCTCCTGCGCCCGCCCCGCCGCCCCCTCCTCCGCCCCCG